>JBAUID010000081.1:0-49862 GCA_049680625.1 Burkholderiaceae bacterium | reverse complement strand
GTGTTAACTATATCGAATGCCTGTCGGCGGGGTTGACGCTGCGCGGTATCGTGGCTAGTTGGTTAGCGTTTTTTGGCGGTTTACGCTCGTGAGTCGCCCGGGGCGAGACTTATGTCCGGTACCCGTGCTTCGACGCACGACACACTAAGGGGTCACCAGTTTTTGGTGTGCATTTCCCCCAATTTCCCCTATTTCGCCAACGAAACCCGTTTTGAAAATTGACTACCACCATGTTTTGGCACTCCTGCTGATCACGATCCTCGCCGCATGCGCGTCTCCATCGACGTTGCCTGGCAATCCGGTTGTCAGGAAGTCCGTTGGGTTGAGCGATGAGATCAATGAGTTATTGCGTGCCGAGCCGCTGATGGATGCGCTTGCCGATCGTTATCGGTCCGACTGGACAGCGCTGGTCGCGTCACTGGTTGAGATTGACCGTCAGCAACTCCCCGCGAGCCTTGTCAACCAGCGTATCCGCGACTTTCAACTTGCTATGGCCCCGCGTCTGCGTGAACTGACCAGTAACATGCCGGATGCGTTGCTCCCCGAATTTTTCTCAGTAAAAGCCGATACCTATGCCTGGTACGGATTGCATCAGCCGTCGCGCTGCGAACAAGCTCTTGAAGGGGGGCGGGCAGGTCATGACGTTATGCAGTCACTATTTGCGACCTTGCGGCCGGATCTTCGCCAGCGACATGTTGACATCATGGTGCGCATTGTTCGCGCGACCCAGCCAGGTGCAACGGCCTCGTCAGCTATTCAAACCGCGCATTCTGCTGACCACCAAATGCAAGTTACCAATTCGGCCAATTCAGCCGTAGCGGCAAGGCCGGTCGGGCCGATCGGGGTGTCACAACAACCCGCGTCACACGTAGAGCAAAACCTCAGCGCCTGTCTCGTCATTGCCAACCGACTGCGACGCATTCGTTCGTTAGCACCCAGCCAAGCCATTGCCGTTTACCGCCAACTGCTGCCGGTTAACACACCGGCAATTTATCAGCGTCCGGCAAGTGTTGTTGTCAATCGTTTATCGGGCCAGATAGAAATTTCCGGTCGGCTTGGGCAGGGAACTGCGCAACGTCTCGTCGACACGTTACAAAGCGACAAAGATTTAGCGACCGTTGTTCTGAACAGCGAAGGGGGCTTACTGTCTGAAGGATTTGCATTGGCCGGTGCAATTCGTAAAGCTGGTTTACGAACCAGGGTAGATCAAGCCTGTGCGAGTGCGTGCACGATTGCTTTTCTTGCAGGCACCCAGCGCTGGTCACATCCACGCGCACTAATCGGTTTTCATCGGCCAAGTAACGCCCTTTTTGTCGGTGAACGCACTTATTTGTACGAAACGATAGACGACTATCGTCGCCTTTACACACACCCCGGAATCGATTCGCAGTTTCTTTCGCGAGTCGCGAGTACCCCCAGTACTAAAATCTGGTATCCCGACTGGCAGACACTCCGTGCCAACGGTATCGTGACGCATCAGATTCTTCCTGGCAGATAGGCCGTCTGGCCGACGATTTGGCGCACCGTCCCGGGGCACGGGGGGTAAAGCGGACAGGCCGCCCTGGTGAGTGCCACGTCGGTCAATCCGTCCACGTTGGCTAATTCGGCAATCAGCCTGGAAGCCGCGTTCAACCCCGTTATTGCGATAGCCGGGCACGACTTGCCGGACAGGTGTTTAGCGGCCACAATGGCGTCAACACTAAGGAGACGACAATGAAGAAGACCCTCGAAAAAGCCGCCATGGCGGTCACGTC
This sequence comes from Burkholderiaceae bacterium, assembly GCA_049680625.1. Lineage (GTDB taxonomy): Bacteria > Pseudomonadota > Gammaproteobacteria > Burkholderiales > Burkholderiaceae_E > JAUIAI01. The sequence goes on along the minus strand of JBAUID010000081.1, from coordinate 48,108 downwards.
CAGTTTGATCTTCGCAAGCGCCGCGCTGGCCGAACCGGTAACGCTCACCTATTCCTCTTGGGTCCCCTGGACCCATCCAATCAACGTTGCTTTGTACATCCCGTGGATGGAAACTATTGAAAAGGAAAGCGGCGGCTCAATAAAATTCAAGCGCCTGCCCAAGCCGGTAGGCTCACCGCCGGCTCATTTGGATGCCGTACGAACCGGCCAGATTGACGCAGCATTCACGGTCCACGGGTATGCACCCAAACGGTTTGCTGCTTATCTCTTTGCCGAGCTGCCAATGCTGGGTGATACAGCAGTGGGTACTTCGATCGCGCTGCAAAAGACCCATGAAAAGTTCCTGGCGGACAAAAACCTGTACGAAGGGGTTCATTTGATCGGCATGAACACTCATGGCCCCGGTCTGATTCACCACAGCAAAAAATTCATTATGAAGCCTGAGGACATGAAGGGCCAGAAGATGCGTACCGGCGGCCCGATTCCGCTCAAGCTGGTGGAGGCCTGGGGCGGCGTTCCGATTCGCCAGCCAGCGCCCAAATCTTATGAAATTCTGTCCACTGGCGTGGCCGACGGCATCACCTTCCCGTTTGAGTCACTGGGCAGTTTCAAGATCACCAAGCTGGTGCCGTTCTCGACCTATATTCCGGGTGGCTTGTATTCTTCCAGTCATTATCTTTTCATCAGCAAGAAAAAATATGAGGCAATGACCCCGGAGCAAAAAGCTGTCATCGACAAACATTCCGGTGTGGCCTTTGCAGAGCAGGCCGGCAAGGCCTGGGACTTGATTAACGACAATGGCAAGAAAGAAATGCTGGCCGCGGGTAACAAGATTCAAATCGCGCCGGACAGCCTGGTCGATGAAGTGAAGAAACTTAACGTGCAGTGGGAAGGCGACTATGTGAAGGCGGCAACCGCGGCCGGTCATGATGGCGCGGCGATCCTGCAGTATTTCCGTGATCAGGTCAAAGCGCTGAATAAGTAGCACGGTGACGTTGTTAAATTGGCATCAATGAGTCAATGAGTCAATGAGTCTATGAGTCTATGAGCCAGCGCGCGAGGTCCGCACCTGAATGGATCGCAGGTAAACCCGCCCGATATCTGGGTTGGGTTGCCTGCGCTGCGCTTTTCATGATGATGATGTTTACCTTCCTGGACGTTGCGGGGCGGTATCTCTTTTCACGCCCGCTGCCGGCCGCTTACGAAATCATCTCGCTCATGATGCCGTTTATTATTTTTTGTGCATTGCCGGTGGTGACCTTGCGCCAGGAGCATGTCACAATCGACTTGCTCGATAACTTCATTCCGCCCGGACTGAAAGCAGTGCAGCGGCGTATCGTTACGCTAATTTGTGCGGTGGCCATGCTCGTCATTGGCTGGCGTCTGGGGCAGCGCTCAATGGATCACCATCGCTTTGACGGCGCCACCGACGAGCTTTACCTGCCGTTGTGGCCGTTTAGCCTGTTTATGGCCGTGCTGTGCGTGGTGAACGCCGTTTTGTTGTTCGCCATGTTTATGTGGCCACACACGGCTGCTGAGCATAAAGAGCAGGCCGAAAATACTTCGCCGGGAGCGAGCGCCGCTTGACACCTGCTCTGATCGGACTAGCCGGTTTGCTGGCGCTTTCTTTTATAAGAGTGCCGGTGGCATTTTCCATGGTCATCGCCGGCACCCTGGGCATGGTCTCAATTGTTGGCTGGCAAGGTGCTCTGTCTAATGTTGGTCAGACCGCGTTTGATGCCGGCATCAACTATGAATTGTCTGTCGTACCGCTGTTTGTTCTGATGGGTAATTTGGTGTCGCGCGCGCGACTATCCGAAGAACTCTACACTGCCTCCAACGCGTTTCTTGGTCATCGCAAAGGCGGCCTGGCGATGGCAACAATCGTCGCCTGTGGCGGCTTCAGCGCCATCTGTGGATCATCGCTCGCTACTGCGGCCACCATGGCCAAAGTGGCCATGCCGTCGATGCGGCGTTACAAATATGCCGACGACCTGGCCGCCGGCTCGGTCGCTGCGGGCGGCACCCTGGGTATATTGATTCCGCCGTCAGTTCTGTTGGTGATTTACGGCATTCTGACTCAAACCAGCATTGGAAAATTGTTTGCAGCCGGTGTGCTGCCCGGCATACTCGGCATTGGTTTCTACATGTTGGCAGTGCGCGCGGTCGTGGCAGTGCGGCCCAATGCCGGTCCGGCGGCAGAAAAGCAAGATTGGCCGCAACGACGCGCCGCCTTGTCGAGAGTCTGGGGCGTGTTGCTGTTGTTTGCCATCGTGATGGGCGGAATCTACGGGGGCGTGTTCAGCCCAACCGAAGCGGCAGGGATCGGTGCCTTTGGTGCTTTCCTGTTCGCACTGAGCCGGCGCACCCTGAACTGGCGAACGATGATGGATGTATTGCTCGAAAGTGCCGCTACCACCGCAATGTTGTTCATGGTGTTAATCGGTGCGCTGCTGTTTGCCAACTTCATCAATCTCACCGAATTTCCTCAGACCCTGCTAAGTATCGCTGGCCAATACCAGGACACGCCATGGCTGGTGATTACGGCGATTCTGGTGATCTATGTGTTGCTGGGCTGCGTATTCGAAAGCCTGTCGATGATCCTGCTGACGGTGCCGATCTTCTTTCCGCTGGTGAGCTCACTCGGTTACGACCCGGTATGGTTTGGTATTGTGGTCGTTGTAATTACCGAGATCAGTTTGATCACGCCGCCGGTGGGCTTAAACGTTTTTGTTCTGCGCGGCGTGCTGCCAGACGTTAGCACGGCAACAATATTCAAAGGTGTAACACCATTCTGGGTAGCTGATTTGTTCAGGCTGGCTGTGATTGTTGGCTTTCCGGCAATATCGCTGTGGCTACCATCTTTTGTTCGGTGATATTCACCTCTGATTGGTAGCCGAATCATGGCATGGCGCATGCAACCAAAATTTGCGCAGCATTCGTGCAGTCCGCGGCAGTGACATCCCGATGGGTAACGATACGAATCGTGCGTCGGTCAAAAGCAAACGCCAATACGCCTCGATCCCGTGCGCGTTGCACAAGGGTAGGTGCATCAGGCGCCTGCGGGTCGAACCCGCTGGTTTGAAAAACCAGAATGTTGGTTTGCACCGATGCTTCATCAATTTGCAGATGTCGACAGCGCGCGAGCACTGCAGCAATCGCACGCGCGTTATGATGGTCTTGTTCAAGCCGCGCCATGTTGTGCTCCAGCGCGTAAGCGCCTGCTGCGGCGAAAATGCCAACCTGGCGCATGGCACCGCCGAGCATGCGCCGAAAGCGCAGCGCCATCTGCATTAGCTGCGCATCACCGACCAGCAGTGAACCGCCAGGTGCGCCAAGGCCTTTCGAGAGCGACACCATTGTCAGGTCGAACGGCGCGCACAAAGTCGCAGGTGACTGACCTGACACCAGGGCGGCATTCCAAAGCCTTGCGCCATCCAGGTATGTCGAAATCTTGTGCGTTCGCGCAAGCGCGCAGATTTTCTCTGCTTGTTCATGCTCAAATACCACCCCGCCCATCCGGTTGTGGGTATTTTCAATTTCAACCAAGGTGGTGGGCGGATACATCGGATGATTGCGCGGCTTAATCGCCTCCTCAAACTGCGCAGCGGTAAAAACGCCGCGATCACCGACTTCCGTAAACTGCACCCCGGCATTTGCGCCGGAGCCGCCGCCTTCATGCCATATCGCGTGACTTTGCCGGCTGACAATGACATCGTCGCCCGGGCGGGTGAACAGCTTAAGTGCCACCTGATTGGCCATCGTTCCGGTTGGGAACCAAAGCGCAGCCGGCTTGTTCAACAGCTGCGCTACCCGTTCCTGCAGCTGATTGACGGACGGGTCTTCACCAAACTGGTCATCCCCCACCGGCGCTTGGGCAATCGCCGCGCGCATCCCGTCGCACGGCGCAGTGACGGTATCGGAGCGAAGGTCAATCACTGCACTGGTTCTCCGGGGAACGAGTCGGGGGCACGCCAGTCCGTCAATAGAAGCAAAAAACCGAAGCAAAAAAGCACTTAGACACGCTATCTGGTCTAAGTGCCCTAAGTACTGGAATCTCTGGTACTGGAATCTTTAGCTTGATTTTGCTGGCTCCCCGACCAGGGCTCGAACCTGGGACCTGCGGATTAACAGTCCGTCGCTCTACCAACTGAGCTATCGGGGATCAGCCGAAAATTGTATCAGCTTGCGGCCCTGGTTTGCACGGCTTGCGTCAGAAATTTGCCGACACGTTGCTTCAGGGCTGACCGGCGGCTAGCTCGTCGGCAATCATCTGCGCAAACCGGGGGTAGGTTTCAGCGATTTGCTCGCGGATGTCGCCACGCATGAGGGAGAGAATATCGGAGGATGGCAACGGTGTTTCTGCCAGATCTGCCGTCACGTCAAAATCGAATCCGGTTTCGTCCCGAATCTCTTCCAGGGTATGGCCAGGGTGCAGACTGGACAGGCAAAAACGCCTGGTTTGTTTGTCAAAGGTGAATAAGCAGCGGTTGGTCAACAGGCCATACGGGCCGCCGGTTCGGAAATGCCCTGGGTTTTTCTCCGGCCCGGCCGCAGAGACAAACGACACTTGTGGCACCAGCACCCGACGGCTGTGTTCTTCCCGGAACAAAATAACCCGCGGCACCAGGTGATATAAATAGGCAGACCCGAAAGAGCCTGGCCAGCGCACGTCGTGCTGCGGATAATCTCCAACCCCAACAAGATTGATGTTGGCCTGGGCATCAATCTGGCCGCCGCCTAAAAAGAAGGCATCAATGCGTCCCTGGGCCGCCAGGTCAAATATCTCGACCCCGCCGTTAGTGAAGCTGTTGTGCTTGCGCGAGCCGAGAATTGAGACCCGTAGTAATTCGCCACGCGCATGTGCCAAAGCGCGGGCGAGCAGGGCGCCGGAGCCGGGAATTGGCGACGATGCGCCAACCGCTACATGGCGTATGCCAGACAGCAAGCGGGAAATGGTAAAAGCGAGTAGTTCGTGGCGGGCAACGGGTGAGGTCGACGCCATCAGCTTTTCTGGCGTTCAGTAGCGGCTGTATCAATTCTGGCTTTATCGACATCGGTTTTGGCAATCGACTCGACTTCTGCCGCCCACGGTGCCTGATCAATCAGATCGTCAAGCCAGGCATCAAACCCGGCGCAATCGCGGGCTTCGCTGACGTAACGCTTCATCCACTGATCATTCACCGGATAGTCATCACCAAAGCCAACCGGCCAGGCAGCCTGCGGCACGTGGGCAACCCCATCAAGATACATCGCCGGCACCACGGCGCCGGCCCGTGCCGGGTCGTCAAGCAGGTTGCCTTCGACAATTGTCTCGACCGTACAGAAACTGGCCTTGGATGCGTGTGCCATTAGCAGGCAGTCACGATTACGACCCATAAATACATTGCCAAAACGGTCACCGGCTTCAGCGTGAAACAAGGCTACATCGGGGTCGATAGCACCAATCGCAACAATTGGGTCGTCCGCAGTAAACGGATTATCTATAATGGTCCAGTCTGCGCGATTGGCGAGCAGGTCCGAATTAAAAATACCGCGCAACGGGATGAACGGAATCCCTTTCTGGCTAGCCTGCATGCCAGCGTAAACCGCGGGGCAGGTTGCATCAACCAGTTTGACGCTACCGTCTTTTGCGATTCGCCCAAATTGGGGGGCGGCACCGTATTCACCAAGGGTTATGGCAGAGGTTTCCAGCGTGCGGACGCAGCCCGCGCCAATGAGTAGCTCTGCCGGCAGGCCCGATGTTGGCAGACAAACCAGGTGCAGGTTCTTAATACCGCGACGAACCAGGGCAACAATGGCCGCCACCGAAACGCCGGTATCGTCTTTTGGCACGGCCAGTTTGATGCCGTCGGGTATTCGGGTCGCCAGTTCGGCCAGGGTAATCATACTCATGCGGCAACATCCTCCTGGATGACAGTGGCCATGGCTTGGGCCACAGTATCTATATTGTGTTTGTTAATTGCCGCTACGCAGATACGACCACTGGAAACTGCGTAAATACCAAATTCCGTTGCCATGCGTTCGACTTGGTTGGCATTGAGTCCAGAAAAAGAAAACATTCCTTGCTGAGTGGCAATAAAACTGAAATCGCGACCCGGGTTTTTCTTGGCCAGGCGACTGACCAGGCCTTCGCGCATCGCCTTGATCCGGTTGCGCATCGTGGCCAGTTCTTCTTCCCACAGCTGGCGCAACTCTTTACTCGCAAGAATTGTGGCGACCAGTGACGCCCCGTGGATTGGCGGGTTGGAGTAATTGGTTCGAATAAACCGCTTCACCTGGCTGACAACCCGTTCAGTTTCGTCAGCATTGGCGGTGATGATGCTTAGCGCACCGATGCGCTCACCGTACAGTGAGAAGGACTTCGAAAACGAACTGGCGACCAGGCAACTCTGGCCTGATTCTACAAACAACCTGAGTGCAACCGCATCTTCGTCAATGCCTTTCGCAAAACCCTGATAGGCCATATCCAGAAACGGCACCAGCCCTTTCTCAGCGCAGACGGCAACCACGTCAGCCCACTGGGCTGGGGTCAGGTCAATGCCGGTTGGGTTATGGCAGCAAACGTGTAACACCACAACAGAGCCAGCAGGCATCGCCCGCAGGCCGCTTAACATGCCGTCAAAATCAACATCTTGTTTACTGGCGTCGTAGTACGGGTAGGTTTTCACCTCAAAATTGGCAAATTCAAAAATTGCCTGGTGGTTCGCCCATGATGGGTCCGAGATGTATACGCAGCTGCTTTTGTCGAGCCGGCGTAAAAAGTCTGCACCAACCTTCAATGCACCGGTGCCGCCCAGGGTCTCAAATGTTGCCACCCGGCCAGCGGCCAGCAACGGGGAGGTCTCACCAAATAACAAGTACTGAACCTGGCGGTTGTAAGCGTCAAAACCTTCCATTGGCAAGTAGTTTCGTGGGTTGGCTTCATTTACCAGCGCTCGCTCCGCCTGTAACACCGCTTTGAGCAGTGGCACATTGCCGTCTTCGTCTGAGTAGACCCCGGAACCAAGATTCGCTTTTGTCGTTCTTGGGTCTTTTTTGAATAGTTCGGTTATTCCTAAAATTGGATCACGTGGGGCGAGTTCTACCTGGGCGAATGGACTTGACTTCATATTGTCTGGGGTCGGAAACCGGTGGGAAGTGGGTGGGATCAAAAAGAAACAAAGTTTTGGACTGATGCTTGCCCTAATTTTATGCAAACCACTAGACATTGGCTACCGGCCGCGCACATAATCTTCCGTTGCCGGTGAAATCTCCCAAAACTTAGAAGTGATGGTAGGTAACTGGTGTAACTAACTGACAGCAAACAACTTTTGTAAAGTTATTGTTTGGTGTCCGCGGCCCCTGGAAACGTCTGATTTGACTGAGAATCGTATCACGCAAAGCGAGGCTAAAGCCCCGGAAACGGCGGTTGCAGCCGGTCTGGCGCAAGCAAAATTTGTGAGCTTCCCGGATAGCCCGTTTCAGCTTTTTCAGCCGTTTGAGCCAGCAGGGGATCAACCCGAGGCGATTGCGGCCCTGGTCGAGGGGATCGAGGACGGGCTGAGTTATCAGACCCTCCTTGGGGTCACTGGGTCTGGCAAAACTTTCACTATTGCGAATATGGTTGCCCGTCTTGGCCGACCGGCTTTGGTTCTGGCACCAAATAAAACCCTCGCCGCCCAGTTGTACGCCGAGATGCGCGAGTTCTTTCCGCGCAATGCCGTCGAATATTTTGTTTCCTATTACGACTATTACCAGCCCGAAGCCTACGTTCCGCAGCGTGATTTGTTTATTGAGAAAGACTCGTCAATCAACGAACACATTGAGCAAATGCGTTTGTCGGCAACCAAGTCTTTGCTCGAGCGTCGCGATACCGTCATTATCGGCAGCGTGTCATGTATCTATGGCATCGGTAGCCCTGCCGACTATCACGCCATGGTTATGACGCTTCGAATTGGCGACAAGATGTCGCAGCGTGACGTATTGCAACGTCTGGTGTCCATGCAATACAAGCGCAACGAAACTGATTTTTCACGTGGAACATTCCGCGTGCGTGGCGACCAGATTGATGTTTTCCCGGCCGAGCATGCTGAGCTTGCGGTTCGTATTGACCTGTTTGACGACGAAGTGGAAACCATTCAATTGTTCGATCCGTTAACCGGGCGGGTGCGTCAGAAAATTCCGCGCTTTACGGTTTATCCTTCGTCGCACTATGTCACTCCGCGTGCGCGCGTACTGGCAGCCGTCGAAACCATAAAGACAGAGCTTACTGAAAGACTGGGTCAGTTTAATGGCGACGGGAAATTTGTTGAAGCGCAGCGACTGGAGCAGCGAACCCGCTTTGATCTCGAAATGTTGACCGAGCTCGGTTTTTGCAAAGGGATTGAAAACTATTCCCGGCATTTCTCGGGGGCTGCACCGGGTGAGCCGCCACCAACCCTGATTGATTATCTGCCTGAAGACGCGCTGATGATCATTGACGAAAGCCACGTCATGATGGGGCAGATCGGTGCCATGTACAAAGGCGATCGCTCGCGCAAACAGACCCTGGTTGAATACGGCTTCCGTTTGCCGTCAGCAATGGACAACCGGCCGTTGAAATTTGAAGAGTTCGAAGAGCGGGCCCGTCAAACCGTCTTTGTTTCGGCAACCCCGTCAACCTATGAAAGTGAGCATACCGGGCAGGTAGTAGAGCAGTTGGTACGACCCACCGGACTGGTCGACCCGACGGTACTGATACGACCCGCATCTACCCAGGTAGACGACTTATTGTCCGAAATCCATGAGCGGGTTGGCAAAGGTGATCGGGTGCTGGTGACGACACTCACCAAACGAATGGCTGAAGAGCTCACTGATTACCTGTCCGATAACGGCGTGCAAGTACGTTACCTGCATTCCGATATTGACACTGTCGAGCGGGTTGAGATTCTGCGTGATCTTCGGCTGGGTACTTTCGATGTGTTGGTCGGTATCAACCTGTTGCGCGAAGGTCTGGATATTCCCGAAGTGTCACTGGTTGCTATCCTTGATGCTGACAAAGAAGGGTTTCTGCGTTCCGAACGCAGCCTGGTTCAAACCATTGGTCGCGCGGCGCGCAATATTAACGGTACCGCTATTTTGTATGCGGACAGAGAAACCGATTCGATGCAGCGCGCTATCCGGGAAACCAATCGACGACGCAGTGCTCAGGAAGCGTTCAATATAAAACACGGTATCACTCCACGTGGTGTATCCAAGCAAATTCGTGAACTGATTGACGGTGTTTACGACGGCAAGAGCAAGACCCGGCAAGAAGAGCGGGACGCTCAGTCGGCAACTGCGGTGGCGTTTGAAAAACTGGGCGAGAAAGGCCTGGCGAAAGAAATTAAACGGCTTGAGAAATTAATGCTCGAGCACGCAAGGAACCTTGAGTTTGAGAAGGCAGCAAAAATGCGAGATCAGCTGTCTCTCTTAAGGGAGCAGGCATTCGGGGCGAATGCCAGCGGAAACGTAGTGCCCTTCGTTCCGGACAGAGCCGCATGATTTGCGGTGTGCCATGGGAGGCCTGTTCGCGGGGTTGGGTTGGTATCTCAACTATAACTAACACCTACTAATCGGAAATTAAAAATGGGAAAAAGAGAGCCGATGACTTTTGCGATGAATACCCGTGTGCTATTTGTTTGTATGGGCAACATATGCCGATCAGCAATGGCTGAGGGGGTGTTCAGGCAATTGATTGAACAGGCCGGACTGCAGCAAGTGGTATCCGTATCCTCGGCAGGCACACATGCGTTTCACGAAGGAGAGTCTCCTGATCAGCGGGCACAGCTGGCGGTGATTAAACGGGGTTATGACATTTCTGATTTGTGTGCCACCAAAGTCACTGCCCAGCATTTCGAGGACTTTGATCTCATCCTCGCAATGGACTGGGACAACCACGCATTGCTGCAGCAAATCGCACCGCGTGGTTCAGCCCACAAAATTCAGTTGCTTATGCGCTTCGCTAATGATCACGAGTCGGCCACGGTGCCGGATCCGTATTACGGCAGCCAGAGTGGCTTTGAACAAGCACTCGATTATCTCGAAGATGCCTGTTCCGGCCTGCTGGAAGTGGCCAAGCGGCGCGCCACGCAGGTGGCCGCTGCCTGACCGTGCCTGGTGACCCGGCGAAAAAGCGCCTTCACCGGGCGCTTTTTTAATTCGGTTGCGGTGCTGATATTCATGGGGCGGGGCAAAGTTCAGGCGCTTTTTATGACTTGAATTTGGGAATTAAGCCCACATATAGGAATGACTTTACGGTCACAAAAAGAACCAATTGGTCATTTGCCGTGAAAGCGCGTATATTGTCCAGGACAAATAGCTGAAAGGCTGAAAGGTTTTGTGGGAATACCGACTAATTCAGTCGGGAATTTGATATAGTTGACCTAACTACTCGGGATTGCCCTGAGAGGAGAAGGAAATGCGACTTACCACCAAAGGACGTTTTGCAGTGACCGCGATGATTGACCTTGCTATGCGTGAGCATCAGGGGCCTGTGACGCTTGCGGGTATCAGTGAGCGGCAGAAGATTTCGCTGTCTTACCTCGAGCAATTGTTTGGCCGTCTGCGCCGCAGCGAGCTGGTCGAAAGTACCCGCGGGCCAGGTGGTGGATACAGCCTGGCGCGAAATCCGAAGGATGTAACAGTTGCTGACATTATTTTTGCCGTAGACGAACCGCTTGATGCCACCCAATGTGCCGGCAAGGAAAACTGTGGTGATGACAGCGGCCCGTGTATGACACATGAGCTGTGGAGCACGCTGACGCAAAAAATGGTTGAGTACCTGAGCTCTGTTTCTTTACACAGCCTGGTAGACGGTCATAAAGAGCGGGCAGGGCGTTCACAGTCCAAAGATGTTTCGGTGGTCAAAGAGCATCGGACGGCGCTGGATTTCCCGACCTCAACCTTGCAGCAGATCAAGCTCGACAAAGGTCGGCTGACAACCTTGTAAGTGCTGGCGTGCCCCAGGGCCGCCACTGATGATGTTTTTGGACGTTTTTCCTATTTAGATATCTCTGTAACCAGACATAACCAGAACTAACCAGAACTAACCAGAACTAACCAGAACTAACTGAGCGAACGATCACAGCCATGAGCCTGAAGCTACCTGTTTATCTCGACTACTCCGCCACGACACCGGTTGACCCGCGTGTTGTCGATGCAATGTTGCCATTTCTCAGAGGCGATTTTGGTAATCCGGCGTCGCGTAGCCACTCTTACGGTTGGACGGCGGAGAAAGCGGTTGAGCAGGCGCGCAGTGAGGTGGCCGCGCTGATCAATGCTGATCCCCGCGAAATCGTGTGGACCTCTGGCGCAACTGAAGCAACCAATCTTGGTATTAAAGGCGCTGCCCATTTTTATAAAGACAAGGGCAAACACCTGATCACGTTGCGCACCGAGCACAAGGCAACCCTGGACACTATGCGCGAGCTCGAGCGCGAGGGTTTTGAAGTCACTTATATGGATGTTGACGATCAAGGCCTCGTGTCACCCCAGGCGCTGGAAGCCGCATTGCGCGATGACACCATCCTGGTGTCGGTATTGCTGGTCAACAACGAAATTGGTGTGATTCAGGACGTCAAGGCTTTTGGCGAAATCCTGCGCGCGCGCAAGATTTTCTTTCATGTTGACGCAGCCCAGGCAACTGGCAAGATGCTGATCGATATGCAGGATCTGAAAATCGATTTGATGTCGTTGTGCGCCCATAAAACTTATGGTCCGAAGGGGGTCGGTGCGCTGTTTGTCCGCCGTAAGCCGCGGGTTCGCATTGAAGCTCAGATTCATGGTGGTGGACACGAGCGTGGGATGCGCTCAGGCACGCTTGCAACCCATCAGATTGTTGGCATGGGCGAGTCATTCCGGCTTGCCCGCGAAGAGATGGCATCTGAGAACGAACGCATCAGGATGCTACGCGATCGTCTCTGGAACGGTTTAAAAACCATGGACGAGGTTTATCTCAATGGCAGCCTTGAGCAGCGGGTGCCGCATAACCTGAACGTCAGCTTCAACTATGTTGAAGGTGAGTCCCTGATTATGGCCATTAAAGATCTCGCGGTTTCCAGTGGTTCGGCTTGTACCTCGGCCAGCCTTGAACCGTCGTACGTATTACGCGCTCTTGGGCGTAACGACGAACTTGCCCACAGCTCGATTCGTTTTACGGTCGGCCGGTTTACTACGGAGGAAGAAATTGATTTCGCGGTACAACTGTTGCACGACAAGGTTGGCAAGTTGCGCGAAATGTCACCACTGTGGGAAATGGTTCAGGAAGGTGTCGACCTGGACTCAGTACAGTGGGCCGCACACTAAATGTAGCCATAGCTGTATTACATACGAGAAAATCATAAACTTTAACCAGAACATGCTAACCGGAGTCAGATAATGGCCTATAGCGAAAAAGTAATCGATCACTACGAGAACCCGCGCAATGTGGGTTCACTCGACAAATCCGACCCAACCGTGGGTACCGGCATGGTGGGCGCGCCGGCTTGCGGCGACGTCATGAAGTTGCAGATCAAGGTGAATGAGCAGGGCATTATTGAAGACGCCAAGTTCAAGACCTATGGCTGCGGCTCGGCAATTGCGTCGTCGTCGTTGATTACCGAGTGGGTTAAGGGTAAGTCAATCGACGAGGCCGGTTCAATCAAGAATACTGCGATTGCCGAAGAACTGGCTTTGCCGCCGGTGAAAATCCACTGTTCAATCCTTGCTGAAGATGCCATCAAAGCTGCAATTGATGACTACAAGTCCCGCAACGCAAGTGATGCGGGGCAAAAGGCCGCTTGAGCCCTTTGCAAATTAGTTATACGGGTGAATTATGTCTGTAACCTTGACTGAAGCTGCTGCTAAGCATATTTCCAACTACCTGACCAAACGCGGCAAAGGCGTTGGGTTGCGCCTGGGCGTGCACACGACGGGTTGCTCGGGTCTGGCTTATAAACTCGAATTTACCGACGTCGTCGACACCAACGACACCGAGTTCGAAAGCAACGGGATTCGACTCTTCATTGATCCCAAGAGCCTTCCGTATATCGACGGCACTGAGCTTGATTTTGCCCGGGAAGGTCTTAATGAAGGTTTCAAGTTCAATAACCCGAACGTCAAGAGTGAATGCGGGTGCGGTGAGTCGTTTAACGTATGACACTGCACATAACCCCGTGTGTGATCCCGACGTGTGACTTTCTTTACTAGTCTTCTGAGATCAACTGGGCGCCGCGCGGTGCTCAGTTAGCGACGGGTTTTCCAATGCAGGCGCTCAAGCGCAATTACTTCGAGTTTTTTTCGCTGCCACAAGCGTTTGGCATCGATCTTCACGCGCTTGAGTTGGCCTACCGGCAGGTCCAGAGCGCGGTCCATCCCGACCGCTTTGCTAACGCCGGCTCAGCGGAAAAACGTTATGCAATGCAGTTGGCTACCCTGGCTAATGAGGCACATCAGGCGCTACGCAACCCGCTAACGCGGGCCCGCTATTTGTGCGAAATCAATGGGGAAGAAATTGGCGCTGAAGACAACACGGCAATGCCAGCCGAGTTCATGATGCAGCAACTCGAGTGGCGCGAAGCGCTCGAAGAAGCCGTTGATGCTGATGACCTGGCTGCAGTGGATTTACTAAGTAAGCAGGTTGATGCCGTGCGGCTGAAGTTAACCGATGAGCTCTCTACTGCATTGGACAAGTCAGCCGATTTTGCGCTGGCCGCCGGCCTGGTCCGGCGTTGGATGTTCCTGGACCGTTTTGCCCAGGAAGTAAACACAGCGACTCGGTCGCTCAACCGTCGGTAAATTATTTATGGCGCTGCTTCAAATCTCCGAACCGGGCCAGACTCCCGAACCCCACCAGCGAAAGCTGGCCGCGGGTATTGATCTGGGTACGACGAATTCTCTGGTTGCCACCGTACGCTCCGGAGCCAGCGAAGTGCTGCCCGATGCGCACGGAAATTTTCTGTTGCCCTCAGTCGTTCGTTACCTGTCTGATGGTTCGGTTGTTGTTGGTGACCTGGCGATGAAACAAGCCGTTGCCGATCCTGGAAACACGATCGTCTCTGTCAAACGATTTATGGGGCGCGGCGTTGAGGACGCGAATGCTCAGTCGTCGGCTTACGAGTTTGTCGATGCACCCGGTATGCTGAAGATTCGTACCGTTCAAGGTGACAAAAGCCCGGTAGAGGTTTCAGCGAAAATTCTCGAAACCTTGCGATTGCGGGCAGAGCAAAGCCTCGGTGGCGAGTTACAAGGTGTAGTGATTACGGTGCCGGCGTATTTTGATGACGCCCAGCGCCAGGCAACAAAAGACGCCGCGTCGCTGGCTGGTTTGAACGTATTACGCCTTTTGAATGAGCCGACTGCGGCCGCTGTTGCTTACGGCCTTGATAACGAAGCTCAAGGCGTCTACGCCGTCTACGATCTGGGGGGCGGCACCTTCGATATTTCTATTCTGCGCCTGACCCAGGGTGTGTTTGAAGTGGTGGCGACCGGCGGCGACTCCGCCCTTGGCGGGGACGACTTTGATCGTGCAATTGTTGATTGGGCGCTAACAGAGAGTGGTCAAAACCGCTCGTCACTGGCGCCGGCTGACTGGCGCCGACTGATGATGCACGCTACCGCATGCAAAGAATTGCTGACTAATGCGTCTCAAGTTCGGTTTGCTGCCAGGTTATCCAATGATGAGTCGATTGACCTGGGTCTGACCCGTGCAGTGTTTGATCAACTGACGAAACCGTTATTGGACAAAACACTCGCCTGTTGCGATCAAGCCCTATCCGATGCCGGTCTTAGTGTCGTCGAGGTCAAGGGAGTCGTGCTGGTTGGCGGTTCAACCCGTATGCCGCAGGTTGGCCTGGCGGTTGGCAAACTCTTTAACTGTGAACCTTTGGTTAATATTGACCCTGATCAAGTAGTTGCCGTCGGCGCTGCTTTGCAGGCCAATATGCTGGTTGGTAACCCCGTTGGTGACGACGACTGGTTGCTACTTGATGTGACGCCTTTGTCGCTTGGGGTGGAAACCATGGGTGGTCTGGTGGAACGCATTGTGCCGCGTAATTCCACGATACCGGTCGCCCGTGCACAGCAGTTCACCACGCATAAAGATGGCCAGAGTGCAATGGCGTTTCACGTGGTTCAGGGTGAACGCGAACTGGTCGAAGACTGCCGTTCCCTGGCCCGGTTTGAACTGCGGGGTATCCCGCCAATGGCTGCCGGGGCGGCCCGCATAGAAGTCACTTATCAAATTGACGCAGACGGTTTGTTATCAGTATCAGCGCGCGAAGAGTCCAGTGGGGTTGAAGCCAGCGTGGTGGTCAAACCGTCATACGGGCTGGAAGATGAAGAAATTGCCGGCATGTTGAAGTCTGCCTTTGGCGCCGCCGGTGATGACATGAAAGCCCGTGCATTACGTGAGCAGCAAGTGGATGCGGACCGTTTGATCGAGGCTATTTCGTCAGCATTGGATACCGATGCCGACCTGCTTGATGACGATGAGCAGGCGGCGTTGCGCAGCGGAATCGAACAGTTGCAAGTGCTTCGCGACGGCGTCGATGCAGATGCAGATGCTATCCGCTCTGGCCTGGACCAGTTGAGCCGAACTTCGGAAGTTTTTGCCGCCCGCCGGATGGACCGCTCGGTTCGTCAGGCCCTGGCAGGAAAATCCATCAGTGAACTCCAGGGGTTTGCCAGTGCTGGTGACAATGTTACCGGTACAACCCGAACCGATAGCAGCGTATAACCAAGCGCCAATTAAACCTTCACCGGAAATTTTTATGCCTAAGGTTACCGTTTTACCACACGACAAGATTTGTCCGGATGGCGCGACCTTTGAAATGCAAGCGGGTGAGATGCTTTGCGAGAAATTACTCGAGCACAATATCGAAATTGAGCACGCCTGTGAAATGTCACTCGCATGCACGACTTGTCATGTCATCGTTCGTGACGGCTTCGATTCACTTGATGAATCCGACGAGGACGAGGATGACTTGCTGGACAAAGCCTGGGGCCTGAGCCCGATGTCCCGATTGTCTTGTCAGACCATCATGAAAGATGCCGATTTAACCGTAGAAATTCCTAAGTACACAATCAATCACGCGCGGGAGGAACACTGATGAAGTGGACGGATGTTCAGGACATTGCTATCGGCCTGACCGAGACAAAACCCGATGTTGATCCCACCCAGGTGCGATTTACCGAGCTGCGCGAATGGATCATGGCGTTGCCGGGGTTTGATGATGATCCCAGCCGATGTGGTGAGCGAATACTTGAGGCTGTACAGCAGGCCTGGATTGAAGAAGCGGATTGAGTGACGGGCGCTGGCGTCACCAACGACGCGTTATTCAAGTTTATATGCGAACAATTCATCGATAGTTAGCTTACGCACTTCACACCACGAGCAACGCAGGGCAATCGATCCACTGATCGGGTCGCAATCGGAAGTGTCGATAACGCTATTCATGTTGCTCGGCGTGCCCAGCGCCCACCAGCCATGCTGGGCAAAAACTGATCCTGGCTCGGTATCCTGGACCAGCCGGGCCCTGGCGATAAAGGCGCCGGACCGGGTTTTAATTTCGACCCAGTCTTTGTTGATGATGTCGCGTTCCGCCGCCGCGGGTTGCGCCATTTCCAGGATGGGTTCTGGCAGCAACCGGCGTAGCGATTCGATGTTTCGATGCTGACTGTGGCAATACGTCATTGTCTTGGCGCAACTCAGGCGTAACGGGTAGTTGGCCTGCTGTTGTGGCAGCTCTGTTTCAACCAGGGTTGGCACAGCGGGCTGACCATGCCGGTGTAATAGTTCGGAATATATTTCGATCCGCTTTGACGGGGTTGGAAAGCCAACACTCATGTCATCAGTGCCAACCTGGGCGTATGGCCTGTAGTTTGCGCTGCCCGCTACATCCACACCTTCTGGCTGAGCCCGCAAGGCGGCTAAGCCCACACCCGATCCCGTCAGAATCTGTTCGTACCCTGCGTTCACGTCACCACTAAAAAACTGCTCACTGAGGCCGAGGTGCTCGGCCAGTCCCAGCACAATGTCGATATCGCTGCGCGCCTGACCAACTGGCGTAACGACCGCTGGGCGCAGTTGTACCCGTCGCAATCCTTCAACACTGGCGTCAAACCCGGTTCGCAGACCTTCGCGTTCCCACGATGTTGATACCGGCAACACGATGTCGGCAAACTGGGCGCTGGGGTTTAAGAAAAAATCGGCATGTACGTGAAACTCCAGGGCCTGAAGGGCGGCCCGTGCACTGGCCGGGTCGGGTTGCGAATACAACAGGTTGGTGCCAAACGACATCAGCATGCGCACCGGGTAAGGCTGGTGTTCCAGTACGGCTTTATATACGTCCCGGGCCGTGACCCAGCCGTTTAAGCCGGGGCCAAGTGGTCGTTCAGCCAAGCCCAGGGCTTTGTCTCGTTGCGCTTGTGGCAATAAGTCGAGCCCCGAAATATCGTTAAAGCTCGCCGCGCCGCCGGGCACGTTGCCGCCCGGGGCACCGTAGTGGCCGGTGAGCGTGTAGAGCAAACTGATCGCGCGATCGGTCTGGGTCGCGGTGTTGCTCTGACCAACGCCGTTCCATGCGTAATAGGCGAGGCTTTTAGCCGTGCCAATAATTTCAGCGGCTTCATGCAGGCTGGCCGCACTGATACCGGTCAGCTTCGCGACTCTATCCGGCGGATATTGGGCAGCGGCCTGCGCGTAGTGTTCGAATGCCGTTCGGCAAGATAACTCAGCTGCAATTGCGTTCACCCTAGTTAGGGCACGCAGCCCGGCATGTGCCGGGTTGTCCAGCCAATTGCCGGCCTGGCTGTCATAACGAAGCAGTGCGCCGGACTGCTGGTCAAGCGCCAGCAGTATGGATGGCTGGCCGCCACGGTGAAGGTCCGACTCGCGTAGCAGCTGACCGTTGTCATCGCGGACTAATAGCGGACCGTTGGACCATTGGCGGACAAAGTCCGAATCGAAACGCCGCTGTTCTATCTGCAGGTTCGCCAGCCCCAAGGCCAGAGCCTGGTCGGTGCCCGGTTTGATTCGCAGCCAGCAACTTGCCTGCCGCGCCAGTGGGGTGCGGCGTGGATCAACCACCACCATCCTGGCGCCCCGGCGCATGGCTTTTTGTATTTCAACCGAGCGTGCCAACCAGGTGTTTGCCGGGTTATTACCCCAGAGCAGTACGCAATCGGTATTGGCGAAGTCGGGCGTACCAATATCGTGCCCATAGGTAAATCGAGAGGCATAGTCTTTATGCCAGTTACAAATTTCAGTGCCATAAATTGTGTTTGGGCTGCCAAATGCCCGCACCAGCCGCTCAACCCAGGAGATGCCGTCAGACATATGGGTTCCACTGGGTGTGGTGACCGAAAAGGCAACCTGCTCGGCGCCGTGGGTGTCGCGAATTGATGCCATTCGGTCGGCAATGGTTTGTAGTGCCTCGTCCCAGGATATCGGTGTCCAGCCGGCATCAGGACTGCCCTTGGCTTTGGTGCGGCGCATCGGCTGCGTCAGCCGGTCACGGTGGTAAACCAGCTCGGGCGCTGCTTTGCCTTTTGGGCAGAGTTTTTCGCCACTGGGGTGACCGGGCAATGGTTCGATGGCGACCAGGCGATTGTCTTTCACAACGGCAACGCAGCCGCAACGTGACCGGCATTGGGTACAAAAGGCGGGGGTACGCGATTCGTGAGTCATGATCTAAGCTTGTTGGTGTGGGTTCGGTCAATGATTGCTGACGCTGTTTCGCCCACTGGATTCGATGAATCGTGCCGGCTGTTTATTCGTCGTTCGGCAGCATCGCGATTAAGTCGGTAACCCCGGGATCAACACCGTTTTGAAACAACAAGGTTGTGGCCTGGCCGCGGTGGTGGGTCTGATGGTTGAAAAAATGCAGCAGGAGCAGGCCAAGTGTGCGTTTGAAAGGGCGGCCACGGGTGTTGACGTAACTGAGACTGTAATCAAGGTCTTCTGAGTGCAGTGCGTCAGTCCAGTCCAGGATTAACTTATCAACCCCGGCGCGGGCCGGTCGCAAATCGTCCCAGTCTTCAAACGGGATCTCATCGGTTCGGGTCGGATTGGGTAACCATGCCAGGGCATCCGCTGCCAGCAATTCGTTGGCGGGAATGTCGGCTTGCAAAAAACGCCGCAGCCAGATGACATCACCAACCAGAATGTGATTAAGGGTGCCGATGATTGAGCCAAAAAACGCTGCCTGATCCATGCTGCGCTCTTCGGTGGTTAAGCGCTCGCTGGCATCGTACAAACGTTCATTGAACCAGTGGTTGTATTTGGCATGGGTGATGACGCCGCTTAAATAGTCCATGCTGTTCCATCCTGTTGTTGAAGATGCATCGTTAGTTGCGCGTGAGCGATAGTACCGCGAACATTGCAATTGCAATTGCGACCACCCATATCCATTGCGGCACGCCAGGCTCTGTGGCACTGGCGCGATTAGGTTCTGCGTCAGGGCGATGTACCCGGTCGTCACCGAGTAAATCGATCACGACCCGCTGGGCAGCCAGCAAGTCGTCGTCAGCGACCCACACCCCGCGAGGTTGCTCGGCGCCCGGCATGCCGGGTATTGCGTAGGTAAATTCATCAGCAATATGAACTGCAATACCGCGGTGCTCCAACTCGCTGCGCAGCTGAATTAGCTCAACTGTCTGATAGCTGCGGGTGAGCAGTTGCACTAATCCATCCGTTTAAGCGCTGGAAATAAGATGACATCCCGAATACTCGCACTGTCGGTCAGTAACATCATCAGACGGTCAATGCCAATACCGCAACCGCTGGTTGGCGGCATCCCGTATTCTAGCGCCCGAATATAGTCAGCATCAAAATACATTGCTTCCTCGTCGCCCGCGTCCTTGGCCTGCACCTGCTGGCGGAATCGTTCGGCCTGGTCTTCTGAATCATTCAGCTCTGAAAAACCATTGGCGGTTTCCCGACCGGCGATAAACAACTCAAACCGCTCGGTAATATCCGGGTTGTTGTCTGACGCCCGGGCCAGTGGCGACACTTCTACCGGATAATCGATAATAAACGTCGGATTGATCAGTTTCGATTCAGCCACTTCTTCGAACAAAGCCAGCTGCAGCGCGCCAAGCCCGGCGTTTCGCATGGCCGGTGCGTTTAAGTCTACCCGTGCCTGGGTCAGTGCTTCTTTCAGATAAACAACGTCACCCAGGCGGGCGGCGTCAAGATGCGGGGCAAAGCGTTCGATTGCCTGTACCGTGGTCAGTTGTTCAAACGGCTGCGCAAGGTCGATCTCGTTACCCTGGTAAGTCAGCTTCGCAGTACCAAGGACGGCGTGGGCCGTGTGCCTGATTGCTGCCTCGGTGAATTGCATGTTCCATCGATAGTCGGTGTAGGCCGCATAAAACTCCATCATCGTAAATTCAGGGTTATGTCGCGGACTGATGCCTTCATTGCGGAAACTGCGGTTAATTTCAAACACCCGGTTAAGTCCGCCAACAATCAGCCGCTTCAGGTACAACTCGGGGGCAACCCGCAGAAACATCTGCTGGTCAAGCGCGTTGTGCATCGTTACAAAAGGTTTGGCCGTCGCACCGCCGGGAATCGGGTGCAGCATCGGCGTTTCGACTTCGAGAAAATTGTTTTCCGTCATAAACGAGCGCAGGGCTTGCACCGCTTTGCTGCGGGCAATAAAGACCTGACGAGAATCATCGTTAACGATCAGATCAACATAACGCTGGCGATAGCGCGTTTCCTGGTCGGCCAGACCATGAAACTTGTCAGGAAGAGGGCGCAGGCTTTTGGTCAGTAGTCGAATACTGGCGGCACGTACCGACATCTCGCCTTTCATCGTTTTAAACAATTCACCTTCAACGGCTAATAAATCGCCAAGATCCCAGTGCTTAAATGCGTTGTGGGTTTGTTCACCAACGCCGGCATCATTCAGATAAAGTTGGATACGTCCGGTGTGGTCTGCAATAGTGGCAAAACTGGCTTTACCCTGAACGCGCTTGAGCATCATCCGACCGGCCAGGCTAACCGTTACCGGGCTGGCCTGGAGTTCTTCGCGGCTTTGGCCTCCATGTGCAGACAGCAGTGCACCGGCGGTATCTGTCGGGGTAAAGTCGTTCGGAAAAGCCTGACCTGCATCGCGCAGGTTGCTTAATTTGGCGCGGCGCTCGGCAATAATCTGGTTTTCATCAGCAGCATCGGGCGCTTTTGCGTCGGTGGGCCGCTGCCCTTTGGGTTGGTCGGCCATCAGACTCCCTGTTTGAGGCTTTCGGAAATAAACGGGTCAAGATCGCCATCCAGTACGGAGCGGGTATTACTGATCTCAACATTGGTTCTCAGGTCTTTAATGCGCGACTGGTCCAGGACGTAAGACCGAATCTGATGACCCCAGCCGATGTCAGTCTTGCCTGCTTCGACTTTGTCTTGCTCAGCCTGGCGCAAGCGCAACTCGTATTCATAGAGACGGGCGCGCAACATCGACATGGCTTCGTCTTTGTTGCGGTGTTGGGAGCGGTCGTTCTGACACTGAACCACGATACCGGTCGGATTGTGAGTTATTCGAACGGCAGATTCCGTGCGGTTCACGTGCTGACCACCGGCGCCGGATGCCCGGTAGACATCAATTCGTAAGTCAGCCGGGTTGATGTCGACTTCGATCGAGTCATCAACTTCGGGGTATACGTATAGTGATGCAAACGATGTATGACGACCGCCTGATGCATCAAACGGCGATTTTCTAACCAGGCGGTGGATGCCGGTTTCGGTTCGCAGCAAGCCATAGGCGTATTCGCCGGTAACCTTTATGGTCGCGCTTTTAATACCGGCAACTTCACCTTCGGATTCTTCAAGCACATCGGCCTGGAGTTCTTTGCGTTCACAGTAGCGCAGGTATTGTCGCAACAGCATCTGGGCCCAGTCCTGGGCTTCGGTGCCGCCGGCGCCAGACTGGATTTCGATGAAACAATTGTTGATATCGGCAGGGTTAGAGAACATCCGCCGAAATTCCAGTCCTTCGACAATTGCCTCCACTTTTCGGGTGTCAGCGTCGATTGCCGTAATCGTGGCGTGGTCCCCTTCGTCACGGGCCATCTCGAACAGATCACCGGCGTCGGACAGATCGGCACCAGCCTTGGTCAGACTACTAACAATTGATTCAAGTGAGCGCTGCTCGCGACCCAGTTCCTGGGCGCGCTTGGCGTCGTTCCAGACGTCCGGGTCTTCGAGCAGGCGGTTGACTTCTTCGAGACGATCTTGTTTCAGATCGAAGTCAAAGATACCCCCGTAAGGCCTGCACCCTCTCAGACAGGTCGCTGATCGTTGACTGAATCTGATTGAGTTGTTCTGCGTCCATACAGGTGAGCATCCTTTTAACAGTAATTGGGCAACCCATGATTATAACCGGCAACGCGGACAGCATAAGGCTTTCAGCCGTTGGCGCAGGCCTGGATAACCAGCTGCGGTTCGAGCAGGCCACCGTACTCGTTCAGTTCCACCAGATAGGCCAGCACCGGACGTGGCGGCAGCGGCTTGTCTCGTCTGAAAAAGATTGCCGAAAAAGGCTTGCCCTCAAGACGCAGGTTTAACTTCAAATGGCCTGTGCCCACCACCCGTTGTTTGACCAGTTCGAACTCATTGCAAAAAACCGGTGCCATAAATCCCTGGCCCCAGATCTGGTCATCAAGGGTTCGACACAAAGACAATTTGATCTGCTCCGCCCGTAACGGGCCATCAACCAGCAGCTCGCGTTCGAAGGCTTCGCTTTGTGCCAGTTCGCCAACGGCTGCGTCAAACAATTGGGCAAAGCGGGGCAGGCCGGCAGCGGCCATGCTCAGGCCGGCGGCCATGGCGTGACCGCCAAACCGGGTGATTAAGCCCGGGGCCCGGGCGTCGACCAGGGCAAAGACATCTCGCAAGTGGACACCCGGTACGGAACGCCCCGAGCCGCGCAGCGTCTTCGGGTCGTTGGCCGAGGGGGCCATGGCTACAACCGGGCGGTGCCATTGCTCGCGCAGCCGGCCGGCAACCAGGCCAATCACACCTTCATGCCATTCGGGGTGGGCAACCGCAATCCCCATTTGCGACGGCTTGGGCGCTGGTAAGTTGTTGACGGCAATTTCGCGCATGTCGCTTTCTATCTGGCGGCGTTCGCGGTTAATTGAATCGAGCGATTCGGCCAGTTCGTTGGCCCGACCCTCGTCACTGGCCAGCAAACAGGCAATGCCAACTGAAATGTCTTCAAGCCGGCCCGCTGCGTTAATACGGGGTCCGAGGGCAAAGCCAAGGTCGCGTACAGTCAGGCGTTGTTCGGCGCAGCCGGCAACCCGCATCAGTGCTTTTAAACCGGGTTGTGCCTTGCCGGCCCGCATCTGGCGCAAGCCGGCACGAACCAGGCGGCGATTATTTTCATCCAGGCGGACAACGTCGGCAACCGTGCCCAGGGCCACCAGGTCAAGTAAATGGTTGAGTTTTGGCGGCGGATCAGCCAGTTTTCCCAGGCGACGCAGAGCCGCACGAACTGCCGCCACCAGGTAGAACGCCACCCCAACCCCGGCCAGGTTTTTGCTGGGGAAGCGGCAGCCAGGTACGTTGGGATTCACAATCGCTTCTGCGGCCGGCAGGGTGTCACCCGGCAGGTGGTGGTCGGTCACAATTACGCCAATACCATGCTGGTGGGCAGAATCAACCCCCTCATGGCTGGATATCCCGTTATCGACAGTAATGATCCAGCGCGGTTTGGATTTGCCCGGATGGGATAACAAGCTGTCGATAACCAAAGGTGATAATCCATAGCCGTGGGCAAAACGGTTCGGCACCAGGTAGTCAATCTGGGCGCCAAGCAGGCGCAGGCCCAGAACGGTGACCGCCGTTGCGGTGGCGCCGTCACAGTCGTAGTCACCAACCACGCATATGAACTCATCAGCTTCGATCGCACGCGCGATGATGTCAGCAGCAGCTTCAAGACCCGCCATGGTGTCTGGTTTGATCAGTTCATTCAGGTTTTCGCTGACCTGGGCTTTGCTGCGGATACCGCGACCAGCCAGCACCCGGGCCAGAACCGGGTCAAAGCCGGCCTCTGTCAACTCGTCAACGGTTTTTTGGTCTGCAACCCGTTCGCGAATTTTCAGTACACGGTCGACCGGGATATCGGTGGCGGGCGTTGATGGTTTGGGCCGGGACGCAGGCGGCGTGAGAGTTGGAGGCATCGGGGTCATTGGAGATAGAGGAGTCAGCCCAGGTTCCATCGGCGCCAGAACTTCAATTGATCTGTAGGTCGAATGTCGACTGCAACCCAGGTCTTGCTGTTGCTCATGACTAATTGCGCATCAAGGTTGGGGAAAGCGCTGAGAACGGCGGTCAGCACCTGCGGCCCGGGTGGTAATTCGACCAGGCTGTGTTGTCGCAATTCATTCGATACGCCGTTGAGTTGGGCCGCTATATCGGAGTTCGCGGCGAGCGGTGTGCACGGGATACCCTGAGCCTGGGCGAGGCCGGCCATCGCTGGCTGAGTGCAGAAAATCTGCCGGAAACCGTGGGTCGTCATGTCAGTGACAAGCGGGTCACAATAGCCTTCAGCCCATACCGTGTTGATTCGTGTGTGACCGTTGTCGTCCCGCTGCTGATTCACCGGATGGTCGTGCCACAACATCTGCAGTTCGTTTAACAATGATCGTAGTTTCCGGCCATCCTTGCCAGCCGGCATATAAGCATCGACATTCCGGCCAATCGCCTGCTCGGCGCTGGACAAATCAACATCAAAACGGGTGCCAGTATCCAGAACCCAGTAGTCAGCTGTCAGAACGCGCAGCGAAATTCCGTCGTCGCGCAGGAAATCATTGGCGCTGATGACCAGTTGCTCAGCTTCTTGGGTAGTGACTTCAAGCATCGCCGGGGGTTGCAAGACCAGGTGGTCCAGGCCGGCATGCAAGTGGGCCGGGCGAATGGTCAGCTCGCTGCGCAGTTGGCCCTGCGCGAGTCGGCAGACGTCACCGGTATCGTTAGCCGAGCGGTCAGCAACGCAGCCAGCAAAGCGGCCGTAAGCGGCGGGCCAGACACCGGCTGGCAGCCCAAAGCACTGAGTGATCCATGATTCCAATGGCGAACGACGGGCAATGGTTGCTTCTTCGTGCCAGCGAATCCCGGGGCGGGCACGCCGCAGCCGTTGTTTTAAAGGGGCGAATCGAGAGGCTGCACCGGCAACTGGATGAGTCGCCGAATCGACGGCACGGGCCGACGCATCGTCACCGGGGTCGGTTGTCGGGGGTTCCGGCAGAGTATCGGGGCACAACAGGGTCAGCATCGACGCAGGATAGCACTGGCATCTGCACGAACCGATCGAGCGGATGCCACAACCGGAATGTCAGTATTGTGCTGAATGGCGGGACGAGACTGGGGCGTTGGCCAGACGCCCGGTCAAACTATGGCAAACTGCAACGCGCTTATGCCTACTCCTTACGAATTTTTCATCGGATACCGGTTTACCCGCACCAGCCGCCGATCTGGTACCCGCGACGGCTTCATCTCGTTTATTTCGGTGATGTCCGTTGCCGGTATTGCGCTTGGGGTTGCCGCCCTGATTGTTGTGTTGTCCGTCATGAACGGCTTTCAGAAAGAGGTGCGCGACAAAATGTTGTCGGTGCTCTCTCATATTGAAGTGCTGGCCGGGGAGACCCCAATAACCGACTGGCAGCTGATTGCCAAAACTGCAGAACAGGATGCGCGTATTACCGGCGCAGCCCCCTTTGTTGCCGGCCAGGCAATGCTGACTCACGGGGACGGCGTTCGCGGTGTGCTGGTGCGCGGGATCGACCCGGCAACCGAGGGCCAGGTTGCCGACTTCATCAATTCATTTGCTTTTGGCAGCGCAGACTCGCTAAAGCCTGGTGAGTTCAGCGTGGCGATTGGGCGCCAGCTTGCCGATCGTCTCCTGGTAGGGCCGGGTGACAAACTTACCTTAATTGCCCCCCAGGGAACCGCGACCCCGGCTGGGGTATTGCCTCGCCTGCGTCAGTTCACGGTAGCGGCAATTTTCGAATCCGGTCATTTTGAATACGATCTGAGTTTAGTATTGATGCATATCGAGGATGCGTCACGCTTGTTCCGGGTTCGTGGTGCCAGCGGTGTCCGGCTCAAAACAAGCGACATGATGGCGGCACCTGAGATCGCGAATGAATTAGCGCAAAGGCTGAGTGGCGATTTATATATCCGTGACTGGTCCGCCGAAAACCGCAACTGGTTTGCCGCCGTCAAGATTGAAAAACGCATGATGTTTATCGTGCTGACCCTGATTGTTGCCGTTGCGGCATTCAACCTGGTGTCGATGCTGGTGATGACGGTCAACGACAAGCAATCCGATATTGCTATTTTGCGCACACTCGGGGCAACTCCATCGAGCATCATGAAAATTTTCATGGTGCAGGGCGCGTCTGTTGGGCTACTGGGTACGGCGATTGGCGTTGGCCTGGGGGTATTACTTGCGTTTAACGTCGGCAAAGTGGTGAGTTTTGTCGAGCGCCTGTTTGGTTTTGAAGTCTTGCCCCAGGGCATCTACTTTATAAATTTCCTGCCCAGCGAAGTTCACTGGCCCGACGTCATCACAATCGGAATCACGGCTTGTCTGCTGGCTTTTGCTTCAACCATTTACCCGAGTTGGCGTGCATCGAAGGTCAAACCGGCCGAGGCGTTGCGGTATGAGTAAACCCCTGTCGCCCGAAACCACCGCGGCAAGTGGCATTGTGGCAACCGGTTTGAGTAAGACGTTCACCATTGGTGACGAGTCGATTCAGGTGTTGCGATCAGTTGACTTCAGCTTGCAGCCGGGCGAGCGAGTTGCGATTCTGGGAGCGTCGGGCTCTGGCAAGAGTACGCTTTTGCATTTACTTGGCGGTCTGGACACGCCGACTACCGGGGAAGTGACCATTGATGGGCGGCGGGTCGATAATCTGTCTGAATCTGAACGTGGCACATTACGTAATCGTTACCTGGGTTTTGTGTACCAGTTTCATCATTTACTCGGTGAATTTACTGCGTCAGAAAATGTGGCGATGCCGTTGCGAATTCGAGGATTGACATCAACTCAGGCTGCGGTTGATGCTGATCAGATGCTGAACCGGGTGGGTTTATCACACCGGCTTAATCATGTACCTGCACAGTTATCCGGTGGTGAGCGGCAACGTGTGGCACTTGCAAGGGCAATGGTGACCGCGCCGCGTTACGTCATGGCTGATGAGCCGACCGGCAACCTCGATCGTCAGACAGCAATGCAGGTATTCGAATTAATGGCCAGCCTGTCGCGGGAGTCGGGCACCGGTTTTGTGGTGGTGACCCACGATATTGAACTGGCCGCCCGCATGGATCGACGACTCACCATTCGTGACGGTCAGATCGAAGTGGTTTAAACGTCGGTTGCCGTCGGTAGCGGGATTGATTCGATTCCGAGCTGAAGTCAATTCGAATGAGCGCGGGTTTGTAAAGTTACTTGAGATGGTGTGAGGATAATCCGATGTTGATTGATACCCACTGTCATCTGGATGCCCCGGAGTTTGATGACAATCGCGATCTGATCATAGCCCGGGCCCGCGCGGGTGGGGTCGGGGCAATGATTGTGCCGGCAGTCAGCCCACATAATTTTGATGCAGTGGCAGCATTGGCCCATACGCATAGTGATATTGTTTACGCCCTTGGGATACACCCGCTGTGGGTGGACCGCCTGACCGATGACGCTCTCCAATTGCTGGAGCAAGCATTAGTCAGTCGGCGCGGTGATCCAAAACTGGTTGCCGTGGGTGAAATCGGATTGGATTATTTTGTCCCCGGCCTGGATGTGGCGCGCCAGGAGGTTTTTTACGAAGCGCAGCTGCTTCTGGCCCGGCGTTTTGACTTGCCGGTGATTCTCCATGTCCGCAAGTCGCAGGATCGATTGCTCAAGTACTTGCGCAAGACATCGGTCAGCGGCGGCATTGCCCACGCCTTCAATGGCAGCACGCAACAGGCCAGGGCATTTACAGAACTGGGTTTTGCTTTGGGGTTTGGTGGAACACTGACTTTTGAGCGTGCCCGGCAGATTCGCCGACTGGTGGGTGAATTGCCTGGCGAAGCCCATGTCCTGGAAACCGATGCCCCCGACATGGCACCCGCCTGGCTTGCCAGGGAACGCAATGAACCGGGTGAGCTCCCGGCTATCGCGCGGCAATTCGCCCAATTACGCCCGGCATCACTCGATGAGGTGATCGAACAGACTTATTGCAATGCGCTGCGGGTCATCCCGGGGCTGAAGTGCATTCATCGGCCGCCACCAGTGGCCTAGGTCCGACGGGCAGAGCCATGACAGTCGTGGCCGCCCAGGGCCGATAGGCTCTGGTCATGGGTCCGACACCACCGCTTCACGATCATCCCGAACACTATGCCGATTCTCCGGCCCGAAATGTCGGCGCGTCCGATTGCTCCTCCAGCCGGCCCTCCGACGGCTTCTCCGACAGTTCCTCTGACAGTTCCTCTGACAGTTCCTTCTTAACACAGCGACATCGTCGCTGGCCCGCACTGGCCGCGGTACCGGCAACGGCTGTGGCTGTGCACAGCTTGCCGGTGTTGCCCAATGCCGCAGAGCTGGCGCTGGCAAGCGCATTCGCCCTCTTGCTGATGTGGCGTGTGTCGGCGCTGCGCTGGTGGCTGCTGGTTGTTAGTCTCACCGCGCTGATGGTAATTAGTCGGGCTCACGGTGGTCTTGACGCACGCCTGACCCCGGCGATGGAAGGGGTCGACTATGCGGTGGTCGGGCAGATAAGCAGCCTGGTGACTCGATTTGAACACGGACGACGATTCGATTTTCGCATCAGTCACTGCGTCAATACGGCACCGTTTTGCCCGGCAGGCCGAAAGGTCCGACTCAGTTGGTATGGGCGCACCCCACATCTGCTGCATGCCGGCCAGCACTGGCAACTGAACGTTCGCCTGAAACGGCCGCACGGTCTGGTGAACCCGGGCGGCTTTGATGCTGAACTGCGTGCGTTGCAGTCCGGGACCGACGGCTACGGTTACGTGCGCAAAAAAAGGCGCCAAGAACCGCCGAATAACTGGCGTCCGGTTCGTCTGATTCGTGACGGCGGTTTTTCGTTGGCTGCAACTATTGCCGCCGCACGCGATGCGGTTCAGCTGGCGATGCAACGCGGCCTTGGCAAGGTTGATCCCACGGTGAGCGGCACGCTTATTGCGCTGGTGACGGGTAATCAGTCGGCGATTCCGGCTGGTATGTGGGATATCTACAATCGCACCGGCACCTCACACCTGATGTCAATATCCGGGTTGCACGTCACAATGTTTGCCGCGCTTGCGGTCGGTTTGAGCCGATTCCTGTTGCGTAACAGCCGGCTGGTTCCTTTACTTGTGCTGCGCCGGTTTGCCGCACCGCATATCGCCTGGTTTTGTGGCTTGGTCGCGGCCCTGGCTTACAGCGCTTTTTCCGGCTGGGGTATTCCGGCGCAGCGTACCTGCTGGATGCTGGCAGCGGCGGGTGGCGTACTACTGAGTGGTCGCCATTGTTCGCTGCCTTTTGTGCTGGCTTTGGCCGCTGCTATTGTTGTTGTGATCGACCCGTGGGCACCGTTATCAGCCGGGTTCTGGTTATCGTTTGTTGCGGTAATTGCAATTATCGTTTACGCCCACGGCTGGCTGGAAAACGGCCGCGTCTTTCTGCAGGCTGCGGCGCGTACCCAGTGGGCTGCCACGATTGCCTTGTTGCCATTGGGTGCGGTTTGGTTCGGGTCGGTGTCGGTGGTCAGCCCGGTGGCCAATGCGGTGGCCATTCCGGTCGTGTCTATTGTGCTGACTCCGCTGGCAATGGTTGCCGGTTTTATATCGGTCTGGTGGCCCTCCGGTGGAGACGTATTGTTGGCGCTTGCCGCCGGCATTACCTATTATCTGTTGCTTTTTTTGTCATGGGCAGGCGCTTCGTCGCAGGCCATCTGGATTACCGGGCATCCCAGCCCCTGGGTGTTGGCGCTTGCTGCACTCGGGGCTGGCTTGATACTCTGGCCGGCCGCACCAGTGCCACGCGTGGTTGCTGCCGGCTTGTTAATGCCGTTGTTGTTGTTGCCAGCCGCAGCATCCGTAGACGGGCGGTTTCGGTTAGTTGCGCTTGATGTTGGCCAGGGTTCAGCTGTACTCATACAGACTGCGCGACACAGTTTGTTATTTGACACCGGCCCAACTTATGATGCCGACAGTGGCGCCGGCGACCGCCTGGTAGCGCCGCTGTTGCGGTCACGACAGATTCGTCGCCTCGACACCGTCGTGTTGTCGCATGCAGATGCCGATCATATTGGAGGTGCCCATCGCCTGATCGACCAGTTCAATCCGAGCCAGGTCCTCAGTTCGATGCCGTCAGACTCACCGAAAGCGCACCGTCTGCCCAAAATGCAGTTGTGCCGGCGCGGGGACTCCTGGCAATGGGACGGAGTTCAGTTCAGCATTCTGCATCCCGGTGCGCTCGTCCTTGGCAATAAGCGGAGCAATCGCAATGCCCGCAGTTGTGTTCTGCATGTGAAAGGGCGGGGTGGATCTGTCTTGCTGACCGGTGACATCGAAGCAGCACAGGAAAAAACCCTGGTTGCCGTCTACGGAAACGCCGGGCTCAATGCCGACGTATTGATTGCGCCGCATCATGGCAGTGGTACATCATCGACAACGCAATTTCTGGCGACGGTCAATCCGCGTTTTGCGGTGTTTCAGATGGGGTATCGCAATCGATTCCGTCATCCCGCCCACCGGGTGTTGAGGCGGTATCAACAACGCGCAATTGACGTTCTGCGGTCAGACGTTGACGGCGCAGTTGAAATCGATTTTAGTCCGGGCACGGGAATCCAACTGATTCGGCACCGCCAGGTGAACAAACCATATTGGCGTCTTCCGGTATTTCCTGCGCCGCCAGGCGAGGTTGACTAAACGCTGTTCAGATTTCGGGGCGTCGCCCGCCGCTGAAGCGTTTGTCCCAGTACCGATTGTCCAGTCGAGCCAGGCGAATTGTCTTGCCGCGTGACGGCGAATGCACGAAGCGGCCGTTGCCCACGTAGATCCCGACATGCGAGAAACGTCGACCGGTATTAAAGAACACCAAATCGCCCGGTCGCAACCCGGACTTGCCCACCTTTTTCCCCTGGCGGCTCATCAGGCGGGCGGTTCGCGGCAATGCAACCCCTAGCGCATCCTGGTAAACGTAGTGCACAAGCCCGCTACAGTCAAAGCCAGCCCGCGGGTTGTCTCCGCCCCAGCGGTAAGGCTTGCCGATCATACTCATTGCGCGCACCGCAACTTCGCTACCCTGGTCCGGGCTGCGGACGAGATCTGTTTTAGGGGCGGTTTTGGGGGCGGCGCATGCGCTCAGCAGGCATAACGCCAGAACCCACAGGGTAGTGCTTAGCCACCTTGTCAGCTTGTGGTCAGTCCGGTCGGGCACGATAAGGGGGGTTACAGACATATCACCGGGTGGTTTTATCAGATTCACCTATGATGCCGGGTGTGACCCTTGGTGTAGAAACATAGCGTCGCAAAATTGCATCACATCAGAATAATCCCCAATGGGGCTATTACGCTCACTACGCAATAGAGTAGAAGAAGGAGGACAACACGAATGGGCACATATCAGCCGTTTTATCAGCGTTCTATTTCGGATCGCGAAGCTTTCTGGGCAGAACAGGCCAGGTTGATCCACTGGGAGAAACCGTTCGAACAAGTCCTGGACTACTCCCGGCCGCCGTTTACCCGCTGGTTTGTTGGCGGAGAGACCAATCTTTGCTACAACGCGGTCGACCGTCATCTGGCTACCCAGGCGGATGCCCCGGCCCTCATTGCCGTATCAACTGAAACCGGTCTGGAGCAAACCTGGACTTTTGCCCAGTTGCACCGCGAGGTAATGCGGATGTCGGCAGTTTTACAGGCTCACGGTGTGGGTCGGGGCGACCGGGTGCTGGTGTATATGCCAATGATCGCCGAGGCCGCGGTGGGTATGCTCGCCTGTAGCCGGATTGGCGCGATTCACTCGGTCGTGTTTGGCGGTTTTGCTTCTGCCAGTCTCGCCAGCCGAATCGACGATGCCACCCCAAAAATGATCATTAGCAGCGACGCGGGCTCGCGCGGCGGCAAGGTGATTCCGTATAAGCCGCTTCTGGATGAAGCAATTAAGCTGTCGACCCATAAACCGGATAAGGTATTGCTGGTCGATCGTGGCCTGGCATCCATGAATTTTGTCGAAGGGCGAGATCTGGATTACGCAGCGCAACGCGAAAGCGTCATGGATGCGCAGGTTGACCCGGTCTGGCTCGAATCGAACGAAATCAGTTATACCTTGTATACGTCAGGCACGACCGGAACACCAAAAGGTGTGCAACGCGATGTGGGTGGTTACGCGGTTGCCATGGCGGCGTCGATGAAAAATATTTACTGCGGCACGCCGGGCGAAACCTATTTCGCAACCAGCGACATTGGCTGGGTCGTTGGCCATTCGTACATTATTTACGGCCCGCTTATTGCCGGCATGGCAACCATTATGTACGAGGGAACACCGGTGCGCCCCGATGCCGGTATCTTCTGGCGCCTGGTAGAACAATACAAAGTTTCCGTTATGTTTTCTGCCCCAACAGCCATTCGGGTGCTGAGAAAACAAGACCCGGCGTTTTTAAAAAAATACGATTTATCAAGCCTGAAAGCGTTGTTCATGGCCGGGGAACCGCTGGATGAACCGACATCCGAATGGATAGAAAGCAGCCTGGGCCGACCGGTTATCGACAATTACTGGCAGACAGAAACCGGCTGGCCGATTCTGACCGTGCCACATGGCATCGAACAGATTCCGACCCGCCTGGGCAGTCCGGGTCTGCCGATGTACGGCTACGACGTCCAACTATTACACGAACAAACCGGTGAGCCCGTTGGCGTTAACGAGAAAGGTGTTTTGGCGATTGCGCCGCCACTGCCGCCGGGCTGTATGCAAACTGTATGGGGTGACGATCAGCGGTTTATCAATACTTATTTCGAGTCGGTTCCCGGTAAGCAGGTTTACTCAACCTTCGACTGGGCGATGCGCGATGCTGATGGCTATTACTACATCATGGGCCGTACCGATGACGTCATCAACGTTGCCGGCCACCGCCTGGGCACCCGCGAAATCGAAGAATGCATCAACAGCCATGAGGCTGTTGCCGAAAACGCGGTCGTTGGTATTGCTGATCAACTCAAAGGCCAGGTGGCGGTTGCGTTTGCCGTACTCAAATCGGCTGACCGCGTGGGCTCAACCGCTGATGCCCAGGCCCTGGAGGGGGACTTGATGGCAGTTGTCAATAATCAGCTGGGGGCTGTTGCCCGGCCGGCGCGTGTTTACTTTGTGAATGCGTTGCCAAAAACCCGGTCCGGCAAGGTGTTGCGCCGGTCAATTCAGGCGATCTGCGAAGGCCGTGATCCTGGCGACCTGACAACCATCGAAGACCCGTCAACCCTGGACCAGATAAAGCAACAGACCGCTTAGTACAGTTGACATCACCCATAAGGCGCGGCGGATGATAGAACTCGATCCGGAAGTTGTGTACAAGCTAAAGCAGTTCACAAAAGAAGTGCTGTTGCCACCGAACGGATTTGTCACGCTGGCCGTGCTGGGTGTGTTGATTGCCCGCTGGCGTCGCCACGGGCGCAACTTCGGCACCGGGCTGGCATTGTTGGCGATTCTGGCGTTGTACCTGTCGTCCATTCCCCCAGGCTCGCGCTGGTTAATGGCCCAAGTCGAAGGCGCAGCCGGGCCCGGTTTGACCGAGGCCAATGCCCGCGCCCTGATGAAGGCCGCTGATCCACCCCAGGCCCTGGTGATTCTAGGTGGTGGGCAAACCTACGATCGTCGTGAGCAACCCCATCAACGCAATTTGTCGCCGGAAGCACTGGCCAGGGTTCATGCCGGCGCGCGGATTGCGCGATGGACAGGCTTACCCATTCTTACCACGGGCGGCGAACCGTCCGGCGGCGGCCAGTCAGAAGCACAGACCATGGCCCGGGTGCTGCGCGAAGACTTATTAACCGCCGTGCGTTGGACGGAGAAAGCGTCACGCGACACGGCGGACAACGCAACCATGTCGGCCCGTTTGCTGCAACGCGAAAAGATCAAGCATATTGTGCTGGTTACCCAGGCGTTTCATATTCCGCGCAGCAAAATTGCATTCGAGGCGCTGGGTATCAAAGTCACTCCGGCGCCGATGGGTTTTTTAAGCCGGCTCGGTGCGCCGTATGAGTCATACTGGATACCGGTGACGACATCGCGCCAGCGTGCGGCACACGCGTGGCGCGAAATCATCGGTCAGATATGGTATGGATTGCGGCGTGACTACCTGACACCATGGTTGGGCCCGTTTGCGAAAACTGCGGCAAGCTAGGCAGAAAATCGGCACTGAGTCGGCACTCAATAAAAAGTAATCAGAAATCGGAGAACTGTCACATGGCGCTGTTTGATCAGCAAGCCCTGCAGCCGGATGTTAAAGGGCGCGAAGTATTTGCCTGGTCAATGTATGACTTCGCCAACTCGGGTTACACCACCGTTGTGTTGACAGCAGTTTTTAATGCGTATTTTGTCGGCGTGGTGGCCGGTGGCGCTGACTGGGCAACCTTTGCGTGGACGCTGGCAATGTCGGTGTCGTCACTGCTGATTATGCTGACGGCGCCGGCAATTGGCGCCTGGGCTGACGAGCACGTGGCCAAAAAGCGAGTGCTGGTTGTCTGTACTGTGGGCTGTGTCTTGTCCACGGCCGGGCTGGCTCTGGCGCAGCCCGGCACGATAGCCCTGGCCATAGTGCTGATCATCGTGTCGAACTATTTTTTTTCGATTGGCGAAGCCGTCAATGCCGCTTTCTTGCCGGAGCTCGCCCGCCCTGAATCATTGGGTAAGGTGTCTGGTTGGGGCTGGAGCTTTGGCTATTTCGGCGGCATGTTAACCCTTGGTCTTTCGCTTGCCTGGGTCTTCCGGGCCCAGGCCGCCGGCCAGCAGGCCACAGATTTTGTCCCGGCCACCATGTTGATTACCGCTGCGGTGTTTGCGCTCGCATCGCTGCCCGTATTCTGGATCCTGCGCGAGCGGGGCAGGGCCGGTGCTCGGGCTAACGAAGCCCGGGCGGCGTCCGTGGGAGTGAGTATTGCAAAGCGCATTGTCGATTCGCTGCGCCAGCTGCGGCGAAACTGGCTCGAGCTTCGGCATTTCCCCGACTTTCATCGCCTGCTGTGGTGCGCCGTCGCCTATCAGGCCGGTATTTCGGTTGTCATCACCCTGGCCGCAATTTACGCCCAAGAGGTGATGGGATTTGTGCAAAGCGACACCATGATGCTGATCTTCCTGGTCAATATTGCGGCGGCAGTCGGCGCATTTGTTTTTGGTTATGTCCAGGATCGCATCGGGCACCGCCTCGCGTTGGCGCTGACCCTGTTCGGCTGGATCATCATGGTTGTCCTGGCCTGGCTGGCAGGCGCTGAACAATCTGTTCAGTTGTTCTGGCTCTCCGCATGTTTTGCCGGCTTGTGTATGGGCTCGAGCCAGTCAGCAGGCCGGGCGGTTGCCGGCTTATTGGCACCGGCGCAGCGACTGGCTGAATTCTACGGCTTATGGACGTTTGCCACCCGCCTGTCCGCAGTCATTGGTCCGTTGACCTACGGCACGATCACCCTGGCCACCGGTGGGGATCACCGGCGCGCCATCCTGTCAACGGCAGTGTTTTTTGTGATTGGTTTGTTGATCCTGGCTGGTATCAATATTGAGCGGGGTCGGCAGGCTGGCATCGCGGCCAGCGATCGCTGACCCATGTCTTTTGACCGCCTCTGTCCCCTTGTGCTTAATCAGACTCTGATTCGCCAAATGCCTGGCCAAGCGGTCCAAGGCGCATTCCGGTGCGTAGTCGGGTCCAGCTAAAGTCAGCCGGGTGCGCCAGACAAGGGCCGGGTGCGGTTGCGACAATCACTTCACGGGCAATGGGTTGAAATGCCGCCCTGAAGTGCACCGAGCTTTTCAGGGCAACGATGCGTTGCTGTGACGGTTCCACACCCAAATGGCGAAACATCTCCTGGTCAGCCGCCTGGCATTTTTTTGATGCCAGCACGATGCTGACCCCGTTGTGACGCAGTAAGGCCATTGGCCCCAGTTGCATTCGAAACCCATGAAACATCGGGCCGGTGCATGTGAAAACACCGTCGCCCAGACGGACGACGTCAAAGTATCCGCTAACCGGTTTGTGACCGGGTAAGCCGGAGATAGCGCCAAGGTCAAAATGTCCGTTGCTACCCTGGCCAATTTCGTGGGCGCGGGCGGCGGATGCCGGGTCGATCAGCAGTCCGAGCACCGCACCATTGGCCTGGCGCTTGAGCATGGCTTCGAGTAGTCCGGTGGTATCGCCATTGCCACCGGCGCCGGGGTTGTCCTGAGTGTCGGCAATGATAACTGGTTTGCCCGGGGTGCCGTGCGCCATGGCATAAGACACGGCATCATCCGGGCTATATAAGGTCATGGCAAAGTCTTGTTCAGCAGCTTCGATCGCCTCGACTAAGACGCGGATCGATTGCCTGCCGGTGCGCCGGTCGGCGTCGTAAGACAAAACTGACATGCCGCAGTCTGCGATGTCGGCCATCGGAAACCCCATGGCGAACGACAGGGCGCTGCCTGCTTTTTCTTCCAATTGTTCAAGAAGCGCGTACAGCGATCTGGCCGGTTCAATAAAGGTGGATTGTGACGGAATACCGGTCAGGTAATCGAACTGGTGAAACGTCTTGTGCAAGGCTTGCTGGGTTGACAATAAGCGCATTAACAAATGTGCTGCCCGCGTGCCGGTCTGCGCCATGTCGGTATGCGGATAGGTTCGGTATATTGACAACGCATCAGATGCATCAACCATTTGCTGGCTGACGTTCGCATGCAGATCGAGGCTGGCAACCACAGGCACCCGCGGTCCGACAACCGCACGCACCCGCCGCAATAATTCTCCCTCGCCGTCATCAAACGATTCGGTGACCATTGCACCGTGTAAATCCAGGTAAACCCCGTCGACTGAGCCGGCAGCCGTCAGGCGTTCGCATATCCCGCCAACAATGCGCTCGAAAGCGTCGTCAGTCACGTGGGCTGAGGGTGATGCAGAACACCAGGTCAGCGGCACCAGGCGATGACCCGCTGAATGCAGGGCGGCAACCGCACCCTGGGCCGGAATATTGGCACCATTAATGGCTTCGAAAATGGCATCGCCGTGCTGGATTGACGGCCAGCCGCCGCCCTGGACAAAGGCATCATAGTCGGCTTTGGACGGCGCGAAGGTATTGGTTTCATGCTGCATGCCTGCGACGGCAATTCTGGCCATTGTTCTGCCTGCTTCTAATAAGGTTGATCGGGCACTGTATCGGGTCAACTTGGGTCAAAATGGTCACCACAGGGTCGATGTTCCATTTTGATGGTGCGGATCGCGCCTCGGTCGGGTGCAGACCTGCACCAGGCACAAGACGTCGCGGCGCATCGGTGCGAATGATATGGATTTCCTTCAAAATTTAAACCAATTTACTCAATTTTGCTCAGGCTGATATAGTCCGTTGCAGACCCGGTCAATATGACAGGGAGGAGAGGCCTGGCCGACAAATATGCCCATCGGGCAATGAAAGCTGCATCAGCAGATTCAGTTGGCCACTACGCGGAGAAGTAAATGACAATGACCAAGCTATTCCGACGCTCAGTGCAAGCGATTGCCGTAGCCAGTGTGCTGGCTACCGGCGCTGCGCAAGCTGAGACCGTCTTGAATGTCAACATGCACTCAGATTTGAAGATTGTTGACCCGATCTGGACCACTGCCTACATGTCGCGCAACTATGGCTACATGGTTTATGACACCTTGTTTGCTATGGACACCAAGGGTGTGGTGAAGCCGCAAATGATCAAGGAATATAAAGTTTCCGGCGACGGCCTGACTTATGACTTCACGCTTCGTGATGGTCTGATGTTCCATGACGATCAGCCGGTTACCAGCGCCGACGTTATCGCATCGCTTAAGCGATGGGGGGCCAAAGACGCGATGGGTCAGAAGATGATGTCTTTCGTCAAAGAGATGAAAGAGTCCGGGCCTAACGCGTTTCAGTTCCTGATGAACGCTCCGACTGGTCTGGTCATTGACGCGCTGGGTAAGCCGTCGTCAAACGTACCGTTTATCATGCCGGCGCGCATTGCAGCAACCCCACCGGGTGAACAGATTACTGAATACATCGGGAGCGGCCCGTTTGTTTTCTTGAAAGACGAGTGGAAGCCGGGTGACAAGGCTGAGTTTGCTAAGTTCTCCAAGTATGTTCCCCGCGATGAAGCGCCGGATGGACTGTCCGGTGGTAAGGCGGTTAATGTTGACAAGGTTGTCTGGAAGGTTATTCGCGACCAGCAGACCAAAATGAATGCCCTGTCAAAAGGTGAAATCGACGTCATTGAGCAGCCGGCACACGACTTACTGCCCATAATGGAAAAAGACCCCAACATTCAAATTATCGATTTGAATCCGTTTGGTTCGCAGTACACCTTCCGATATAACTGGTTGCATAAACCGTTTGACAATCCGAAGATGCGCCAGGCGCTGTTGTATGCGTTTTCGCAGGAAGACTTTCTACTCGGTGGTGTTGGCAGCGAAAAGTACTTTAAGGTTTGCAAGGCTATGTTCATTTGTGGCACACCGCTTGCCACAGACAAGGGTTTTGAAGACAAGCTTGAAGGCAATCTGAAGAGGGCGCGCGAACTGGTCAAAGAGGCTGGCTATGACGGCACGCCGATCCTGTTGATGCACCCAACCGACCTGACCATCCTGGCGCCACTGCCGCCGATAGCCAAGGCGGCTATGGAAAGTATCGGCCTGAAGGTTGATATGCAGGCAATGGATTGGCAGACTCTGGTTGGTCGGCGGAACAAGAAAGATGCGCCTGCTGATGGCGGCTGGAATGCCTTTATCACAGCGTGGAATTCTGTCGATAACGCCAGTCCGATGACAACGCCGTTTTTGAATGCTGCTTGCGAAAAGGCTTTATTTGGCTGGCCATGTGATGAGACGATCCAGAAGTTGCGGGATGACTTCGCGGCCGAGGCTGATCCTGCCAAACAACTGGCTATTGTCGAGAAGATTCAAATGCGGGTAGCCGAAGTGCCAACCCATATCCACCTTGGTCAGTATCTGCAGCCAACTGCCATGGGTAAGAATATCTCCGGTGCACCCAAGTCACCAGTACCGGTATTCTGGGGATACAAGAAAGAGGCTAAATAAAGCCCGGGATGAGTCAAAACGCTGCGCGTTAAGTGCGCGCAGCGTTTTCGATCCTGAATTGGAGTTGGTCGCAACTGTATGTTTGCATATCTGTTAAAGCGATTGTTGGCAACTATTCCGGTTCTGCTGGTTGTCACGATTATCGTGTTCTTAATGCTGCGGCTGACCCCGGGCGATCCGGCAGCGAATATTGCCGGTGATGCGGCCACCACAGAAGACATTGCCAAGCTTCGCGAAGATCTGGGCCTTGAAAGACCGCTACTTGTTCAATTTGCGATTTATGCAAAGAACTTGTTAACCGGCGATTTTGGTGAGTCCTTTTACTATAAGCGGCCGGTAATCAGCATGGTGGCCGACGGGTTGGAGCCCACCTTGTCTCTGGCCTTGTTTACTATTTTCCTGGCCTGTCTGGTTGCTGTGCCCCTGGGCACGCTGGCGGCTTACCGACATGGCTCCTGGATCGACCGGATAGTCATGGGGTTCTCGGTGGTCGGCTTCTCGGTTCCAGTCTTTGTGATTGGCTACGTGCTGATCTACGTGCTGTCAGTCAAACTGGGTTGGTTCCCGGTTCAGGGGTATCAGAATATTGCGGATGGAATCGGCGGCTGGGCCTACCGGCTCATCCTGCCGTCAACGGCTTTGTCTGTCATATTTATTGCCTTGATTGCGCGGATGACTCGAACCAGCGTTCTTGAGGTACTGAACGAAGACTATGTGCGTACCGCGCGGGCAAAAGGTTTGCCGCAAATCAAAGTGTTGATGCGGCATGCGCTTCGCAATGCCGCGGTGCCAATTGTCACGATTATCGGCATCGCCGTTGCTATTTTAATCAGCGGCGTCGTTGTCACAGAAAGCGTGTTTGTGATACCCGGGCTTGGCTCGCTGACACTGGATGCAATTCAGGGGCGGGACTATCCAACGGTACAGGCATTGATTATTTTGTTCTCAGTATTTTATGTTGGCATTAATTTGTTGATCGATGTGATCTACACCTTCCTCGACCCGCGGATTCGCTACTAATGACCGAGACCGTTAAACCCGTCGAACCTCAAATGGCAACGATTGTTTCTTCTGAATCAGTCGAGTCGCTGGATGTCATTGATAAACCGTCAATCTGGGTCCGGCTAATACGTAACCCGAGCGTGATTATCGGGGCTTTACTGATTGCCGTCATTGCATCACTGGTACCGGCGGCCAAAATGCTGACCTCGCTTGACCCGACCGAAATCAGCGTCCGTAATCGCAACAAAGAGCCGGGCCACGAAATGACTTTCCGCAACGACGACGGAGAAAAATATACGGTTGTCGCGCAGATGGGAACCGACAAATTGGGGCGCGATGTGTATACCAGGGTGATTTACGGTGCCCGTGTTTCCCTGATGGTCGGATTATCCGTCGCCTTAATCAGCGTAGTTATTGGATTGTTCATCGGCTTGATGGCTGGCTACTTTCGCCTGGTTGATGCCATTGTGATGCGGGTGATGGATGGCCTGATGGCAATCCCGGCGATTTTGCTGGCTATTGCCCTGGTGTCCTTGTCCGGGGCAAGCCTGCTGACCGTCATTATTGCGATTGTCATCCCAGAGATTCCACGCGTTGTTCGCCTGGTGCGATCGATCGTTTTGTCCGTCCGCGAAGAACCCTATGTTGAGGCGGCAATTTCGGTTGGCACGCCAACACCAAAAATTCTTTGGCGCCATATTTTGCCCAATACGGTTGCGCCTCTTATTGTCCAGGGTACGTTTATCTGCGGTTCGGCCATTCTGCTCGAAGCCATCCTGAGTTTTCTCGGGGTTGGCATTCCACCTGAAACCCCAACCTGGGGCAACATCATGGCCGAAGGGCGTGATCTTTTCCAGATTTTCCCCCACGGAATTTTTTACCCCGGCATCTTTCTAACTGTTACTGTGTTGGCCATCAACATGCTGGGTGATGGTTTGCGCGACACCATAGACCCGCAGATGTCAAAGGAAATCTAATGGCGACCGATTCAGCGGCAGTGCCGCATACCGGCCCGGTGTTGTCGGTATCGGGGCTGACGATCGATCTGCCACGTGACGCCGATCGACGTCACGCGGTTCAGAATGTTTCCTTTGATGTGGCCCCCGGAGAAATCGTCTGTCTGGTTGGCGAGTCCGGCTCGGGTAAGTCGGTGATTGCGTTCTCGATTATGGGCTTGCTGGCCAAGGCGCTTAATGTGTCCAGTGGGTCGATCAACCTGCTGGGTGAAGAACTCGTCGGGGTCGACGAAGACCGGCTGCGTCAGTTGCGATGCACCCGTATGGGCATGATTTTTCAAGAGCCGATGACGGCGCTGAACCCCGTTATGCGTTGCGGTGACCAAATAGACGAAGTGCTCTCGGAACACACCACTTATTCGAGTGCCGAACGGCGTCAGCGGGTGTTGAAAATGATCGAAGAAGTGCATCTGCCCGACCCGGAACGGATGTACGCATCGTATCCGCACCAGCTCTCGGGTGGGCAGCGCCAACGCATCATGATAGCGATGGCTTTAATCCTGGAACCGGCATTGTTGATTGCCGACGAACCAACCACTGCGCTCGATGTCACCACCCAGGCGCAGATTCTCAAGCTGATTAAAGAGCTGGAAGGTGAACGGAAAACTGGCGTGTTATTTATCACCCACGATTTTGGCGTCGTTGCAGAAATTGCCGACCGGGTTGCAGTACTAAAACAAGGTGATCTTGTCGAACTCGGCCCAACCGCCCAGGTATTGTCGGCCCCCAGCCATCCGTACACCAAAATGCTGATTGGGTCGGTACCATCACATGAGCCGCCGGCGCGCATATCAATTGATGCGGCCGCCCCGGTTGTGCTGCGCACCGAAAATCTGGATAAAGACTACGTGACCAGTAGTTTCATGGGGCGTAAACGCATTGTGCGCGCGGCCGACGATGTCTCCATTGAAATTCGACGGGGCGAAACCCTGGGCATTGTCGGCGAATCGGGCTCAGGTAAGTCAACCGTTGCGCGATGTATTGCGCGGCTGATTCAAAGCACGGACGGCAAGATACTGCTGGCCGGGCAAGATATTGCGAACATGCCATCCGGGCAGTTACGCAGCCTGCGTGAAAAAGTCCAGATCGTCTTTCAGGACCCGTATCGCTCGCTCAATCCGCGTCGCAGTGTCGGGCTCTCCATTGTCGAAGGGCCGATGAACTATGGCATGAGCCGGGTTGATGCGATGGCCCGCGCACGCGAACTCATGGAACTGGTTCAGCTCGACCCGGACGTCCTGGATCGCTACCCGCATCAATTCTCGGGCGGACAGCGTCAGCGGATTTGTATTGCCCGGGCCCTGGCGATGAATCCAGAGTTGCTGATTGCCGACGAGGCGGTGTCCGCCTTGGATGTTTCAGTGCAGGCTCAGGTGCTGGATCTGCTTGAAGAGATCCGCGAGCGACTGCACCTGGCAATGTTGTTCATTACCCATGATCTGCGGGTAGCCGCCCAGGTATGTGATGTTGTGGCTGTCATGTCCAAGGGAAAAGTCGTCGAGTATGGTCTGGCCGCAGAAGTCTTCCGAGACCCACAGCACGAATACACAAAAGCTTTGTTTGATGCCGCGCCGGGACGTCATTTCAACTTCGCGCGTCAAGCCGGGTAGTTGCGCTGAACTGCTTTTTCCACCGTTGCAGTTCTGGCCATTTTTGTTGTGAAGTCCGTGCAGATTATTAAGTCAATTTCGGGGCTTCGCGCCCGGCTGGATCAGGCCCGTGCCGATGGACAACGGGTTGGCTTTGTGCCAACAATGGGTTATCTGCATGATGGCCATGGCTCGCTGATGAAGCGCGCACGAGACGAATGTGAACTAGTTGTTGTCAGCATCTTCGTGAATCCCCTGCAATTTGCACCCGGTGAAGACTTGGCTTCTTACCCGCGTGACCTGCAACGAGATACGGCACTGGCACAAAGCTGTGGTGTTGACATTTTGTTTGTACCTGAGGTGATCGAGATGTACCCGAACGGCCAGGTCAAAACGCAGGTCAGCGTGCCGGAGCTGGCGGCCCACTGGGACGGCGCGTCGCGACCAAGCCACTTTACCGGTGTCGCCACGGTGGTCAGTAAGCTATTTAATATCGTCGGACCATGCCACGCCTACTTTGGCCGCAAAGACTTCCAACAACTTGTCGTCATTCGACAGATGGCAACCGATCTCTCTATGCCGGTAACCGTTGTTGGCTGTCCGACAATTCGGGAGGCGGACGGGCTGGCAATGTCAAGCCGAAACAGCTATCTGAGCCCGGCAGACCGGCAAGCTGCGGTTGTAATTTACCAGGGCTTGCAACAGGGCAAGCGGGCGGCGCTGGCTGGCGAAACCAACCCGGCGGCCATAGTGCAGACGGTGACCGATGTCATTTGTTGTGA
This sequence comes from Burkholderiaceae bacterium, assembly GCA_049680625.1. Taxonomy (GTDB): domain Bacteria; phylum Pseudomonadota; class Gammaproteobacteria; order Burkholderiales; family Burkholderiaceae_E; genus JAUIAI01. The sequence goes on along the minus strand of JBAUID010000081.1, from coordinate 4,482 downwards.
GCTGCGGGCAACAATTGACTATGTTGCGGCGGTGGACAGAGCCAGCCTCACCGTTCCAGAGTGGCTCAGCGCTGAGTCGTTGATTCTTGTTGCCTGCTGGTTTGGAAAAACCCGCCTGATCGATAACGTCTTGATTCGGCGCGGTGACGCCACGGCGGAATAGCCCGGCCTCGGCCTCTGAGATTCTGATGCTTTGGGTATGGGGTGCACCAATATCTTGTGCCCCCAAATATTGCGCACTTATGCGGTGCGCAACGCACCACAAAAGATCTTCGCGCACCAATTTACCGCTTCGGTGCACTACCCGGGCCCAAAAAACGGGCCCGCTTGGTGTGGTACGCCTCTTGCTGGTGAAGACAGCTGGAGCAATATTTTCTAAGTATTAATCGGGGAGGAGACCCAACATGCAAGCTCATACCGCCGCCGCGGATACCTTATTCGTTTTGCTCGGGGCCATCATGGTGCTCGCCATGCATGCTGGCTTCGCCTTTCTTGAAGTTGGCACTGTTCGCTATAAGAATCAGGTCAACGCCCTGGTGAAATTGCTGGCCGACTTCTCGGTGTCCACTGTTGCCTATTTTTTCATCGGCTACGTCATTGCGTACGGCACCACGTTCTACGTTGGGGCAGAGGCCCTGACCGAGAAAAGTGGGTTTGAGCTGGTTAAGTTTTTCTTCCTCGTTACTTTTGCCGCGGCTATTCCGGCGATCGTTTCCGGCGGCATTGCCGAGCGGGCGAGTTTCAATGGCCAGATCCTGGCGACCTTCCTGATGGTTGCATTTGTCTACCCGTTTTTTGAAGGTATAGCCTGGGGTAGTGCCTACGGGGTGCAGGACTGGATTAAATCGGTGGCCGGTGAGAGCTTCCATGATTTTGCCGGCTCAATTGTTGTTCACGCCGTTGGTGGCTGGATCGCTTTGGTTGCTGTTTTGTTCCTGGGCAAGCGGCTTGGCCGCTACCACAAAGACGGTTCAACCCAGGCGGCCCATCCGCCATCGAGCATCCCATTCCTGGCCCTGGGCTCGTGGATTCTCACCGTTGGCTGGTTCGGATTTAACGTGATGAGCGCCCAGGCAATCGACGGTATTAGTGGTCTGGTGGCACTGAACTCATTAATGGCAATGGTTGGCGGTACCCTGGCGGCCCTGGTTGTCGGGCGTAACGATCCGGGTTTTGTTTACAACGGCCCGCTGGCTGGCCTGGTGGCAGTTTGCGCCGGCTCAGACGTGATGCATCCACTGGGTTCACTGGCGGTTGGCCTGGTTGCCGGTGCCTTGTTCGTCAAGCTGTTCACCATTGCCCAGAACAAGTGGGGTATTGATGACGTTCTGGGGGTTTGGCCGTTGCACGGTTTGTGTGGCGTCTGGGGGGGGCTGGCATGCGGCATCTTTGGCCAGAAAGCCCTGGGCGGAATGGGTGGGGTCAGCATGACGGCCCAGGCTATCGGCACGGCAATGGGTGTGGGAATCGCCGTCATCGGCGGTGTCATCATTTACACGATTGTGAAAGCCGTGACTGGTATGCGCTTGTCGGAGGAACAAGAGTTTAACGGTGCGGACCTCAGTATTCACCGGATATCTTCAACCCCATCGGGGCGCGAATAATCAATGATGCCTGTTGCGGTGATTCTTTGTTATTCGCCAGGGCGGATTCAGGCTTAAGCGTAATGCTGAATGGCGCCGGTGGCTCGTGCCGGCAGGGTGGTGGTCACCGGTGATCGGCGAGCCGGTGACAAGTAACCGGGTCTGGCTCGCCGATGCCATCAGGCCCGTGGAGGCGGATTGTTCAGAAGCAGCAACCCAACAATCCGTCCCGCACGAGCGGCCCGGCTATAAGTGATTGGATGGGGTCTGGAAATTAATTAGACTAGTCGCAGACCGGTCTGCAACGGAGTAAATCAAACATGTCCTCCACCACCCACAAGACTCCCGAAAACATTCAGGAAATAGGCGCCTATGAGGCGAAGACTCTACTGCCCAAGCTTCTCCGAGAGGTCCAACAGGGCCGGCACTTCATGATTACGAAGCACGGACAACCAATCGCGCAGCTCATTCCGGTGGATGCGGATCAACAAGGGCGTCGGTTGGCCGCGGCTAGCAACATGCGGACGCTCATGCATAGCTCAAAGGGACTCTCCGAGAAGGCGGTTCCGACTAGCCAGATTATGGCGTGACGTGATGACGGGCGACGGTGACTGGCGCAGCGCCCGACATGGTCAAGACCGATACATCGCGACTCGTACTTGACGCCTCGATCGCGCTGCGTTGGTGCTTTGGCGATGGCGGGGTTGCGGAAATTGCTAAGGCCGACACGGTTTTAGAGGCGATACTTGATGGCGCTCAGGTTCTCGTGCCGCCGGTGTGGCCACTAGAAGTCGGCAATGTCATTGTGAGAGCCGAAGCGGCAGGGGCTTTGACGCGTCGGCGCAGTGTGGCGATCATCATCGAGTTGCGGGGGATGGCCATCACCGTTAGTGACTGCGCGAGCCATCGAGCACTTACCGATACGCTTGGCATCGCGGCACTGCACGGATTGACCACCTACGACGGGTCATATCTGGAATTAGCGGCACATAAGGGGATGCCCCTGGCTACGCTTGACGAGAAGCTCGCGCAAACGGCCAGAGCCGCGGGAATAAGCGTTCTTTAGGTCGGCAATTTCGGACGTAAGCCCGATGTTGGGTTGGTCGAACTGGGTGGAGGTACGGGGCTCACCGTTAACCCGCGCCTATCGATCGATATACCGACAGTTCGGCGCCACATCGGGTTGCCCGGCGAGTCAGGCTTGCCGACAATAGCGAACTGATATACACTTTTGGTATGTATCAAGCTCGCGGAGCTCAAAATGACCAAGGCAAAGGTGTTCTGGTCGGGGCGTTCTCAAGCGGTCCGCTTACCCAAAGAATTTCGCCTTCAGAGCCACGAAGTGCGGATTCGGCGCCACGGCGAGGCGTTGATTCTGGAGCCGGTGACCAGCGATTGGGCCTGGCTCACCGAAGTCATCGGACCGATCGATGCAGATTTTGAGGAAGCGGCAACACGACGATCTCTCCCTCAGGATCGACCCGAGCTCGATGACGTTTTTAAATGAAGTTCCTGTTAGACACCAACGCGGTCATCGCCTTGATGAAGGGTAATGCCGCGTTCTGCGACCGGTTGTGCCAGCACAAGCCGGCGGACTTCGGCCTGCCTTCGATCGTTATCCATGAGCTTTTCTACGGCGCCTATAACTCTCAGGCGCGTGACAAAAACCTTGCGCGCGTCGAGGCCCTGCAGTTTGAAACGGTTTCGCTGGATCGCGAAGATGCCCGCCAGGCTGGGCAGGTGAGGGCGATTCTCAGGAAGGTCGGCAATCCCATTGGCGGGTACGACCTGCTGATTGCGGGCCAGGCACTGGCTCGCCAGTTGACCGTTATCACCCACAACGTCTCTGAGTTTCGGCAGGTTCCCGATCTGCTCGTTGAAGACTGGGAATAGTCCTTACCGCGCTTAGCGGGTCTTTCCCGCTCGAATCAACGCTCCCAACCACCTTCTATAACCCGTTTGGATCCCCGGCATTGTCGAACTCAGGCTTCCGGCTAACTCGACACGCCCCATCAATGGTAATGCGAGACAACGCTTTTACGGACCGTGAGCCGCGCAATCGGCGGTTAGATGCCGGTTACGACTATTATCGTATGTTGATTATTACCAGAATCACCATCCTAATTCCGGTGGTTCTGGGCCTCCCGGGTTGCCAAAACGTCCAATGTTCTCTAACATAGCCAACATAGGCATCTTAGAGAATACCATGAAAACCATTCGATCAAGCGACGTGCAATCGCGTTTCGGCGAGGTCCTGGATCAGGCCAAGCGCGATCCGGTAACCGTCACCCAGTATGGGCGCCCGGTCGTGGTGATGATGGGGTACGAGGAGGCCACCGAAGCCATGCGATTGCTGGCCGCACGGAAGATGATTGATATGCTCGACGATCTGCCGCTCAACCCGGAAGCAGAAGCGCTCACCGAGGACGATATCAACCGCCTGATCGATGAGCGATGAGGTAAAACGCTTTGTCTTCGATACAAGCACACTGGTCGGTGCTGTCTTACGACCTCAGTCGGTACCTGCCCAGGCACTCAAGTTGGCGGCCGGCGCAGGGGTCGTCGTTGTTTCCATTGAAACCCTGGATGAATTGACGTCCGTTCTCAACCGGGCATCCTTTGACCGCTATCGAGACCGACAGGAGCGATCGCGGTTCGCGCAGGTCTATGCGCAAGCCGCGCTGATGATCCAGATCCAACAAACCGTTACCGATTGCCGCGACCCAAAAGACAATAAGTTCTTAAGCCTGGCGATTAGTGCCGGCGCGCGCGCTATCGTTTCCAGCGATGACGATCTTCGTGTCCTTCATCCCTTTCGTGGCATACCCGTCCTTTCACCCAGCCAGTTCCTCGCGGCAGGTCAGAGGGCCTCGTAGACAGTCCGGGGCTCCTAAGTCGC
>JBAUID010000080.1:0-2274 GCA_049680625.1 Burkholderiaceae bacterium | reverse complement strand
GGTCAGTAATCCACGCTCGCCGAACGGCCAATACGTATTGTCAAATTGGGCTGCAAATTCTGGGGTATCAAAAGACGGAGCGCTTTGATCGAATTCACCTTCTGCGCCGCCGCAGGCTGCTAACAGTAGGGCCAGCACGAATGCTGCCGGCAGCAAACTGTGCCGTCGCGCCGGATTGGAGTCGGAAACGGAAGCTGATTCGGAGCAACTTGACAAGAGATATCCTCAATACGCAAACGCCAGGCAAAGATCTGCCTGGGCAATCATCTGAGGATCATCATTTGAGGAGCAATCAATTGCCGTGATATGTATCACGCAACGACTTCTCGAGCTTGGAGTTTGATGTCAAATTTGGCAGTACTGTCGAACTATTTTCCAGATCCGGTTACTGCAGCCAGATCTTGTCAGTTAATTCGACGTTGACGCGGTTTCCCGCTGTCGCCCGACTACCGACGCTTGGCTGACGTCTCGGCAGGTAGGAGTTTCAGCAGGCTGACTGGTGAATCAATGACGACGTCGGCGCCCCAGGTGTTTGGGGGGGCGTCTTGGCCACAATAACCGTAAGCGGCGGCTACGGTTGCCATGCCGGCCGATTCACCGGCCTGGATATCGCGCAAGTCATCACCAACGTAAACACATCGTTCAGGCAAAACTCCCAGCTGCTTAGCAGCCAGAAACAATGGGTCAGGGTGTGGTTTCGCTCGTGCTGCGGTATCACCGCCGATTGCGCAAGCGCTACGGTTAATAAGTGACAACTGCTCTAGAATGGGTACAACGTATTTTTCGGTCTTGTTACTGACCACGCCCCACAAAATGCCAAGCGACTCGAGATTATCAATTACTTGTTCCATGCCTGGAAAGAGGGCGGTTTCATTGACCAGACATTGTTCATAACCGCTTAAAAACTCAAGCCGTAAGCTTTCGTATTCTTTGTCGTCCGGGGTGACACCGAGTGCGCATCCCAGTATGCCGCGCGCGCCCGATGATGCATGCTTGCCGAGTTCGGCGACAGGCATTGGTGCCAGACCCCGATCGGCACGCATTTTGTTTGCTGGTGCGCACAAGTCAGCCGCCGTATCGGCCAGGGTGCCATCCAGATCAAAAAGAATCGCAGCCGGTTTTGTCGATAATCGGCCGTTGTCGAAGAGCAAAGAGTGGGTCATGAAGGTTTACGAAAAGCCATTAAGTAGTTAACAGATACATCGCGCGGGTTCAGTCGATAGCGTTTAGTAACCGGGTTGTAGACCATACCGTTCATTTGGTCAGCTAGTAATCCGGCGCGGCGTGCGGCGCCAGTCAGTTCTGACGGTTTGATAAGTCGGGCATATTCGTGTGTGCCCCTGGGTAGTAGTTGCAGGATGTACTCTGCGCCGACAATCGCAAACAGAAATGCCTTCGGATTGCGATTGATCGTCGAAAAAAACACCCATCCCCCGGGTTTTGCCAATTGGGCGCAAGCTGAAATAATTGCTTGCGGGTCAGGAACGTGTTCCAGCATTTCCATACAGGTGACGACGTCAAATGCCTGAGGATGCAGCTGAGCGTATGCTTCAGTGGCAACTTGCTCATACTGAACTTTGGCGCCCGATTCGATCTGATGCAGTCTGGCAACGGCTAGCGATTTATCCGCCAGGTCAATGCCTGTTACCTGCGCACCCTGGTTAGCCATTGCCTCGGCGAGTATTCCGCCGCCGCAACCGACATCAAGCACATTCTTCCCGTCCAGGCCAGCCAGCGAGTCTATCCATTCAAGACGCAATGGATTGATTTCATGTAACGGTCGGAACTCAGAGTTGGGGTCCCACCACTTCGCCGCAAGTACCTGAAATTTCTCAAGTTCAGCAGCGTCAACGTTATCGGGGGGGTTAATGTTATTTGCGAATGTCATGGCCTTAATTCTAGTGCTTCTGGAGGCAATGACCGTGTTTAACCTGATAACACGGTGGCTGATGTATCCCGGATAAAATTGTGGCTAATTGGCTCATGGAGCAAGCATCATGGCATCAACTAAATTTGCAGCCCTCCAGGCGATCGCCGCCGCGGCAACCTAACCGACGGTTTCTCAGCGGTTGCCGAAGTAGATTTTTCCGCCAAGACGGTAACCTGGAGTATCCGGTTTTCGCAAAAAAGGCGGTTCCGCAAAATGGGCGAACTTCTTTGCTCCATTGTTGTCTGAAGCTCTGCCTGGTAATCCGACCGCGGTTGTGAAGTTCATGTCGGGGGCCGGTTTAGCCAAAGGTGCTGACCGATGGTTGTGCTGTGACATTTATGTGC
>JBAUID010000079.1:0-32880 GCA_049680625.1 Burkholderiaceae bacterium | reverse complement strand
GCGGTAACGGCGGCTGCGATGATGAGCTGTGAAATTTTCATTTTTAAGTCCTGGATAGTTAATTGATTGGAATGTTTTCGTTACTGATGTTGCGGTTAGAAAGTTCAGAACGTTGTTGCCTCGTTCTTGTACCTGAGTGCGGTCTAGTTCCCCGATGGTTCAACAAAAATCAAAAAAAGTGCCGAAACCCATACCCAAACCCCTGAACTGGTCACAACACCCCTTCGACCTGATAGGCATAGTCGACTGAAAATACCGCAAAAAGGGGTGAGGGGAAAACTTTCCGTGCGACCCCGCCTACTGGTCTCTAAGCCGGATGAATAGGAACATATGCGGCTTAGAGGCTTTATGCCTGAATTTGTCCTTCAGAGACAGTGACTAAACCGGTTAGTCATATCGGATATCGAAATAACCCGAACGTGCAAAAAGTATCGTGTCTACTCAATGAACCCGTTGTGAATTCCAATCTCACGCGCACCGCCAACAAAATAACAATGCGCGATAGCTACTGCCGTCGCGCATTATTTTTTTATGCGAAAGGAATCAGTCAGACGCGCCACTGACTGACATTGACTGCCCTGCACCACTGCTGCCACTTTGCGATTGTTCAAAATCTTTGATGATGACGTATGTAGTCCCGCGCCCCTGTACATTGCCGACGCTCAGCTCCTGGATATTGTTGCTGCCCCCGGACTGCATCTGGCGGACAAAATCTGCAAAAACCTGGGCGCTGCCGGAACCGCTCACGTTACCGATCCGCATATTCTGGCGATTGTTCCGACCGCCGCTTTGAGACTGCGACAATCGCCTTGCCCAGACCCTGGCCGTGCCACTGCCTTTGATGTTACCAATGCGGGCGGATTGCTCACTGTTCTTAGTGGCACCCTGCCGCTGGCGCAGGCCAGCAGCATTGACAGAAGACCGGCCTTTGCCCGATACCGACCCAATTGCCGCCTTCTGGCGCGCGCCCGAAGCAGCACCAGTCTGTGACTGAGATGTGTTTTTCAAGGTCACCGTCGATTGCTGGGCCTGGCCAGCGGAGGCGAATATGATGGCCACCGTGCAGGTGACAATGAATGCCGAATATTGCATTTGAGTTCCAGTTGATCGGACAGCCTCGGGCTCACCAACCGGGTGACGAGTTCTGCTTATAACTCAGTCGCGTTATAAGCAGCAAAGGTTCATTTTGCGGCCGCGAAGGTTTATTTAGCGGTTCAAAAGGCGCCGACCAACCTAGCGACGGTAGCCGCAACTACCTTTCTCACCAGGGCTGAAACAAAAGTCGCCCACCAGCGAACTGGACTCCCAGGGCACCTGCGTATTTCGGGTTGCCCGCATCACAGACACTCGAATACGCTTGAACATCGTTTCAACCGGCAGGCCCGGCTCCTTTAGATAGGTTGCCAGGGCTTGTGAAAACACGCTGTTGCGACCTGCTTTGCCGTCGGCTGCCAATGAACCGGGCGAAGTGGAATACGCCACCACGGTACCGCGCGGCGCTTCTGTCGGCTGGAAACCCGGCCGGAAAGGATCGTCGATGCCGCGGGTCAGCGGTGCGTTCTTCAGCAGCGCTGACGGGTCGGTGCGGCAGGCATCAACAAAGACAAAATTAACGCCTTTTTCCTGGGCCGATAAGGTGTCGACAATACTGGACAGAGCAACAGCGTGGCGAGTGATCTCACTTTCTGCCCGAATCGCCATATCCACGGGCACCAGGTAGTTACCGCCTTTGTATTGGGTGCCGTGGCCTGCAAAGTAAAACGCCCGGACTTCGGCATTGGCGCTGGTTTGCAACCAACGCCGCAAACTGCCAAGCATGTCCCTCATTGAGCCATCTTCGAGCAAATAGACATCAAAGCCAATTTCGACAAGCGTCTCAGATACCAGGCGAGCGTCGTTAATCGGGTTGCGCAACGGGGCATCGGTGTATGCCGCATTGCCGATAACCAGGGCGCTGCGCCGGGCCAGGGTTGGATCTTTGGCAGCCATTACCGAGCGACCCGGCAGGCCGGCAAGTAGCAAAGCACCGGCCGATACGGCCAGCAGCATTCCGCGCCGCGAACGATTCGGAGTTCCGCGTTTCATGACTGGCTCCTGAATTATTGGGCAGGCCGGATCATGACGCGCTGGTCGATCGCGTAGCGGGTCAGTAAGCCGGCACTCTTCAGGCGTTCGGCAACAACTTTGAGGTCTGGCTGAGCCGCAATTAACTGGTATTCGCCAAGTTGGTTCGGCCCGTCAACAATAGTCAGCCCCTGCTCCAGCAACAAGTCCCGTACCTGCTCGGTTGTTGCAGTATCGGCAAACACGCCGCGAATCACCGGATGTGGTGCCAGGCCGCCAACAGAACGATACTCTGAAGGCGCCGGATGCCCCGCGCGATCATTCACCAGAAAACCGATGCCCAGAGTCTGTACCGCCAGCAAGACGGCCATCGCCATACCAACCCGGGGAGTCAACAAGGAACCCAGCCAGGAAATTAATGACCCGCTGGTTGAATATTGTTGGGTCGACGAACTTGCCGGAGCCGCGTCAATGCGCACCCGCTGAATCAGTTTTTCCCAGCCCAGATCGGCCGGCACTTCAGCGGCGCGACTTTGCAATGCGGCATCAATCCGCTGGTCGAAGGCAAGCATTGCCCCCGCCTGCGGATCTGAGGCCAACTGGCTTTCCACCCATACCCGGTCTTGGGCGCTCAAGGTGTTGTTGTGGTACCAGGGCATCAGCTCAGCAAGGCGGTCAGCGTCGCGATCGATTGGAGTGGTTTGTTCAATTGTCATGGTGGTTTCCCGGATGCCAGGGCATCACGCGTTGACCTTGTCCTGCACGCAGGTGGTCAGATTCTTACGGGCATGAAACAGGCGGGTTTTGACTGTGCCCTGGGGCACCCCCTGGATATCAGCAATTTCGCCAAGAGCCAGGCCGTCAAAATAAACCAGTTGCACGCATTCACGCTGCGCATCGTTCAGTGCGTCAATACACTCGCGCAGGAACCGGCCATGCTCTGCTGCCTCCATGTCTGCTTCGATATTGGCATTCGGATCTTCGATCCGGTCAGCATAATCGTCGATATCTTCGTGCGCTGACTGAGATGCGGCCCGCAGCGTGCTCAATATCTTGTATTTGGCGATACCAAGAAGCCAGGTTGAAAACCGGGACTCCCCCCGGAACCCGTCAGGCTTTTTCCATACCTCATACAGAGTATCAATCATCACGGTTTGTGCCGCCTCTTCATCACGCAGTCGGGACATTGCAAACAGAAATATCCGTCGTGAGTAGACATCATGCAACTCTCGCAGAGCCGATTCGTCCTTGCCCGCTATTCTGTCGAGAACGGCTGTTACCGCCTCAGGGGTCAGATCCGCGGGTTTGGTCATGATTGAGTCGTCTGGAAAACCGGAAAGGTTCAAGTCTAACTGGTAAGACCCAAAATCAGCCAAATTGAGCGATTTGGGTCGCTCAACGAGCCAAGAGGGCTAACCCGCAGGTTAGCCCTCTTGAGCGAGCGGCCCTTCCGGCCAATCCGTCAGCGGCTACTCCAGGTACGCCACGTACTCAGTACTGCGGTTGAACAGCCTCGTAGCGTAAACCCTTACCCGCCGCCTGAGCGCGGACGGTCGCAAAGATTTTATCGTCCAGCGAATCACTCGACCCGGTAGTCGTGAGTTGGTCCCGGATAAATGCCTGGCGCTGCGCCGACAGTTGTTGAATTTCCTTTTCTATCGACTGACGCTTCTGCGCCCGTTTTTGAAGCACCGCCCGGGCCTCGTCTGTGCGCAAATCCCGGAGTTCGGCAGGCAGGTGATCTTTGCGCACCGCCGCGATGTCAATCGCCCCGCTTTGTACATCAGCCACAAGGTCTTTATCACCAAGCAGATTTGCCTTGCCACTGACCGATGCATTAAACGCGGCACGTCGCGCTGCAGACGCGGCTGGCGCTGCACTCATGACCTCGTTGACCCGAGACCGTTTTTCTTCAACAACTGCGCGCTCTTTGCGTGAACCGTAAGCCAGCCTGGTGTCATCCAGCGCTCGGGCCAGGCGGGCCATCGGCTGGTCATACGGCGTTGCGATGGCGACAGCGTTGCCAGATTGGCCAACTTGAAAGTACTGCCCCTGGCTGAGGCTGGCAATTTTCTGCCAGTCACGTTTTGCAGGGCTGCTGGTTCCACATTGAATCGTGTTGATCACAATGCCGCGCTTATTAGCGAGGGCAATGGTCTCTGGATATGGAACATCGTTGTCGTAGTCCATATGCGGGGGTGCATCACCGACCAGAAAAACAACCTTATAAGTATTGTCTTCCTGGGCCCAGGACATCTTGTTGACAGCTTCGTGCAATGCCTGATTGACACTTTCCGGCCCATCACCACCGCCACTTGCCTGAAACTGCATGAGTGCAGCGTACATCGCATCCAGATCATCGGTTAAGTCGACCATGCGGGTAATGTAGGCATCACCGCGGTCGCGATAAGCAACCAAACCCACTCTGATGATTGGTGCCACCTGGGCGTTGGCCATCGTCGATGCGATTGACCAGATTTTCTCTTTGGCTGCATTGATCATGCCCGACATGCTGCCGGTGGTATCCAGCGCAAACACCAGGTCGATGCGCGGACTGTGGCTGGCCGCATTGATGACGCTTTGACTTGGGTCGGTGGCTGGCAGGCGCACTGGGGTCGGCATCGGCGTTGGGGTCGGGGTCGGGGTCGGCAGAGTCGGCAGAGTCGGACCGGCCTCTTTCACCGGTGGGCGGGTGGCTGCCACCAGGTCGTCGTAGTAAACCACGCCCATTGCTGTTGCCACGAATAAACCGCTTGCCAGTAACAGTGTTTTCATTGAATTCTCCATGTGTATTGATGTGTATTGCGTCAGATATTCGGAATACGAGGTAGAAGTTAAAAACCAATAAATACGTTTGATGTCCAGCCGGGCAGACGCCGGCGCGGGCGGCCGCGCCAGCGCATTGGATTTCAGCCCACCGTTGCGCTCAGCTTTTCAACTGCGCTTTCGGCCGCGCGCCGGGCACGCTCAAATCGGGTACTGAAACCGGTCGTATCGTCGGGCTGAGGTGGTGCGGCGCGGCCTTGCGCGCCCGCCGCCGAGCGTGTGCTACCCAGCCATCCAGCCAGTTGCGATCGGCTTGGCAGATGAACAAAAACTGTTAACACCAGGAAAGTGCTCCAACAGCCAAGAAACGGGCTACCGGTTTCGAAGTAAGCCCACACGCCCGCCAGCATTGCGAACAACACCACCAGCGCGTCAGCGAGCGCCGACAAAATGCCGCTATAGCAATACAAAGCCCGGATCAGCCAGACCATTGCGGCCAACGCCATCAGGTGAAAGGCCAATGGCAGGTTGATCAAGAGCATGGCGACAACAGCGAGTAACCAGGCAGAACCGGTGACCAGACGCCCGGTACGAACCGGCGAGCGAAGTAGCAACCAACCGACGTATATTGTTGCGAGCAAACTGGCCAGCAGCATCATGGTCTGAAATCCGAATAAGAATCTCAGGCTGCCGTACACAACGCTGCCAACAATGCCGAGCGCCAGGGCAACAACAACGCGTTCAGAAAATGCAACGTGGAAACGATGATCCACGGGAAAAGCGCCGGCATTCATGACTGCCCCCTCTCTTTCTTCAGACGAACCAGCTCAAGCTCTACCCGGTCTTCCGTAACCACCACCGGTGCGGGATCGGCAATCGGCACGCTTGCCCGGCATGGCCCGTCGTTGCGACCAAAAATGCGCAGTTTCTGCTGCATGTTCTCCAGCTGACTGCTCTGCTCCCGATGTTGCTCGCGCGCAGCGGAAAGAGACTCGCGCTGACGACTTATCTGGCGATCGACCGATTCGTTGAGCATCTCCTGCTGCAAACGATGCCGAATCACACCACGGGCCAGGTCGTCTCGGCCGGCGTCGAGCGCGTCGTCGAGTTGTCCGTTCAGGCGTTCGACTGCCTGGAGCCCTTCGCAGTAACGCTCTTCGAGTATGCTCAACTGCTGCTGGACAGCGCGCACTCGTTGCTCGCTCGCTTCGCTTTCAACCTGCATGTCGCGTACCGCCTGCCGCAAAACCGCAACCGGATCCTCTATCTGGTCAAGAACGGCATGGGCGTCAGCCCGAAGTAATGCGGAAAATCGAGTAATCAGTGCCACGTTTGTCTCTCCGTTAAGTGGTGAAGAGCAAACTGTAGGTGGCAGGCAACATCAACAACAGACACAAAGCCGTAAAACTTTGCGGCCATTTTTTACGTGATGTTTACGTAAACTGGTGCCGACAAACCGCGCAGTTGATACACGGCATTGACGAAACAGTCTGGCGGAATCGAAGCAAAAAATCTGCCATCCGATGCGACGAATGTCACACCAATGCCGCGTCACAGCGGTTTTTACACGACTTTTACCCAACCGCTGGCAGGCCCCCGTTATAGTGGCGGCGTGATGAATGAAAAACTACGTATTCTGGTTGTTGAAGACGAGCCGGCGATCCGAACCGGACTCGTTGACGTGTTGATATTTCACGGCTATGACGTCGATACCGCCGACAGCGGCCCGGCTGGTCTGGACAAATCTTTAACCGGCCGGTTTGATCTGATTCTGCTCGACGTGATGCTGCCCGGCATCGACGGATTTGCAATCTGCAACGCCATTCGAGAAAAAGACAAAGACCAGGCGATTATCATGTTGACAGCCAAATCGTCAGATGAAGACATCATTCACGGTCTGACCCTTGGGGCAGACGATTATGTCGCCAAACCGTTTTCGGTTGCCCAGCTTGTACTCAGAATCCAGGCCGTGCTCAGGCGAACTGCTGAACGCGTTGCCTTGACCCACACGATTCAGTTTGGCGACGTCAGTATTGACTGCCTGAATCTAAGCGGACGCAGAGGCACCGAAGATCTGATCTTTACCCGGCGGGAAATGGAGATTCTGAAATGCCTGGATAAAGAATCCCACCGACCAGTACCACGCGACGAGTTACTGTCAACCGTATGGGGTTACTCACCCGACCTCGAGTTGGAAACCCGCACGGTTGACATCCATATCGCGAAGTTGCGTCGCAAGATAGAAGCCACCGCCTCTGAGCCCCGCTACCTGGTGACGGTTCGTGGCGCCGGCTACCGCCTGTTGTCGGATCCGCAATCCGCATGAGCATTAGCGGCTCGCAATTAGTCCCGGATAAAAAGAGACTGCGCTGGATATTGATTGCATTTTTCCTGGCACTCGCTGTGCCAACTGCCATTCTGGTGGCAAAGTCACTTGAACAACTGAAATGGCAGGCCGTGTACCAATACCGCGGCCTGGCCAGTGAGCTGTCCACCCGCATTGATGCCGACTTGAGCCGGCGTGCGCGTCGTGAATCGAGCCGTTTGTTCACTGACTACTCGTTTTACGCCGTCGCCAACAGTCCCGGTAGTAATTACCAGTTGCGCTCACCGCTGGCCGCTTACCCGGTCATTGCCGAGATACCCGGCACGATTGGCTATTTTCAGGTGGATTCACGGGGTGAGTTCTCATCCCCACTGCTGCCCGACAAGCCACAAGACCTCGTTACCATCGCGCCAGCGGAGATAATTCTTCGTCAGCGACTGAGAGATCAGATCCTGCAGATTCTCAGCGATAATGAATTAGTGACGCCGGCTGCACGGTCACGGCATTCAACAGTGCCAGCGCCAGCAGCACTAAGCGACGACAAAATTGCTCGCGCGGCCGATGCTGCCGGTGCCGGCAAACGTTCCAATGCTGACCCGGCAAAAAAAGAATCAACCCAACTCGAATCAACCGCCCCACCACCGCCAGCAAGCAGGCCGAATACCACGGGGCGCCCACCACCCGCTACGCCAGCCGCCTCAGACCGGGCGCGCGAGGCACCAAGATCTTCTAATTTTGACCGCCTGTCCCGTGAATCGGCATCACAGACGATTGGCGTTTCAAAAAGTCGTGGTGAGTTGCGCAAACTTGACGAGTTAAACCTTGATCAGTCTCTGCGCCAACGGGCTGCCCGACGCGATAAGAAACCCGAGGCTGCATCATCCGCGACAAGTTCGGGATCCGCGACTACCGCAGCCAACGAAGCATCACCAGCGTTAGCAACGGCATCGCAGGCTGAACCAACATCAGTCCCGCCCAGCGAGAGCAGCAGCGCAGCCAGGCTCTCACCGGCTAAACGTTCAAGCTCCCTGCGCTCGTCCGACGCCAAGCGCAGCCCGACAGCAGCAGCGGGCGCGGCGCTATCGGCCGGTGCCAAAATGACAACCGCCGAGAACATCGTCACGGCGTTTGAAAATGAGGTTGATCCGTTTGCGTTGAGCCGCCTGAATAGCGGACAATTTGTCTTGTACCGCAAAGCCTGGTTCCAGGGTAAACGATTGGTGCAGGGTTTACTAATTGACGCAGACCAGTTTGTACTGGATATGTTTCGGCCGGGGTTTGCCAGTTCAAGTATGGCACCAATCAGTGATCTGACTGTTGCCTTCGGCGCCAGTGTACTGACAACGATTTCCGGCACGGGTGACGCGCAATACGCCGCCAGCCGGGTGGCAGGCAGCCTCAAATCGGACCCAGGGGCGTTGCGTGGCACTGTCTTATATGAATCGGCCCTGAGTGAACCCTTTAATAATCTGCGCCTGGTATTTAGCGTCAGAGAATTACCCACCAATGCCGGCTCGAACCTGATCACCTGGATGGGCATACTCCTCGCAACCGTACTGGGCACCGGCTTGTACGGGTTGTATCGCCTGGGTAAGCGGCGGCTCGAACTGGCCAGTCAGCAACAGGACTTTGTCGCTGCTGTCAGCCACGAACTCAAAACCCCGCTGACATCGATCCGCATGTACGGGGAAATGTTGCGCGAAGGATGGGCAAGCGAGGAGAAAAAAGCGATCTACTACGACTTTATTCATGATGAAAGTGAGCGTCTGTCACGGTTGATCGACAACGTATTGCAACTGGCGCGCATGAACCGCAATGACGTTGAAGTGCAGCGGCAAGCCATTTCGCCGGCACAGGCGATGGACATGATTCGTTCGCGCACGGCGGCCACCATCGCCCGGGCTGGCTTTACCGTGACAATCAAAGACTACACCGAAACACCGTCAACTGAGCCGGACAGCGAAACCAAAATACTGATGGACCCGGACCTGTTCGTCCAGGTAGTGATTAACCTGATCGACAACGCACTGAAGTTTTCTGCAAAATCGGAAAACCGTCACCTGGAGATCAGCGTATCGCGGCATGACCGCCAGTTCCGCTTCACGGTACGCGACTACGGACCGGGCATTGCCGAAGATCAGATCCGGAAAATTTTCCAGTTGTTTTACCGCGCAGAAACGGAACTGACCCGGGAAACCGTGGGAACAGGCATTGGCCTGGCGCTGGTCAGCCAGTTGGTGCGGGCAATGCACGGCAAAATTGATGTTGTTAACAAATCACCGGGTGCCGAATTTCAGGTGACCCTGCCACGCGCCTGATCCGCGTCGTCAGGCGGTATTCCCCATTCCGTCTCGTCATTCCTCATTCCACCCGGTTTTCATCCGGGCCAATCAGTTACAAGTTACACTGCGGCCCCACTCTTGGTAAATCGTGATGTCCGAACCGTACAAGCCAGATTCGAACCGCCCCCGTCTGTCCAAACGCCTCAGTGAACTGGGGTTGTGTTCACGGCGGGAAGCTGAGCAATGGATTCAAAACGGCTGGGTTCGCGTGAACGGCGAAGTCATTGATGTCCTGGGCACCAGAGTCACCCGCGAAGACACTATTGAAGTGGACAAGGCGGCGGAACAGTTTCAGTCCCAGTCGGTCACCATTTTGCTAAACAAACCTGTCGGCTACGTGTCGGGTCAGCCCGAAGACGGTCACGAACCGGCCATTGTCTTGATTGATGCGGCCAACCAATGGGATCAAGATCACAGCCAGCACCGCTTTGTACCCAGCCAGCGAAAAGGCCTGGCCACGGCCGGGCGACTGGACATCGACTCAACCGGCTTGCTGATCATGACCCAGGACGGTCGAATCGCCAGGCATTTGATCGGTAACGATTCGTCAGTGGAAAAAGAATACCTGGTCCGGGTGACCGGAGAGCTCAATGAAGCCGGTATGGCACGCTTGCAGCGCGGCTTGAGCCTTGACGGACGCGAACTGAAACCGGCCAAAGTTTCGTGGCAGAACGAACATCAGTTGCGTTTTGTTCTGCGCGAAGGACGCAAGCGCCAGATTCGCCGAATGTGTGAACAAGTTGGGCTGACGGTGGTTGGCTTGAAGCGAATTCGCGTCGGCAGTGTTGCCCTTGGCCGCCTGCCAGTCGGGCAATGGCGTTATCTGGGTGCTAACGAGCGTTTCTGAACGCAAGGCCTGGTGTCGCACCTGACGCCACGCCGATGACAACATGTCGCCTACGCTACCTGCTGCGCGTACACTAAGTGCCTGATTTCATCGCTGATACCAGCAGCCGATCCTGAACCACAATTCCAAACGCCAAACGCCAAACACCAAACACCAAACGCCAAACGACAAACGACAATGATCGAGACTAACAGTAAACAATTACAAGGGCCTGCCATTGCCCTGCATCCCGAAGACAATATCTGGGTCGCCCGCACCGACATTGCGATCGGCACAAAACTGCCAGGCAGCAATCCCTCTGGCCCCGACATCACCAGCCGAAGCCAAATTCCCGCCGGTTATAAAATTGCGGCCAGGGCAATCGCCAAGGGAGACCCGGTTCGCAAGTACAACGTAGTGATTGGATTTGCGACTGCTGACATCAAACCCGGCACCCTGGTTCACAGCCACAACATTGCTTTTCAGGAGTTTGAGCGCGACTATGCGCACGCGACTGAATTTAAGCCGGTAGATTACGTTCCCGCAGCCCAACAAGCGACTTTTGACGGCATCGTGCGTGAGAATGGCCAGATCGCCACCCGCAACTTTATTGGCGTGATGTCAACCGTGAACTGTTCAGCAACCGTTGTCCATAAGGTTGCCGAATACTTCACAGCGGAGCGGCTGGCCGACTACCCGAATATCGACGGCGTGGTTGCTTTCTCACACGTCCTGGGCTGCGGCATGGAACGAGCCGGCGAGCCAATGGATTTATTGCGCCGGACCATGGCCGGCTACGCCTGCCACCCGAACCTGGCTGCCGCCCTGGTTGTCGGCCTGGGTTGTGAACGCAACCAGGTCTCGAGCCTGTTAAGTGAAACCCAGCTGCAAACGGGCGCACGCCTGAAAACTTTTGTCATGCAAGATGAAGGGGGCACACGAAAGACCATTGCAGCCTGCATCGAAGCTGTCCAGGCCTTGCTGCCCGAAGCCAACAAAGTGAAGCGCGAACCAGTCTCGGCAAAACACCTGATGGTTGGTTTGCAGTGCGGTGGCTCGGACGGATTTTCATCAATTACTGCCAATCCGGCCCTCGGTGCAGCCGTTGATATCCTGGCTCGACATGGCGGCACGGCCATCTTGTCGGAGACCCCGGAAATCTACGGAGTTGAACATACCCTCACCCGGCGGGCCGCGACGCCGGCAATCGGCCAACACCTTGTTGAACGCATTAAGTGGTGGAAAGACATTTACGCGGTTGGGCGCGACGTCCAGATTAACGGTGTTGTCAGCCCTGGCAACCACGCGGGCGGCCTTGCGAACATTCTCGAAAAATCCCTGGGTTCGTCGATGAAAGGCGGCACCGGCCCATTGATGGCTGTTTACGAATACGCCCAGGAAGTCAAAACCCCGGGGCTGGTATTTATGGACACCCCTGGTTACGACCCGGTGTCCGCTACCGGGCAAATAGCCGGTGGCGCCAACCTGATTGCTTTCACTACCGGGCGTGGCTCAATGTTTGGCGCCAAACCCGTGCCATCGCTGAAGCTGGCCACAAATACCCCGATGTATGAACGCCTTACCGAAGATATGGACATCAACTGCGGCGCCGTTCTCGATGGTATCGAAACCATCGATACCATGGGCCAGAAAATTTTTGAGCTGATGTTGCGCACTGCCTCGGGACAACCGTCGCGCAGCGAAGAACTGGGGCTGGGCGACCATGAGTTTGTCCCGTGGCAGATAGGCATCATGGGTTAACCGTCAAGGCTCAAGTCAGGGTACCACCCTTGGTTTCTACATAAACCGCGTACAGCGACTGGCTGCCGGTCATGAACAAGCGGTTACGTTTTGTGCCGCCAAAGCAGACGTTGGAAATGATTTCCGGCATCTTGATGTGACCAATTCGCGTGCCGTCCGGGTGGAACACATGAACACCGTCATAACCCTCGCCGACCCAACCCATACCGGCCCAAATATTGCCGTCTTCGTCGCAGCGGATACCGTCGGCAAAACCAGTTTTGCCATTGAATTCCATACTGGCAAAGACCCGACCGTTGCGCAGCTCTTTACCATCAACGTCGTAAACCCAGATGACACTCTTGGCTTCGGGGTAATGTGAAACACCAGTGTCCGCGACGTAACATTTTTTGTAATCCGGCGAAAAACACAATCCGTTGGGTTTAAACGGTTCGTCCGCAACTTTCACCACGTTACCTGGTTCGTCTACCCGGTATATGGCTTCTTTCTGGTTTGGCTGTGGACTGGTTTTGCTGCTTGGCAGTCGGTGCCCCTCATAGTTCATCAAGCCGCCGTATCCCGGATCGGTAAACATCAGCCAACCGTCAGGATGAACCGC
Organism: Burkholderiaceae bacterium; assembly: GCA_049680625.1. Classification (GTDB taxonomy): domain Bacteria; phylum Pseudomonadota; class Gammaproteobacteria; order Burkholderiales; family Burkholderiaceae_E; genus JAUIAI01. The sequence continues at coordinate 20,197 of JBAUID010000079.1, read as the reverse complement.
CCCGTCATTTGGTGCATTGAACTCTTTGCCGTTGGCCTTGTCCGCCAAAACTGTAACTGAGCCATCGTTTTCATATCGAATCACGCGTCGGGTGCCGTGACAAAACGAAATGTGCCGCCCCTGAAAATCAAAAGTGTTGCCATTGGAATTACCCGACGGAAAACGGAAACGGCGGCCAATGTGTCCGTCCTCCTCGCTCCAGCGAAGGATTTCATCGTTAGGAATATCGCTCCATACCAGGTAACGACCGACCCCGTTCCAGGCGGGCCCTTCAGCCCACATCGTGCCGCGATACAAACGCAGAATCGGCGTGTTACCAAGCTTGTACTTAAATCGTTTGTCCAGAGAAATCACATCGGGTTCCGGGTATCGAACCGGCGGTGCTGACGGATCGTATCGATCCATGGTCTGGGCAAATGCGCTGGCACTTGAACTGGCTGCAAACGCCGCCATGCCGGCCTGCTGAAAAAATCGCCGTCGCTCTTTCAGTTTTGGCGACGCATCGACAGGTAAATCGTCGGTCAGGTCAATGAGTTGATGCTGGGATACATGTGGCATATTTTCTCTCCTGGCTTATTGTTGTCTGAACGGTGCGGTGGATCCGCATCGCCAACCATAGTCTGCGCCTCGGCGTACAGCGACACAATAGCGCCGACCTGCGACAATTGTCGCAAGTCGGCTATACCTTGGACAATGTGCGGCGCAGGGCTTCAAGTCAGGGGGCTTCAAACCCTGGGGTTTCGAGCCAATTTGCGTGGAATGTCTTGTGCAGGCGTCAGTTGGACGGTGCGCCCGGTATTGAACGATACGATACAGGCATCCCGGGCATCCGATTCTGTCACCAGAAGCCCGCCTACAATTAAACGTTGATCAACTGATGCTGGAAATTGCTGCCGTCACCCTGGCTGTTACCGCAGTCCTTGCCTATATCAACCATCGCTTTGTTGGCCTGCCGACCACCATTGGCGTCATGGTTGCCGCCCTGGTGTTGTCGCTGATGTTGCTGGCGGTTGATGCGCTGGGGTTGGCACACACACGGCAGTATGCAGACGACTTTCTTAAGTCGATAGATTTTTCTGATGTGTTAATGCAGGGCATGTTGTCGTTGCTCCTGTTTGCCGGTGCCCTGCATGTTGACCTTAGTGAACTGAAATCCTACCGCTGGCAGATTGGGGTTTTGGCGGTAGTTGGTACAAGCTTATCGACACTTTTGGTCGGTGGCCTGATGTACTTGATCCTCGGATGGGTTGGGCCGCAGGTGCCGCTGATCTATTGTCTGCTGTTTGGTGCCCTGATTTCGCCCACCGACCCAATTGCCGTAATGGGTATTTTAAAATCGGCGGGTGCGCCAAAAAAACTGGAGCTGATGATCTCGGGCGAATCACTGTTTAATGACGGCGTTGGCGTGGTTATTTTCTCGTTGTTGCTCGGCGTACTGATCAGCGGGCAAACACCGGATGCTGCCCATGTAGCTCATGCCCTCGCACTGGAAGCCGGCGGCGGGATAGTGTACGGCCTGGTTCTTGGCGGCATCGTGTTTTACCTGCTACAAACGATTGACCAGTACCAGGTGGAAGTGCTGATTACATTGGCTGCTGTCATGGGGGGTTACGCACTGGCAAGCCGCTTGCATATCTCGGGGCCGCTGGCGATGGTAGTCGCTGGCTTAATAATTGGTAATCACGGCCGTGAGCTGGCGATGTCAGATACCACGCGCCACCACATCGACTTGTTCTGGGAATTGATGGACGAAATTCTCAATGCGGTCTTGTTTGTATTAATAGGTCTCGAAGTGCTGGTTGTGCACTTCGATCAAAGTATTGCGGTGGCTGCGGTTACAGCTATCGTTGTCACCATGGTCGCACGCGCCACCCTGGTCGGACTACCAGTCAGCCTGATGCCAAAGCTGTTCCGCTTGCCCAAGGGGGCCGGAACTGTGCTGACCTGGGGAGGGTTGCGTGGCGGCATATCGGTGGCGCTGGCCCTGTCGCTGCCAGCCGGACCTGAGCGCGAGGTAATTCTTACACTAACCTATTGTGTCGTGGTTTTTTCCATTCTCTGTCAAGGCCTCACCATTGGCGCCGTCGCACGCAAGGTGGTAACCGATGGCTGATGCCCGCCACTTTGCTCACGCAAACAAGATTAGCGGGATGTCATAGAATGCGCGTTCCGGCAGCTATTGCTGCCATGCAACGAATCGGAGACTTCTATGGGACGACAGTCCATCCTGAAAGGCGGCTTTCTGGCTGCCACGACTCTCGCACTGGGCATCAGCAGTTCAGTCGCAATGGCTCAGAACGTTACTCTACGCATGTCGACCTGGCTGCCCCCAAAACACCACCTGGTCGCTGACACGCTGAAGGTCTGGTTTGCGCAGATCGAAAAAGCGTCCGGTGGTACACTGAAAATAAAGCTTGACCCGGCACCAATTGCCAAGCCTCCGGCCCAGTACGACGTGGTCCGGGACGGCGCTGCTGACATGGCGTACCACGTGGTTGCCTATACGCCGGGGCCGTTTGAAATTGTGCGCGGCATCGAACTGCCGTTTATTTCGCCGAATGCTGAAATTGGCTCGCAGGCCACGTATGACTGGTATGACCGCAACGTTGGCTTTGACAAAGAGTTCAAAGATGTCAAAGTCATTACCATGATGGTGCACGGTCCTGGTTCCATTCACACCAAGAAAGAAATTAGAAACCTTGCCGACCTGGCAGGGGTCAAGTTGCGAGTTGGTGGTGGTGGGGTAAGAATGTCTGAAGCATTGGGCGCAACCCCGGTGGCGATGCCTGCACCACAGGCTTATCAGGCTATTCAGAAAGGCGTGGCTGATGGTGCCATGTTCCCTTTTGAAGCGGTTAAGGGTTTCCGGCTGGGTGAACTACTCGACTATCATCTGAAAATACCGGGCGGTCTGTACACGACGCCATTTGCTGTCATCATGAACCGAAAGAAATACGACGGCTTGTCAGATGCTCACAAGAAGGTACTGGCAGATCTTGGCGGTATTGCGGGCGCAAAAACTCTGGGTGCCGGCTGGGACCGTGCCGATATGGCGGGTGAAAAATTTGGCCTCGAGAAAAACGGCAAAGTCAGCACCCTGCCAGAAGATGAAGTGGCCAAGTGGGCCGAGAAAGTTGCGTTCATGAACGAAGACTGGATTGCCACCGCAAACAAGGCCGGTTTGGATGGCAAAGCCATGCTCGAGGACTTGCGCGCCACGATTAAGAAATACAGCGCCAAGTAAGAAGTAACACCGATAAGTAACACCAATAACAAGGCATTTGAGCGAACGCAACCGGGGCGGACTTCTGCCCCGGTTTCACTTCGGCGGTTGAACTGATGAATGCAGCACTTGAGAAACTCTCTGGCTGGATGGCAGGCCTGGCTTGTATATGCCTGATATTACTGATGCTAGTTACTTTTCTGGATGTGGTTGGCCGGTATTTCTTTAATACGCCGCTAACCTATTCAGTTGAGCTTACCGAATTTGGCATGGGCCTGCTGGTGTGCCTTGGACTGGCGGTTACCACGTTCAATCGTGGCCACATATCAGTGGACTTGCTTAACTCCGTATTGCCATCACGCGCAGATAACTGGTTCCGGCGGCTGACCGCCCTGACCGGTGTTCTGGTTTTTTCGCTAATTGCATGGCGCTTATATGATCGGGCCCTCTCGTTCATGGATGACGGCCTGACAACACAAGTGTTGGCTTTGCCGGTGTACCCGGTGGTGTTTGTGATGGCAGCAGCATCCGTTGTGGCTGCACTGATCGCCCTGGTGCAACTGTTTGAGGCCAGCCACGATGCCTGATTTCTCTGACCCGATAACCATAGGCGTTATCTGTTTTGCCGCGTTGTTTGTACTGCTTTTACTGTCAGTACCTATCGGTTTTTCGATGGTGATTTGTGGCCTGGCTGGTATGTCTATGATTATCGGGCTGATGCCCGCTTTGTCTTTGTTTGGTACAACCGTGTTCGAAAACACGGTGACGTACAGCCTGTCAATCGTGCCGCTGTTTGTTCTGATGGGATCGGTGGCCGCACGCTCGGGCCTGAGCCGTGAACTGTATTCTGCGTTCAACGCCTGGCTCGGCGCTTTTCGTGGCGGTCTGGCACTGGCCACAGTCGGTGCCTGCGGAGCTTTTGCCGCCATTTGCGGCTCATCCGTCGCCACGGCTGCAACCATGTCGCAGGTTGCTTTGCCGGAAATGCGAAAATTCAAATATTCGGAAAGCCTGGCCACCGGTTCTGTAGCCGCCGGCGGCATTATCGGCATCCTGATTCCGCCGTCGGTCATCCTGGTGTTGTACGGCGTGCTTACAGAAACCTCTATTGGTGACTTGTTCATTGCCGGTTTCTTACCCGGGATTCTTACCATCCTGGGTTTCATGGTGGTGATCAGTATTGTTACCCATGTCTGGAAAGACATGGGGCCAGCCGGTGAGCGGTCTAGTTTTTCAACCAAGATGTCAGCGCTGGGGAAAACCTGGGCAATATTGCTGCTTTTTCTGCTCGTGATTGGCGGCATTTACTTTGGGGTATTTACGCCAACCGAAGCAGCAGGCATTGGCGCTGTGGGCGCCTTTGTTATTTCGGCATTACGACGACGCCTCACCCTGGCCAATGCGCGCGAAGCACTGATGGAAACCGTGCAGACCACGGCAATGATTTTCACCATCCTGATTGGCGCGATCACGCTGAACAATCTCATGGTGTTCTCTGGCATTGCCGGTGCCTTGTCCGACTTTGTTGGTGGTCTGGACATGCCGGCCTGGGCCATCATGGCAATCATCCTCCTCCTTTACCTGGTGATGGGATGTTTTCTTGATGCTCTGGCAATGATTTTGCTGACTGTGCCAATCTTCTTTCCGATTGTGACCGGCCTGGGTTACGACCCGGTATGGTTTGGCATTATTGTTGTCATGGTTGTTGAGTTGGGCTTAATAACACCCCCAATCGGGATGAACGTTTTTGTCATTAAAGGGGTCGCTCCGGATGTCAAATTAAGCTCAATTTATCGAGGCGTGATGCCGTTTGTTCTGGCCCAGATCCTTCTTATTATCGCGGTGTTTGTTTTCCCGTCGATTGCTACCTGGCTACCGGAAACCGCCCGTGCATTTCAATAGAGACCAATGATGAACGCAGATTCGAACGCAGCATCCGAACTGGTTTTGTGGGGCACGATCACCTCGCGGGTGATGCGTGCGCACTGGGCATTGCGTGAACTTGGCCTGCAATACACCAATCATAAGATTCAAACCCGCACACCGGCCATGGACGAGCCGGCGTTTCGGGCCGTGAGCCCTCAGAAAAAAGTGCCGGTACTGGTTGATGGCGACTTAATACTGTCAGAAAGTTGCGCGATCGTGACTTATCTTGCCGAGCGCTACTCTGGCCCCCAATGTCAGCTGATTCCGACCGACATAAAGGACCGGGCCCGTTACTTTCAGTGGATATCATTTGCCAGTATGGAGTTGGACGCCACGGCCTTATACGTTCTGCGCCGCCACGCTGATCTGATCGACATTTACGGCGAAGAACCGGGTGCAAGCCAGACGGCACGCGAATACTTCAACCGCATGATTGAGTCTGCCGTGCCGCGGATTCCGCCCGAAGGCTACCTGCTCGGCGAACAATTCACTGGCGCAGATATCGTGATGACCACCTGCCTGAACTGGGCTCTGCGCTATGGGCTGTGTTTGCCGGACCGCTTTAACAACTATCGACTGCTAACCACAAGCAGACCTGCATACCTGGCTGCTAACAAAGCAAACCAGACCGCATCCCACCCGGTGCCTTCACGGTGAAGCCAATTAATCAATCCACCGGACCGCTAGCCGGCATTCGGATTGTCGATCTGACCAGCGTAGTCTCCGGCCCGGCCGCTATGGGAATTCTTGCTGACCAGGGCGCTGACGTAGTCAAGGTCGAACCGTTGCAAGGGGACATCATGCGGGCCGTGCGCGGCAGCGGCAGCGACGGGCTCACCCCTAACTTCATTTCCTGCAATCGCGGAAAACGGTCGATCGCACTGGACCTCAAGCAAGCGGAGGCAACGGAAATCCTCTGGAAGCTGATCGACGGTGCCGACGTGTTTGCACAAAACTTTCGTCCCGGCGCCATTGAGCGTCTGGGTTTTGCTGCTGATCAGGTATTGCAGAGAAATCCGCGGCTGATTTTTTTGTCGATAAGCGGGGTTGGCAACACCGGCCCATATGCCAACAAGCGGGTCTACGACCCGGTGATCCAGTCACTGTCCGGCCTGGCCGATATTCAGGCCGACCCGGCAACTGGCAGACCACGCATGGTGCGAACCCTGATTGCAGACAAAACAACAGCCATTTATGCGGCCCAGGCCGTTACTGCAGCACTCGTTGCCCGGGGCCAGACCGGCGCAGGCCAGCATGTCAGGGTTTCGATGCTCGATGTGATGATGTCTTATTTGTGGCCTGAAGGCATGGCGCCATTTTCGATTGTTGACGACGATGTCAAGGATGCGACAGCCACCAGCCACGACATGATTTTTGCAACCAGCGATGGCTACATTACAGTTGGTGCCGTCTCAAATAAAGAATGGCTTGGTTTGTGTCGTGCGCTCGATAAACCGCAATGGATTGACGATCCACGATTTCGAACTCCGGCTGACCGTAGTAAGAACCGGCAGGAACGTCTCGAGTGCGTCGAAGTCGCGCTGGGCAACCGGACAAGCGCCCAAATTCTTCAAGCCCTGGAGGCGGCTGACGTGCCGTGTGCGCCAGTTTTAAAGCGGCGCGCGGTTATCGACCATCCGCAAGTGGTCAACAACAAGATCGTGCATGAAATTGACCAACCGGGCCTTGGCCGGGTCCGACAGGCAAAAGCCGCGGCCCGGTTTGACAATACCCCTGCCCACCTGCCCCGCCGCGCACCACGCCTTGGGGAAAACAGCGATGCCGTGCTTACCGAGATTGGATACAGCAGCACACAAATTGACAAGCTTATTGAACGCGGCATTGTCGCCCGATACAACTAAAGTCAAAAAAGACGATTGCCCGTACCCGAATAAATTCTTAACCCCCAATCGTTGGCCGCCCCGACGGCTAAACAACAGGAGTAACCCCATGAAGCCCGACCTCACTGACATTATCCGCCAGCTTGCCCCGACCGGGATTCTTCGTGCCGGGGTGAACATGAGTAACTTCCTGCTGGTCACAGGGCGCAACGCTGATGGTGGCCCGCAAGGGGTTTCACCTGATATGTCTGCAGAAGTTGCCCGTCGCCTGGGCGTGCCGGTTCGGTACGTATTATTTGAAAGCCCGGGTTTGCTTGCCGATGCAGCTGAAGCCACAGACGAACGCGCCTGGGATATTGGTCTGATTGGGGCCGAGCCGCAACGGGCAGAAAAAATTGCGTTCACGTCGGCCTATGTCGAAATCGAATCCACCTATCTGGTACCGGCCGGCTCTCCGATTCAGTCTCTGGACGAAGTCGATCAACCGGGAAACCGGATTGCCGTATCCAGCCGCGCCGCATACGGCTTGTGGCTGGAACGCAATATTAAACACGCCACCCTTGTCGGTACCGGTTCACTGGACGAATCTTTCGATAAATTTGTTGAGGACAAGTGTGAAGTACTGGCAGGACTACGACCCCGATTGCTTAAGGATCAGCAGAATCTGCCAGGTTCGCGCATCCTGGACGGCAAGTTCTCAGCGGTTCAGCAGGCGATTGGCACCCGACGCGGCAATGACGCCGGCGCTGCCTTCCTGCAGGCTTTTGTTGATGAAGTGAAAGCCAGTGGTTTCGTCGCGGAGCTGATCGAACGCCACCAGGCTCACGGTCTGTCGGTCGCGAAAAATTGAGGCTCAACCGCACCTAAATTGCTCAACGCAATCAGCAGCAGGGTTCAACTGCGTGATTCCCACGGTCCGCGGCCACTGCGAATCATGATGCCGTCACCAGCCCTGGCCGCGCTGTTCGCGGTCACACTTACTCGGCGGTCGCAGGGCCCTTGAATGATGCTGCGGCATATGCGAAGTACAACCAGGTCGCGGCGCCGAGAAATTTGAACCCCTCTTCGAATATTTGCGTGACGTCGTAGTCAACCGTCAGGTAGTACTGCAGATGGCCTTGAAAAGTATCGTTTGCAATCGACGCCCCAAGAAAGCCAATACCCAGCATAAAAGCGAAGCCTTGAATACGGACTATTGATTCATGATGACGAAGAAAAAGCAGTCCGGCTACGATCACGTATAGCGCGTAACACAACAATTGATTGACATAGCGATCGTGAATCATAAAGAAGTCATCAATCGCCAGAATCGTTGAAAAACTGGCTAACAAGATCAAGAGTTCGCGATGCCGAAAGACGCGTGGCGCCTCGAGAGTCAGAGCACCATAGCAACTGATCGCGGCCGCCGAAACCCAAATCCAGATACCAATATTCGAAAGAAAGCCAAGGAAACTGGAAGCGCCGCTTTGCTGCGCCGGATCGCGCAGAATTTGCATCGTGTCGAAACCCTGGACACGAAGAATATAGAAAGAGATCGTGAAAAATACCAGGGCTGGAATTGTTGCGGACAGCAGGCAAGAAAAAATTTTTCGCGGCATAAACGTGTCGCGGGCGTATCGCGGCACCGCCTTGACTAAATCGAGCATGTCTTGCTTTCTTCCATTTACTGAATTGGTTGCGATCGTGACGCTGTCTTACTGTTTGCTAAGCAGATAAGCGTAGGGGCTTGCGCCATATTTGAGTAGGAATTTTTGCTCGCGAGTCATCAGAGTTTGTCAATTATTCTGACAAGATTGCCCGGGGCCGATGTATTCAGGCAAGGGCGATGACAATCGGCAATGGATCCGCAGGAACACGCAATTCTGACTACCGTTCCAGCAGGTCAACCGCCAGAGTTGTGGAATTATCCAGAGCCTGCCCCGCCTGTTGAAACAGCCAACTGTTCGACAAATAGCGCCAGTGTCGACGCCGGTACGTCACGGGTAACGAAAACAATGCGCGAGCGGCGGTCTTCATCGGGCCACGAGCTTAATCGCAGCGGAGGATGCATGACGTGCTGAACCGCGTGAATAACCAAAGGCTCCGCATCTTGGCGGCCCTCGTTTCTATCGCCGGTGTTGAGCACTGCTTTCAATCGCAGCAGGCGATCACCCACTGCGCCGGCAAGGCTGACAAACCAGGGCTCAATAACCCGCGTGTCCACCGGATGTTGCAGGTAAAAACTATCCGCCCGAATGTGAGCATCATGCCGATTGACAGCGTGTTCATGCTTATGATCGTGTCCGTTGTGCAACAACTCCGTCATGTCGCCATCACCAACATATCCGTCCAGCCAGGCCGACACATCTGGACGTTTAGCCGACGGATCGAACAAACCCAGGCCAAGGATTTCTTGCGCAGCAATCTGTCCGTTCGTCACTGACTGCACGGTCACCCCCGGGTTAATCTGCCGGAGCCGTGCCACAACCAATTCAGCTGCTGATGACTCAACAAGGTCTTGCTTGGTGAGTAAACATTTATCGGCAACAGCCACCTGGCGCAGGGCTTCATCATGGGCAGCAATCGTGCCAATGCCATGGACTGCGTCAACAACGGTCACAACACCGTCCAGAAAATACTGTGACATGACACCGGGTTCAGCCGCCAGCGTATGAATGACAGGCACGGGATCGGCAAGTCCGGTTGTTTCAATCAACACGCGGTCAAACAATCGCTCACCGCGAATCGAAAACCGCCACAGCACATCTTTCAGCGTCTGGACGAGATCGGTGCGAATCGTGCAGCACAGGCAACCGCTGCTTAACACAACCATGCCTTGCTCAGCGCTATGAGTGACCAGCATATGGTCCAGCCCAACCTCTCCGAACTCATTGATGATCACCAGGGCCCTGCTGAGCGCCGGCTGGTGGACCAGGTGGTTCAAGACCGTCGTCTTGCCGCTGCCCAGAAACCCGGTCAGGACGGTAATCGGTATTCGATTCGACTGTTGGCGATTCGACTGTTGGCGATTCGACTGTTGGCGATCCGGTTGGGTGTTCACGAATATCGGCTGTGACAGGCTGAAGACAGGGGCTCATTGTGCCTGTCGAAATGAAAATACGGTTAAATGGTCAGAATCGACTATTTCGGTGCGCTAAACTTCGCCAATAAAGAAGAAAAATCTCGGGGAAATAATGTTCGACATTCGGTCGATGTTCCTGGTTGCAGCACTGACATCATTTACCTGCATGATTGTCCTGTGGTCGATGCGCCAAAGTCACCGCCCATCACGCAACGGTCTGGTGCTGGCATCACTTGGTGAAGGCTGTATGGCCGTCGCCATGGCTTTTATCGCGATTCGCGGGATCGTCCCGGAGTATCTGTCGATTTATACGGCCAACACTTTGTCTGCAATAGCCGGCATGGTTTTCTACGCCGCGGCCCGCTGCCTGTTTGGCCGCCAGCCATTCCCACATTGGTTGATTGCATTCACCGTAATGTCGGTCGCCCTGCATACCTACTGGGGTAGCGACCCGCGGTATCACCTCGAGCGAATTTGCCTGACTTCAATCATTCAAGGCGGCACTTCAGCAGCCATTATTCCGCTCATGCTTGCCCGCCGGGGCATGGATGCCACTGTGCCTTTGCGCTGGGGTATTGCATTTGCGTCGGTCTATTCCAGCCTGCACTTAGCGCGCTTAATTGTCAGCTTGAAAACCGGCGTTCAAGTGCAACCGGGCGGTATGGTGACCGGCAATCCGATGATTGAGCTAATGGCGGCCTTCTTTTCGATTGCGCCAATGATTTACGCAATGGTGATGATTGGCGTGGTTAACGGTCGACTCGCCTACGAGTACCGGCGTCTGGCGAGCGTGGACTCGCTGACCGGGTTGAACGTGCGCCGATCCTTTTTTGACCGGGCCAAAAGCGAGTTGCAGACGAACAAAGCTGACACCACCCGCCAACCGGTTGTCATGATGATGGATCTGGACCATTTCAAGCGTATCAACGACGCACTCGGACACCCGGCGGGTGATGCTGTGCTGGTCAGCTTTGCGCAGGTTCTTCGTCAGAGCATGCCAAAACACGCCGTTCTCTGCCGCTACGGCGGTGAAGAATTTTGCGCCCTTGTGCCCAACACCACGCCAAAAGAAGCACTCGACGTAGCGAACCGGATTTGCGCCCGAACCCGTGAGATACCGGTAGGTGACTTCACCGACAAAATGCAGGTTTCCGTTTCAGTTGGCATTGCCATTGCACCGGACGATGGGAACACAGCAACCGAGCTGGTACTTACCGCTGATCGACGCGTTTACCTGGCAAAGTCAGCCGGACGTGACCAGGTGTTTGCCGCCGACAGGCGACCCGATTTGTTTCACGCACCCGGCTCACCGGGCTACGTGGTCAACGACATGCTGCCGATTTAGCGAGCGCGAGATTCAGCCGCTGAATCCGGCGAAAGCAAATCCTGGCTCAGGCCAAATTCATCATGCAGTGCACGAACTGCCAGCTCAAGATACTTGTCGTCGATAACCACGGTAATCTTGATTTCGGAAGTACTGATCATCTGGATGTTAATGCCTTCTTCAGACAACACCCGGAACATCCGGCTGGCCACCCCGGCGTGTGATCGCATGCCAATGCCAACGGCGGAAACCTTACAGATGTTGGCATCTCCAACAACTTCGCGGGCGCCGACATCAGGCACTACCTGGCTATTTAAGATTTCCAGGGTGCGGGCATAGTCGTTGCGATGCAAGGTAAAGGAAAAGTCAGTGGTGCCATCCAGTGACTGATTCTGGATAATTACGTCGACTTCGATATTTGCCTTCGCAACGGGCCCAAGAATGCGGAACGCCACCCCCGGTGTATCGGGCACCCGGGTCAGGGTTATCTTGGCTTCGTCGCGGTTAAACGCAATTCCCGAGATGACGGCATCTTCCATGTCACTGTCTTCTTCAAAAGTTATCAGGGTTCCGGACTGGGCTTCAGTCTGGACATCGATGTCCGGGTCGGTCAGGCTTGACAATACCCGGGTACGCACCTTGTATTTACCGGCAAACTCAACGCTGCGAATCTGCAATACTTTCGAACCCTGGCTGGCCATCTCAAGCATTTCTTCAAATGTGATTTTTGCCAGGCGCCGCGCCTGGGGTACCACCCTGGGGTCGGTCGTGTAGACCCCATCAACATCGGTAAAAATCAGGCACTCCTGGGCCTGTAGAGCGGCAGCCATTGCCACCGCTGAGGTGTCCGACCCCCCGCGGCCCAGGGTAGTAACGTTACCGGCGGGGTCAATTCCCTGAAAGCCGGTGACCACGACAACCCGGCCAGACTGCAGATGCTCGCGTACCCGGTCACCATTGATACTGGTAATCCGCGCTTTGCCATGCGCACTGTCGGTACTCACCGGCACCTGCCAGCCGCTCAGTGCAACCGAAGCCACCCCTTGTTCCTGTAGGGCCAACGCAAGCAAACCGCTGGAAACCTGCTCACCGGTGGCTGCGATCATGTCGATCGAACGGCTGGCCGCCTCCCCCCCGGCACTGGCACCCATACTGGCCGTGAGTTCGCCGGCCAGGCCAAGCAGGCGGTTGGTTTCACCCGCCATTGCTGACGGTACAACCACCATGTCATGACCGGCCCGATGCCATTTAGCAACCCGCCTGGCAACGTTTCGAATCCGCTCGACAGACCCCATCGAGGTGCCGCCATACTTGTGAACAATCAGGGACATTGGTTTATCTGTTTCGTTGCCACTAGGAGTGTCATTGTTTAAGTATTGATGAATATCAGCCATTAATCGCAATCTACGTTGCCAATGACGTTTGCAGTGACATTGGCGCTTGCGCCCAAAAGCAGCAAATTATACGCAGAACCAATGGTTTGGCTCGGCAGCGGGGCCGTCTAGTTTGGCTCCCAGCTTAAGACCAGTGCGACATGCTGACCACCCGATTGAATCAGCCAGCGGGCATTTGCCCCGATTTGAGCTGCAAAGAGAGGGGCATCGCCATGCCAGATCATCGGTAAGGCGGCGCGCTCCCAGCGGGGAATACCTCTTTCCTGGCACAACTGCTTAAGCCGGCGCGACGGGCCCTCGGGATGCATTCGAATTCGAGCCGACATCAATAGCGGGCCAACCTGTAAATCAGCCGACTTGAGCATTGTGGCGGGCAGACCAAAAGAACCCGGCGCTACCGGATCGAAACGTAGCTCCCCGTTAAACGCTGGCAAGTGAATCACCGGCTCACCCTGCCAGCGCAACGGGAAGCGACCCACTACTTCAGCATCTGCTCTGCCAGACTGGACGGCTGGATCGTCGCTATCAGGTTTTCCCCGCTCGTCCCCTTCGGAGCGGGCAAGAATCCGGTTACGGTAGCGGCAGATCCGATGCCCGTCATGATGGACTTCAGCATAGGCTGCAGACGAATCAACGAGTTCATTCAACATATGGGCAAGGCGCGCGCGCCCCGGTGAGCGCAATTGCCGTGATCGCAGCCACAGGCGCAACATTTGCGCGGCAACCAGACCGTGCCGTGACGCCAACTCAATGCGGTCAAGTTCAGCCGGCGGACCGCCATCCCCAAACAAGCTGAGTTCCATCGCCCGCACCATATCGGCCGAATTTTCTGCGCTCAGCACCAAGGCCTGGTCAAAGCCCGGTAGCGCTTCGTTGAGTACAGGCAGTACCGAGTGGCGAACCCGGTTCCGGGTCAGGCTGGTATCGGCGTTTGACGGATCGATAACGAAATCAAGATCAAACGCTGTCGCATAGGCCCGCAACACCCGCCGCGATATAGCCAACAGGGGTCGCAACACCGTCAATCCGTCACGCGAACGCCTGATGCGCATTGCGGCCAGGCCATCTGGCCCGGCGCCACGCGCCAGATTCATCAACACGGTTTCAGCCTGGTCATCCGCATGATGAGCAAGCATCAGCACGCTGGCGTTGTTCCGGACTGCGACCTCCCGCAGGGCAACACGGCGTTGATTGCGGGCCCAGTTCTCCACCCCACCGGGAAATTTCTTTGGCGACTGATCGGCATAGCGCAGCTCGAACCCCACCCCGAGGGCTTCAGCCTGATGGCGGCAATCTTTTGCCCACTGATCAGCGTCCGGCTGCAGGCCATGGTGGATATGTACAGCCAGCAGTTGACCGGGCCCATAAACAGTAGCGGCCGCATGAAGCAACACGGCCGAATCCAGCCCGCCACTGAAGCCAATCAGGCAGGGCTGTTCAGCGGTGGCAGCAAGTGATGTTGACCGTAGCGCGGACTGAACAATGCTGACTGGCGACTCGACGCCGTCAGGCAGTCTCCCGGAACTTGCCATATGCCATCAGCCGTTGGTAGCGCCGTTCAAGCAATTGATCCGGCGACAGTGCGCTGAGCTGGCGTAAGGCTTCGGACAGCTCAATGCGCAGGGTTTCGGCCATCATCGGCGGGTCACGATGCGCCCCGCCAACCGGTTCGGGAATCACCCGGTCAATTAGCCCCAGATCTTGTAGACGGGTCGCGGTAATCCCCATTGACTCGGCCGCCTGCGGCGCCTTTTCTGCACTTTTATACAAAATAGAGGCGCAACCTTCAGGAGAAATCACTGAATAAACCGCGTACTGCAACATCATCACGGCGTCACCGACGGCCAGTGCCAGGGCACCACCAGACCCACCCTCGCCAATAATCGTCGCCACCAGTGGGACTTTCAGTTCGGCCATTTCGAACAAGTTGCGTCCGATAGCCTCGGACTGACCCCGCTCTTCTGCACCGACCCCTGGGTAGGCGCCTGGGGTGTCGACCAGCGTAAAAACAGGCAGATGAAACTTCTCAGCAAGCTGCATCAGACGCAGCGCCTTGCGATAACCTTCCGGACGTGACATGCCAAAATTCCGAAGACCCCGCTCTTTGGTGTCCCGGCCTTTCTGATGGCCAATCACCATCACCGCCTGACCTTCAAGACGGGCCATGCCACCCACAATCGACGGATCATCACCATAATGTCGATCGCCGTGCAACTCGTGGAAATCTGTAAAAACCGAGTTCAGATAGTCCAGGGTATACGGGCGCTGGCCATGGCGAGCCACCTGGGCCACCTGCCACGGTGTCAGCTTCGCATACGTCTGCTTGATCAAGGCCTCACTCTTGGCCCGCAAGGTGTTGATCTCGTCTGCAATATCGACCGCCGCCGAATCGTCAGAGACAAAACGCAGGGCGTCTATCTTCTGCTCAAGATCGGCAATGGGTTGCTCAAATTCGAGGAACGTCTGCTTCATACCAATATTGTAACGGTTTCACCACAACCCCTGAGACACGGGTTGTATGGCCTTAACTACCGGTGTCGATCACTTTGTGCCCCGGCCTCCCCTGCGCGGGCCTCACGACCACGATCACTGCGGCTAATGGCGGGCGGTGATTGGCAGATTGAGCAGTAAATTCTGTGGCTTAAGACGCAACAAGCCCTGGTCACTCATGCCAACCGCCAGGTAAACCGGCTTGCCGGCAACATCAGGTGCCTGATCGTTCAAATTCTCAAATTCAAGCCGGGCCAGTAACAATAGCCGACGGGTCTGGTCCGGATCGAGTGACCCATCCTGGTACAGAACATTCAACAGATCAGAACCGGCCGCATCAAGGCCAACATGCCAGCGCCAGTGCGCGTCATCAATTTGCCCTACCGTGCGGACACGGACATCCACCCCCAGCAGGTATCGCACCCAGCGGCCGACCAGGTCGGCAAGCGCTGTTGCCCCGGGACGGCCGTGAGTAATTTCGAGCGCGAAGTCGAATTCTTCGTCCCGACCGAAGTAGTTGGCAGCGTTGTCCTTATTCAACACCTCGACAGTTTGCTCACCGGCAGCCAGCCCGCCAGCTGCCAGAAGCCGGCCCAGCTCACCCATGCCCGGGTCAGCCAGGCGCTCGAGTGCTTGCGAGTCAGCCACGACGACTCGTCCATCGTCCAGGGTCACCCGTTGCTCGCGAAACCACAGCTCAGCGGTACGCAGCACAACCGGATCTTCTTCGGCGACCAGGATTTGATGCATGATGATCTGCGTCATTTGATCGATGAATAGTGGCGGGATATCCACCCGGCCGTCGCGGCGGGCATCATGAAAAATAGTTAGGTAGGCAGCCTGCAGACAGGGTGCAGATATTAAGCGCTGGCGAAAACGAAGAAATAACTGATAGTTTTCTTTCGCATCGCGGTCAGCCAATGAACCGAGGCTGTCGTCGCTGACAGCTTCGGTTGGATTGCTCAGCAGTCGTTCGTGTAATGCACATTCGGCCGGACACGATTCGTCAACCGGCGCCAACTCCGGGCGCAGCAAATACGCACGCAGAAAGTCGTCAGTAATTAACAGGCTGCCATGCTCGTCGATATCGAGCAAAGCCAGGCCAGAATTTACCCAGAATGGACGCATCAACAATCAGGCCCGGCGCCAGCCGGTGCCACCGGCTTTATCTTCCAGAACAATACCCATTGCAGTCAACTCATCGCGAATGGCATCGGCGGTCGCGAAATCTTTGTTCTGTTTCGCCTCAGCGCGGGCCACGATTTTTTGCCCGATTGCGGCATCGTCAAGATCAGCAAGACCATCACCAACCTGGTTATCCGGCCCACGCAGACCGGTGCGCCGAACGACGTCAGGCGACTGATTTAACAGACCGAGAATAGCCGCCAGCGAGCGAAACAATCTCGCCAGGTCTGGATTGGCAGTTTTGTTGACTTCGGTTGCCAGGTCGTACAAAGCTGCCAGTGCCTGTGGGGTATTGAAATCGTCATCCATTGCCGCACGGAAGCGACTGGCGAAGGGTGACGCCCAGTTGATGCCTGGAATGTCTGCCGGTGGCGGCGACCGCTCACCAAAGGCCGTGTACAGACGCAGCAAAGCCTGCCGGGCATCCTCAAGATGGGCGTCTGAATAATTGAGCGGACTGCGGTAATGGGCGCGCAAAATAAACAAGCGGATGACTTCGGGGTCGAACTGGCGAAGCACGTCGCGCACAGTAAAAAAATTACCCAGCGACTTTGACATCTTTTGCTCGTCAACCCGGATAAAACCGTTGTGCAGCCAGTAGTTCACGAAACGTTTGTCCGATTGATCGGCATTGTGAAACAACGCGCCTTCCGACTGAGCTATTTCGTTCTCGTGATGAGGAAACTGTAAGTCTTCTCCACCACCGTGAATATCAATCTGATCACCCAGTAGTGCACGCGCCATCGCTGAACATTCGATATGCCAGCCGGGTCGCCCCTTGCCAAAAGAACTGTCCCAGGTGGCTTGATCCGGGTCGTCGGGTTTAGCGGCTTTCCATAAAACAAAATCCAGGGGGTCGCGTTTGCTGTGTTCGATGGCAACCCGTTCACCTGCACGCAGATCATCGAGCGACTTACCCGACAACTTGCCATAACCGTTAAACAGTCGCACCGAAAAATTCACATCGCCGTCATCGGCCTGGTAGGCGAAGCCGTTGGTTTTTAGCAGCCCAATCAGGTCAAGCATGCCACTGACGTGTTCGGTTGCCCTGGGCTCATGGTCTGGTCTTTCGATACCAAGGGCCGCTTCATCTTCGTGCATGGCCGCAATGTAGCGATCGGTGAGTTCCCGAATCGTGACTCCCGCCTCAACCGAGCGCTTGATAATTTTGTCTTCGATATCCGTTATGTTGCGCACGTAGGTCAGGTCGTAGCCACTGGCCCGCAGCCAGCGCTGTACCATATCGAATACCGTGAACATCCGGGCGTGACCAACGTGGCAGTAGTCGTAGACGGTGATGCCACAGACGTACATCCGGACTTTGCCCGGCTCGATCGGCGTAAAGAGTTCTTTGGTTCGGGTCAGGCTGTTATACAGGTGGAGCATCTGCGGCGTAAAGACAGTTGGAAGGTGACTGGGCAGGCGGAATATGACAGCATCGGCTGCCCGGCCAGCGTCGGTTCGCCAGGCGGTGGCTCGAACCACCAAATTCGCCCACGGAACGGCAACCATTGTGCCCAAATTCGTGGCAGGACACATCGATTAGAATCGCGTTATAGAATCAGGCCGATGAAATCCAGTATAGCACCGGCAATATTGATATCAGCGGCCATTCTCCTGGCCCTGCCCGGCGTGTATGCGCAGTCGATTCCCGCTGCGACGCGAGCCGTTCCGTCGCCCGTGGATGTCCGCGCCCAGGCCTTGGAAATTGCCAAAATTCGCGAGCTCCAGCAATTGCGCCGACGTGAAGAAGCTCTGCGGGCCGCCCGGCGGGCGGTACACAAGTTTCCTGAAAATACGCAGCTGCGCTTCTTGCTCGGCGTTACCCTGAGTGAAGCCGGCAACCCCCAGGACGCGATTGAAACCTTTGAACGCCTGAACCTGGACCACCCGGAACTGGCTGAACCGTACAACAATCTGGCAGTACTGCACGCCGCCAATGGTGACCTTGATGCGGCCCGTGACGCGCTGGTTGCGGCCATTCGGGTTGCACCGAACTACCCGTTGGCGCTACAAAACCTCGGCGATGTTTACCTGCGGATGGCCGAGCGGTCATACCAGAGAGCGGTCGAGTCCAAAGGGGCAACTGTTGAGTTAAAGCGCAAGCTCACCCGGGTTCGCGCCGTGGTCGAATCGCTGACTTCGGACCCCTGAACACCCCTTAAACTATCTATCCAGAACTGCCGGCTCCAGAACTGCCATCATTACCCATGCGGTTTGCAACCTGCTTACAACTTTTCCCACGGAGATTTCAATGCTTTTAAAACCCTCTATCCTTGGCGCACTGGCCATTACCGTTGCGATGTCTGCAGACGGCGCCGCTGCTGCTGACAACCCGCAAGTGACTATCGAGACTTCGATGGGCAGTATCGTGGTGGAACTTTATCCGGACAAAGCGCCAAAGAGTGTTGAGAATTTTCTGCAATACGTCAAAGACGGACACTATTCGGAAACAGTCTTTCACCGGGTTATTGGCAATTTTATGATCCAGGGTGGGGGCTACAGCACCGATTTTTATAAAGGAGGCATGCAGCCAAAAGCTACCCGGCCATCGGTTGAAATTGAATCGCGCAACGGCTTGAAAAATGACAAGGGTTGGCTCGCGATGGCTCGCACATCCGACCCAAATTCGGCGACATCGCAGTTTTTCATCAATACCGTCGATAACGATGGTCTGAACTATCCGTCACCCGACGGGTATGGCTACACCGTGTTTGGCAAAGTTGTACAGGGAATGGATATTGTTGCAAAAATCGCCGCAACCCCAACCAGCACCCTGGGGCCGATGCGTGACGTACCATCTGAGCCGGTTGTCATTAACAGCGTCAGCCCTGTTAGCAAATAGTCGAAACAAATCGTCGACCTGGCAGATTTAACCGTGGACGATTAGCCTGGATACCCGGGTCTTCCAACTGAGCCTGCCGTCAGACGCAACCGTCCTGGTTGGGTCTGACATGCATATTGGTGACCACGATCCCAATACCGCCCGTTTCTTTTTTGATGCGCTGAATCGTTCCCTGCCCGGGCATAGTCATTTGATTTTGCTCGGTGACTTATTTGAAGCCTGGCCCGGTGACGATCAGACCGATCCGCTGGCGATCGACCTCCTGGGGTTGCTTGCCACGATAGGTGAACGCGGCACCACCGTGTTCGTAATGCACGGCAATCGCGACTTTCTGCTCGATGTGCCAATTCCTGCCGGCGATCAAACATCGTTTACCGCATTGACGGGTGCTCAGATGCTGCCCGACCCTACCCGGCTGAGTTTTGATGGTGAACCTCTTGACGGTGAACCGGTCGGGCGCAACCCGGTAATGAACGCCGAACAGAAGAATAAAGAACCGGGGCTGGCATCAATTCTTTTGATGCACGGTGACAGCTTGTGCACTGACGACGCGCCGTTTCAGGCATTTCGTGCCGTCAGCCGGCAAACCGATTGGCAACAGCAATTCTTATCCCAGCCGCTGGCCCGGCGAATGCAGTTGGCCAGGGCTTATCGGGAGGAAAGCAAAGAAACTGTTCGCCGGCGTCTTGCCGCCGCAGGCACGCATAACGCATCGGCTAATGAACCAAAGAGCGAAATTTCCGATGTCAACCAACTAGCTGTTGAAACGGTAATGAGCGAAGCGGGATGCCGGCAACTATTACACGGCCACACCCATCGGCCAATGACGCATGACTGGCAGTTCCAAGGCGCGCAACGGCAGCGCTACGTGTTGCCCGACTGGGATGCCAACGAGCCACGCGGCGGTT
>JBAUID010000078.1:0-14383 GCA_049680625.1 Burkholderiaceae bacterium | reverse complement strand
GAGGTGAGCAACAAAGCGCACGTCGGGTTTGTCGATACCCATTCCAAAAGCAATGGTTGCCACTATGATGCAATCGGACTCATTAAGAAACCGTCGCTGATTGTTTGCCCTGAGCTGGCTGTCCAGGCCGGCGTGATAGGGCAGGGCATTGAAGCCGTTCGCTGCCAGGTGTTCGGCAGTTTCTTCTACCTTGCGTCGGGACAGGCAATAGACAATGCCACTGTCACCTTTGCGAGATTGCAGAAATCGAGACAGTTGATCGCGCGCATCGCGTCGTTCAACAATTTCGTATTGAATGTTTGGCCGGTCAAAGCTGGCAACATATTGTTTAGCATCCTCGAGGGCCAGGCAGGAAACTATTTCGCGACGGGTCTGGGGGTCGGCAGTTGCTGTCAGGGCAAGAAAGGGGACGCTCGCAAACCGATCTCTGAGTAGGCGCAGCGATTGATACTCGGGTCGAAAGTCATGTCCCCACTGCGAGACACAATGGGCTTCATCAACGGCAATCAGAGCCAGCTGCATTTCGTCGAGTAAGTCCAGACCGCGGTCCGACAAAATGCGCTCCGGTGCCATGTATAGCAAGTCGAGATTGCCGGCGCGCGCCTGACGTTCAATTTCATTGCTGACTGATGCCGACAGGCTCGAGTTCAGAAAAGCGGCCCTGACCCCCATGGACTCGAGGGTTTCAACCTGGTCTTGCATTAGGGCAATGAGTGGTGACACCACAATGGCGCAGCCTGGCATTAATAAGGCGGGTAGCTGATAACACAGGGATTTACCGCCACCGGTGGGCATCAGGACCAGCGCATTGGCACGCTCTTTGACGATGCGTTGGACAATGTCTTGCTGCATACCGCGAAACGATTCATAACCCCAGATCTTTTTCAGCGCATCAAGCGCTGGCCCGGTAAAACTCTCGTCAGCGTCAGCATTGTGTTGTGTGGTGTCAGTCAGCGCAGTCATTGATTTGTCATTGTTCAGTATTGACCGGCCATAACCATGCTGCGCCGCGAACGCCGGATGAATCGCCGTGCTGGTTCGGCAGCAGGCGGGTATCGATTCGGTCGGAGAATACGTATGGTGACCAGATTCCGGGTACTTGTTCGTAGATTTCTGAGATGTTGGACATGCCGCCACCCAGCACAATGACCTCGGGATCAAAAATGTTCATGACAACAGCCAGCGAGCGTGCGAGACGATCGAGATAACGCTCGAAACATTCGGTTGCCAGGGCTTCACCGCTGCGGACGCGTTGCATGATCTGGGGTGGTTTCAGCAGGGGTGCGCCGGCACGTTGATAACTGCGCGCAAAACTCGGACCCGACACCCAGGCTTCGACACAACTGCTGCGTCCGCAATAACACGTTGGCCCGGGTCGTTCATCATCGCGCGGAGCCGGCAGCGGGTTATGCCCCCATTCCCCGCCAATGGCATTGACACCGGTTAACACCTGGCCATTGACAACCAGACCACCGCCGCACCCGGTGCCGAGGATGACACCAAAGACGGTGGCGCAGCCGGCTCCGGCGCCGTCAGCTGCCTCGGACAGGGCAAAGCAGTTGGCATCGTTGGACAGGCGAACTTCGCGACCCAGGCCATTTTCAAGGTCTTCTTTCAGCGGGTTGCCGTTGAGCGCGGTTGAATTGGCATTTTTTACCAGGCCTGTAGCCAGTGATAAAGCGCCCGGGATGCCAACCCCGACCGTGCCTTGTTGCCCGAGTTCTTGTTCGGCGCTGTTAACAAGCGACACGATTGTCTGCACGATGGCGTTATAGTCGCCTGCAGGTGTATCGACTCGTTTTCTGAGGGTTTCGCTGCCATCATCTGACAAGGCGATGATTTCGATCTTTGTACCACCAAGATCAATGCCAAAACGCATGGCTGTGGGTTCCTTTGGGTTGAACAAACTGGTGGATAAGCGGCCGAGTAAGCGGCCATGTAAGCGGCCATGTAAGCGGCCATGTAAGTGGCCACGTAAGTGGATGAATCAGCGGGTGAATCAGTGCATTACCCGCGCCGGGTCAATGAGGATAACTGAGGATAACGCAAGCTGAGGCGAGCCACTAAGCTGAACGACTGAATCATTGGTTTAGAGTTTTGAGCACAGCGCTGGACACCTGATTGACAAAATTACCATCATCGCAGGCAATGACATTGCGGTTGGTCATTGAGCGTAACCAGGTGAGCTGACGCTTGGCAAGTTGCCGGGTAGCAGCAATGCCCGCCTGTACGGCCTGGTGGCGTTCACCCGCCTTGCCACCGGCATCCAGCCATTGCCACAGCTGGCGATAACCGACGCAGCGCATTGATGGCAGGCCGGGGTGTAAATCTTTTTGCAGACGCAACTGGAGCACTTCGTCAACAAAACCTGCCGCCATCATCTGATCGAAACGCTGCGCAATCCGCTGATGCAGCACAGACCGGTCTGCCGGTTCGAGCGCAATCCGGACAAACCTCTGTGTACTCTTGTGTTCCGGGGCAGCGTCGAGCAGGGCAGACATTGGCGAGCCAGTGAGTGCGTGGACTTCCAGTGCGCGCTGAATCCGTTGCGAATCGGTTGGTTTCAGGCGGGCTGCTGTTCGCGCATCGACCCTGGCGAGTTTCTGGTGCATTGCGGGCCAGCCTTCCTGCCGGGCCTCATTATCCAGCCGGGCCCGCAAGTCCGGGTTTGCCCTTGGCAAATTGTTTAAGCCTTCCGTCAATGCCCGCGCGTAGAGCATTGTTCCCCCAACCAGCAGGGGCGTCTTGTTGCGTTGTCGGATTTGTTCAATAAGCCGGTCAGCATCGGTAACAAAGCGGGCTGCTGAATAGGCCTGAGCCGGATCAATAATGTCGATCAAGTGGTGGGGTACAGCGCTGCGTTCACTGGCGCTGGGTTTGGCTGTGCCAATGTCCATACCCCGATAGACCTGGGCGGAGTCCATACTGATAATTTCGACCGGCAGGTGCTGCGCAACGGCCATGGCTGCGGCGCTTTTTCCCGATGCAGTCGGCCCCAGGATCATGACAACCGGCGACGTATGACTGGTGTGACTAAAATTACTGGCCACGCAAAAACCAGTTGTCCATGGCGCTGATGGCAAATTGAACCCAGGTCGGGCGACCGTGATTACACTGATCGGCCCCCGGCGTGTTCTCCATGTCGCGCAACAACTGGTTCATTTCTTCAATAGTTAGTTGGCGGTTGGCGCGGACGGCGGCATGGCAAGCCATGGTGGCCAGCATACGGTCACGGCGCATGACGACGACGTCTGATGTACCAACCTCAGCCAGGTCGGCCAGCACGCTGCGCGCCAGGCGTGCCGGGTCGGCTTTACGCAAAATGGCTGGTACGCTGCGTACGGCAAGCGTTGTTGGCGACATTTCGGACAGTTCCAGGCCCAGCCCCAGGCAGTCGTCTGCATGGTGTCGCGCGGTTTCAATTTCCAGTGGGTCGGCGCGGAAGGTGACTGGGATCAACAATGGCTGGATTTCAAAACGGTCGCTGCCGGCATCGCGCTTCATGCGTTCGTACACGATGCGCTCGTGGGCTGCGTGCATGTCAACAACAATCATGCCGTGTCGATTCTGAGCCAGAATGTAAACACCGTGCAACTGGGCCAGAGCGTAGCCGAGAATTGGCATTTCGGTTGTGGGCTGGTTGCTGGCTAGCTGATCAGTTGCTGATTGACCCGTGTTCTCCGATTGCGCGGCAACTTGTTCAGCAATTCGATGTGAACTTTGCCCGCCCGCCTGGATCGAAAACCCTGGCGTTGACTCATCCGGTGACATTGGTCTTTGCGCTTGTAAGGCCGCATCTATTGCTGAACGGGTCAGCCGGTTTGGTTGTGAATAAGCGGTTCGTTCACGGGCCAGCCACGCGCTGGTTGCCGATGCGGGCGAACGCATGGGTTCGGCAAGGCCCAGGCCTTGCTGTACAGCCGTGGGTTGCGGCGCCGCTGTTATCGGTGCGGTTGGCGCCCGGCCGCCGGCAATAACCCCGCTGGCGGCGCCCACTTGTAAACAGTCGCGAACACTGGTGAAGATCAACCGGTGAACCGCCTGGGGGTCACGAAAGCGTACTTCGGTTTTAGCCGGGTGGACGTTGACGTCAACCAGTGCCGGATCCAGATCGATGAACAAGGCGTAAGCTGGTTGGCGATCGCCATGTAACACATCAGCATAGGCGCGGCGCACGGCGTTAGCCAGTAAACGATCGCGAACCGTTCGACCATTAACAAACAAGTATTGCCGATCAGCGCGGGCTCGGGACGCTGTCGGAAAACCGACCAGGCCGCGTAGATTGACGACACCGCTTTGCTCGATGATGTGGTGATGGCCGGCGAATTCTTCACCAATGATTGCCACACTGCGTGCTTGCCACTGGGTGGCAGGCAGGCGCTCTACCCGCCGACCGTCAACAAAGGCTTCGAAAGCAATCGCTGGATGGGCCATGGCAATCCGGCGCAGGGCATCCAGGCAATGAGCGGTTTCTGTGCCCTGGGTTTTGAGGAACTTGCGCCGGGCCGGCACCCGGGCGAACAAGTCCAGGACATCAATTCGCGTTCCCTGGGTGCCTGACGCGGGTTCGACACTGGCGTTGTTGTCACCGCAAATGGTGCTGGCATGGCTGGCATCCGCGGTGCGACTGGTTATCGAAACGTCAGCAACCGATGCAATCGATGCCAGCGCTTCCCCTCGAAAGCCCATGGTGCCGACCACTTCGAGTTCGTCCAGCGAGCGGATTTTGCTGGTTGCGTGACGACGTAATGCAAGCGATAACTGGTCTGCTTCGATACCATGGCCATCGTCGCTCACCGAAATGCGCTTCGCGCCTCCTTGTTCGAGGCGCACTTCAATGCGCGATGCGCCGGCGTCAATAGCATTTTCGACTAGTTCTTTGACAACCGAGCCGGGGCGTTCGACAACCTCGCCGGCGGCAATCTGGCTGATGAGTCGGTCGGGCAGTTCCTGGATTGGTCGCATGACCCGATTATAGGGATGCCAGGCAAATCCCGATTCTGGCCATGGTCACTGCCGTTGGCAGGTCTGGGCTTCGGAATACTGCTGTAAATACCGATGTAAATACCGATACCGGGTCAGTTGGTGGTCGATGCGATATGGCGCAAGCTGAGCAAACTGGCAATGGACGCTGTATCTGTCAGCTCACCCGCATCAATTCGGGCCAACAGGCCGGCCCGGTCGACGCGCATGAATTCGGCAACTTCTCCGTCCCGGTTTTGCGGCGAGGCTCCCGGCATTAAGCGGGCATAGAAGACAATACAGTCTTCTTCAAAAAATCCCTCGGGCACTTGCCAGCGCATGCGTACGGTATCGACGTAGGTTGGGTTGTCGTAACAGCCGGGGTCAAGCCCGGCTTCTTCACTGATTTCGCGTTGCAGCCCGAGGCGAAAGGATTCTCTTGTCCCGTTTTCCATGCCAATTAACCCACCCGCCAGGGTGTCCAGCATGTTGGGATCAACCGCTTTATCCGGGGACCGGCGCTGTAGCCAGAAAGTGCTATTGGCCAGGCTCGGGCTGAGCGAATCCAGTTGGTCCATCTGCGCGCACTGGCCAATCAAATGAACCGCAAAAGTGCGTATGCCCAGGATGCGGACGCAGGCACGTTCAATAGAGCCCACCAGCATGCCGTCATCGGTACAAACGGGTAATTGCTCGTTGCGCCAGTGCGGTGCTCGCCCCGCGTCGCGCAACGCTTTGGCGATCGCGTGCAAAGCGGACGGTGCGTCCGGCGCACAAACTGGTAAGACCTCGAGTGCGTCGCTACTCAGTTCTACCCCGGGCACACGGCTGGCGATCAACTGCGCATCATCCGGGGTCACGCTGCCGACAATACGCTGGTCAATTTCAAAAGGCACGCGTTCGCTGACCTGGCTATCGGTGGTCAGCTTGAGATAACGCCTGAGCAAGTCTTCTATATTGTCGATCATCTCAGGCCAGTCGCTGGCCGATGCCCAGGTATTCGCGGATGCCTTCAAAAATTGCAGCGGCGAGTTTGCGCTGATGGACGGCAGATCGCAGTCGTTTTTCGTCGTCGGGGTTGCTCAGGAACGCAGTTTCAACCAGGATTGACGGGATATCAGGCGTCTTGAGCACTACAAATCCGGCGCTTTCAACTTCCTGTTTATGGAGTGGCGAGACTTCATTGAGTTGTTGCAATACTTTGCCGGCCAGGCGCATGCTGTCATCCGAGCGGCGTTGGGCGGACATTTCGAGCAACAACCGGCGGGCCTCGCGATCGAAGCTGGATTTTTGTTGTATGCCACCAATTCGGTCCGCAGCGTTTTCCTTGTTTGCGAGCCAGCGCGCCGCGGCACTGGTCGCACCGCTGGCGGATAAAACGTATACCGAAGCGCCGCTGGCTTCCGGTCGACTGGCAGCATCAGCGTGAATAGAAATAAACAAGTCGGCTGATACCCGGCGCGCCTTGTCAACACGTTTGTCCAAAGGAACAAAATAGTCGCCATCACGGGTCATAAAAGCCCGCATGCCGTTTTCGCGCCGGATCAATTCGCGCAGCTCGGCGGCAATTGGCAACACGACATCTTTCTCGTGAGTGCCGTGATGACCTAACGCGCCCGGATCTTCGCCGCCGTGACCGGCGTCAATTGCGATGGTCAGCCGACGGCTGATCGGGGCAGGTGTTCCGCGTTTACGCCGGACTGTTTCTTTTTGCTTGCCAGCAACTACGGTTCGGCCTGCGGGTTGGGCGGTGGGTGATGAATGACGTTCGATCAGTTCTTTTAGCGGGTCATTCGTCGCAGGCAGTGGGGTGGCTGTCAGCGGTAGCTGTTGTTTGTCCTGTTGGTCGTTGAGCAACGCAATCAGTGGGTCGACCTTCTTGGCGGGATGCAGATCAATTACCAGGCGGTGCCGGTACTGAGCCACCGGGGGCAGGGTGAATAACTCTGGTTCCATTGGTGCTTTCAGATCAAACACCAGACGAACCGAACCGCGCTGGCTGTTGCCAATGCGCACGGCGCCAATGGCCGGGTCATCGGGGCGAACCCGAGAAATCAGATTACGGATATAACCATCAACGTCGACACCGTCGAGATCGACAATCAGCCGCGGTGGATTACTCAGTACTTCATGGCGGGCAAACAAGGCACGGTCCAGCTCGAGCGTCACCCGGGTGTAATCGGGGGCTGGCCAGACCCGTACCGCGAGAATTGTTGCACCGTAAGCATCAACCAGGGGTAAGGTCAGCAGGGCGCTGCCGAGTCCCGTCCGGATGAAGCCGCGTCGATCAATGCGCTCAGACATTGCTCACCCCTTGGGCTCGTGGCTGTTGCCCGGAGCAGTCGCTCGTTCTCTGATTTCCAGTCCAGTTGTAACAACAAGTCGGGAGGCGGCAGGTACCCGTGCGCGCGCTCTGGCCATTCAACCAGGGCGACACATTGGGCATCAAGCTGTTCTTCAAAGCCGGCGTCACGCAGCTCCTCTCCGGAAGAGAACCGATAAAAATCAAAGTGATAGAGTGAGAATCTCGGCAGATTATAGGGTTCGACCAAGGTGAAGGTGGGGCTCTTTACCCGACCGTTGTAGCCAAGCGACCGAATCAATGCCCGGCAAAAGCTGGTCTTGCCAGCACCGAGATCACCTGATAAGTGGATAACAGTCCCGGGCTCGATTGCAAGCGACAATCGCCGGGCAGCAGCCTCGGTTGCTTTTTCATCGGCCAGGAGCTGGGTAATACTGTCGGCATCCTGCGGTAACTTGTCCGGAACCTGGTTCATGTCTGAAGAAACTCCTCTCATCGCTGACGGTAACACGGGCTACGCCCCCGCGATGACGCAGATTACCGGCTGGGCCAACGCTCTCGGATTTCAGCATGTGGGTATCGCCAATGTCACGGACTTTGATGGCGGCGCCGGCCTGCGCGACTGGCTGGCGCAGCAATTTCACGGTGAAATGGCTTACATGGCCCGAGAGCCCTCGCGCCGGGCCCACCCGCCGGAGCTCGTGCCGGGTACGGTCTCAGCCATTATGGTTGGCATGAACTATGCGCCATCGGATCCGAACTGGGTCGAACAAGAGTGGTCACGAATCGGCAATTCGGCTGGTGCAACCGTTTCGGTTTACGCACGCGGCCGGGACTATCACAAGCTGGTGCGGCGCCAGCTGCAAAAACTTGCCGACCAGATTTCAGCCCATATCGGCCCGTTTGGTTACCGCGCGTTCTGCGATTCAGCACCGGTGATGGAGGTGTCACTCGCTGAACGAGCTGGCCTGGGCTGGCGGGGTAAACACACGTTGTTGTTAAACCGACAGCAAGGTTCGATGTTCTTTCTGGGCACCTTATATACCGACCTGCCCGTGTCCGGATCAATACCGGCGCCGACCAGTACTCATTGTGGCAGTTGTCGCCGCTGCATCGATGTCTGCCCGACCCAGGCAATCGTCGCACCCTATCGCCTCGACGCCCGGCGCTGTATTTCTTATCTGACTATTGAACATCCCGGTTCGATAGACCCGGCACTGCGCCCGCTGATCGGCAATCGGGTCTACGGCTGCGATGACTGTCAGTTGGTCTGCCCCTGGAACAAGTTTGCGCAGGCCGCCGAGTCCCCTGATTTTGCGCCTCGGCACGGGTTGGACAGCGCGCAGCTGATCGATCTGTTTAACTGGACCGAAGCGCAGTTTGAAAAAAACACCCTCGGCTCAGCCATTCGCCGGATCGGATTCGAACGCTGGTCGCGTAACCTCGCGGTTGGCCTGGGCAATTTGCAGCGTGAAGCCGTCGGCGCCGAATTAGTACGTGAAGCGGTAGCCGCATTGGAAAGGCGGCGAGCACAGGCGACCCCTATGCTTGCAGAACATATTGACTGGGCCATCGGGTGCCTGACCCATTAGGCGCTTAGCGCCTTACCTGTCTGGCGCCTGCCCTTGAATAATCTGGTGCCTGGTGCCTGGTGACTGGTGACTAATCAGCCTGTCATGTTGCGTTCGAAGCGTCAGGCTCTGGATTGCCGTGGCCATGCTGTGGATCAGTCTTTATAGTCAACGATTGGTCGGTAAGACTCTATGGGTTCCATGCAGGGGTAGTGGCAATGGTCAGCGTGCTTGAAGGGCTGGCTGCGGATGTGCAGCTGACGGATGCCGATGATGAGGCACAAATAGAAGTATTTGCGCAGTCGTTGTGGCTTGAGGACGGGCTTGCTGAAAACACGATGCTGGCCTACCGACGCGATTTGATGGCCGCCGCCCGCTGGTGTTATGCGACCGATGCAGGGCCGTTGCGAGATGTTCAGACCGATGACTTACACGCTTACATGGCGGCACGTCATCCGCAAAGTCGGGCGACATCCAGTAATCGTCGCCTGACCGTCTTGCGACGTTTTTTTCGCTACCTGGTTCGCCAGGGGCATCGCACTAGCGATCCAACCGAATCGATTCGTGCTTCCCGCCAGGCGCCACGCTTTCCAAAAACATTGTCTGAAGCTCAGGTGGAGGCATTGTTGGCCGCGCCGGATATCGAAACCCCGTTGGGAATCCGCGATATGGCGATGCTCGAAGTCTTGTACGCAACCGGCTTGCGGGTATCTGAGTTGGTCGGGCTAAAGACGCAGCAGGTTGCGTTGACCGAAGCGGTTGTGAAAGTGATTGGTAAAGGCGACAAAGAACGCATGGTGCCCCTGGGTGAACAAGCCAGAGACGCCGTGGCTTTATGGCAGTCCGGCCCCCGCCAGGAAATCCTGGGCGAGCGCTTCAGCGACGACTTGTTTGTGACCGCCCGTGGCGGTGGCATGACGCGACAAATGTTCTGGGTGATTATTAAACGCTACGCGACCAGGGCGCAGATTGCCGTGCATTTGTCACCCCATGTATTGCGCCATGCGTTTGCCAGTCATTTGCTTAACCACGGTGCCGATTTGAGAGTAGTCCAGATGTTACTAGGCCATGCTGATATTTCAACAACTCAAATCTATACCCACGTTGCCCGCGAGCGGTTGAAGTCACTGCACGCCCAGCACCATCCGCGTGGCTGATAGCATTAGGTTTATGGTGAACAGTTCGGGAAAACGTGGGTCGCAAACCCGGGTGTCTCAAACGCCGGCGACCAAGTGGCTTAGCGAGCGACACATAAAGTATTCAGAGCATACGTATGACTACGTCGATCGTGGTGGTGCGGTGCATAGTGCACGCCAGCTTGGGGTTGACCTGCACACTGTTGTCAAGACGCTGGTCATGCAAGATCAGCAGGCCGCGGCCCTGGTCGTGTTAATGCACGGTGATTTCGAGGTGTCAACCAAGAACCTGGCCCGCAGCGCCGGCCTGAAGTCGATAACCCCGTGTGAGCCGGCTGTAGCGCAACGCCATTCGGGTTACCAGGTTGGCGGCACGTCACCGTTTGGATGTCGAAAAAACATGCCGGTATTTGTAGAAGAAAGTATTCTTGCGCTACCCCTGATTTACATCAATGGTGGTCGGCGTGGATATTTACTGGGCATTGATCCGTCGGTGTTAGTTGACAGCCTGGGTGCCCAGCCCGTTCAATGTGCCATTAATAATTTGCAAGACAATATTCGGAGACGGTCGTGACGACATGGATTGCAGTTGCCTGCGCCTACCTGCTGGGGTCAATATCATTTGGTGTTGTCGTCAGCAAGTTGTTTGGCCTCGCTGACCCGCGCAGTTTTGGGTCCGGCAACCCTGGTGCAACCAACGTCTTGCGAACCGGCAATAAGACGGCGGCGTTGCTGGTATTGCTGGGTGATGCGCTGAAAGGATTCATTGCGGTTTATGTTGCAAAGGCGTTCGCAAGCCAGTATGGCCTGGATGGGCTTGCCATCACCCTGGTAGCTATTGCCGTATTTGTTGGTCACTTGTTCCCGGTATGGCACAAGTTCCAGGGGGGTAAAGGGGTAGCAACAGCTGCCGGGGTTTTACTGGCACTTAGCCCTTTGTTTGGCCTGGCTGTGTTGATGACCTGGGTCATTATTGCGTTCTTTTTCCGGTATTCCTCACTGGCAGCACTGATTGCCGCCGTGTTTGCGCCCATGTATTACTTGTTCCTGTTTGGTACCCGAATTACCGCCCTCGCCGTGTTTGTGATCAGCGTTTTATTGATTTGGCGCCATGCCGGAAACATTGGCCGGCTGATCGCAGGCAAAGAAAATCGAATCGGAGGCCAAAAGTTGGCATCAACCGGCCCGATAGCCGCCAAAACAGCTGGCAAAAAGGCTCGCAAAAAGAAGTAAACCGGGGAATAAATCGGGTGAGGCAAACCAAACGTAGTTAACCATGCTTAGCCGGCACTTATTTTTTGGCGTGTTCCGTACCAAGTGGGGCGATTGAGGAGAGTTCGGTCAGCGGCCAACGCGGCCGAACGGTGAATTGTCCGGCTTTACCCGGCACCGGGTCATTGCCCGGCGCGTTCAGTCGCAGCGAGCCGGCCAGTGCAATCATTGCGCCATTGTCGGTGCACAAGGACGGTGGCGGGAAAAATACCCTGGCCCCACGTTCGTTTGCCTGGGTGGTGAGGCGCTCGCGCAACTGAAGATTGGCACTAACCCCGCCGGCGACCACGAGTTGCTTCAAACCCGTCTGATCAAGCGCGGCCATGGCTTTGGCAATTAATACGTCAACAATGGCTTGTTGAACTTCTGCCGCCAGGTCTGCACCGGCCTGATCGTTGTCGAGACCTTTTCGAACCTGGGTGAGCACGGCGGTTTTGAGACCGCTGAAGCTGAAATCCAGGTTGGCCGAGCGCAACATTGGCCGGGGCAGCTTAAATCGTCCCGGTGTGCCGTTTGCAGCCAGACGGGCCAGGGCCGGCCCACCCGGGTAGTCAAGCCCCAGTAATTTGGCACTCTTGTCGAAAGCTTCACCGGCCGCGTCATCAAGTGTTTCCCCCAGGAGCTGGTACTCACCAATGCCGTGAGCAGCCAGCAACTGCGTATGACCACCCGAAACGAGCAGGGCGGCAAAAGGGAATTCAGGGGCTGGATCGGCCAACAACGGGGACAGCAAATGGCCTTCGAGGTGGTGCACGGGCTGGGCGGGTTTGCCCAGGGCGTAGGCCAGCCCACTGGCGGTTGCCGCTCCGACCAGCAACGCCCCGGCCAGTCCCGGGCCGCTGGTATAGGCGACAGCGTCGATTTGCTCCAGGCTCAGCCCAGCCTCATCAAGAACCCGTTGAATCAGGGGCAGTACCCGCCTGATATGGTCGCGGGAGGCCAGTTCCGGTACCACCCCACCGTAATCACGGTGCAGCGAAACCTGGCTATGCAGGGCTTCGGACAGCAGGCCATGCCGGCTGTCATAAACGGCCACCCCGGTTTCGTCGCAGGAGCTTTCTATGCCAAGAACAATCATTTGGACTCAGGTTTTGCTGGAAAACTAGCCGCGGTGCGTCGCAGCAGCTATAATTTCGGGTTCCCCGGCAATATCGGGATAAAAAACTGAAACAGCCTGCATTAAAGCAGACTGCATCTAAACTGGCTGCAAATCTATTAGGTAAGCAGACTGCATCTAAACTGGCTGCAAATCTATTAAGTGCTTAATTAAAAAGAAGTGCTTAATTAAAAAGAAGTGCTTAATTAGTAAGAGGTGCTTAATTTAGTTGGGCGCTTAAGTTGAGTGCTCTTTTAATTGACTGCTTTTAAGTGACTGCGCGCTTTGAGCATTTTTTCAAAAATTTTTCCATCGGACAGCAATCAAGTATGCCAACCATTCGGGTTAAAGAGAACGAACCATTCGATGTCGCTTTGCGCCGCTTTAAGCGCACCATCGAAAAAGCCGGAATTATTACCGAGCTGCGCTCACGCGAGTTTTACGAGAAGCCCACGGCTGAGCGCAAGCGCAAGAAAGCAGCCGCTGTGAAACGTCATTTCAAGCGTTTGCGCAGCCAGATGTTGCCTAAAAAAATGTATTGATCTGCCTGGTCTGTCAGGTGGTCACAACCGCCAGAGACTAGAAGCTGATGTCACTAAAAGATTCGATTACCGACGATATGAAAGCGGCGATGAGGGCCAAAGACGCCCCGCGCCTGTCGGCTATTCGCCTGCTGATTGCAGCGATCAAGCAAAAGGAAATCGATGAGCGCATTGAGCTTGATGATGCGCAGATTCTGGCGGTCATTGACAAAGTGGTGAAGCAGCGCCGCGATTCAATAACCCAGTATCTGGCGGCCGGTCGCGACGACCTGGTCGCAATCGAACAAGCTGAACTCGACATTTATTCCGCGTATTTGCCAGCACAGGCCAGCGATGCGGAAATAGCAGCTGCGGTTTCTGACGCCGTGCAGGCAAGCGGTGCCAGTGGTATGGCTGACATGGGCAAAGTTATGGGCCTGGTTAAACAGCAGCTCGCGGGTAAGGCTGACATGGGTAAAGTATCCGCTCAGGTTAAAGCAGCCCTGTCGAAGGCCTGAAGCCGGTTCCTGGCAGCCCGTTCTTAGCAGCCAGTTGCAGTAGTTCTGACCGCAATGTCAGGCGTTTTTAACATTTCCTGCAAATCCATTCTGTAAACCCCATCCTCTCGCACCTGCATCCTCAACGCACCCCCGCGATCCGCCGGGCAGCTTAACCGGTAACCGGCTACTATTGGTCCATGATTCCGCAGACCTTTATTGATGATCTGCTCAGCCGGGTAGATGTTGCCGACGTTGTTGGACGGCATGTGAAGTTGCGTAAAGCGGGCGCAAATTTGCAGGGTCTGTGCCCGTTTCATAGCGAAAAGACGCCGTCTTTTACTGTCAGTCCGATAAAGCAGTTCTATCATTGTTTTGGCTGTGGGGCCCACGGTACGGCCATCGGCTTTCTGATGGAACACGGCGGCCTTGGATATGTTGATGCTATTGAAGAGCTTGCCCAGTCAGTCGGCCTGACTGTCCCGCATGAGCCCGGCACCGCTAAGCGTTTGACCGTCCCTGAAGCACCCAATCTGATCGAATTACTGACCAGCGCGGCGCGCTACTATCAGCGACGCTTAAAAGAATCGCCACAAGCCATTGATTACCTAAAACGCCGTGGTCTTAGCGGCGTTACCGCCGGAAAATACGGGCTCGGCTTTGCGCCGGACGGGTGGCGTAACCTGGAAGCCGCGGTTCCGGACTACAACGATGAGTCTTTGGTACGCGCCGGACTGGTGAAACACTCAGGCGACAACGAAACCCGATCCGGTTTGGATGCAGGCCATTCGACCGCGCTGCAGTCAAGCGTCGCTGACCAGTACCTCGAAAACAAGCAAGACCACAATCAAGACCACTATATTCAAGATCAAAATCAGAGCGCATCAGGTGATTCTGGTCGGCGGCGAAAACGTTACGACCGTTTTCGTAATCGGGTGATGTTTCCGATTCGCAATCCACGCGGCGGGATCATCGGCTTTGGCGGCCGGGTAATGGATTCGAGTGAACCAAAGTATCTGAATTCAC
>JBAUID010000077.1:0-2806 GCA_049680625.1 Burkholderiaceae bacterium | reverse complement strand
GCGGAGTGACTGTTTCGTACGAATCGGTTCACCGCTGGTGCTTGAAGTTTGGACCGATGTATTAGCGAACGCTGAAACGGCGTGAAGCTAAGGGCGCCGGTCGGCTGATTCAGTTCGTGCCATTTCGAAAAAAAACAGTGGTGTGGGGTTCTGGGCCGCACAGGACTGACTATGGTTCAGCCGACCCTACGCGATTCCGAGGATGTAAAAGGCCCAGCAGTGCCAAACCAGATACCGATTGATACAACGGAGGTGCCAGCAAGTAGTCGCGGCGCGCAATCTTGCAAAGCAGTGTGCGGGCGCACATGAATTGGTACCAAACGCTGGTTATCAAACAAGAATTTCAACACTATGAGTTCACTTTAAATTGGGTTCCCATGCCGCCCGCATGGTGCTCCAGGATATGACAATGCAGTAACCAGTCGCCCGGATTATCGGCAACAAAGGCGATTTCCAGCGTTTCATGTGGCGCGATCAGGCTGGTGTCGTGCCATGGGGTCATTGGCACCGGGCGGCCGTTTCGGCGCAGCTCCCGGTAAGCATGACCATGCAAATGCATCGGGTGCCAATGGCGGCTGCGGTTCTCATAGGTCAGATGAACGGTTTGCCCGCGCTCTGCGACAAATTCGAACGGGTGTTCGTTGCCATGTGACATATGAGCACGCCCGTTAAGCGACCAGGACGGATACGCCTCACGCGACCCGCTCCATTGACGGAGCCGAAGCGCTACGCGCTCCGACCAGGGGATGCTGGGCCCACGCATCATGCCGCCGTCCATCACAATTTTGACCTTCAGTCGATCATCATTCTCAGGCTCTGGAATCTCATTGGGTAACAGCGTGGGCGGTGCATCTCGTTTGGTTAACCGATTGTTCGAAACGGATGCCTTCTTTGACGTGTACTTGAGCTGGGCAGCAACGTAGGCTTGCGCGCGACTGAATCGGTCGATTACCGGGCTCGTACTACCGGGTTCACCGGTCATATCAATGATCAGGTCGGCGCGCTGGCCTGGCCCCAGTAACACGCCAGCGTCCGGGTTGAGCCGGACGGCCCCAGGGAGCGGATTGCCGTCCAGCGCGATGATCCAGGTTGGATGATTTTTAAAATCCAGCGACACCAGGCGTGCATTGGCGACATTGATCAGCCGTAAGCGTATACGCTCGCCCGCCGACACCGATTCGGCATAGTCCACCTGACCGTTCACCGTGACTGTATTGCCGATTCGGCCGGCGAAGGCCACATCACCCCAGTCGTAAAAGTCCTCTTTGATTTGTGCTCGTGTCGTCAGTCGCCAGTCGTCGATCAGCCAGACCAGATCGCGGTCCACTGCCGGCGGCGCCGGCTCCTGCACAATCAGCGCTCCATATAAGCCTCGGCCCACCTGCTCCGGGGTGCCCAGATGCGGGTGGTACCAATACGTCCCCGCGTCGGGCAGCGAGAACTGGTAATGAAACGCGTCGCCCGGCTCAACCGGTGGCTGGGTCAGGTGCGGTACCCCATCCATTGCATTGGCAATACGGATGCCATGCCAGTGGACCGTCGACGGATCGGGCAAAGCATTGCGAAAATCGATGTTGAGCGATTCACCTTGCCGAACCGTCAACGCCGTCCCCGGGACAGTACCGTCGTAGGCCCAGACCGACGTCTTCGGAGTGCCGGCAGGGGCGAGCTGTACTTGCGCCGCCGTGGCATTCAAGGATCGAATCGGTCCCTTGTTGATTGGCTTAGGTTCAGCCTGACTCGAATGCTTTGTATTGGGTCCAGCGGCCGAACAGCCGGCGCCAGTAATGGCTGCTGCCGTACCACCGACCATGGTCTTAAGTGCGTTGCGGCGCGCGGGACTGTTGCAAATTGCGGCCACCGATGGAAATTTCCTGGTCATGGCGATTCTCCTTACTTCCCCGGATGGGATTTGAATACGCGGGCCGAACCGTCGCGCTGAACCAGCAGTACATCGTATGCATCTTGGCGATTACCGTAAGCCGGCCCGTCCATTCCGGGAGAGCCAATCGGCATGCCGGGCACCGCCACGCCAAGCGCCGCAGGTTTTTGCTTGAGAAGCTGAATAATGTCGGCGGCAGGGACATGGCCTTCGATCACGTAATCGCCAATTCGAGCGGTATGACACGCGCCGTACTTCGTCGGCATGCCCAGGCGTTGCCGCATCCCGTTGTTGCCAATGTCGTGGGTTTTTACCCTGAATCCGTGTTCAGTCAGATGGGCAACCCAATCTTTGCAACAGCCACAGGTCGGGCTTTTCCACACATCAATTGCCGGGCGTTCTTCGGCGTGCAGGGTGGGTTGGGTTAGCGTTATTAACAGAGCGGCCAGGCACAGACGGCGGCGGATAAAAATAGTATTCATGAGAACCTCGTTACATAGAATGCATTCCGGGTCGGTCAATCGACCCACGCGCCCGACGCCTTCACGGCACGGACGAGATAACTTTTAAGGGAACGAATTCAGACGATTTTTGGCGGACGCCAAACATCGGTAACGAGGCGAGATATGGAAAACGGATCGCCGCTAGCGAACGGAGCGGCAGTCGGCGATGCGTAAGTCGGCGGTGACTTCGCAGGCAGGCATACCGTGATCAGCTGGCAGGCAACCCCGGAGTCGCACAGTTGCATCGGCTCAGCCATGTCCTGGCTGGTCTGACAGCATTCAGCACTGTTGGGTGCGCCTGCGCAGCGCATCTGCGACATCAATGCGCCCGCATACCCCTGCGTGGGTAGCAATAAGCACAAGACAATCGCAAAGAGCCTTTTCATCAGCACAGTATAGAGCGAAACAGCGGGTCAATGCC
>JBAUID010000076.1:0-2421 GCA_049680625.1 Burkholderiaceae bacterium | reverse complement strand
TGGGCGTCGCGAAAGCCGCGCATTGTACAGGCGGTGGCTGGGCGCGTCTTAAAATCCGCGCCGCTGATAAACCCGAATCCAGTCAATTTCAAGCTGAGTGGGGATATTGGCATCATCAACGCCGTTCCCCCCCGCCAGGCCGCCACCAACAGCCAGTTGGGCCATAATGCTCGCCGGATTAGCCAGCTCGCCCTGAGAGTGAAACCAATAATAGTTTTCGCATGCTGTGGCCACCCCATTGATAAACCAGCAGACATGACCTTCAGTCCATTCGATGCCAATTTCCAGCCACCGACCCCGCAATGTCGTGGTTGATCCGAATACGCTCTGGCTAGTATCAAACCCCGGACCAACGTAATTCCACGAATGACCCCCGGACTTAGTCTGCGCGCCGTCGTTCTCGGTTTTTTGAATCAGCGTAGATGCGGACAGAGCACCGCCATTGAGCGGCCCATCGAACAAACTTACCTGGGGCGGCCAGCGACCAACGCCGTCGTCACCAAGTGACGACATTAGCGCCATTGATGGCCAGGTGCCCTGGACATCAGGCAGTTTTACACGCGTCGTGATGTAGTACTGCCATCCACTACCGGACGGAAAGCTGGTTTTACTGCGCAGTGCCGCCGATTCGTACGGCGCAACCGGGTCCGGTCCGGTGCGAGTCGCGCGCAGCTTGATCGTGCCACCGCTGACATCATGCAGACGCTCACCCAGGCTATTGATATCGCGAAAGCGCTGTGCATTATCGGTAGCCACAACGTCAGCCGTTCCCTGGCCGAACTGTGTGCATTGAGAGTCCGGCACTTGCAATGGCGGACCGCCACCATAAATCAGGCGGGTACACCAGCGGCTACGGTTCAGCTCGGTGCCGTTGAACTCTTCGGCGAACAGTAGCGCATAACCCAGAGCCGCATAGTCATCAAACACATCAGGTTCGGTAACCGCGCGGCGGGAGTCCTGCGGTTGACGCGACACGCGCTCGGGTGACATTGCCAGAATTGACGTGCCGATAGCACTGGCCAGGTTACCGCCTCCCTGATAAACCCTGAGGTGATCAATTTCCAATGATGCGGGGAAACGCAAATCGTCGATGCCGTTGCTACCCGCCCAAGGCCCACCGACCGCAAGATAGGCGATGATTGCGGCAGGATTACCGGGTCGATTGTTGTTATCAACCCAGGCATAGTTTTCACAAGCAGTTTTCACGCCGTCAATGAAATAACAAACCCCTTGCTCTGCCCATTCGGCGCCAATTTCCATCCATTTTTCGCGCAGGTTTGTGCCAGCGTCGTAATAACCAGAGGCAGAGTTAAAGCCGGTGCCAAGGAAAGTCCACTCCGATCGTTGTGATGCCGTTTGTGGCCCCCAGACCTGGGCATGCTGGGTAACGGTTGTTCGAGTTGTGCCGGTGTCTCCGTTTAGAGGGCCCTCGAAAATATCAATCTCGGGTGGCCATTGATTTATGCCGGCTGGCTCAAGCGACGGGATCAGAAAAAACGCCGGCCAGGTGCCGCGGACATCGGGCAGACGCACCCGTGAGGTCACGTAGTAGCTGGTTGCGGGGTCTGGTTTAAAGACAAATTTTGAGCGCAAGGCTGCCGCTTCGTAGCGGGTAAACGCATGTGACGCTACGTTTGTCGCACGTAAACGAATCGTGCCGTTACCGACAACGTGCAAATTTTCACCCGAAGAATCGTTATCCCGAAACCGCTGGTTCTCGGTAATGTTCGCATAGTCGCCGTAGCCGTTTCCGTACCAGCGCTCACAATAATTATCTTCAAATTCCAGAGCCGGACCACCACCCCAGGGCATGCGAGTACACCACTTGTTTCGGTCCAGTTGGGTGCCATCAAAGTTGTCAACGAATACCAATGTGTTGTAACCCGGCGGCCTGAAATCATCATTGGTCAGCGGTGGCGGTGGCGATGGCAGTAGCGGTGGATTAATCGGGTCTGTCGGATCGGGGGCGCCGGGGGCTGATGGGTCAGACTCACCTGGCGGTTGCGCCGGATCTGATCCGACACTTTCGGGAGGATTGCTCACCAAAGTGTCACCACCACAGGCCGAAACAACACCTACGAAGCAGACCGCGCAAACCAGGCGAACCAACGATATGCTGCGACGGTACAGGCAAATCACGGCGGTCATTTTTATTTGCGGCTCAACAGAAAAGTGCTTCAGGGGTTGAATGGCAGCGCGACGGACGTGCGCCTTACCCCAGTGAGTGTCAGCCAATGACAATTCAGTTCAAAATAAAGCGATTGACTCAATACGCCAAGCCCACGCACCGCCTGTTTATCGGTGATCTTCCAACACCAGTCGGGCACCGCGACTGGCAATCATTACCGTCGGCGAGCTGGTGTTTCCCGATGTGATCGTCGGCATTACTGACGCATCGATAACCCGTAACCCCTGTATGCC
>JBAUID010000075.1:0-8525 GCA_049680625.1 Burkholderiaceae bacterium | reverse complement strand
TTATTCATTTTTGCCTCTGTTTTTTTTCAATTCCGTTTAGC
Source organism: Burkholderiaceae bacterium (assembly GCA_049680625.1). Taxonomy (GTDB): domain Bacteria; phylum Pseudomonadota; class Gammaproteobacteria; order Burkholderiales; family Burkholderiaceae_E; genus JAUIAI01. The sequence goes on along the minus strand of JBAUID010000075.1, from coordinate 8,484 downwards.
GCCTAGCCACGTTTAGCCCCTAACCACGTTTAGCCCCTAACCACTATTGCCAAGTGTTTACGCCATGATTCTTCTGAAGCTTTTTTATCTTCGATCTTCCAGCGCCGTCTTCGTGCGCGGGTCACTGTCTTGGTTGGTGCCGGCAGTCTGATGGCCACGGTTGCCGTGGCCGGATCAGCAACCGAACCGGTTAACTTTCTCAGCTCGCTAACCGACAAACCGCTTAAATTCCAGCACCGAACAGACCAGATACTGACTGAAGCGGTTAAGTCGTTTCACCAGACCGGAAAAAACCCCTACTCGGGTAACGAGGCAGTGATAGCCAAGGGCAAGAAGATCTACAACCAGTTGTGCCAGGCCTGTCACCTGCCGGATGGTACGGGTCGAATTGGCCCCAACCTTACCGATGAAACCTGGAACCGCAAGCGAACAAATACCGAGGTTGGCCGCTTCGAAATGATTTACGGCGGCGGTGCGGGTGCCATGCAGGCTTTTGGCGATCGCATCGATCAGGATGACATCCTGAAAGTAATGGCCTTTATTGATACCCTGCGCAAGCCCGCTAAGTAGTCCGGAGGGCGGACTCTTAATCATCGAACCAAGCCACACGGAGCGGTTTTTTGTCTGGGTCGGCTGATTCGGGCAGACAGGGCAACGCCGTGTCAACCAATGCTCAGCTGAAAGGTGCGGGGTTCGGGTATTGTGAAAGTGTGAACGGGTTAGCTGCTTCGCGGCCGCTGTCCGAATAAACCCCGATTACCGCCGCCGGTAGCCCCTTTGCCACCCTGATCGTGGGCTTCATTAACCACCAGGTTGCGGCCTTCAATTACGTGACCGTTTAAGGCTTCGATTGCCTGGCGGGCCAGATCCTGGTCGGTCATGGTGACAAAACCAAAGCCCCGCGAGCGGCCTGTCTCCCGATCGGAAACAATTTTCGTATCGGTCACTTCGCCGTGTTCTGCAAATATTTCGCCTAACTGGTCTTCGGTAATGCGCCAGGGCAGGTTTCCTACATAAATCTTGGTTGCCACACTGCCTCCTGTGAGAACACCACCGTAGGCCCGGCTGGCTATACGTAGTGGCGCTGCCGCGCGCGGCCCGAGGCAGATTTAATACTTTGCCACACTTTCAACAAAGGTAACAAACATCCCGTCATGCCTAACCTGATTAGGTTAGCAAATTGTTGTTTTCATTATTATTAACTACGGGCTTCAGGCGAAATAATGCCTATTGGATCAGTCACCGATCACAACATCGACGGCTTTCGCGCCGACCTTGGCGCCCACTTTGACAGTGCCGACGGCAACATCCGCGGCTGTTCCGGCAACAGTCGCAGCAACACCGACCGCCGCGCCGGCAACCGTAATCACCGTGCAACCCGATATGCCAAGGGCCAGGACAATGACCGCGATACACCGGGCCTGTTTGGTGGGGAATTGCGCCAGATTTTTGTCCATAACTTGTCAAAACCTTAGATACTGTATAAAATTACAGGTATAAATCGTGTGAATCACATGCTGTGAACTAAAAACGTATGTGAACTAAAAACGTATGTGAACTAAAAACGTATCTGAACTAAAAAACGTTTGAACTAAAGAACGTCTGCACCAAAGAACGTCTGTGAACCAAAAACGCCTACCGGATACCCAAGGATAGCCAGCATGAGGCCATTAACCGCCCGCCAGCAAGAGATTCTCAATCTTATTAAGCATCATATATCTGATACCGGCTTCCCGCCAACGCGGGCTGAAATTGCCCGCACCCTGGGGTTTCGATCACCCAACGCGGCAGAAGAACATTTAAAAGCACTGGCACGCAAAGGCGTCATTGAGCTGACCTCAGGCGCTTCGCGCGGCATTCGCCTCAAAATGCTGACCGACGAAGACCGCCACGACTCCCCGTCTGCGGTTCAGATTGCCATGAGCCTGCCACTGATCGGGCGGGTTGCTGCCGGCAGCCCGATCCTGGCACAAGAACATATTGAAGCCAGTTTTGCACTAGACCCCAACCTGTTTTCTGAAGCGCCCGACTATCTACTGAAAGTGCGCGGCATGAGTATGCGGGATGCCGGCATCCTTGATGGCGATTTACTCGCAGTCAAAAGAACCCGCGAAGCACGTAACGGGCAAATTGTTGTTGCCCGGGTTGGTGAAGACGTCACCGTCAAGCGCTGGCGTAAAAACGGTTTTCAAATCGAGTTACTGCCAGAGAACCCCGACTACGCTCCCATCGTACTGGATACCCGCCATGATGAATTTGCCCTCGAAGGTCTGGGTGTTGGTTTGCTGCGCGGCGGAAAATCACTGTAGCCCCGATCACTGTAAGTACCGATCACTTTAGGCATCATCATGCAGGCAAGCAAACCCTCACCTTTCCGACACACCTGGCGCGCCACTGAGCTCACCAGTCGTGGCATCGCTGCACGCGACAGTGGTTTTGCCAAACTGAATACCGAGTTACCGGGTAACGGCTGGCCAATTGGCATGCTGACTGAACTGATCACCCGCGAAGCCGGTATTGGTGAATTACGTTTACTGGTGCCATTACTGCGTCAACTCACCCGCGAACGGCAAGTGGTTATTTTACTGGCCCCGCCAATGGTGCCTTATGCGCCAGCCTTAGCCAGTTTTGGTATCGACCTCGATTACCTGATTGTGATTCAGGCCGTTAATGCCGCAGACCGCCTGTGGGCGGTTGAACAAACCCTGCGCAGTGCCAGCTTCGGCTGCCTGCTCGCCTGGTTGCCACAAAAACGCACCCGCCCGGAACACTTACGCCGGTTGCAACTGGCCGCACAAACAGCCAACGGCCCGGTATTTTTGTTTCGCCAGCTGCAAGCACAGTTCGAAACATCACCAGCACCATTACGCTTGCTGCTACTGCCCCGCGCCAACGAACAACTCTCAGTACAAGTGCTCAAACGCCGTGGGCCGGTGATGGCCATGCCTCTGATGCTCGACCTACCCAGGCCAGCCGCATCAATTCAACTTAAACCCAGTACCGCACAGCCCGAAACCCATACCCCACTGCACACGATTCATGCCCGCACAGTGCGAACAGATCAGGAAGGTCTGACAACGCCCAACCGGGAAAATCCATTGTCGGGGTCTGTTCAGACCCCGGATCAAATCACTGCCGGCAACAGCCTTAACAACAACACCAACCAACCACACCAGCAATTGTCATTGCTGAACTGAACACCAGACCAGTACAGCAGCCATGCTCTGGATTGCCCTGCATTTTGCCCAACTTTCGCTTGATCTGATCGAACGCAGTCACCAGCAGGCAATACAGGCGCTGTCCGGAGGAAAACCCGGCAGAGAAAAACCCGGGCCCGACTCACCAGGCAACAAACAAACCGCCCTGCCAGCCTTGGCTATCTGCGATCAGATCGCTGTACTCAGCATGAATCACAGTGCCCGGCAAGGGGGCATAGAAACGGGGATGAAACGCGCAACCGCGCAAGCTTTGTTACCCGACATCAGCTTACTGAACCATGACCCGGTGCGCGAACAACAAGCATTACGCTCACTGGCTTGCTGGGCGCTGCAATTCACTCCCTCAGTTGGTTTTGGGCCACCACCTTTGCCCACGTACAAACCTGCATATAAATCCACACAAAAAAAACCCAGTATTAATGATGCTCCACTGCCACTACCCGGACAGGCCGGTATCTTGCTCGAAGTTGAACCCAGTTTGCGATACTTCGGCGGGCTGCCCAAACTACTGGAAACCATCCACGCCGATTTATCAGCGCTCGGCTACCAGGCAACTTGTGGTCTCGCGCCAACCCCTGGCGCTGCCTGGTTACTGGCACGTCATCACCAGCTGAGCCCGTTGCAGGCCAGTCTCGAGCCACAACACCTATTGCACGACGGTGCCGCCCTGCCGGCGCGCCTTGCCTGCCTGCCCATCAACTTACTTAATTCGGCCCGGCCACATATCATCGCCTTGAACACCATTGGTGCGCACACCATCGGTGACCTGCTGGAACTGCCACGCGCCGGCCTGGCCCGGCGCTTTGGCAAAAACCTGCTACTCGAAGTCGACTGTGCCCTGGGGTCTCAGGCACAGCCAATGGGTTATTTTGCATCACCACAACAGTTCAGCAGTAAACTGGAATTGCTTGCTGATATCGAACAAGCTGATGCTTTGCTGTTTGCCGCCGGCCGCTTACTGGTTGAGCTGACTGGCTGGTTGCGGTCACGCCAGGCGGCGGTACGCAGTTTTGACTTAATCGTTTTTCACGAAGATACCCCGGTCACCTCGATGACTGTTCGCCTGACTGACCCAAGCCGCGAAACGCAGCGACTGGTCGGCTTGCTGCGCGAACGGCTCAACGTGTTGCAGTTGCGTGCCCCGGTGCACACGATTGAACTGCGCTGTGACCGTATCCAGTCACTGGCAATTCCGAGCAATGAATTATTTATCAGCCCGGCCAGTACTCAGGAAAACCTTGGGCGCTTACTGGAACGCCTGCAAGTCCGGCTTGGGCGAGACCAGGTACAACGGCTATACCTTGCAGAAGACCACCGGCCCGAAGCTGCTTACCAGGTATGTGTTATTGACAACCTGGACCAACTGGGCAGATCAGATAAGCCCTTGGCTACTAACGACCCAGATAGCGCCACAGATAAAATCATGGCCCACCTACCCACCACCCTGGTTGCCGCGCAGACAGGTAACCTGCCCCGGCCCTTGTGGTTACTACGCGAAGCCCAGCCATTACGTGAGCGTAATAACCGCCCGTGGCTGTACAGCGCACTGAATATGGTTGCCGGGCCGGAACGTATAGAAACCGGCTGGTGGGACAACAACCTGGTACAGCGTGACTACTTTGTTGCGGAAGATGATGCCCACACTTTGTACTGGATCTACCGTGAGCGACAGGCACAACACGGTGGCTGGTATGTTCAGGGACGGTTCGGATAAACCGGAAATAACGCCGCTACGGGTACAAAAAGAAACATTCTGTTTCGCCACCAAACACAAAAATAACAACCCGACAAACCGTTCATCCGGCAATGGGCGTTCATCGGTCACAAACAACCGTTAACCCCCCCAGAGTATCGCGTTAACCACAACTAGCCCGTATTGTCTGCCTACTTTCACACGAACCACAGTCATTGCTGAGAACGGATTAGCCCCCGAAACAGGTTCTGACATCAAACTGCGAGCTGGATAAGATGAGCAAATTTGCCTCTAATCCAGTCAGGGAAAAAAACCCCAACGGGGTACGCCAACAGAGTGCAAAAAGCACCGTGGCAATAATCGGGTCTATCGTGATGCTAACCGGTCTGAGCGCCTGTGGCGAAGTCAGCAACTGGTGGCATGATGACAAAATTCCGAATCCAGGCGCAAGCGGCGGGTCAGGCGTGCAAACCGCTGGTCTGAACAATGAATCGGCGGCAGGAACTTCAACAAACACAGGCGAAAAATCCGGTTCCGGCAGTGCATCTGACAATGCATCTATTGGCAACGCCACAGCATCCGCAGCATCATCTGCAACAACGCCGGTGCCCACCACTACCGCAAACTCCGGAACAGCCACCGCAGGCTCTGGTACCACTGGCGACTTCAAGCCAGCCGGTTACGACACATTGTTCTTCAGCGACGAGTTCAACGGGACCGAACTGGACCGATCCAAGTGGTGTACCCGATTTGTCTGGGGTGGCGGCCCCGAATTGCAGATTCCGGATGCTGAGTGCACAAAATTTTCAGGCCAGGGCACGCTTGACTATGCCAATGCCGATGAGCAGCAACGCTACCGGGATATCAACACTAAAGGTGAACCGCTGCACGTGCTGAACAACGGCATCCTGGAGTTGCGCGCAACCAAAACAGGGACCGACTGGTATCTGCAGTACGAAGCAGCGATGCTCAACAGCAAGATGACTTTCAAGCCCGAAGGAAATACCAGTTATTACATCACGACCCGCATGCGGTTGCCAAACGTATTGGGTACCTGGCCAAGTATCTGGCTGGCGCCGTCGCTAAGTGAAAGTGGCGCCGCGCAATGGCCACCTGAAATTGACATTTTTGAAGGGCCACTGAATAACAACCCGGAAACAGAATTCACGCTGCATCAACACTCGCAGGTCCGTGGTGCGCAAACCGATTCGGGTAAGTACGAGTTCACCGAGTGGCTTGAAACCTTCGACACGACCTGGGGTTACTACACTTCCCCAACCCGTACGTTACGAAATGTATGGCTTGAAATTGCGGCCAAATGGACCGTGGACGGTGTGTGCTTCTATATTGATGGCATGCAAACCGCTTGCGAAAACTACCGATGGGTTGGCAACGATGGCGCACCGGGGCATCCGGCGAACCTGATCCTGAACCTGGCGATCGGCGGACCATGGGCAGGCCGCGGCGGCATTGATGCGGCGAGCTTTCCGACTCAGCTGGAAGTCGATTACGTTCGGGTTTATCGGAAGAACTAAAGTGAGCCGGCGTTAAAGCGGGTACCGTCGGCTGGCAAACTGTGCGCCAAAGCAATATGGTGCGCAATCAGGTCACCGACAGGAACCGGCTTTACCGACACACCCAAAGCCGACTCTTCGGTACATAGCGGCGGATAGACCTCAATTAACTGTCCGGGTTGCAGTGAGCCACTTTGCTGTTGCAACTGCAGCAAAGGCTCCATACCAAGAAAATCGATTGGGTCAACATTGGCATTTTCGAGGAATTCGACCAGGCCCAGTTCCAGCGGCTGCACTTCGCCGGTTTCTGCGTACAACTGCACTACCCGACCGTCACGCAGTAAAAACTGATCCCCCAGGCAATCCTGGGCAAAGGGAATATCCCCTGGTTCAACCGCATCGTAGTGCCTGCAAAATGCGCCATCCCCAGTCCACCAATAAGCCAGCGAATGCCATTGGGGCTCGGAACAAATACCGCGCATGTGCAAACCGCCGTCGAATTGCACAAACCCGTTTACCCTGCGAAGTACGCAAGCAAGTTCAGCAGGCAGGACATTGAGCAAGCGGTCATCGTTAATCGCCCCGCCGCGCCAGTTGATGTGTTCAAACTCAGCCTCCGCGTCATTTGATACCGATGCGCCAGCCTGCGCTTTCGCCGGATTTTTCGAACGCGCTTTTGATGATGGTCGGAATGACGGCTTGGACGGGGGTTTGGAAGGCATTGAGTCTCACTGCAATGTTTTTGTTACTGAGGCCAGGCAAGTCTTGACGCTAAACGTCGTCAGCGGCGATCTGATCAATTGCATCGGTAATCACCGTGTCAACCCCCCAGGCCAGCAGTTGTTGTGCGCGCTTTGGGTCGTTCACCGTGTAGGTGAGGATTCGTAAGCCAACATCATGGGCCTGGTCGATAATATCTTCGGTCAGTAACAGGTGATGGGGGTCAAAGGCAACACAGCCCAGTGCCAGGCATCGGTCTGCCCAGTCCGGGGTCAGGTTGTCACACAACAAGGCGCGAGGCAAATCAGGTGCTGCCGCGCGCGCACCTTGAAGTGCCACTTCAGAGAACGACGACAACAACGGCGCAAACTCCGCGTCACGAAACAATAAATCGGCTTCAGTCGCAACGGCCGCACCGGTTTCGTATTCCCGTCCCGTGCACGGCTTAATTTCAATGTTGGCAAAATACTCTGATGCCAACAACCATCGGGCTACCCGGGTAAACGTTGGAACGCCTTCGCCAGTAAAGCCGGGTGAATGCCAGCTGCCGGCGTCCAGTCGCATTAACTGGCCCAGCGTCAATTCTGCAATACGGCCGTTACCATCGGTTGTACGTTCAGCCGTATCGTCATGCATCAGGATTATTGCTCCGTCACCGGAGAGCTTGACATCGAATTCAAACATCCGATAACCATAATCAGCACCCACCCGAAACGCGGCCAGAGTGTTCTCCGGAGCCAGCTTGCCGGCACCGCGGTGGGCACAGTGTGCAGGATACGGCCAGTCAGCTGGTCCAGTCATCGCATTGGTCTCCGACAGTTATTTGGCGATCATTCAGTGATTACGGCTGGCGGCCGTTATTGGCGCAAACCACAACAATCCGTTCAGCCGGACGTCGCAATTCGCGCATCAGATAGGCTTTAAAGTCAGGCGCATAGTCTTGCTGATCCAGCGCCTGCTGCATACACCATAGCCAGTCTTCCTTGTCCTGCTCGGTCACGGGCAAATGCTGATGAGCTGACGGCAGCTTGATCGCACCGTACTTTTCGTTGTAAAGGCGGGGTCCGCCAAGCCAGCCGCATAAAAATAGCGCCAACTTGTCGACGGACACACCCCGGTCGCTGGGGTGCATGTTAATCAGGCGCTCAGTGCGTGGGCTCTGGGCCATCAAGTCGTAAAAAGTCTGTACCAGTTTGCGCAGCCCGGCTTGTTCACCGGCTGCCAGATAGGACGCATCACCGTCGCCGTAAGTGGGTGGATTATCCGATGACTTCGTGTCTTGTTGGGTCATTGTTTATTACTCCAGCGTGGCAGTCACCGAACCCAGGGAACCCAGATC
>JBAUID010000074.1:0-18500 GCA_049680625.1 Burkholderiaceae bacterium | reverse complement strand
GGCCCAGGAATTTCCCCACGGAAATTTAGAACCGATTAACTATGTTATCGACGCGTTGGCAACATTAAGTCGGTTCCTTTTGGTCGGTACCTTTTTTGCCTTGATCGGTGTATGGAGCAGCGCGTGCCATCCTTGTCCTGCGCACAGCTATTGTTCGGTCGTACAATTCGGATCAAACCTATCAAATTCCAACAACAGCCAACAACAGCCAGCGATGCTGAACAACAAACCGACCACGGAGTAAGCAACCCATGGATTTAGCCCTTTCACCTGAAGACGAGGCCTTTCGCCAGGAGGTCAGAACGTTTCTTGATAAAAACCTGCCGCGCGACCTGCAGGAAAAAGTGCAGAACCACGAACACATGGACAAGGAAGACCTTGTTCGCTGGCACAAAATCCTGGCCAGGCAAGGTTGGCTGGCCCCACACTGGCCAAAAGAGTGGGGCGGTACTGACTGGACTCCGGCACAGAAACACATATTCGATATGGAAACGGGTCTTGCCGGCACGCCACCTGTTGCCCCTTTTGGTCCGGTCATGTGCGGCTCGGTTCTGCTGCAGTTTGGAACCGACGAACAAAAGAAGAAATTTCTGCCCCGCATTTACAACTGTGACGACTTCTGGGTTCAGGGCTATTCCGAGCCGGGCTCTGGCTCAGACCTGGCTTCGCTTAAGACCCGAGCCGACCGGCAGGGTGATCACTACCTGGTTAACGGGCAAAAGATCTGGACCACCCTGGGCCACTATGGCGACTGGATTTTCTGTCTTGTTCGTACCGATTTTGACACCGCCAAACGTCAGGACGGAATCAGCTTTTTGTTGATTGATATGAAAACCCCGGGCATCACGGTTCGACCGCTGATTCTGCTCGATGAAGGCCATGAGGTAAATGAAGTCTTCTTCGAAGACGTCAAGGTTCCGGTTGAAAACCTTGTATTTGAAGAAGGCAAGGGCTGGACAGTTGCAAAATACCTGTTGGGCTTTGAGCGTTTGAATTCCGGCAGGATTGGTGGCTCAAAGCGAGAACTGCACCGGCTCAAAGAAGTGGCAAGAAATACGATGCGCAACGGTAAACCGTTAATTGACGACCCACGCTTTCGCGACAAACTAACCCGGGTAGAAGTCGAATTGATGGCGCTTGAAATCACCAACTTGCGATTCATCGACGAGATGCGCCGCACCGGACAACCACCGGGCTCTGAAGTGTCGTTGTTGAAAATCAAAGGCACAGAAATCCAGCAACTGCTCACCGAACTGAATATGGCAGCTCACGGACCGGCAGCCCAGGCGTTCAAGCCGGTTGATTACGACGGTTTTGATGCCGTCGTGGCATCGTCAGCTGCGCGCTACTTTAATTACCGAAAAACCAGTATCTACGCCGGTTCAAACGAAATTCAGCGCAATATCATCGCCAAGATGGCACTTGGTCTGTAAGGGAAAATAACAATGGACTTCCAGTTCACAGAAGAACAATTACTGCTGGCCGATAGCGTCGGCAAACTCATCGAAAAAGACTACGACTTTGAAGCTCGCAAAGCGGTAATCGCTTCAGCTTCTGGTTACAGCGAATCAGTATGGCAATCGATTGGCGAAATGGGTGTGCTTGGGCTGGCCATGCCGGAGAGCGTTGGTGGGTTTGGTATGGGCGCGATGGGTATGTTCCCGGTTATGGAACAAATTGGCCGCGGCCTGATCGTCGAACCCGTTCTGTCCACCGTGCTCGCCGGCCGTTTGCTTGCCCAGACGGACGCCCAATCGGACGCCCAACCGCAGGCAGAGTTGCTGTCACAGATTGTCGCTGGCGAGAAGAAACTGGCCTTTGCCCATACCGAGCCCGCAATGCACTATCACTGGGAGCAAGTCAACCTGCCAGCTACCGGTAGTGGCAAAGACTGGACGCTCAACGGTGACAAAATTGTGGTCACCCATGCACCGATGGCTGACTTACTGGTGGTGTCCGCCAGGGTTAGCGGAGCAGCCGGCGATCCGGACGGGCTTGGTGTGTTTCTGGTTGATCCGAAGCAGCCAGGGGTCAGCATGAAAACCCTGCGTACAAATGAAAGCTGGCGTGCAGCCGACATCCAGTTCACGAATGCCAAAGCGATTGCCTTAGGCAGCCCGGGTAAGGCTGCAGCGGCCATTGATGATGCGCTTGATTTTGCAACCATCATGACTTGCGCTGAAGGCATCGGTGCGATGAACTATGCCAACGAGTCCACGCTGGAATACCTCAAAACACGCAAACAGTTTGGTACGACCATCGGTAGTTTCCAGGTTTTGCAACACCGCATGGTGGACATGACCATCTGCGCTGAACAAGCCCGGTCAATTACCTACCTGGCCTGTGATGCAATTGACCAGTGTGCCGCGGGAGAAATGCCGGTCAGGGAGCGTCAGCGGATTGTCTCGGCTGCCAAGATCAAAACCTCTGATGCCTGCCGCCAGGTCGGCCAGGAAGCCATTCAGCTACACGGCGGGATGGGAATGACTGACGAAATGAAAGTCAGTCATACCTTCAAACGGCTGACAATGATCAGCCAGCTGTTTGGTGATGCTGAGCACCATCTTGAGCGCTTCGCCGCAACCGATAGCTAACAAGCCGGGGACAAATCTGGCTCCCGAAGAGCTTTTCAACAGCCTGCGCTAGCCCTGGGCTCGGGCTCTTCGGGGGGCGGCACTGCGCTGCGCCTCGTTGGCCTGTCGCCCCGATCGCCCCAGACGCTGCAATAGTTGGTTTCGCAAGGCCACTGATGCCTCACCGGGCGATTCGATGCTCAACAAGTAGACATCTTCGCTGGGCAGAGCCGGTAACTCACCACCGCTGTATTGGGCAATATCCAGTGATTCCGCATAACTGGCGGGCAGGGCGCCTACCCCAAGTCCGCCGATAATGGCCTGGGTACATGCCCCCAGGCTGGCACCGCGCAGGCTTAATGAAGCTTTGGCGGACTCGCCAGCCGGGCCCGGCCCGGTGGCTTCCCGTACCGCCGCCATCGCGCTGTCATAAGGCGTATCAATTAAGGCGACAGGCCGGTTTTGCTGAGGATCAGGGCCGCGACCATACCAACGAAGGCGATCGCGGCGAATCAAGCGGCCGTCGTCCGGTTTTTCCGGGTTCACCATCAGGCACAGATCAAGGCCGCCGCCTTCGTACAGACGCCGGATCTCGCGTGCCGGGGCAATATTAATGCTGATGGCCACTTCCGGATGGCTGCGGCCAAAGCGGCCAATGGCGTCACCCAATGAAAAACTCGTCCACAGGTTTTCGGTAGCGCCAAACCGAACCGTACCGGCCAGCGTCGCATCATGAACGCGGGCGGCGGCAATGGTATGCAATTCGATGATTTCTTCTGCCAGTGGCAGCAGTCGTTTGCCAGCCGGGGCCAGTGCCACCCGACGGGTTGAACGCTCTAGCAGGGGTTGTCCAACCAGTTCTTCAAGACGGGCAATTTGTGAGCTGACCGTTGACTGGCGGGTGCCCAGGGCCTGGGCCGCTTTGGAAAAACTGCGATAAGTTGCCACCAGGACAAACGCGCGTAATGCTGACGGAGATGCGTCTAGCATCGCTCCTCCCTATGAATCTAATGAATTGATCGAATACCGCGTAGTATATCAATCTTGTCAGCAGGGAGGAATGTGGTCGGAACGAGCTGAATCAGGCTGACGGGATGAAGTCTTTGTCGTCCTGGTGCTTCCGCTCAAATTTGATGAAGCTGTAGTACCCACAGGTATTGCCATTTGGGTACTCCCGGCAAACCGCAGGCCGCGCCTTGTAAACCGTGCAACGTCGCTCGTCGGTATCAAAGAACTGGCAAATGGTGCCGTAGATTTCATCTTTCTGGTGACGCAAAATTCGTTCTTTCTTTTTGTACCAGCGAAAAAACTTTTTCTCCGCCTTGTCGACCGGCATATCGAAATGTTTTGCCAGGCGCTTGACGTCCGAATCAGTGGCCTCGATGCGATCGTACGAACAACAGTAGCCGGGGCATTTCTCACAGTCGTACTTGGTTTTTTTTGTGCTCATTTATTTGAATTCATTGCTGGGTCATGGAGATATCGGAGTGTAACTGTTGGCCGCGGCTATTCTGCGACCATACCGTTCAGCATTCAAAAGCCTCGACAAACGGTCAGTGTTTCTGGTGTCAGCACAACGAAGCCAAAAAAATATCAAACAGGTTCTGTGAAACCTTAACCGGCAATCCGCATCGTTTTGATTCAGCTGCGCACGGCTCGCGGTTGTTGCTTTTCAGCCAGATCAGTCGGCTAATTCAAGCTTTCTAGACTGGCAAAAGTGTTTCCAGCTGTATCGCACCAACCGATCCTAATTTGGCTCACACATGTCTGCCATTGGCCCGGCATTGGCCCGGTATTGGCCCGGCATTGGCCCGGTATTGGCCCGGTATTGCAAAAAAATACAGCGTTTTTGGAGTATTCTCTCGGTGTGATGCGCTCATTTAGGGTGCCTTCAGGCTTCGATTGGTTGCAAATTGTCACAGGCACTACAGCACAATAAACCGAGCATGGCATCAGATCGGCAACAGCAGACCGTAGTGCTGCAATGTGCATTGTGTTGACTGAGTTGGCATCCTGGTTGGAATCGCCTATGAATCGTTGTCACTGATGGTCCGCTGATGCTCCCATTTCAACAATTACAATAACAAGCACAACAACCAGCGGAGCTCCCCGTATGTCAATCCAGGAATTGAAACTCTGTTTCGGCAAAGCTGTCTCGACAGTGATGCTGACTACCGTTATTGCTGCCTGCGGCAGCGATACCCCGCTGCCAGCCGCTGGTGATGTCGTTTCCGCTACCGATCTGAGCTTACCCGATGTGACTGCAGCGGCTAGCAAACAGCTGATTACCTATCGGATGCCGGGGGTGAGCGGTGGCCTGGTTGAGGCGACGGCCGTGGTTCTTATTCCGGCCGGCACGCCACCTGCCGGCGGTTGGCCAGTTGTCGGCTGGGGCCATGGAACCACCGGGGTTGCTGACGCTTGCGCACCCTCAGCGTTGCTCGACCTGGCAACTTACGACACCTACCTCAATGCCTTCGTTCAAGGACAGTTCGCCGTAGTGGCAGCTGACTACGAAGGGCTGGGCACACCGGGTACCCATCCCTATCTGCATCTTGATAGTGAAGGACGTTCAATGTTGCATGCGATCAAAGCTGCATCATTGCAGTACCCGTCCCTCAGTTCGAGATACGCCTTACTCGGACACTCCCAGGGTGGGCATGCTGCGATAGGTGCCGCAGAACTGGCGACAGCAGGCGAAGTGTCAGGCCTTTCTTTGGTCGGCGTTGTTGCGTTGGCGCCGGCATCACAAATCCGGACCCAGGGAGCGTTTCTGGCCTCGGTTGCGAACAATCCGGCAGCCAACCTGCTTGACCGGGTTCCTGCAGCCATCGGTCGTATCGGGTTCACCTCGCTGATACTGGCCGGGATCGAAGCCGTTGATGCCAGCTTTGACGATGCCACGGGATACGGCCCCGATGGAGGGTTCATCCCGGACCTTGTGGCCCAGCAGTGTTTGTCAGGTATTTCCGCCAGTCTCTCAAGCCCGATCCAGGATGCTTTATTCGCCGACAACAATATCGAAGCCATCTTACCCAATGCGACGGAAAGCCTGCCGGCCGTGTCGTCCTACCTTGAGATGCTGGAGCCCGGACTGCGACCTATCACAGGCCCGGTTCTGATTCTGCAAGGTGATGCCGACACAACAGTCTTTCCCAGCTCAACCCAAAGCCTCGTAAACCTCATGGCGAATCAGGGAAATTCAGTCAGTCTGGAAGTGTCTCCCGGCGAGGACCACTCCACTATCGTCGAGTCGACTCTGATCCGTGCGCTTGAGTTTATTCGCGATCAGTTTGCGAATTCTGCGCAGTGAGGACAAGCCTCGTGTGTGTGTTCTTTACTTTCTGTCCGATGGAAAATTTTAATCGATGAGCCGTGCTATTGCTGTTTTTGTCACCTTGATATTTCTTGTACTCGCGGCTTTCGCCTTCCTGTCTATTAGGCCCGTATCCCTGCCCAAAACCCTGACTCCGGTGGCCGAATGGTTTGATGAACGCCGCTCTGGTCAGGCGTCCCGGGCGGACGCAACTCAAAGCACAATGACGCAATCCGCTCCGGTTGAGGATAGAAAACTGACGCCCCGGGAATCGACAACGGTCAGCAGTTCAACACTGACCAATCGTTCCGCCGTTGCCGAGGTTACTGTTGACAACAAAGGGGGGCAGACCGTAAAACCAGCCACCACTACAAGCATTGCCAATAACCAGCAAAGCCCGGCGCACGCTGAGTCGAACGGCGCTGCCTCTGATCCAGCACAATCTGTAAATGTCGACCGAGCCACCGGCACCTCAGGGCAGGCACCGTCCCAATCGACTCTTGGTCAAACCAGAAGATCGGCTGGCGCCGCTGCGTCAGAACGGTCGGCACCATTGGGGCCAATAGCACCGGTCTCCGCGGCAAAAACCAAAGTCTTGAGCCAGATTGAAGTTAGTGACAAGAGTGATATAAACCTGGCCGCCCCGGGTCAGGCAATTACGGGCCCATCCAATAGCGGGCAGGTTGGGGCAGCCCCAGCCCCGTTCGAAGCCAGCGCTGCTACCGACCGGTTGGCAGCCATGGCGGCACGGGCGGCGCAACGTGCGCGGGCGGTAGCTATCAGCGAAAACAATTCGACTGCGACTTCGCGTGGTCAGGCCGGCGTGGGCGCAAGCAATGCAAGCGCTGAAGCTTCCCCTTTTAGTGTGCCAACGCCGGTGACTGCCCCGGCAACAGCGCGAGATGCAGTTGCAATGATTGACCCCGGGGTAACTACGCCAAGGCCAAAAACGGTTGACGCCGTGCGTCAGCAGCGCAGTATTGTTAACTTCCTCGCTGGCAAAATTGTTGAGTTCCAGGTGGGCAGAGATGTATTGACGCCAGCCGGCTCACGAGTCCTTGACCGGCTCGTCCCAATTATCCAGGCCAATAGCGGCACTGTAATCACCATTCAGGGCCACACCGACGATGTCGGCGATGAAACGAGTAACCTCAGCTTGTCCAGGGCCCGGGCCCTGGCCGCGCGCAGTTACCTGATCAACAAGGGCATTGCACCTCGTCGTTTGCGGGTGCAAGGGCTCGGGGAACGGTTTCCGATTGCTGACAACAACAGCGAATCCGGCCGGATTCGGAATCGGCGCATCGACTTTGCGGTCTCTGATGCTGCGGGTTAATACAAGCAGTAATTGTCTGATGCCCGCCACCACTGCCCAACCTACACTGTGGCATTATTGGTCTGATGACTGAACCTGAAACCGAACGCCTAAGCACACGTGCCAGCGGCCCAATCCAGTTCACCACGCTAAACAAATGGCGGCGTGAAAGGGCAATGCTTGAGGTCTACCTTGTCAATGGCCAGCGCCTGGTTGGAAGGGTGCGCTCTTTCGACCGGTTTTCCATGTTGCTTGAAATGCCGCAAGGTGGTTGTTTTGTCTTTCATCACACGGTCAGCACCTTGCAACCGGCAGCCAAGGGTGGGGCCCGCCGGCCAGCACCGTCTGCACGTCCGGCCCGCCGCGAACGCGAAGATTACCCGTCAGATGCCCGCCAGGAACGTCCCGGGCCGGATGACGGCGCCCGACCACGAAGTGCGGCCCCGGAAGTAAAGATCCGGGTAAAACCCCGGCGCGCGATTCAACGCGACTCCTGACCCGTAGCCTTATCTGGCCTTTAGAATGCCGCGGGCGGTACATTCATAAAATGAAGCGCGAGTAACAAAATGTGACTCACCCGTGATTTGACACACTGGGCGCGCAATATATTTCAGATGTCGGAACCTTTTACTTAGGGGTTATCCAAAGCTGGTCTACGATTTAGTTTATCAATCGAGTGCACTTGGATCGCTTTGGCGATTCCCGGTGAAACTGTTAGCTAAAAAGAATCGTAAATTCCCATGCCTGTCTCCAGCCGACGCGTTTTTTTGTCGTGCGCTGCCACCCTCGCAGCCTCTCCCTTAGTCGCCCGCGCATACGTTCTCTCGCCCGCAGCGCTCGTTTTCGCCAATAGTCATTCCATTTCAATGACTAACCTGCATACCCGGGAAACAATGAGCCTGGTATTCGGCAGTGATGTTGACGTCACCAATCCGATGCACCGGACCTTTAATAGATTTTTGCGCGACCATTATTCAGGTGATGTCACCAAAATGGATCCGGCTTTAATTACCCACCTGGTTGCCATTCAACAATCGCTTGGCATCAAACACTCACATTTTGAAGTTATCTCAGGCTATCGCTCGCCTAAAACCAATGCGATGCTGCGGCGACGTGGTGCCCGCGTCGCTCGTCACAGCATGCATATGTCAGGCCAGGCAATTGATATTCGTTTGCACGGCACCGAACTTGCCGAACTGCGTGACGTAGCCCTGGATCTCAAAGCCGGTGGCGTTGGCTATTATCCTCGCTCAAGATTTCTGCATTTTGATACCGGCAGAGTGCGCCACTGGTAGGTTGCCAGCATGGCTTGGCGGAACGAAGCTTGCGTTGCGCCAGAAGGTCATGTGTTAACGGCTAACCGACTTCGGCCGTCGATGTCCAGCGCATAAATCACTCCGAACCGACCACTCGTCGGTCTTTCGGTGCTTCCAGTCTGGCGAAAACAACAACTGAGCCGCAATCGCATTGAAAGTGGGCGATCATTCGGTCTTGTGCGCATTGGTGGTATCACCAAATATCGCGCAAGCCAATAGTCGCCCCCCACAACAACAGAACTGATTGCTTATGCCCGTTGATTCATCACGCCGTATTGTTGTTGCAGGCGTTGCCCTGACTGGATTTGCCAGCATTGCGCTACCGACTGCGACGCTGGCCAACCAACTCGGTTTGCCCAGTGGTTCCCGGGCCCTGACCCTGCACAATGTCTGGACCAAAAAAGACACGACGTTTTTACTCGGCCGAAACGAACCGTTTCGACGGGAATGGGTCCAGGAGTTGAATTTCAGCCTGCGCGACCATCACAATGGCCGGGTTGGAAAAATGGACCCGGAACTCGTGACGCATTTAATGGACATCCAGGATGTTCTTGGTCTGGACAATCCCACCTTCGAAATTTTATCGGCATACCGCTCTCGGCAGACGCAGGCACGTTTACGACGAAATGGTGAACGTGTTGCCAACGAAAGCATGCATCTAAAAGGCCGGGCGCTGGATATTCGCATCCGGGGTGTGCTGATGCGCGACCTGCGTGACGCTGCGCTTGATCTTAAGACCGGCGGAGTCGGTAGTTACCACCGTTTTGTTCACTTTGATACCGGCCCGCGCAGGCGCTGGTAAACAGAGCAGAGCGATTGTCCGCGCACCGCTAGCTGGCGCTGGCAGTATCTTGCAGACGAGCAAGCAATTCCAGATCGGGTGCGGACGGTACGACCGGGTTGCTCCAGCGGTTCAACGCTTTGAAAGCCGCCTTATCCATTGCGTAAACATCAGGTACAAAACGAATCTGACCGTTGTCGGTGGCAATGGCGGTTAGATACTGCAGCATGACGGTGGTTTCCGTTGCGGGCTTGGCAACAACCGTTCGAGAAGATGATGCGGCGACCTCAACAGACCGGGCGGTCCAGTTTGTATTGTCGGCCAGCAATAACTTTGCCAACGCCAGCGGCTTAGCGACTCGGACACATCCATAACTTAATGAACGCGAGTCTAGCTCAAACAATTGAGGCTTGTTGGTGTCGTGCAGATAAATCGCACGCGAATTGGGTAGCACAAACTTAACCTGGCCAAGGGCGTTGTGTTTTCCCGGCCGCTGCTGAATCCGAACGCTACCCCTGGCGACGCCTCTCAGTAATGCACTGTTGACTCTTTGTGTTGTCGCACCACTGGCCATCCTGAATTCGAAATCGCGATTCTCCAGGTAACTGGGGTTACTGCGAATGGTTGGCAGCAACGCTTTCCTGGCTATTGACGTTGGCACAAACCACATTGGGCTTAGTTCAATCCGGGTCAGCGGTCCGGCGAACAACGGGGTGTGACGCTTACCGGCCTGACCCACAATCACTTTTGAGGTCAAGGTAGATGGCAATCCATCCGCATCCGGGGCGACTGCCTGCATTGAGAAGTCCGGGATGTTCACCCGCACCATGCGGGCGCTGGAGCGCGGATACCAGCGAATCCGTTCCATTGCCAGTTCAGCCTGGGCGATGCGATGAGTCAACGGGGTCCGCATAGCCTTCAGAACTTCTCTGCCAACCATTCCATCAACCGTTAAACCGTGTCGCTCCTGGAAGCGACGTACTGCAGTCTCGAGCACGGGATCAAGCAGGTCTTTCGGGTGCGTATCGGGCACGCTGTCAAACTGGGTGCCCGATATACCATCAGCCGATTTGAAGTCACCAAGAAACTCCAGTCGTTGACGAACAGCAAGAATAACGTTGTGGCGCTGGCCAGGCTTCACTGAGGCTACTCCAGAAAGCCGCAGATCACTCAGATCACCTTCGCGACTGGCCAGATCTGACAAACCCGTCAAGCTGTTGCGCAGATTCGCATAGTCGTCCGATTGAGGTGCCGCGGACAACACATAATCTTGTACTTTGCCTGCCGTGAGTGCTGCTTGCAAAGGCTCGCGCTGGTCAAATTGCTGGCGTGGCAGCCAGATTTCTTTATACAGCCCGTACGGATTCAAGCGGCCGCCACTTACATTTTGCACGTAGCACAGCACGGAACGGGTAAAACGGGCATTGAATTCGTTTCGTTGCAAATCGCTGCCTGAGCCACTGCTCAGGATGACCAGTTGCTGCGCCAGTTCGTCAGCCTGGTAGTCAGCCGGGTCCAGTCCGTGGCTGCGGGCAGCCATCAACAGCGACGCAATATGCCGACTGGCCTGGATATTGTCTTGTGTTGACAACCATTCAAGCGGTGCTTCTTTGTTCCATCGGCTGCAATCATTTATCCGACTATCAGCGTTCGCAAGACCCGGGACAAAGAGGGTGCAGATCGCCGCTATCAATGTGACTATATGAGAAGTCGAAAACCTCTGGGTCAGAATTAGTTTCATTAATTGATGCCTCGGTCGCATGAACCTGGGGGTTCGTGAATTGCTGAGACATCAGATTAAGAAGCTGGGGCGGTTTATTCCGTTAACTAAGTCGACATTTATCTAAGATTGGCGTCGAATTCTCTTACAGTGTGCGAAAGCGCACAAAACAAGGGTCTGCCGACAAACGGCAGTCGCTGCAAGCCGCGGCCGGCAATTTCCCCCAAGCCTGCGACTCAGGCACAGGCCCGACGACGCGGCAGGTGCACCGCCCCGTAATAATTGATAAACCAGTCGATAGCTGCCGGGTTAGCCATCGCATCGCGATTAAGAACCTTATCGGCCGCATGGCCAAGCAGCAGTCGCTTGACCGGCACCTCGAGTTTTTTGCCTGACATTGTCCTGGGTACTTCGTTGATGACTTCAATCACATCAGGCACATGGCGGGCAGACATCTGTTTGCGAATGGCAGATTTCACTTCATCGACTCGTTGATCGTCAAGGCTCACCGTCTTACGCAGGACTAGAAAGAGCAACAACTCGGAAGGCTCTCCCAGGTATTCGAGGTCGACGGCAAGCGAATCAAGCACCCAGTCGAAGTTCTCAACAACCCGGTACAACTCGCTGGTTCCCATGCGAATGCCGTGGCGGTTGATGGTTGAATCCGAACGACCAAAGACGACCGAGGTGACGGATTCGGGCCGTTCGCGCAGCTCCAGCCAGTCGCCATGACGCCAGACTCCTGGCCAGGTATCAAAATAACTCGTGTAGTACCGTTGACCATCGGTATCACCCCAGAAATACAGTGGCATCGACGGCATGGCCTGGGTAACGACTAACTCACCAACACCGCCAAGTATCGCCTGGCCGTCATCATCAAACGCACTGACTGCGCAACCCAGGGCCCGGCATTGCATTTCGCCGGCATAAACCGGCAGAGTTGGGCACGAGGTTAGGAATGCAGCGCCCGGGTCTGTCCCACCGGAAATCGACGCCAGCAGTAAGTCCTTCCCGATATTGTCATAAATCCACCGATACTGGCCATCAGTCAGCGGTGATCCGGTTGAACCAACTGCCCGCAAATGGCTGAGATCGAAATCCCGCGCGGGTTTTATCCCTGCTTTCTGATTCAGGCTGATGAAGGCCGGGCTGGTGCCAAAAAACACGGCTTGTTCGCTAGCCGCAAATTTCCAGAGCGTATGCAGATCGGGATAACCTGGATTGCCGTCATAGTGCAACGCGGTGCAGCCATTGCCCAAAGTGCTAACCCACAGGTTCCACATGATCCAGCTGGTTGACGTAAACCAGAAAAAGCGGTCGTTCTTTTTTAAATCCAGGTGTAAAGCGTTAGCCTTCAATGATTCGAGCAAACTGCCGCCGTGACCGTGCACAATAGGCTTGGGCATACCGGTTGTACCGGATGAATACACGATCCACAACGGATGATTAAAAGCGACGGCGCAAAACTGGGGGTCAGAATATCCGGTGGCGGCAACCGACCAGGGCATGATGGCGACATCCGGCAGATCGAGCGAGCTGTTTTCATCGAGATACGAGACCAGAATCACCAGGCGCACGCTGGGCAGCTCACTGACCATAGCTGCTACCTGATCGCGACGATCAAAGTCTTTTCCGCCGTATCGATAACCATCGACGGCAAACAATACCGTGGGCTCGATTTGACGGAAGCGATCCAGTACACCGGTTGCCCCCATATCCGGTGAACAGCTTGACCAGATGGCACCCAGTCCGGTTGTCGCGAGCATCGCCGCAACCGTTTCAGGGATGTTGGGCATGTACGAAGCGACCCGATCCGCTGACTGAACACCGGCCTGGGCCAGGTGATGCATTAACGAAGCCGTTTGGCTCCGCAAATCTTGCCAGGACACGGCACGCCTCTCAACCAGTTCTGACTGAAAAATCAGGGCAGGACATTCATCGGCGTCAGCCTCGGTACTGCGTCTCAGCAAATGCTCGGCGTAATTCAGGCGGGCATCTTTAAACCATTGCGCATATGGCATGTCCCGCCGCCCGAGCACCTGCTGACAGGGGCTCGAGCGAATATCAAAATACGCCCACAGACTCCCCCAGAAAGCGTCGGGTTCATCAACCGACCATTGCCACAGACTTTCATAATCAGCAAATTCTTGCTGATGTTTTTCAGCAAGCCAGGCCTGGTAATGAGTGATACCTGCGTTGCGGATGCGGTCGGCAGATGGGGACCATAATTTCTCAGGCGCAGAACCGCCTGCGCCCAGATTGGAATTTGTCGGGTTCATGTTCAAAGCTTATCATCGCCGCGGCTGTAATTGATGTGCACTGACCGTTGCGCTAACGGCTGTTCAAACTGCTTTGTATCGACATGGGCAGCCACACCTGGCGACACCTGGCGCAACTCAGCCACACGCACCAAGGTGACCACAGGCAGTACAGAATTCACAGCCCGCCTGACGGACGAGGCTGCGGTTCGCACACTCCGGACAGCGCCTGCCGGGAATCGGTCGAGGGCTTGCAGCCCGATTTTCTGAAAGGGGAACCAATGCAGATCCGGCAACGGGGTTGCCGCTCTCATCAAGCAGATTAAGTAAGGCATAACGATGCAGTATCAGTTGCGCAAGCCAGGCAACGGTGCTTGGCCATACACTCTCACCATTGCCTCCGGGGATTCGGGCGCGGATCGCTCCCGCCGGTTCAGTATAGGTCAGCAGCTTGCGCAGCTTCATTCCGATCCATGCCGGGTCGACTACCCACATGTCCAGGGACAAGGCTTTACATAAGCCGTCCAGAGTGCGCGGGTATTCACCGGCCAGCCACATTGAGTAAGGTCGACGCTGCCCGTCCGGCATGACGAGCTCTTTGAGGAACAACACAAAATCGTCCCCGGTAGCCGGGTTCAACACATCAACCGTCCAGCTCATTGTGCCGTCGGGACCAGCTTTCGGTTCTCGCGTGCCCATCAACGAACGCATCAGGGGTCCGGGAGGTGAGGGCGAATCAAATACCTTCAATTCATTGCAGCGGTAGCGAATCAGGCGCGCAAAACCTGCTACCAGGCTTGGTACGAGTATCGCTTCTCCATGCGGTGGCATGCGTAATTCAAACGCGTCGTCACCCACCGCTTTTTCGAGTGCCCGGAGTTTCCGGTCGAGCCAGGCAAGGTCGTTGGTGCGCATATCCATTGACAGAGTTTTTGCCAGGGCACCAAGCCCACGCGGAGCCTCGGCACCGTTCACCCACACTTCAAACGGTGAATTTGTTCCATCCGCCTGTTCGATATGGCCGATGAAGACGGCAAATTCGCCGTCAGGATGGTCGACCATGTAAGTCCATGCCGGATTACCAGCGGTCAGTGTTGGCCGATCCGGCCAGCGCAGGCCGGCCAAGGCATCTTCCGGTACAGAGTCCAGCCGAATTCTCTGATTGAGACGCGAAATATCCAGGTCTTCTGTTGTGTCTCCGGTCGATAGCGGGCTGACAGGCCCGCCGTCGGTTCCGGTGGTGGTGGCGTCAATCGGTTTGAGTGCCTCTGGGGTAGTCAGTGATGTCTTGAGCTGTGTCGTGAGTTCGGTCGTCAGGACGGATCCCAGCAAGGCATTTGGTCGATAAGTGGTCAAACCTTTCAGACCGCCACGCCAGGCGTGCAGGTACAGATCGTGAAAGTCGTCGTATGGATAGTCGCTGGCCACGTTAACTGTTTTTGAAATGGCTGAGTCCACATACGGCTGTATCGCCATACTCATGCGGGCATGGTCAACTGCGGTGATATTCAGTGCCGAGACAAAGGGGTCGGGCAGGGCAACTTGCCCGGGCGTTAACTGCCGGTCACCCGCCCCCTCAACTGGAACACTGTTTTCCGGTATGTGATTCAGCCGGCAATACTGCCGCCATGCGTGATCCATCACGCGGTATTCCCTGACCCCTTTATCAACCCGTTTCTTGCGTGTGTACGTCCAGCTGTAGGCCGGCTCAATGCCGTTTGACGCATTGTCAGCGAATGCCAGCGAAATTGTCCCGGTTGGTGCAATCGAAATCAGGTGACTGTTGCGAATGCCATCTTTGTTGATTTGGGCGCGTAATTCAGCGGGTAGTCGAGACGCTGATGAACCCGGACTGCCGTATCGCGCGGGATCAAATAACGGGAAGGGCGATTTTTCCCGGGCCAGGTCGGCCGATGCCTGGTACGCGGCGTCGCGCAAATGAAGGGCGATTCGTGACGCAAGCTCGCGCCCGGTTTCCGAATCAAACCGCAGCCCCAGCATAATCAGCGCGTCGCCAAGCCCGGTAAATCCCAGACCGATTCGCCGTTTTGCCGCAGCTTCTTTGCCTTGTTCCGGCAACGGCCAGATCGTGACATCAAGCACGTTGTCGAGCATACGAACGGCCACTGGCACCAGGGCATTGAAGCGATCAAAATCGAAACTGGCGCGATCGGAAAACGGGTCGTCAACGAAACAGGTCAGGTTGATGCTACCCAGATCACAACAACCGTAGGGTGGTAACGGTTGCTCACCACACGGGTTGGTCGCGGCAATCTGTTCACACCAGGCAAGGTTGTTGTCCCGGTTGACTGTATCAATAAAAACAACGCCTGGCTCGGCGTGGGCATAGGTGTTTTGCATGACTGCATCAAACAGTTGCCTTGCCGGAGTTTTCGCGTAGACCCACAGACCATCCTTGCGACGTGACGCACCCTGGCGAATCAAGGCTTCGCACGGTTCGGCACTGTGCACGAGCTGCCATTGTCCGTCATCTGATACCGCCTGCATGAACTGGTCTGTACATGCAACCGACAGGTTGAAATTTTTCAATGACCCATCAGACTTGGCGCTGATGAATTGCGCAATATCCGGATGGTCACAGCGCAGTACGGCCATCTGCGCACCGCGTCGGGCACCGGCAGATTCAACGGTTTCACACATGCGATCGAAAATTGACATGTAACTAACCGGGCCGCTGGCCCGGCTGGCGGTTGAGCGCACTAATGCGCCGGCGGGACGAATCGGTGAAAAGTCGTATCCAACTCCGCCACCGCGGCGCATGGTTTCAGCGGCCTCTTTGAGCGCCACAAAAATCCCTGGAGCGTTGTCATCCGGGTCGTTGCTGATCGAGTCGGCCAGTGGCTGCACAAAACAATTGATCAGCGTGGCATCGAGACCAGTTCCCGCAGAACTGGCAATTCGTCCACCGACTATGAAGCCGTCAAGTTGGGCCTGGTAGAAAGCCTTAGCCCAGTGATCACGAATTGGTGGCGGTTCGGCCCTTGCCAAAGCAGCGGCGACCCGGCGCCGTACATCATTCGGACTACTCTCACCAGCACCGGCGTATTTTTCGAGTAGAACATCCCGGCTAATCGCCTGCGGTTCGATGTTTTTGTCTGATGTGGGTTGAACAGTTTTCATTTCGTCACGTTTTATGTAACCGGGGGCCTAACTGCTCTGAACTGGTTAATTTGGGCTACTGGATCCACCACTTTTCGAGAGACTATCCGGTTGTCCGGCGCTGTACAGTCGTTCACAATCTTAAAGCGTTGTGCCGCTGTACTTGGAATCAGGTGACAGTACCTCAAAATCCACAGCAAAACACGCCACCAGGATCCCACTATGGAACGCACTGACCCACAAAGCCAAGCAAACGGAAATACCCCACAAGCGATGCCGGCCAATAAGCAAGCCCATACACGGGCAATTTCTTCACACCAGTTTAACGTTCTCGGATTGTTGTGCGGCACGTTGCAGCACCTTGAGTCCTTGGGGTCTTCAATCGACCCAAAGCAATTTAAGCTTGTGGTCACGCGGCTGACCGATATGCTGGCCACGGTAAATGTTGATGATGATGTGCGCGGCTTGCTGGCGTTATACCCCGCAGCGGCCGAGTTGTATGAGAACCTGCAATATTCCCGGGACGGTTTGTGCCTGCATGCGCCTGAGGTTGCAGCTCAAACAGAACGCGCCGCGCAGCAGGTGATTGCCACCGTTCGTAGCGCTGTCCGTTAACTCAATACCGACCACCGCGCCCAGCCGAAGTGTCCTGCGATACAGTTCCCTGTAAGCCAGTGAACATTACTTTGCGGGGCACTTTTGGCAATTTTGACCAATCATATTGGTGGTATCGAACCACACTTGTTTGCAGCCAGCAGCGCTGCGCAGGTGCCACATGAACGCGTATTTTTTAGCCACGATCGTGACAGCGGTCTACAGGCTATTGTTGCCATTCACGACACCCGGCGTGGGCCTGCTTACGGCGGCTGCCGGATAAACGGATATTCGTCAGTACAGGAAGCACTGAATGATGCGCTGCGCCTGTCAGAGGCGATGAGTCTGAAAAACGCGCTTGCTGAGCTTCCATATGGTGGTGGTAGCGCGGTAATCATCGAACCACAGAAAGACTACGATCGAACTCAATTGCTTTATGCGCTGGGCAACATGATCGAGCAACTTCGTGGTGACTTCATCGGCGCACCCGGGCTTGGATCAAGCTCTGCAGACATGTTGACGGTAAGTCAGCGAACCAGATTTGTTGGTGCATCGACGCTTGACGACGGACGCGGCGGTAATCCGGCGCCTTACACGGCCTACGGCCTGGTTGTCGCGATGCGCGCGGCGGCCCGGCAAGTGCTGTGCGTCAACGAGCTGGCCGGACTTAACATTGCCGTCCAGGGGCTGGGTGCCGTTGGATCTATTTTGGTTGAGCTCTTATACGAAGCCGGCGCGAACCTGATCGTTTCCGATACTCGTTCATCTGCTACCGAGCACGTCGCATCCACATTCGGTGCACGAGTGGTTGCGCCAGATCAAATCATCAGGGAAAGTTGCGATATCCTGGCACCGTGTGCCCATGGTGCCGTGTTTGATAAAACAACAATTCCACAACTGCGTACGCGCTTGATTTGCGGCGCCGCAAATAACCAACTGGCCACCGCACCGGATGGCCAGCGTCTGAAAGATCGGGGCATCACCTACCTGCCCGATTTTTTGGTCAATGCTGGTGGCGCAATCTTCTCTGGCCTCGAGTACCGGGGTCAGGGCGGTGAATCCGAAGTACACAACCGAATTGATGGTATTGAAGGCCGGGTCAGGCAACTGCTTAAAGCCAGCAAACTAAGCGGAGTAGACACCCATCTTGTGGCCGAGCGTTGGGCCCGACAATTAATAGCCGGCCCCAGGTCGCCGATCGAAGAAGCCGCGCATGCGTAAACCTGAGCCTTCAGGAAATTAGACAACCCAATCAAGATTGGCAAATCAAAGGTTCTTGTTTCCAATCGGGGGCTTGTCTTTAGGTTCGTGCGCGTCTTTATCTGCGACCGTCCGTAAGGCGTGAATCAGCAAATTGGTGGCAGCCGAAATGCGCACCCGATCTCTGGTGACAATACCAATCGGTCCAAGGTCTGAGGGCAGGGTAACTGATAACACGTCAATTGCCTGGTGGGCAGCGTAGTAGTGCGCCACATCCCGGGTCAATATCGCCACGGCACTTACCGAATGC
>JBAUID010000073.1:0-5415 GCA_049680625.1 Burkholderiaceae bacterium | reverse complement strand
GTTATACGAAGTGTGCGTGAAGGTGCCGCCGAAATCGGCATTCTTTGGGACATGTCTGACTTATCTGAACTGACATCAATACCGTACCGACGCGACCGACTATGTCTTGCAACACCAATGCAGCATTCATTAGGTAAACGCAAGCGCATCTCTTTTGCCGAGGCACTTGAACACGTCACAGTTGCCGCCGCACCAGGTGGCATGCTGGATCTACTGCTGCGGCGCGAGGCTGCCCATCTGGGGAAAATGCTCGTCAGCCGCATTCAGGTGTCCAGTCTCGACGCAGCCACCCGAATGGTTGCTGCCGGACTAGGGTTGGCGGTTCTTCCGCGCGAAGCGGTGCAAACCTATGCCGCCGCCAGTCGGATCAACCTAATTCCCTTGACTGATCTTTGGGCGGAGCGCCAATTTGCTATCTGTCACAAGGCGGATGGGAGCTTAACGGCAACAACCCGTTTGTTGGTCGAAGCCCTGAGAAACACCTCCGCAGGAAACTCACGGTAGATGCTGCGGCCCTCGTACCTTAGGTGCTTAATTTGAACGACATACGCGCCGGGAGCAGCCATTCCACTGAGGCGGAGTTGCCCTGAAAGCCCGTAGCGATCGGCCAGCAGCGGTCATCCGTTGGGTCTGCATGCTGTCAATACGCAACAGCGCGTACTTAGGCGCGAAGCAATGTGTCAAGGGTAGCGGGTTCACGCCCAAGCAGTTCTTGAAGATCCGGGCTGATACTTCCTAGTCGCCCCTCATTGATCGACTCCATCATCGAAACGAAGGCGGTGGGCCACGGGTCCTCCATCGTAGCTCGGCAGCGGCGACTGTATTCAGCCGCCGGAACTGGCCGGTAATCGATGGGTAGACCTATCAACTCGGATGCTACATGCGCGATCTCAGCCATCGATGTTGAACGGGCTGCGGTCAACTCGTAGACCTTACTTCTGTGAATCGGGTCGAAAGAGGCCACAGCAGCGGCTGCAACATCAGCGCATGTAATAGGGGCCAATGTCCCCAATCCCGCGGGGATATCAATCAATCCTGTATTCCGAGCCACTTCAATCCATTTTGAAATGACGAAATCCCAATACAAATTGCACCGAAGGATTGTCCAGTCGCAACCGCACGACCGGAGAAATTGCTCGGTATCGCGGTAGACTGGAGTGAAGTAAAACGATGAAGAAGCTTCGATGTCAACTATGCTTAGGCAGACAATGTGCTTCACGTCCGCTGCTGCGGCCGCCTCGATTACATTTCTATGGTGCCTACGCACATCCTGAGCGGCGCCGTCGCTTGGTACAAACAGCAAGGATTTCGTGCCAATAAACGCTTCATCAAGGCTGGCACGGTCATCATAGTTCGCGACCCGCACCTCGACTGCGTCCCCCAATGTTTCTACGGCGCGAGCCT
This sequence comes from Burkholderiaceae bacterium, assembly GCA_049680625.1. Lineage (GTDB taxonomy): Bacteria > Pseudomonadota > Gammaproteobacteria > Burkholderiales > Burkholderiaceae_E > JAUIAI01. Next base: position 4,011 of record JBAUID010000073.1, on the reverse strand, counting down.
TACTTCGAGCTAAGGCCACAGTAGTCCCGAGACGCCGAGACTGCTGTAATAACTGAATTGCGGCAGATCCAACCCGCCCAGTCGTTCCTGTAATTAACAACATCGATAACCAGTCCTCACCGGCCACTTCATTTTCAATTTAAGGTGGCAACTAAGGCACTTTAGACCAATTTACTCCGATAGTTTGAATTCGTTGCGGTGAACTATGAAAGGTAGAAATTACGGGAGCAGACGTTCGAATTGGCGGCAATTGGTTGCGCTGACCAGCAACCATCGGCCAAAACCGGACTCACCATCAGACCCGACCAAGCAAGCTCATCCGAATTGCCCCCCCAATTTGAGCAGATAAATATTGTTCGATCTTCTTCGTAACGCATGATAGTTTTGGCTGTTCACGCCCTCCGCGGACGCTGCGTTCGAATGTCGATGAGGACCTTCACTGAGATGCCCATGCCCCTGACGGCCAAATCTGCTAGTGATGCGACAAGTCAAAGTACCGCCAAAGCGGCGGCATACGCGATCGGCGTCGCACTACTGCTGCCATTGGTGGATACGCTCGTGAAATGGCTGGTCCAGGATTACGCGATTGCCATGGTTGCCTGGGTTCGTATGGGCCTCATTAGCATCTTCCTTGGCGTGACCGGCGCGTCGTCTGTTGGCATGGCAATTCTCAGGCCGGTCGCCTGGCGGCTGCAGATCGCTCGGGGTCTGGCTGCGGTACTGGGGACCACCATGGTCTTTATTGGTTTTCAGGTGCTCCCCTTGGCCGAATGCCTAGCGATCGTTTTTATCGCGCCGGTCATCGCGAACATCTTCTCTCAGATCTATCTAAAGGAACGAGGCTCCCTCGTTTCTTGGGCTCTCGCACTTGTCAGCTTCTTTGGTGTGCTTCTCATCGCGAAGCCGGGAACCGATCTTTTCACATTCAATGCTGTTTACCCACTGGTCGGCGCGTTCGGACTGGCCGCATTCCTGACGCTAACGCGCGCGGTCGCCGAGTACGATAAGTCTCAGGTAACCGCCTTCTTCGGGCCGTTCATTGCGTTTCTCGCGTTCTCGCTGGTGCTCCCCGTGTACTGGGTTACGCCAAAAAGCACGACTGACATCGCGATGTTTCTGGCCATCGGTGTCCTGGCGTCGGCCGCCACATTGCTTCAAACATTGTCCTACCGATACGGCACGACTCATGTGGTCGCGCCTTTCGGGTATTCGAGTCTGATTGTTGCGATTGGCCTTGGGTGGGCGGTGTTTGGTTCGGTTCCCGACCAGTTATCAGTACTCGGCATGGTTGTGATCGCTGCGGCCGGGATTGCGATGGTATTCGCAACCAGAAAACCGAACTGAATGCGGATGTCGATGGCGACTTCGTCGCTAATCGTATGCTTAGAAGCGCCTGGCGGACGCCAGCTTTCTCGCGACCGGTCACTCTAATGTTAGTGTTTTGATGTCGCTGACCGGCTCGCATCGGCCAAAACCAGCCGGCTGCGGCTTGTAATGAGAGAGATAGTTGAGAATGACGAGCCACGTCAGAATTTCGCTGAAACTTTCCATCATTTGCCCAAAATATGACTACGATTGGGACCTGGGCGGTATGTGCAATCCGATCCCATTGGGCTCAGTGGGGGCATAAACACCTATGCCTACGTCAATGGCAGTCCCGTCACCTATATCGACCCACTTGGGCTAGAAGTTACGATGTGGGGCCGACCAACGCAGTTTGACGGGCCAGCCTCGGTTCTGAATAATCTAGGAATTGAACATCAGTGGCTACGGACGGACTCCTATGAATCTGGCATGGCGGCACAGGTTGTTCCCGGGCAAGGTGAGAACAAAGACTTGCCCGGCGTTGAAGTACAGACCTTCGATCATTCCGGGGAGTCTAATCAATCAGGTTCACGAGAAATTCCGCTGCCCTTCGCCGTTGATGAGGCTTGTGTAGACGAAAGAATTGCACCAGGTCAACCAATCGGCAGGTTCTGGCCAGGGATAAACGATTGCCAAACATTCGTCAATGATGTTCTCAACAGCTGCAGAGTGAAGCGATGAGCAGTGTCGTGCGATCGAACCAAAGGAAAAGGAAGATGCTAAGTTGGATAGTCCTCCTGTTGGGTCTTGGCACCGCGATTATCTTCGTTTACATAGCAATCGCTGCCGGTATGCTTTCCGGAGCGCCGACCGAAGCCAGGCGTGCCCTGTTGGACCAAGCAAGTTTCTGGGTCATTGCCGCGCTGATTTCGACAGCAGTCGCTATTGCAGGGTTTGCTTGGTTAAGATGGAACAGTTAGATTCGAACATGAGTTTGCACGTTCGATGACGTGCGCCTGGAAGGACCTCTGTGCAATCCGATCCCATCGGGCTCCAAGGTGGGGTTAATACCTACGCATACGGTCACAGTAATCCGGTCACCAATGTCGATCCAACTGGGAAATTTGTACCCTTAGTTATTTGGGCAGGAGCAGGTTTATGGGCGGCCGCTGAATTAGCACTATCAGCTTACGATATCTATGATGCGGGTCGAACAGTATTAGATAAATGTGCATCGTATGGCGAAAAGCTTTCAGCGGTAGGACTGGCGATAGCAGGAATGGCGGGGCCCGGCGGCGGCTACAATACCGCGAATAAGGCGATAACGAATTCCTCCCGGAAAAGAGTAAAACGTCTAATTAACAATCTTTCGAAGAACGATAAGCAACTTCAAGGTTTGTCACAGAAAAAAGTTGACCAACTACGACGGATTGTAGAAAAGGCAGGTGGCAAAGTCAGGTGGCAAAGTCAGGAACGATGGCGCATCTGGAGTGAAAGGGTCCTCAGCGGGATTGCCGCATGTCCAAACTGAGGGTCTTGGGAAGAGTATAGATAGCAGGCACATTTGGACCGAACCGGGAATCAGGTGAAAAAGGACAATGCTCTTCTTCGGTCTGGTGGCTCCCATGCCGTCGGACAACTCTTTCGATTTATGTGGCTCTTTGAAATCAATCGGTTTACGGTCTTCAGTGCTTCAGAAAAAACCATCCGAGCAAAGATTGGCTGGCCGGATGACGGCCGCGATGACTATGCGGAGGAGGAGGAAGTCCAGGAGATCGAATGGCGGGTCCAAAACATAGATCATTTTGATCTAGCGATGGAACTTGCCGACTTCCTAGCCGATAACGATTTGATGGCGACTGACAAGATTACTGTCGGGCATGCAGAGCTTCTTGAGAAAACTGGCTGGGATGCCCAGAAGCTCGACAGCGCGGTAAGTGCGTTGCTATCCATTCGAGTGGACATGATTGATGACGGAGAAAAAACTGATTTCTTCTTCATTCATTTCTGAATTGGAGCTACGTCCAATCCGATCCCATCGGGCTCGACGGTGGCGTAAACACCTACGCGTATGCAGGTGCAAACCCGCTGTCCTACTACGATCCGTTGGGACTTTAGTCGCTTGGCGATCCGTTGCCGCAGTGGGTGGTTGATGGTGCTGCAGGATTTGGGGATACATTGTTGCTTGGTTTTGGTGATGAACTTCGCGACCTGGTTGGCGTGGACGGTGGTATCGACGAGTGCAGTACTGCATATTCTTTCGGTGAATGTGTTGGGTACGCTGGACTTGCTGCGGCTGGTGCTGCCGCAGGAAATGAAATCAGATAAATGGTGGCGTGATGACCTAAGCTAGGTGTGTGATTCAATATTCATCTGTCAACTGCCTACACAAATACAGGTGGAACTGTCGGTAACGTCAGCGCCACTGACACCGAGACTGACTGTCGGCTTTGGGCACTTAGCACGTATTCGTTGCGCCGCACAATGAAAGTCGGCTTTTAAATGGTTACCTGCCCATCAAAGGGGCGAAATACACGCCTCGGGTAATGGTGCAATCGGCCAATAGCGGCCCTCGATTTTTCTAACAAACGAAGTGAGGCAATTGCCAATTCGCCGGTCTGAGTAAATCAAGTTACGGACCCAGCGTTCCATGAGAAGGCACAATAGGTATTGAATTTTGAAAACTAGGTTGAGCCCACCGGTCGC
>JBAUID010000072.1:0-71546 GCA_049680625.1 Burkholderiaceae bacterium | reverse complement strand
CGGCGCACCGGTAGTCAGGGTGATGGGTCGCAGGTCAGTTCAACCGATTCCGACGACAACGATGCGTCCACAACTTCGGACCGGAACGCCCAGTCTGACAAAGATCCATCAGGGCGGCCATCTGATTCGCCAGGTATGGCAAGCACCAATGACCTGGAAAACTCGCCCGCTCCGGCCAGTCAGGAAAGTGACGCGAGCGCCGAGACCTCTGTAAGCGCACGCCCTGCCCGCCCGGCGCGCTCGCCGCGTACACCGCGGGCGGACCACTCTCACCCCGCGCAAGCGTCGGCGACGTCGAACGACGCGGTGAACTCATCAGTTGACCAGCCCGGTGCGAACCCTGCCCCGGTAGGTGGATCTGACGAAGCCACTGCGCCGGCAATTGCAGCCGGATCGGTGACGGCTGCCGCTGCTATCGGTGAGCTAGCCGCCGGGACTGCCACGACACCAGGTGTTGCAGCCAGTCACGATGCTGACACAGGAGACGTCGATGATGCGAATACGACTGCTGCGAAGGTCTCGCAGCCTGAGCCCAAGCCCGACCGTCCAGCCCAGGTTACTGAGCCGGCCCCAGAATCACCAATCGCGCAGTCAACAGTGCCTGCAGAACCGCCAGTGCCGCCTGCCACACCGATAGCCGTCAAACCTGATACGGTAGCACCGGAAGATCTGAACAAAGTGGTAGCAGGTGCCGGCCTGGAATGGGTGCAAACAACGGTTAAACCCGTGGATCACCCCGAGCCAGTCAAGTCACCCCGGCCGCCACGGCCGCCGCGCAGACGCCGTCCAAAGGCCGATGTCGTCGCTGCACCATTACAACAAGTCGAAACCGGCCCGAAAGAGTCCGGACAAGCGGATTCGTCAGTGTAAGCGACTGCTATAAAGTACTTGAAACCTGCGTCACCTCCAACGGCTGCCAATTGGCAGCCGTTGTTTTATCTACCAGTAAAATCTGAGCACTTATCTGGTTGCGTTGATTCGGTGCGCTTGATTGCCCAGCTGTGCTCAATTGCCGAGGCGACCACAGGCTTGTCTGTACATCGATCCGCCAGTTAAGACCGAAGAACCTCATTTGATCGAACAATTCGTTTTCACCAGTCTTCGTTAAGCTTGGTTCGTAACCACTGGCTATGTTTTTCGCCGCCGGAAAATTCATAACGTAACGAACCTAATACACACCCAAATGGAAAAACAGCGAATTGCAATTATTGGACTAGGACGCATTGGCTCGGCTTTCCTGCGCCAGATTATTGCCAACCTGAACAGTGACATTGAGCTTGTTTGCGTGGCGGAAGCGGCAGACACGCCGGGGCGTCAATTGGCGCAGAAATCCGGAATCCGGGTCAGCACCCTGGATGACATTGTTGCGATGGGAGAGAAAATCAACGTAATTTTTGAACTCACCGGCCTTCCCGAAGTACGCAGCGAATTGCGCGAAAAACTTGTCAAGAGCAAAAACAATGAAACCGTGATCGCCTCTGAGTCGATCGCCCGCGTGATTTGGGCTCTGATCAGTGACGGCGACCTGCCGGTCATTGCCGGACGTCCAACCGGCTACTGAGGCGCGGTTCAAACCGCGACATGCACGAGTTTCAAACTGCCGCGTAGCCCAGATGAATGGTTACGGGCAGGCCATCATCGAGCAGATTGGCTGGATCAGCCAACGGTACGGTGACACAACTGGTCGTGCCTGCGCTGCGCAAGTTCAGTCTGGGTTTTTTCGGCGTCCTGAAACGACGCCACCCGTGCTTAACAGCCCACATACAGTCACAACCGTCAGTAGCGGCCAGAAAAATCCGTTCTGAATGAAACCAACCAGCAAGGTAATGAGGGCCCCAATACCAATTTGCAGGAAACCGGTTAAGCCTGCCGCTGTTCCGGCCAGTTCCGGCCTGGCGCTTAATGCACCGGCGGTTGCGCTGGGCACTGTCATCCCGTTGCTGATCGTCAATAAAAACATGGGGCCAAACAATGCCATCGGGTGCGGCGTGTCCGCAAAAACCCAAAATAAGATTATCCCCAGGGCCAGTGGTATTAACGCTAGAAGCAGCATCCGGTCTGTACCAGCCCGTTCGGAATAACGCCCGGACAAGAAATTCCCAGAGGCGTATCCGATTGCAGTGAAGAAAAAGTACATACCGTACTCAGCGGGGGAGCGCCGCATGACTTCCATGATCAGATACGGGGCGCCTGCCTGAAACGCCCAGTAAATGCCGGTCGCAAAAATCAGAACAAATGTGTAGGCGCGGTAACTCAAGAGGCGGGCAAGCACTATTGCGCTGGGTATTAGTCGCGGCTTTTGATGGATGCTGACCTGCGCTGTTTCTGGCATATAACGCCAGGTCAGAATGATGGTTGCTGTTGCCAGCGCGGCCAACAGTACAAAAATGTATCGCCAACTCATCCATTCGGTCAGTAAGCCGCCAACCCCCGGACCCAGCATTGGCGCCACCAATGTTGCCATCGTGATGTAGCCAATCATGCTGGCCGCTTTGTCACGACCGTATAAATCTCGCACGATGGCGCGCGCCAGGGATTGTCCGGTTGCTGCGCCGAATCCCTGAATGGCGCGGCCAAACAACATTAATTCGAGACTGGGACTGACCGCGGTCAGCAATGACCCGAGTGCAAATACGCCCATGCCAATAATCATTACAGGGCGCCTGCCAAAACGATCCGACAGATTGCCAGTAAACAATAGTGCACACCCCATGCAGCCCAGATACACCGTCAGCATCAGTTGGGCGATACCGTATTGCGTATCAAAGTCCTGCATGATTTGCGTGTTTGCGGGCAACGCTATGGTTACGGCCATTGGGCCGATAGCAGCGCAGATGGCCAGTAGCCAGACAGGCGGGCGCGTGGCAGTACTTATTGGGTTTTTGAAAGTTGCCACGATGTTATCCGCCCGCCATCATGTTGTGCGATTGGATAGCACCAATTCATTTCGCTCCGTGTGCGGTTTTGTCGATTGATCACACTGAGGCCAAACCAATGACAGTGAGGTAGTGGGCCGGCTGTTCGGGTGCGGCAAACGATCCGCTGCAAAACCTGACATAACTTTCCGAGTGACTATCCCACCGGTCTCGCTCGAGTCGTTTCAGATCTGCGCCGTAAACGTGAAGACTTATTGCCGGCTCATCACCGACACATTCAACTTGATGAAACGCATGGCGATCTGCATCAGCGACGCTGACGTTACCCGGTTTATTACAAGCACAAGTAATCTGAAGCGGGGGGCTCGACAGATCAGCTGGTACATCATACAAGCGTTCAAGCTCTTCACCTTCAAGACAGGCGAACACACCCCAACAGCAATGGTTGTGAATTGGCGCCAACTGCCCAGGCGCAAAGATATCCAGAATCACAGACAGGCCTGACGACTGGTTCAGATAGAGCTGGTACGACGAATACGGCATGCCGGGTTGCAATTCACGATAAACACGGTCGGGCATCGTCCAGTCACGGGCAAGCTGGGAAACATATGTTGCGACCAGGTCGCGAGTGCTCACCGTATTGCCCAATTGTGCAACCGCCCTCTCGCAGCGAGACACAAACCGGGTGAACAACCAATCTTGCCCGGCAATTGCCGGGTCTGCGATATGTTCAGTCATAGTTGACCTGATCGATCATTGATTTTTCGATACCACTAGCGGGTCATCGTATTGGGCAACCACGTGGCCAGCTCTGGCACGACAATCAGCAAAGCCACCATCACTACCATGACCATGAAGAATGGTAGCGCCGCACGGGCCAGGTAGAGTAAATCGCGCCCGGTAAGCGATTGAATGACGAATAAATTCAACCCTATGGGTGGCGTAATCTGAGACATTTCAACAACGACAACAATAAAGATACCAAACCAGATCAGGTCAATTCCGGCAGCTTCGACCATCGGCATGATGACGGCAACCGTCAGTACAACAATTGATATCCCGTCCAGAAAGCAGCCCAGCACGGCAAAGAAAAGGGTCAACGCAACCAGCAGCATGATCGGGCTCAGTTCGAGGTCTTTGATCCAGGCGGCGAGTTCCCGCGGGATACCCGTAAATCCCATCGCAACAGACAGGAAGGCAGCGCCGGCCAGAATGAAGGCAATCATGCACGATGTGCAGGTTGCACCCATGAGGCTGGCCTTGAAATTCTCCCAGGTCATTGAACCCGTTACGGTTGACAGCAACAGCGCGCCGGCCACACCAACCGCAGCGGCTTCGGTTGCCGTGGCGATACCGGCATAGATTGATCCGATGACACCAATGATCAAACCGATAATCGGCAACAGATTGGCAGCGGCCCGCAAGCGTTGCCCAAGGCTGATAGCAGGTTCTGGTGGCGGCACTTTGGACGGATTGAGCCACGACCAGATAATGATCGTGGCCATAAACAAACTGATGAGTACCAGGCCCGGAATCACGCCAGCCAGAAACAATCGGCTGATTGAGACATCGGCTGCGACGCCATACACAATCAGGATGATCGATGGTGGTATCAACAACCCCAGGGTTGCTGAGCCCGCTAGCGTTCCCAGTACCATACGCTCGTCGTAACCGCGCTTTTTCAACTCGGGAATCGTGATTCGGCCGATGGTCGCAGTTGTTGCCGCCGAAGAACCCGATACGGCTGCAAAGATACCGGAACCAACTACGTTGACATGCATCAACCGGCCAGGAATCCGTGTCATCCATGGCGCAAGACCGCTGAACATATCCTCGGCCAGACGGGTGCGAAACAGAATTTCACCCATCCATATAAATAGCGGTAGTGCGGTTAGTGACCAGGACCACGACTGCCCCCAACTGGTAGTGGCCATGATCGGACCGGCCGGCGACGATGAGAAGGCAGAGATCGCGAACAGGCCAACCGCAAACAATGCCATACCAACCCAAAAACCACTGGCAAGTATCAGTAGCAGAACCAACCCCAGGAGCATGCCAAGTGAGCCAATCCCCATCTGGTCAGTGCTCGCCTGTTGCTGTGGCCTTGGTGGGCTTGGCTGCCCCGGCAGCAGCCGGCAAGTAAACCGGGTTCAGCCCCCTGAGTAGTCGACTCGCGTCGACCGCAAACGCCAGGGTCAGCATTGTTAACCCAATGACCATTCCCATCTGGGGAATCCAAAGTGGTATTGGCACCAAACCCTGGGTCACATCACCAAACTCAATCGAAAACCAGACCATTTCGATCGTGAACCATGTCAGGTAAGCACTCAATGCAAGCCCGCCCGTGACACAGACAGCTTCGAACATGCGCCGCCCCTTTGGCGGCAACCGGTCAATCAACAACGTCACCCGGATATGACTTCCCTGGCGCAGGGCATAGGACAGCGCCAGGAAAGTCGAGGCAGACAGGCAATAGCCGGCAAACTCATCAGCCGATGGAATCGCCACGCCAAATAGACGGCCGATAATCTGGGCAAGCACCAACACACAGATGCCTACCAAAAAGACAGCCGCCATCACACCACAGGCGATGAAGGCTTTATCAAGCCATCGTTCCATACGGCTGTTACCCATGCTTTACTTTCGATAGGAAGACAGTAGTTTTGCGCCATCTTCACCGGCTTTCTTCTCCCACTCAGCAGTCATCTGGGTACCGATTTTTTTCAGTTGATCAATCAGTTTATCGGAGCCGCTGGATACTTTCATCCCGTTCTTGGCCAGTTCGCTGTTACTTGCATTGGCGATCTCCTGGCTCATTGCCCAGCCGCGTTTCTCAGCCTCTTTGCCGGCTTGCTCAACCGCGCTGCGCTCGGCATCGGATAGCTTGCGCCACGCGCGCTCGTTGATGAACACCATGTTCTTGGGCATCCAGGCGTTTAAGTCATAAAAATTTTGCGAAAAGTCCCAGGCTTTGGTGCGCAATCCCGTTGCGCCTGAAGTCACCATCGCGTCGACTACGCCGGTAGAAAACGCCTGCGGAATTTCAACCGCCTCGACAATAGTCGGCACGGCGCCCATTAACTTAGCCAGCGAGGCCGTGGCGGAGTTGTAGGTCCGGAACTTCACACCCTTCAGATCGTCAACACTGGCAATCGGTGACTTGGTGTAAAAGCCCTGTCCCGGCCAGGGCACAGCATAAAGCAGGCGCAATCCTTGTTTGGCAAGCTTTTCTTCGGCAAGCGGGCGCTGTGCCCGCCATAACTTGGCCGCTTCGTCGTAAGTTGAAGCCAGGAAGGGTACGGCATCCACGCCGAAGATCGGGTCTTCATTCAGCAGGTTAGCCATTAGCATCTCGGCAATGGGAACCTGGCCGGTCTGCACCGCCCGCTTGATTTCCGGATGTTTGAACAAGGACTGCGCACTATGAACATTGATAGTGAGCGAACCACCTGTCGCCTTGGCGATATCGGCCACAAATTGTCTGACATTCTTGGTGTGGAATTCGGCTTCCGGGTAGGGGGTGGGCATTTCCCAGGTAGTCTGGGCAACAGCCCCTTGCGACATAAGGCCGACCGCGACAGCGGCGGTGAACATCTTGAGTGGTTTCATAGAATCCTCCGGTTTGATGGTTTGATCTGTTAGTGGGCGGGGCGGGAAAACACTGTTTGCTTTATGCGTCGATTTCAAATAGTCGTCGCATGATAGCGCTTCGCGCTACCGAAGTGTTTCAGGTAAGCCTCGATACGGTATTTCAGTACCGTCCGTAAGCTGGCGATCGTTTCCTTACCAGTTCGCCGGACTGAACATAAGGTTTGCCGTCGATAGTGAGCAGGGATACCCCCGCAAGCGGCGTTCTTCTGACTGACCTGTGTTAGTGATTGATGACATTGGAACATAAAACTATAGTAGCGAAGACAGGTGCGTCACGAACATTCATCGAGGCAATCACTCATGGTGATCGACAACATCCGATACGTAATTGATCAGGACATTGGCAACAACACGGTTGATGCCGCCGGTGAATGACTAATGCCATGGTGGCAAGCCGTCAGCCTTGTTCGCCTGCTGTGGCTGCTGTGTCACAATTGATTAACTCCAATCCGGCGTTGTCGGAGCGGCATTTAAATTCAGGTAAGACAGCATGAGAATTGCAATTATGGGGGCCGGCGCAGTTGGTGGCTACTTTGGCGGGCTGCTGTCGTTGGCCGGTCATGAAGTGACGTTCATCGCCCGCGGCCCACACCTCGCAGCCATGCGTGAGCACGGTCTCGTACTTGAAACGCCCAAGGGTCGTCTTGTTGTTGACAAAGCGCGCTTCGTTGAACAACCCGTGCAGGCCGGGGTTTGTGATGTCGTGTTGTTTGCGGTCAAGGCCTACGACATTGAAAGCGCGGCAGCGCCGCTCAAGCCCCTGGTTGATGGAGGTGCATTCGTCGTCTCGGTACTGAACGGGGTCGACCATCAGGACAGGATCGCCACCCTACTGGGTAAGAGCAGTGTACTCGGTGGGCTTGCGATGGTGTCTGGGGTGATCGTGGAACCCGGCGTGATCCGCTATACGTCTGCTATGTCTGGTTTGCGGTTTGGAGAGGCGGACGGCTCGATGTCTGAACGCGCTGTGGCGTTTTGTGATGCCTGCGAGGCGGCAGGTTTTTCAGCGTCAGTCGAGGCTGACATTCGTGCAGCCCAATGGACAAAGTTTGTTGGCCTTGCTACCAACGCGTCGCTTACCAGCTTGTTCCGATTGCCGGCAGGTTATATCTATAACGACGCTGACATCATTCCGATGGCGACCCGGGGCTTCGAAGAAGTGGTGGCCGTTGCCAGAGCACAAGGCATTGAACTGCCAGCGGATATTGTCAGCCGGACCATAGCCCTACACCAGTCGTTTCCAAAGACCATGTATGCGTCGATGTATCACGATCTGGCTAAGGGTCGACCGCTTGAACTCGACAGTTTTTCCGGCTACCTGGTGCGGCGCGGGCGGGCCCTGGGGGTGGCCACACCGGTGCATGAGATGGCCTGGCTGGCGCTTAAGCCGTATCTGCACGGCACACCGGCCCCGTTGGATTGAGCCGGGGGAAATCCGTTGCGGGCCGCCCCGTGATTCATACCGGGTCTGAACCGTTGCTTGCCGGGTTTTGCGTATCCAGTTTAGGCGTGCGCAAACCTGTCCCAATCAACCAGGGACTACTGACAAAGCTGATTGTGTCTTTGTTCCTGATGTTGGTGGGCCACATTTTTCTTGCCGGCGCAACAGCAGATGCTCAAGCGGTTCGCGCCGAATTGACCGAGGACATTCGCCCGGAGCAAAGGCTGATAACCCAGTTAAAACCGCGGCGCTGGTTGTCCAGTCACTTTGCCGGTCACCCCTTGGTCGGCACGGTATGGCGCGGCCACGGTGAGCGTAGCAGCTGGCGCGACTTATCAGATGGCTTGCGTAACGCGCGCTTTGTTCTGCTTGGGGAGGTGCACACTAATGCAGATCATCACTTGCTCCAGGCTCGTGTGATCGAAGCGCTTGCGTCGCTCGGACGCAAACCAGTCGTTGTCTGGGAAATGATTTCGCAGAACCACCAAGCCGTGCTGGATTCACCCGGGTTAACAACGGCGGAGTCTGTACGCGCACTTAATAAAGAACTGAACTGGGCCAACAGTGGGTGGCCGCAATGGTCGATGTACGAGCCCATTGCACTGGCTGCAGTTGCCTATGGTCTGCCAATGCGTGGGGCGGCCTTGGATCAACAATTTGTCAGGGGTCTGCCGCGGGCCGGGAAGGACGGCTTGTCTGAAGAGGTGATAAACCGTTTACATCTGGCTGAGCCCTTGTCCGATGCCAACAATCAGTCGATGCTGGACTCGCTTGACAAAGGCCATTGTGGTTTGGTGCCTAAAGAGTCACTGGCACCGATGCAATGGGTTCAGCGAGCCCGCGACGGTGCCATGGCAGACGCGATGCTGCGTACTTCCGACCGTGATGATGCAAATAAGGAGAACCAAGAGTCGGTGCTGATTGCAGGCAATGGTCATATCAGAAAAGACTGGGGGGTTCCGGCTGTCTTGTCGCGCGCTGCGACTGTTCGCAGCGAGGACACCGCGATCTTGTCGATCGCCCAGATTGAGGTCTCAGAAGGTGAGCTTGATCCGGCAGACTATGTCGATATTCAAACCAGGGGGTCGTTGTACGATTTTGTTGTCTTCACGCCGCGGTCTGAGATAAAAGATCATTGCGCAGAGTTGCGAAAACGGTTCAAGCGCTAGGTTGTCGCGACCGGTAGTGCCGTGGTGGTGTGATTGACACCGCCGCAGGCCTAAGCCGGAAAACACCTTATAACCGGCCAATTTTCGTCAGGCAGACCCGACGTCCATCCGGCAAAACCTCAACCTGCACCGGCACCTGGTATATCCCGGACAAGGCTTGGTCAGTTAATACATCAGCCGGATTGCCCTGTGCACAAATTCTGCCATTCCGCATCAAGGCTACCTGATCGGCACAGGCAAAGGCGTGATCGGGCTCATGGGTGGACAGCAAGATCGCCAGGCCGGAATCGGCCAGTGCTCTGACTTTGTCAATCACCAGGCTCTGATTGCCAAAATCGAGGCTGGCCGTTGGTTCGTCCATAACAATAACGGCGGCTTGCTGCGCAAGCGCCCGTGCAATTAGTACCAGTTGACGTTGCCCACCCGACAAACGCTGGTACTCGCGTTCGGCCAGTGATTCAATATTTAGTTGGGCAAGTGCCTGCCGGGCAATTTTTTTGTCCGCCTCAGCCGGCCCTGAGAATACCGGCCGCCAAGCGGCACGGCCCATCACAACGATATCCATGACGGTATAAGAAAAACTGCCCTGCTGGGCCTGTGGAACATAGGCAATGCGGCGCGCAATATCGCGCCGGCTCAGGTCAACCAGGGGACGGTCGTCGATAAGAACCGCACCTTGTTTTGCCGGAATCAGGCCCAACAGGGTTCGAAACAAAGTTGTCTTACCGCAACCATTGGGGCCCAGCAACGCCATTACTTCACCGGCCACCAACTGCAGATTGATGTCGGCACCAATTGTCTGACCAGAGTATCCGATAGCCAGGCCCTGGCAGCGTAACAGGCTTACCATCCGCGGCGCCCGCTAAACAGTAAGTAGATAAATACCGGTGCACCAAGCAAAGCAGTCAGTACGCCAAGCGGTGCTTCAACCACCGCCAGACTGCGAGCCAGTGTATCAACCAGCAGCAAATAAGCAGCCCCCAAAATTAATGCAACTGGCAGCAGTCGGGTGAAATCCGGACCAACAAGCAGTCGCGCAATATGGGGGATCACAAGACCAATCCAACCGACGATACCGGCAATTGCAACGGCGGCAGACGTGATCAGAGTGGCTGCGACAATAAAGATGATGCGCATACGTGCGGTAGACAGCCCCATGGCAGCAGCTTCATCTTCGCCAACAGACATCAGATTCATCCGCCATCGCAATAACACGAGCGGCACCAATCCAAGGCAGATTGCTGGTAATACGGTGAGAACCGTCTGCCCACTGACGCCATTGAGGGAACCAAGCAACCAGTAGGTAATGGATGGTAATTGGTTGTACGGATCTGCCAGAACCTTGACCAGCGAAATCAATGCACCGGCGAGGGCACCGAGGACAACCCCCGACAATACGAGAACGAGGGTCGGCTCATGATGGCGGACAGACTTAGCCACCCAGTACACAAGCGTCACCGTCGTGATTCCACCTAAAAACGCAAACAACTGGATGACCGGCGCTGGCTGCCCAAATAAAATTGCGCCCACAGCGCCAAGGCCGGCACCGGCCGACACACCCAGAATGTCCGGCGAAACCAGTGGGTTGCGGAACAATCCCTGATAAACCGTACCCGCTACTGCCAGCGCAGCACCGACTAGCAACGCTGCGGCAATTCGCGGAAGACGTATCTTGAATAAGACCGCATCAATTTGGGGATCGGGTGCGGGTAGGCCTTGTGCCCTGGCAATTAGCGCATCAAGCATTTGCGAATAGCTCAGGCCGTAAGAACCCGCGCCCCAGGCATAAGCAATAATCAGCACGAGAACCGCTATTAGCAATGCAACCGTAAGAACTATCGGCAACCGGGTGTTCTCTTTAGGCGTGGCGGTAGTCGTCACCGCTTGCTTGCCTCAGAACAGCACGACAACGCAGGCATCCTGGCACGGGAGAGAAAAGGCAAAGTTCGCATTGCCGCGATTTTACGGTATCGGCGATAAACCTGCGTAACCTGCCCGGTCAACAACCGGCGCCGGCCGAAAGCTATACCTGTCGGCACCTGATGTGCCTTCGCCATTTTCAGCTTGTCTTAGAGTTTCTTTAAACCATTCTTCAGCTTCGCTGGTCAATATCGCACTGGATAGACAAACGAGGAGTCAACCCAGTGAAGCTTGCCAAGCACAGACTCACTCAGCATCGGCCCATGGTCGCGGCCAGCTTCGCATTAATGCTGATTGCCATCTATCCAAGCGATCTTTCTCATTACGCAAATTGCAAACCGGTCTCAGTTGCCCCTTGTGCGATTCCCGCGGTTCACCGGGTACCGACCGCCGTTTTTCACACCACTGAAAATTACCTGCGTTTTGTGAATACGGGCGTGCAGATAGCCCTGCCTTTTTTGCTGCGCGATAAACACGGTATAAAACAACTGCTCTTGGTCGGTATTACCACGATGACGGCAACCCATGGTCTGAAACGGGTACTAAATCATCGAACCAGCGCCGGACGCCGACTTGGGCAACGACCATGGGGCGAACAAAGTAAACACAACATGCCCTCCGGTCACTCTTCAATGGCTTCCTGTGCGACCGCTTTTGTTAGTCGCCGTTATGGGCCGCGACACCTGTGGTATTTGTTGCCTATCCTGATACTGACTATGGTCACGCGCATTGGGTACGGCGAACACACCGTTTCGGCCGTGTTTGCAGGGGCACTGCTCGGTGTCATCACAACACTACCGATTACCTCTGCGTTTCGCGCCAACCCGGACAATAAGGGCTGACCATGCCATCAATACCATCAATGCCACCAATGCAGTCAATGCCGTCAATGCCGTCAACCGTCGGCATATCACGGTCGCCGACAACTACCACAGTGGTGCCTGGTATCGCATTGGTTAATGCACTGCTGTATCAATGGCCTCTTTACAACTATGCAGTGCAGAACCTCGAATTGCGCGGATTTCAGGCAATCGCAATTCTGGTCACTTTGTTCACCCTTGTGTTTTGTACAACGGCGTTAATGCTGAGCCTAGTCAGCCTCTTGTCACACAGGCTGATGCTGATAGTCGCGATACTCATTTTCCACGCTAATGCGGTGGCCTTGTATTTTGTCGCGAGTTACAAAGTGGTTCTCGATCGCACAATGATGGGCAACTTTTTCAACACAAATCCGGCAGAAGCGCTGGAACTAGCGCATCTCGACCTGGCAATGTACCTGGTGGTATTTGGCCTGACCCCTAGTGTTCTCTTGTTGCTGACACCCAGTCGATCCAGCTCGATGCGCAACAAACTGGTGCTGATCTTGAGCATTGTGATTGGGTTCAGCATTGTTGTTTATACGAATGCACGAACATGGCTATGGTTCGATCATCATTTAAAAACCGTCGGCGCACTAATGATGCCCTGGTCATACCTGGTCAACTCCGTTCGATACCAGCAGCGCATCTGGGTGAAGAAGCAGCGGGTACAACCTCTCCCGGCACTTCATGTTGTTGACCCAAGGCAGCGCCTGGTTGTCCTTGTTATCGGTGAATCGGCGCGCGCAGCAAATTTTTCGATTTACGGCTATGCCCGACAAACAAATCCGTTATTGTCGCGTTCTGATGTCGTGCCAATAAAGAACGCCAGGAGCTGCGCTACTTACACGACAGCGGCTATTCAATGCATGATGACGCCGCGCAAGAAGGCCTATTCGTTCAGAGAACAAACGGAAAGCCTGCCGGTTTATTTCGACCGCCACAACGTTCAAGTGCAGTGGCTTTCGAATAATTCTGGTGAACCGCCGATGCCTCGCAGACTTAAACGTGGCGCAAACCAATTGCGCCAGGGCTGCGCTGGCGAACACTGCCGTTTCGATGAGGTATTACTGTCCGATATCGATAGGCGGCTTGACAGCATGCAAACCGGGAAATCACTTTTGGTACTACATCCTACCGGCAGCCACGGCCCTGCTTATGCAAAAAAAATTCCACCGGGATTCACCCGCTTTACGCCAACCTGTGAGACCGTGCAGTTAGTTAATTGCAGCCGGCAGTCGTTGATTAATGCTTACGACAACACCGTCCTCTATACCGATTTCCTACTGCACCGATTGATTGACAAACTTCGCGAACGCGCAGATATCGCGTCAGTATTGATTTACGTTTCTGATCACGGAGAGTCGCTTGGTGAACATGGTTTGTACTTGCACGGAACACCAATGGCAATCGCCCCAGAGGAACAAACCGTCATTCCAATGATCGTCTGGATGTCGCAGGCATTTAAAATGCAAAGCCAGTCAAATCCCGCACAAATGCGCCTGCGCGACTCGAATGCCCATGAGCATATTTTCCACAGCATAATTGGCGCACTGGGCCTGACCAGCAGCGCGTACGACCCGACACGAAACCTGTTCAGGACTCCACCGTAGGCTCGGAGGCTCGGTGGATCTGAAGCTCGGAGGTTCTGAAGCTCGGCGGTTCTGAAGCTCGGAGGTTCTGAAGCTAATACTCACTTGAATCGCGTCGAGATTACCGCTTGATTGTTGCTTGATAGCGTCAGATGTTACCGATACCATCGTATGAAATCATGCCTGAAATTTCGGCCCACCCGGGCTGATGATGCGGGCCTTTGCAATAGTCGGGGTATCAGTGGGAAAAAAGGCAGAAACGACACCCGCAACCACGATGATCGACGTCGCCCGGCAAGCGGGGGTTTCGACGATGACAGTCTCGCGGGCTCTTCGCAATCCGCACCTGGTCTCCCGGGCAACACGCGCCAGGGTAGAGACAGCCGTTGACGATATGGGCTACGTCCTGGATCTGTCCGCGGGCGCGCTATCGACAGGACGCAGCGGGTTTGTCGCTTGTCTCGTGCCGTCGCTGAACAACTCCAATTTTTCCGAAACGGTTCACGCCATCTCGGAAGTATTGCAAGCGTCTGGATTACAGTTACTGCTGAGTTACACTGATTATTCGATTGAAGCCGAAGAATCGCTGGTTAAAACGATGCTTCAGCGACGCCCGGAAGCGGTGATTATCACCGGGAACAATCATACGGAGCTAACGCGAAGACTGCTGGGCAATTACGATGGACCAGTCATTCAGATGTGGGACTCACCCACAGACCCGATCGATCACGTTGTCGGCTTCTCCAACGCGCAGGCCTGTGGTGACATGGTTCGTACGTTACAAAATTCGGGTTACCGGAAAATAGGTTTTATTGGCGGCACAAGCAATCAACAAACCCGTGGCGCCGACAGGCTCCAGGGTTTTGTTCAGACAACAACAGAACTGGGGCTGCCAACCGATCGCGTGATCAGTTTCGGAGAGCCACCGATTTCAATGAAACAAGGTGCCCTGGCGATTGTTCAGACTCTTGAGAAGTGGCCTGACACTGATGCAGTGGTATGCGTGTCCGATTCGTGTGCTTTTGGCGCAATTACTGAGTGCGCAAGACGCGGATGGGACGTACCGGGCCGGGTCGCAATTGCCGGCTTTGGCGACTCCGAAATTGCCGCCAGTAATC
Organism: Burkholderiaceae bacterium; assembly: GCA_049680625.1. Taxonomy (GTDB): domain Bacteria; phylum Pseudomonadota; class Gammaproteobacteria; order Burkholderiales; family Burkholderiaceae_E; genus JAUIAI01. The sequence continues at coordinate 56,922 of JBAUID010000072.1, read as the reverse complement.
AGCCATCCATTACCACTGTTAAGGTTGGCTGCACTGCGATTGGACATGCGGTGGGGAGAATTGTTCACGATTCACTTGCAGCCCGTGTCAATGGCGATACGTTGCCAGCGCAGATAGTCAAACTCGAATACGAGATCATCGTACGCGAGAGTACTGGCAAAGGCAGTGCACAAAGTTCGTCGACTTCGCAGCCGGATCTGCCTGATGAGCACTGACCAGCGCAGACCCGTCAGTGAATCAACCGCCGGAAAACAACCCGGAGGCTAACGGATAATCATGCAGGTTGCCGTGGCATGGGCAAATAGTTTGCCGGCCTCATCGGTGAGCGCACCTTCGGCGAAACCCAGCGATCGGGTCAGGCTGAGCACTTTTCCGCGAGCGATGAGTTTGGTATCGACGGGCACCGGACGCATCATCTTGACGTCCAGCTCGACGGTTCCGTAGCCCACGCCGGCCTCCAGCATCGTATGCACGGCGCAGCCGGTAACCGAATCGAGGACAGTCGCCGAAAAGCCGCCGTGTACACCGCCAAGCGGGTTCAGATGTCGCTCATCCGCCGTGGCGTGAAACATCACTTCACCCTCGCCTATCTCAATGAATTGCATTGGGATTGTTTCTGCCATCCTGGGGCCGGGTAACTCCCCGCTGGCGACGGCCTGAAGCAACTGCCGGCCGTTGAGTTCTTTAAGATCCACGTCAGGTGCTCGCTGCTGGATTCGCCTTGGTCCAGTCACGCTTAATCTTGTTGGCCAGACTCCATTTGTGCACTTCGGTTGGCCCGTCGTAAATGCGAAAGGCCCGAATCTCGCGAAACACTTGTTCCACGATCGTGTCCGCCGTTACACCCTGCCCGCCCATCACTTGCACACAACGATCCGCCACCCGCATCAGGGCTTCCGAAACGGCCACCTTGGCCATCGAACTTTCGGTAGTGCCATAAGCACCGCTGTCCAGCACGTCCGCACACCAATACGTCATTAACTCGGCCTGCTTCAGGTCGAGCTTATTGTCAGCCAGCATAAAACCCACCCCTTCATGGTCGATCAGGTTTTTGCCAAAAGCCATTCGCCGGTTCGCATAGTCGGTTGCAATTTCATGCGCGCGAACACAGGCACCAAGCCAGCGCATGCAGTGCGTTAACCGGGCTGGTGCCAGGCGTACCTGGGCGTATTTGAATCCTTCCCCGCTCTCCCCTAGCATCTGGTTAGCCGGTACCCGTAAGTTGTCGATCCGCACAACGGCATGGCCACCCGGCATCGAGCTGTCAATCGTATTCATCACCCGTTCGATTTGAATTGCCGGGTCGGGCAGATCGACCAAAAACATACACGCCCCGTCGTCTGATTTGGCCATCACAATGCCCACCCCGGCACCGTCAGCGCCGGTAATATACGTCTTGCGTCCGTTGATAACCCACTGATCGCCCTCACGCCGACAGGTGGTCAGCATCATTGACGGATCAGATCCGGCACCACCGTCTTGCGCGGGCTCGGTCATAAAAAACGCAGAGCGGGCTTCACCTGCCACCAGTGGATTCAGAAACCTATCCTTCAACTGTGGACTGGCCACTTTGCCAAGCAGATACATATTGCCCTCATCAGGCGCTGCCGTATTACAGGCAATCGGCCCCAACGGTGACAGGCCGGATCGAATCAGTACCGCAGCGGTCTCCCGGTGGCTCAAATGACTGCCATCAGCGAGGATGTGCGGGGTCAATACCCCAGCCTTGCGCGCCAGATCTTTCAGTTCACGAACCAAAGAATCTTCAGGGCCATGGCTACCCAGACGGGAGTCCTTCTCAAAAGGTGCAACCACGTTACGGACAAAGCTTTCTACCCGGCTGGCAATCTCGCCTGCACGCTCGGTTATGGCGGCGTTTTCCAGGGACTTATTCATCAAATACATTACTCTTTACGTTTAAATTATTAAATTTATCGACAGACTTTACTAATATACTTTGTTAGTACTGGTTTACTAATGCGGCTTTACGAAGCTGATAACAGACAGCAGACTTAGGCGTGAGCTTAGCAGTATGCCCGCGTTGGCCCCCGGTATTTCAGGAGACAAGCATGAAATCAATGACGTGTCAGCAACTTGGTGGCGCATGTGACAAGACATTTTCTGCCTCAACCTTTGAGGAAATCGCACAAATGAGCCAGCAGCATGGCAAAGAGATGTTCGAACAGGCAGACCCGGACCACTTAAAAGCCATGGCGACCATGAAAGCACTGATGCAAAAACCCGATGCAATGGAGCAATGGTTTGACGATAAGAGAAGAGCTTTTGAGGCCCTGCCTGAGGACTGATCTGCGCGAATTCGACAATTATTCCCCTATTCGGCGAACGGATCCTGGGTTCCAGAGCGGGGAGTTGATACGATTGCTGTCCATAGGAAAATGAATCATGTCAAAACCTGTTATTCCCATTGCAGAAGCCCGATATCATGCTGAACTGCCCACGATTCCGGTCGACGCCCCGGCCGCGTCGGGGCTGTTAGGTGATGTCCGCGGCAGGCGCCTGCATGACTTAAGAATTTCCGTCACTGACCGCTGTAATTTTCGCTGCACTTATTGCATGCCAAAGTCGGTCTTCGGGCGGGACTACCAATTCCTTCCGCAGAACTCCCTGCTCAGCTTTGAAGAAATTGAACGCCTGGTCCGGTTGTTTGCTGCCCACGGGGTAGAAAAAATCCGGCTTACCGGCGGCGAGCCGTTACTGCGCAAACATATCGAAAAACTGATATCCCGCCTGGCGAGCATTAAGACGGCAGCCGGCGACCCGCTAGACCTCACCCTGACCACCAACGCATCAATTTTGCCGTTAAAGGCCAAGGCTCTCGCCGACGCCGGGTTAACCCGCATCACAGTCAGCCTGGACGCCCTGGACGATACAATCTTCCGGCAAATGAACGACGTCGACTTTCCAGTTGCTGACGTTTTAAAAGGTATCGATGCGGCGGCTGCCGCGGGCTTGAACCCTATTAAGATCAATATGGTCGTTAAGCGTGGGGTCAATGACAACCAGATCGTTCCAATGGCCCGGTATTTCAAGGGTAGTGGCCATATCGTGCGTTTTATCGAGTTCATGGATGTTGGTGCCTCCAATGGCTGGCGGATGGACGACGTTGTGCCGAGCGCAGAAATTGTGTCCCGTATTAATGATGCCCTCGGGCTGCAAGCCGTTGATCCAAACTACCCGGGCGAAGTTGCCAACCGCTGGCGCTATGCGGATGGCGGTGGTGAAATCGGTGTTATTTCATCGGTGACCGAGCCGTTTTGTTCGGACTGCTCACGCGCGCGCCTGTCGACCGAGGGGCGTTTGTATACGTGTTTGTTTGCCACAGAAGGCCACGATTTACGCAGCTTGCTTCGCGGTGACTATAGTGACGATCAGATCAGCGCAGCGATCAGTCACCTGTGGGTACGGCGTGATGACCGCTACTCTGAAATACGCTCATCCGAAACATCGGTGCTTCGCAAAATCGAGATGTCGTACATCGGTGGTTGATAACGCCGCCGGCATCCGCCTGACCAATAACGCCCGTCCGGCCACCCATGAAGTGACGGCCCGCGACGAAAACGGTGATGAAGTCGTGACCAGCATCGCTGGTGAACATCCGTTAACCCTGTACTTTGACAAACGCGAGCTGGTCACGTTAATGACGCTCGGGGGCGCTCCGGAGTATCTTGCCCTGGGTTATTTGCGTAACCAGCGCCTGGTTCGTCTGGCCAGCGAAATATCCGCCGTACAAGTGGACTGGGAAACCAATTCCGTGGCAGTTACCTCGGTTCAACTGGCAAACACCGGAATCACCTTCTGGGAAAGTGACACGTCAGGCGGTGGCCGTGCGAATGCTCGAATGCAAAAACGAACCGTCACAACCGGCTGTGGCCAGGGCACTGTCTTTGGCGACTTAATGGACGAAATTGACGACGTTCAACTCTCCGATGCGACTGAACTGACTGAACCCGTCTTACAAGAGGTGATGGCCAATGTCCGCCATCATGACACCATATACAAACAAGCCGGTGCAGTTCACGGATGCGCATTGTGTGCCAACGCCGGCGACCAACGGGGTGATATCCTGATATTTGTTGAAGACGTCGGCCGGCATAATGCGGTTGACGCCATCGCGGGTTGGATGTGGGCCAACCGTGTCGACGGTGACGATAAAATTTTCTACACTACCGGCCGGTTGACCTCGGAGATGGTGATTAAATGTGCCCAGATGGGGATCCCCTTTCTGGTTTCCCGATCCGGGTTGACCCAGATGGGATACGACATTGCCCAGCGCGTGGGCATCACCATGCTCGGACGTTGCCGCGGTAAGCATCATCTGTTGTTTACCGGCGGCCATCGATTCCGCCGCGAGCCGGGCAGCACCACGGAGATGGCTTGAGCACACCCGGGGTTAGCCGTGAACAAATCTGTGGCCTGGTACTGGCCGGCGGGCTTGGGCGACGCATGAGTCGTGATGGCCGGGGCACCAATAAGGCACTGACACCGTTTCGCGGCAGACCAATGATTGCCCATGTCATCGATCGACTGAAGCCGCAGGTTGGGCAGTTGATGCTTAACGTCAACCAGGATGCTGATCAGTTCAGCCAGTTCAATCTGCCGTTGATCGCAGACGAAGTTGGCGGCTTTGCGGGGCCGCTTGCCGGCCTGCATGCTGGCTTAACCGCAGCAACAACCGATTGGGTGCTGACCTGCCCGTGTGATTCTCCATTTCTGCCTGACAACCTTGCCGCCAGCCTGGCCGACGCCGCCTTGCAGGAAGGCGCAGACCTGGCCGTGGTCACCACGGATGGTCGTGCGCAACCTGTCTTCACCCTGGTGCGACGAGATCTGCTGTCCAACCTGGCGGATTTTCTGTCTTCCGGTGGACGAAAAATCGACGCCTGGTATGCGCCCCTAAAGGTAGCCAGTGTTGCCTTTGCGGACAGTGCGGCGTTTCGCAATATTAATACCCCCGAAGACCTAGCCAGGTTCGAGTCAGTCCCCCAGGCTGATTATCGCGAGACGAACAGTCCCGAAACCGCCAATTACGAAACCGCCAATCGCAAGACTGACACTCCCAATGACTGACACCCACCAGACACTGTCTCTTGATGCCGTAACGGGTGAATTACCGCAATACAATCCGGACGCCCTGCCTGTCGACATGACCCGGCAAATTATCGAAACTTTTGTTCAACCCGTTCAGGCAATAGAGATGGTTGCCCTTCGGGCCGCTTTGGGCCGAGTCCTGGCAAGCGATTTGTTGTCGCCAATTGATGTCCCGCCGCATGACAATTCGGCCATGGACGGTTTTGCCGTTCGCGCAGATGACGTTAACGCTGATGGCGTTCGCCTGGCCGTCATTGGCACTGTGATGGCCGGTGAAACTTTTGACCAAAACCTGCAGCCCGGTCAAGCCGTGCGCATAATGACCGGGGCGCCGATGCCCACCGGTGCTGATACAGTTGTTCCACAGGAGCTGGCTGAGCGCGAAGGCGACACCGTCACGATTACCCAAGCACATCAGCCCGGCCAGCATCGACGCCTGCGTGGCGAAGACCTGGCAGCTGGCAAGCCGGCAATTCCGGCTGGCAAATGCCTGTCCCCGGCAGACCTTGGGCTGATCGCGTCTCTGGGTATTGCCGAAGTGCCGGTCCGAAGAAAAATCCGGGTCGCGTTTTTTTCGACCGGCAATGAATTGTGTTCGATCGGCCAGGTGCCACAGCCGGGGCAAGTCTATGATGCCAACCGCTACACCATCTTTGGGCTATTACAGCGGCTCGGTGTTGATCTGATCGACATGGGTGTCATTCCCGATGACCCCGGGATGCTGGAGAACGCGGTGCGCACTGCCAGTGAATCAGCGGATGCCATTATTTCATCTGGCGGGGTTTCGGTTGGCGAGGCTGACTTTACCCGTGACATCATGAATAAACTGGGGGATGTCCGGTTCTGGACAATCGCCATGCGCCCGGGGCGTCCCATGGCGTTTGGCCGCATCGGCAACGCTATTTACTTTGGCCTGCCCGGTAATCCAGTGGCCGTGATGGTTACTTTTTACTTTTTCGCCCGACACGCACTGCGCCGCCTGATGGGGGCAAATCCACTCAGCGATGCATATGTCCGGGCGATCGCCGCGGAATCCTTTAAGAAACGTCCGGGACGTACGGAATACCAGCGAGGCCTGCTGCGCTTTAACACCGACGGGCGAATGACAGTCACGGCCACCGGCTCGCAGGGCTCTGGGGTTTTGCGCTCTATGTCCGAGGCCAATTGCATCGTCGTCCTGCACCACGACCAGCAGACGGTGGCTGCCGGTGGCGAGGTCGATTGCATTCCCTTTGACGGCCTGGTCTGAAAGCCTAACGTTTATTACTTAACGGCCCCGGCAGGCTGGCGTAATACGCAGCCAGGTTCTGAATATCTGCGGTGCTCAAAGCCTGTGACTGGGCTCCCATGATGGCGTTTTTACGGTTACCCGACCGGTAGGCTTTTAGCGCCACCACCAGGTAGTCCTCGTGCTGGCCGGCCAGAATTGCGTATGACGGGTCGATAGGTGTCTTGCCGTCAGCCCCGTGGCAGGCAGCACAAACCGCCGCTTTCTCTTTTCCGGCAACCGGGTCACCCGCCCATGCCGGGCTGGCGATCAGGCTCGCGACACCAGTTAGCAATGCAAGACGCAAAGTGATTTGATTAATTAATACAGTCATTTCAGCAGTCCGGCTTAGTTGAGTTGAGAGAAATAGGCAGCCAGATCGGCAATGTCTTGATCGGTCAGGGAGCCGGCGATCGCCCGCATCGTCGGATGATCGCGATCGCCCTTCCGATAGGCGATCAGCGCATTGGCCAGGTATTTTTCCGACTGGCCGGCAATGTAAGGTACCGAATAAACCGTCGGGAACGATGACTTATAGCCTGGAATTGCATGGCATCCGATACAGGCAGAAATCTTGTCCTTGGCCGCAGCCGGATTGGCGGTCACTTCAGCGGCCGCCACTGGCCCGCTGGTCAGGGAGATCATGACGCCTGCTGCCAGCGCCAGTTTACCCATGGTTACGCGCATTGGCGACGCAGGCGATTCGCCTTCCAGGTGTCGGCAAGCGCTTGAATTTCCGCCACCAGCGGGTGTTTTTTGAGTCATAGCAAGGGTCATTTCGAAGTTGTCCAGCGATTTATCCAGCGGGGTTGTTCATTTGCCCGACGCCTGGAAATCCCTGGCGCCCGACGGTTCGATCTTATTGATCTGATTTGTTTTATCTGATTTGTTTTATCTGATTTGTTTGATCTGATAATTCGGCTAACTATTTCTTATAGCTAATGCCAACACGTTAGTGTATCCGACGGGTAAATATCGCGTCCAGCCAGCTGCCGGTCGTTACCCTTATACTGAGGCACCAAACCGACACCTGTCGGATCCGCTCGGCCCAAATTCGACCTCACCAGCTGCAGCGCGGTAAATTCAATCACTGTTCACCACCTGATCACGGGAATCCCATGCGTTTTGAAGGCTCAGAAAAATACGTCGCCACTGACGACCTGAAACTGGCGGTTAATGCTGCAATCACCCTGGAGCGTCCGCTACTCATTAAGGGGGAGCCCGGCACTGGCAAAACCATGTTGGCCGAAGAAGTGGCCCAAGCCCTTGGAATGCCTTTGCTGCAATGGCATGTGAAGTCCACTACCAAGGCCCAGCAAGGCCTTTATGAATACGATGCCGTCTCGCGGCTACGCGATTCTCAGCTCGGTGACGAGAAAGTCAAAGACATTCAGAACTACATCATCCAGGGTGTGCTCTGGCAGGCGTTTACCGCGGACAAGCCGGTGGTTCTGCTCATCGACGAAGTTGACAAAGCGGATATCGAGTTTCCGAACGATTTGCTGCGTGAACTCGATCGCATGGAATTCTATGTTTACGAGACCCGCGAGCTGATCAAGGCAAAACACCGGCCGGTTGTCATGATCACATCGAACAACGAAAAAGAACTTCCCGATGCGTTCCTGCGCCGCTGCTTCTTTCACTACATCCAGTTTCCTGATCGTGACACGATGCAGAAAATTGTTGACGTTCACTACCCGGGTATTAAGAAGCAACTGGTTGCCGAAGCCATGGAAGCCTTTTATAAGATGCGTGAACTGCCCGGCTTGAAGAAAAAACCATCAACATCAGAATTAGTTGACTGGTTGAAACTGCTGATGGCTGAAGATATTCCACCAGAGGCCTTACGCGAGCAAGACGGAAAGAAATCTATTCCACCATTACACGGGGCCCTGCTGAAAAACGAACAAGACGTCCACTTGTTTGAACGCCTGGTATTTATGGCTCGCCACAATCGGTAGGTTCGAATGCACTGGGTTCAACTCGCACTCGCAATTTGCTTTGAAGTAATCGGCACAACCAATATGAAGCTGTCGCAAGGCTTCACAAGGCTGACACCATCAATTGTGATGTTCGCATGCTTCGGAATGGCTTTCGTATTTAACACCCTTGCCCTGCGCAAACTCGACCTGAGCATTACCTACGCAATCTGGTCGGGGGTTGGCACTGCGGCAACCGCGGTGATTGGCATTGTTTACTTTAAAGAGTCGCTGACCGCCCTGAAAGTGGTCAGCATATTGCTGATTGTTGCAGGGGTCATTGGTTTGCATGCGTCGTTTGTTGAAGGGAAAAGTGGTGCGTAAACCTTGGTGGTGCGTCAACCTTGTTTGCGGGCCCAGTGCCTCCTGTAATCTGGTTCTGAGGTTATCTGATGCTGATTGAATTTTTCATGCACCTGCGCACTGCCCGCCTGCCGGTCTCTATTAAGGAATTCTTAATGCTGCTGGAAGGTATGCAAAAGAAGGTCACCGGTCCTTCTATTGACGAATTTTACTTTCTATCGCGCGCCTCCCTGGTTAAAGACGAACGGAATTTCGACAAGTTTGACCGAGCATTCGGCTCGTATTTCAAAGGCATCCAGTCGCTGGAAGAACTGGTTCCGGACCTGCCCCTCGAATGGTTAAAACGCCAGTTCCAGCGGGAGTTCACGGCGGAGGAGAAGGCCGCGATCGAAGCCATGGGTGGTCTGGACAAATTGATGGAAAGGCTCAAAGAGTTACTCGACGAGCAAAAAAAACGCCACCAGGGGGGAAACAAATGGATTGGTACCAATGGCACCTCTCCATTCGGTAACGGTGGCTACAACCCGGAAGGTATACGGGTTGGTGGGCCTTCGGCAGGGAACCGGACCGCGGTAAAGGTATGGGAACAACGCGCCTACCGCGACTACGACGATCAGGTTGAACTGGGCACCCGGAACATCAAGCTGGCGCTACGCAGGCTGCGCAAGTTTGCCCGCGAAGGTGCACAAGACGAACTCGATCTGGACGACACCATTGCCAGTACGGCACGCAACGCTGGTTACCTGGACATCAAAATGGTTGCCGAGCGCCACAACTCGGTCAAGGTGTTAATGCTGCTGGATGTCGGCGGCACGATGGACGACCATATCAAGCGCACGGAAGAGTTGTTCTCAGCGGCCAAGAGTGAGTTCAAAAACATGGAGTTTTATTACTTCCATAACTGCGTGTACGACCATGTCTGGAAGAACAACCGTCGTCGCCACGCAGAACGCACCAGTACCTGGGATCTGATTCGCAAGTTCAATTCCGATTACCGTCTTATCTTTGTCGGTGATGCCACCATGAGCCCGTACGAGGTCTTGCAACCCGGCGGCTCTGTGGAATACAACAATGAAGAACCGGGTGCCGTCTGGCTGCGCCGGCTGGTCGAAAAATATCCCAAGTTCGCATGGCTAAACCCTGAACCCGAAGGGGTATGGGAATACCGTCAGTCAATTGCGGTGATTCGGGAAATCATGGCCGAACGTATGTACCCGGTTACCCTGAACGGGCTGGAAAGTGCGATGCGTCAGCTGGTCAAGTAAGCTTTACGCCAGCGCGAGTTATCGAAACTCGCAGCAGGCGGTCTCAATGCGCTGACGTAGCCGTCTTGTGCCCGGAAACGTCATTCTGCCCCTCAGCCGGCCCCCTGGCTGGCGCATTATCACTTATTGGTTTCGGAGCCCCTGACGTTGCCTGACTAGCCATCTTGCGAGGGTCATGGGTAATGCTGGGCGCTACTTTCAATACTTCTTCAAACGTCGTCACACCAGCGGCAATCTTCTGGGCACCGGCCAGGCGTAGGGGTTTCATGCCGCGCTTCATTGCTTTGCGCCGGATACGTTCAAGGTTTGGTTCGGGTCGGGCCAGTTCGGACTGGATGCTCTCGTCAACGGTTAACATTTCATAGATACCGGCGCGGCCGCGAAAACCAGTCATTCGACATTCAAGACAACCCACGGGTCGATACACTTGCTTGGGGGCTGGTGCCTGGTACGGATGAATCAATGCTTCCCAGTGTTCCTGGGGGACCGATTCCATAGGCTCTTTGCAGGCCGGGCACAACGTTCTCACCAGCCGCTGCGCAAGCACACCGTTTAAGGTGGCATTCAACAGATAAGACGGTATACCCAGTTCAATCAGCCGGGTCACCGCCGAGGGTGCGTCATTGGTGTGCAGGGTTGACAACACCAGGTGGCCGGTAAGCGCGGCCTGGGTTGCCATCTCAGCCGTTTCGAGATCCCGTATCTCGCCAATCATCACAATGTCAGGGTCTTGACGCATCAACGCTCTGACACCGTCGGCAAAATTCAGTCCGATATTGGACTGAACCTGCATCTGATTAAGTGCCGGGTCGACCATTTCGATTGGGTCTTCAACAGTACACACGTTTACTTCGTCTGTGGCCAGATGTTTGAGGGTTGAATACAAGGTGGTAGTTTTACCCGAACCGGTTGGCCCCGTTACCAGGACAATGCCGTTGGGGCGGGCGATCATTTCGTTCCAGCGTGATAACTCGTCGCGGGCAAAACCAAGTTCGGAGAATGTTCTAACCAGGACATCCGGATCAAATATACGCATGACCATTTTCTCGCCAAAGGCTGTTGGCAGGGTCGACAGACGCAATTCTATTTCCTGGCCGTCATCCATGAGGGTTTTAATGCGGCCGTCTTGTGGTCGGCGTTTTTCGACCAGATCCATCCGCCCCAGAAGCTTGATCCGGCTAACCATGGCCGTCATCACCGAGGCCGGCACCTGGTAGACATGGTGCAAGACGCCATCAATCCGGAAACGGATCGTGCCCATGTCACGGCGTGGCTCCAGGTGAATATCGCTGGCCCGCTGCTCAAAAGCATATTCCCACAACCAGTCGACGATTGTCACAATATGGGAGTCGTTGGCATCCAGGTTTTTACCGGAGCGCCCCAGCTCGACAAGTTGTTCAAAATTTTGAGTGGCATTTCCTGAGCCGTTCTTTTGCGCATCACGAACCGACTTGGCCAGTGAAAAGAACTCGACGATATAACGGCTTAGATCAGCTGGGTTCGCGAACACCAGGTGAATTTTTTTGCGCAGGATTTTTTCCAGCTCAGGTACCCAGCCGGACATAAACGGCTCTGCCGTGGCGACAACAACCGCACCATCGTTTACTTCCAGCGGCAAAATCTTATAACGCGCGGCATACTGACTGGACATCACCTCAGCGACCCGCGACAAATCAACTTTTAGCGGATCGATTCGCGCCCGCTCCATGACCAGTTTTCCCGCAGCCCAATCAGTCAGGCGTTCTATATCCAGCGGTTTGGCGTTGTCGGCAGCCGTCAGGCGGCGGTTGGCCAGCGAAACGAGGGCATGCTCCGGTTTGGATGACAAACCATCAAACCGCAAGACTTGCTCAGCATCTGCCGTTGCGAGCAACCCGTCTGCCACTAGAAACGGCACCATGCGGGCAACGGTTAACTGCCGGTTCGGTTCGCCAATAGATTCCGGGTCTGAAACGCCGCGACCAATGGAATTGGGTGGTGACTTCGCCAAGTTTTTGTCGCTCATCGATTTGCGGTGTTTACCGTTCTCTGTTACTGGATTGCTCATCGCTGGCAATTTATCAGCCGGCCGTAACTAGAGGTATTGCAAGACAGATAGACGGCGTTTGCGAGACAGTGAATGACGGAAATCAGCCGTGATTTCTTTTGCCGGGTGAGCGGAGAAAGACAAACGGCAGCCGCACCACGCCCAGTGGAACCTGGCTGCCGCTTACAGGCAACACCCGCCCCCACCTGTCGCCGGCCTTTCCAGCCGGCGACAGATGTGTGTCAATCGCACCGGATCAGTCAAAAATCATGTTCGGCAAAAACAGCGCGACTTGCGGTTCATAAGTAATGATGACCAGGAACAACAGCAAAACGCTCAGCCAGGGTAATGCGGCGCGGGTAACCTGCACCAGGCTCATACCAGTAATGCCACTGGTCACAAACAGGTTGAGCCCGACGGTAGGGGAAATCATGCCTATTTCCGTAATGACCACCATGATGATGCCCAATAACACCAGACCCCAGTACCGCATTACTACCTGGACAAAGGTCAGAATTGTCATCGCGGCTAACATAGTCACAATGATTCATTTTTCCAATCGATCAACAAATTTTTTTTTCGTAGTCCTCCGTTCGGGGTTGGACGCCAACGGCAAAATCAACTACTGGTCGGCGCGCCGTTTCCGGCGGCCAAGACAATTAGGGCGAGCCTCGAAGCCCGCCCTAATTCAAGCAGTACCAGTAATCTTTGCGCTGAACTTTTTTGTTATTTGCGGCCTGAGCTGCGTCGATCAGGCCTTTGCCAATTTCAGATTCGAATTCTTTCCAGACGGGCTTCATCACAGCATGCCACTGGTCGAGTTCTTCCGGGCTGGGTTTGACAATACTGCCTTTACCAGCAGCGACAATTTTTTCGTGAAACGATACTGTTTCAGCAGCGGCATACTTGTTACCATAGTCGATGGCTTGCTCCATCGCTTTGCTTAAACCGGCACGAACGTCATCGGGTTGTTTTCCACGGTTAAATTGCGTCAGCCGAAGCGCCCACGATCAAAGCATCTAGTACCAATTGGGGCTCAACCTGACCCTGCAAACCAATCGCTGCCAGAGTTGACACAGGTGGATGCGCTGCGGCCGCGCTCATCGGCAAAATCTGCCACCGTCGGCCAATCATCTGGACAACCGCCGGCTCTGGCTCCGAGTCAAACCAGACAACGCCCTTGATTCGTATGAGCCCTAGCGGCACCTTTGCCAATGCCGCCTCAAGACAGCGGCGCGATAGCGGTGTTGTCGACCGCACACCGGCCGAGACAAAAAGTTGGTTCGCATCTACTGCCAGTACATCGGCTACGTGTTGGATAGCCTGGCCATCATGTTGACCCAGTAACCACTTCCAATCGCCGCATTGCCCTGGGCGGATACTGACCACTGGGGTTTGCCCGACCAAGCCTGCCAACCATTGCCTGGTGGCACGAACCGTCGGCGCATCCATTAAGTCTTCATGGCTTGCCGCAATAACATCCGCATGGCGCAGTTGACGACGAACCAGTTCGCCGACAAATTTGTCGTCAGCGCGAATTTTGACCGTGCTGGCGTCAGCCACGGTAACGACGCCGGCAAGCCGGAATCCGGGCCAACCCTGGCCATACAGGCCTATTTTCCCCGGGTCGGCCACCCCGCTCGCCTCGATTACAACCTGCTGGGGCGGTACCGGGAGTTGCGTCAGCGATGTGAGCGTCTCGCCAAGGTTATCAGCGATCGTGCAGCACACGCAGCCGTTGGTCAGTGCAATCGCTTCAGCGTCCTGAGACTCGATTAAAGCCTGGTCAATATTGATCTGGCCAAAGTCGTTGACCAGGACCGCCAGACGAACCCCATCTGCTTCGCTTAACAGCTGGGAGAGCAAGCTGGTTTTGCCGGCCCCGAGGTAACCGCCAATAACGGTCACCGGAATATCGGCAGCAACAACCAATATTTACACCGAGCCCTTCAGGGGGAAGGGTTTCCCCTCGAAAACCGTACCCCAGATCGGAATATCTTTAAGCTCGCTGACCGGCGTTTCGTAGGGGTCCGCCTCCAGAACACAAAAGTCTGCCTTTTTACCAGCCCGCAGACTGCCCACGTCGTTTTCCAGGCCCAACATATACGCGGCATCGATAGTAATTGCCCGCATAGCCTGATGCAGACTCAGGCATTCAGCCGGTGCCATCACCTTTCCCCCACTGCTAAGCCGGTTCGTAGCGACCCAGGCACTGTTAAGCGGCAAGGCCGGCGCCATGGTGAAGTCAGAGTGCAAGGCCACCGTCACCCCCTGGTTCACCAGGGTTCCCAGACGAGCCATGGTGCTGGCCCGCTCGTAGCCGATACTGTGCTGCCAATAAGCCTCACTCAACTCGTATAAATAGTAGACATTGGCTGAAACCAGGGCACCAAGGTCGGCAATCCGGCGGCATTGCTCAGGGGTCGACACACCAAAATGTTCGATCGTGAACCGGTGGTTAAAGCGCGGCCGCTCGAACTGCAGCTTCTCCAGGACATCCAGCGCCAGCTCCAGACCCAGATCGCCTGTGCAGTGCACGTGTATCCGCATACCGGCATTCCAGTACAAGCGCGCTGCGGCCTCGAATTGTTCCGGCACCATTAACCATTCACCCTGGTGCCCGTCGATAAACCCCGGGGCTTGCAGTTGCATCAGCTCGGCAAAAAAGCCGCCGTCGGTAAACAGCTTGACGTGGTCGCTGAAAAACAGGCGGTGGGTATTGCGTTGTGGCAACGCCTGCAGCCTGGCCAGGTTACCCTGCGGGTCTGAGAAGTCCTCCCCGCGGCTGACCCCACGGGCTGTCATATGAACCCGAAACGGGGTTTGGTCATTGTCCAGCACTTTGGTGAGTACGTCCCACTCGGCATCAACGCCACCAAACATGCCAACCGCCAGGTCGCCAATCGTGGTTTGACCGCCGAAGTGCACCGCTTGTCGCAGGCGCTCCAACCCACCCCGAAAACGGGCCGGTTCTCGAAGGTAGGGCGCAAAACGGGCCAGGGCAACCGACAAACCGGTTTCATACAGCCGCCCCTTTGCGTAATTAACCTGGGGATGGTCAGCTACGTCGGCTTCACTCAGCCCCATCCACTTCAGGGCCGCTGTATTCACGAACAATTCATGAAAAGAACGCTGCCAGGCAATTACCGGCCGGTTCAATGAAACCGTGTCAAGAATCTGGCGACTCATCTTTCCGTGCCAGATCGACTGATAGCCCCAGCTGAACAAGGGTTCATCAGGGTCTTGCAGCTCCTGATCGATTTGCTTAAGACGGGCGACAAAATTTTCGTGTCCGAGCACCGGGGCGACGGTCTTCCAGGGCAGTCGCCATTCCATGGCAGTGACAAAATGCATGGGCAGCAAAATTGCTGCCATAGTCGGATGCAGATGCGGGTCGATCAGCCCCGGCATGAGTACCTTGGATTCGAACCGGCGATCGATTTCATGAGGAAAGGCGTTTAACCAAGGCTGCATCGATTCTATTGAACCAACATCAATAATTCGCCCGTCACGCACCGCAACGGCACTGGCGGTGGGTAAAGAATCATTCATCGTCCGCACTGTGCGGGCGGTATAAACCGAAATTTTGCTCATCCACCAATAGTAGTACAAGGGATGTCATTGCCGACGTAAGCGATTACCCGGTATGGCCGAAAAACGGCGTCGAGACTCAAGCCGTGCATCGTCCGGGCTCACACCGATATCCCGAAGCAAGTGGTTTGAAACACCGGCTAAATCGCGTCGTTCCAGTCGAATTCGCCAGGCAAGCGTACTGCGATAGTTCAGCAATGCCTGCCCGCGGGCAGGCATTAAACTCACCACAGGCCTGACCGTTGAATTGATGCGGGGCTTACAACAAGGCCAGCATGATTTGGTTTTGACTACCCTGCCCGACCCGCCGGCGAACGATGAATTGCTTGCCACCACGCCCGTATTGATTGCATGTAACTCAAGCGCGTCGGCGCTAACCTCGTTCAACGCCTGCCCCGATTGATTAAAGTCGCGAAACCGCTGGTTTTCGTCCACGTTCGCGTAATCCGCGACGCCAGTATTCGGAAAACGCCTGCACTGGGCATCGGGTACTTGAAGCGCGGGTCCACCGCCATAGGCAAGACGGGTACACCACAGACTACGGTCCAGTTCGTCACCGTCAAATTCATCTGAGAGCGCCAGCGTATCTTGCCGTTGTCAACAACGAGAGACTAACTCTTGTTTTTGTTTTCACGTGGATCCCAAGGTAATCGATGTACAAAGATGTCATCACTAAAGCAACATTCACCACAAAATTCAGCGTATTCCCAGCATCCGGGTTTTCGAGCGTAAAGTCTATCGATGAATCATGGGCTTAACTGTGCCTGGGGCATTGTCAAAATGGTTACCGAAGCTCACCAAAACTTGCGGTAGTACGTCTGCTAGCCCGGTCTATGGATGAAACCGGCCCTTACTAACGAAAATGTCTTTAGAACAGTGACGATCGTGCTTTTACCAATTTGCAGTCTGTTGATCGTCGGCCTACGCGGCTTTGCGAACGATTAGTGCCGCCCCAATCGAATCACCGGCTGGCGATATTGCGCCAGACCGAGACGGACGCAGCTTATTCCTGAATCAAAAAGTGACGACGGCGTTTTACGGCCAGACTCAGATCGCCTGGCTGAGCCGATGGACCAATAAACTGTCAGACCAGTCAAAGCCGTATGTGTCGGTGCGGCCCTCCGGGCAGGGAAACTTAACCGAAGGCGTTGTGCTCGCCGTCGCTTATCAAATCTGAATCGACGTCGCTCTTTTCACATTCTCTTACCGACGCCCTTGCTACTTTTCCAGCGCACCAACCCCCAGGCCACGATGCGCGGCAAATCCACCTATCAATAGATAAGTTTCGCCTTCGAGCACTAATCCAAGCGCAATTGCCCAGTAACCATACTGTGCGACCAGTTCGGATGGATCAAACAGCAGATGCTCTGTGATGGAGATTTTGGTCCATTAAACAGTTTTTGGGTCATTTAACATCAGAACAGGTGAAAAGGCTTATTGTCGCTCCGATACCCTGACTTGTACTTCCATTTCTTCAAACGCGTCCGCTGCGCCAACATAACTACCAGACACAGGCATCAACAAAGTGATGTCGCGGGCAACTGCAACCGGGATAAGATTAAAACCACCCATACTGCGATTGGTCGGATCAAAGTTGATCCAGCCCGCACCGGGTACGTAGACTTCAGCCCAGGCGTGGGTAGAACCCGCGCCGGCAGAGCCAATCGCACTACGCTGAGGGTCGTAGAGATAACCAGACACGATCCGTGCGCCCATGTCCAGGCTGCGAACCGCCTCGGCGAACAATATCGCAAAGTCGCGACAGGAGCCCTTCCCGCGGTCGAGTGATTCATTCGGCGTTTGTGTCCCTTCGGTTTCGCGCACCTCATACTGCAGGGCTTCAGACACACCGTTGCTGATCGCCTTAATCAATTCCAGTGTATCGGGCGCAGCGCCTCTCACAAAAGAGCGAGCCCACTGCTGCACCCGACCCATCGGGTCCAGGTATTGTTGGATAGCAAGAGCGCCCAGATCAGCGCGATCGTCATTCGAATAGAAAAACGGAAAACGCAGTGCCGACGGTGCGATATTAAAGATAGGCCAGGGGTTTCCAGTGAGCTCGAGTTCGACATCGCTTTCGATCCGCAAGCTGTCGGTCTGTCCGGTAAACGACGCCGTCGCCACCGCATTACCGACGACATCATGCGCCCATGCAATGCTTGCATCCGGAGTCACAGACAAGGCGTGGGATATCAGCTGAAGTTCCCGACTTTCTCTCGGGCGCAACATGAGTCGATGAGGATTCAGGCTAACCGGATTGCGGTAGTGATAAACCGTTGAGTGAGTGATTCGAATTCGCGTCACGGTGCTGCCAAACGATCCAAGGGTGTTCACTCTAACACTGATAGCAAGCGCATAATCCGGACAAAAACAACCGACAACTAATAAACCGGCAACTTATTTCACCCAACACCTTAATTCAGGCGATATGGTTTGGACCACTCAAACCACTACTAACTGAATTCTTTAACGCGTTGACCATTCCAGTTACCGGTAACTGGTACAGTTGCTCGATCTGTAGCGCACGCGCATAGAGTTCAGGCCATTGCAGAACAAATGGGTCGGCAAATGCCAGTGCGATAACATTGCCGGCTTCCACTGGGGGCAAAACAAGCACTTGATCATCGAAAGCATTAATGATCCGTTGCAGGTTGTCCTGGTAGCTGGCGACCTCACCAAATAGGTTAACCACCATAATGCCGTTTCTCGCCAACACAGCCCGGCAAGCATTGTAGAAGCTCTGCGAGTTCAACACTGGCCCGCGCACCTCAGCATCAAAAACATCAACCTGCAAAATATTAAACTGGCCGCGTCGGTGCGGCTGACCTATAAAATCATGTCCGTCGTCAATATGTACGTTTAGCCGGTCGTCGTCTGGTGGCAACTTGAACTGGCTGCGCGCGGCCCTGACAACAGCCTCGCTGTTGTCAACAACGGTCACTTCGGTATTCTTAAAAAAATAGTGGGCAAAATGGGTTAACGACCCGGTGCCAAGGCCTAACTGAAGCAGGCGCTCCGGCTCGCCAGCAAACAACAACCAGGCCATCATGTGCCTGGAGTAATCAAGGGCCAGATTCCAGGGTTGCTTGAGATTCAGCGCCCCCTGTACCCATTCATTGCCAAAGTGCAGATAGCGAATCCCGGCTTCTTCCGAGATGGTGATTTGTGGCTCAGCATGGCCACTGCGTGCACCAACATATGTTCGACCACGACGTGCGCGCCGGGTCATTGCAACACCCGGTTAATTGCATCACACCACGCCTTTCTTTTGACCGGTTCGCTGATCCCGGCGTTGGCAGGGCTGGTCGAAGGCAAAGCAATCTGGCTAACGCCATCCAGCACCCACTGACGTGCCCCCTGCTCTGCTTTGCGGCCATTAAGCAAAAGCGTCGTAACTCCTGGTGCCATCTGAATAATTTCATCAAGCTGGCTGGAACTGGCCTGGCGAATGTTGCTGTCAAGGCTACCCGGGCGCTCACAGTTGGCAATCACATCCCACAACCCGATCCCGGCCTTGTTAAGTGCCTGATAGCGCGTATCGAACGGCCAGTCGTTAAACGCCAAACCAAGTGCTTGTGACATGATTGCCCAGAACAAGTTGCGCGGATGCGCATAATAATGCCCTGCCCGCAACGAGGCCACCCCCGGAAAGCTACCCAGCACAACCAGCTTACAATCCGGTGTGATGCGTGGCTCAAGTCCGGTCAACATGGCGCTTGCTTCCATACCAGTGTCAGACTGGGGCTAGCCCTACTTTCGCTCAAGCAGGGCCAGCATCATGTTGTTCTGCTTTCGGACAAAGTCGGCAGGATTATCCAACTGCCCGCCTTCAGACAACACGGCTTGCTCAAACAATAATGCTGACCACTCGTCCAGTTTTTCATTGTTGCTGGCCAGGTGTTTCAAAATAGGATGCTCCGGATTGATTTCCAGTATCGGTTTGCGTGCCGGTGCATCCTGCCCCGCTTGCTTGAGCAGGCGCTCAAGATTTGCCGACATATCCCCGTCGTCGGACACCAGGCATGACGCAGACTCGGTCAGGCGATGGGTAACCCGCACATCTTTTACTTTGTCATTCAGCGCTGATTTCACCCCTGCAACCAAGTCCTTGAATTCTTCAGCCACTTTCTCCCGGCTTTCCTTTTCCTTCTCGTCATCCAGGCCACCCAGATCGACATCTCCACGGGCCACGGAGACAAGATCTTTTCCGTCAAAACTGGTCAAGAAATTCAGCATCCATTCGTCAACGCGCTCAGACATCAGCAGCACCTCGACGCCCTTCTTGCGAAACACCTCCAGATGCGGACTATTGCGCGCACCCGCCAGGGTTTCTGCAGTCACGTAATAGATTTTCTCCTGGCCTTCTTTCATGCGGCCCACGTAGTCTTCAAATGACACCGTGGCGTCTTCTGTTCCGGAAATGGATTCGGTGGTTTGAAAGCGCAGTAACTTGGCCAGACGTTCCTGATTCGAAAAATCTTCGCCCATCCCTTCTTTCAGCACCTGGCCAAACTCTTTCCAGAACAACTGATATTTTTCAACCTGATTTTCTGCCAGATCTTCGAGCATGGTCAGTACACGCCGGGTCGAACCGTCACGTATGGCCTTAACGTCACGCGATTCCTGCAGAATTTCACGCGACACATTCAACGGCAAGTCTGATGAATCAATCACACCGCGTACAAAGCGCAAATACACCGGCATCAGATTTTTCGCATCATCAAGGATGAAAACGCGTTTGACGTACAGCTTCAGACCACGCCGGTTTTCGCGATCCCAGATGTCATGCGGCGCTTTGGACGGCACAAACAGCAATTGGGTGTATTCAGTACGCCCCTCTACCCGGTTATGGGTGTAAGCAAGCGCGTCCTGGCCATCGTGTGACATGTTCTTGTAGAAGGCCTGGTAGTCCTCCTCTTTCAACTCGCTTTTGCTGCGCGACCAGAGGGCGCTGGCCTGATTGATGGTTTCCCATTCAACGATCAATTGTTCTTCTTTCGTGCTGTCTTCGTCATCACCCGATGCCGGTTCAGGTCGTTTTAGCATCTGAATCGGTAGCGAGATGTGATCGGAATACTTGCGAATAATTGACTGCAACTGCCAGTCCTGAAGCAATCGGTCCAGATCGGCTTTCGCCTCATCAGCCCCTTCACCTTCGGGTGTGCGCAGATGCAGGGTTATTTCGGTACCGCGCGTCGCGCGGTCGGCCGGCTCAATGCTGAACTCACCACTGCCATCCGACTCCCAGCGTACGCCTTGACTGGCTGATTCCCCGGCCCGACGGGTAAGCACCACTACCTGATCGGCAACAATGAAACTGGAATAAAAACCAACCCCAAACTGCCCGATCATTTGTGAGTCGTTGGCGGCATCACCCGATAGCTGGCCAACAAACTCTTTGGTTCCGGAGCGGGCAATCGTGCCCAGATTCGCAACCACCTCATCGCGATTCATGCCAATGCCGTTATCACTGATGGTAATGGTCCGGGCATCCGCGTCAGCCGTCACCCGAATACGCAACTCTCCGTCCCCTTCGTACAAAGCGTCATTATCGATTGCTTCAAATCGCAGTTTGTCGCAGGCATCGGAAGCGTTCGAGACCAGTTCACGCAGGAAAATTTCCGGATTGCTATACAGCGAATGAATCATTAGCTGAAGCAGTTGCTTCACTTCGGTTTGAAAGCCAATCGTTTCGCGGTTGGCGCCGTTGGTATTCACAGATTCAGTTTCACTACTCATTGGTGCGATGCTCTCTGGTTCATTAGTTAGGTATGATCGGTTTATGTCGCTATAAGCGCTGGCGCTCTGAAATTAATCGAGAATTTCGATTAATACGATTCGTCCCCGAACAGTGCCAGGGCCTACGGTCTTTTCAAACCGCCTCTCAATGCGGCCATATTGGGGTGATCTCGCCAGTTTCAACAGCCACCAGCCCCGAATAAACTCAGCCTGGCATAGGGACGAGAACAATCGTCGCCGAATTCAAGCTCGCCAGGGCTTTGGGCACAGGGCAATGCTGGCTTAGTTTCGGCAGGACAATAAGGCTCTGACTGGCCCGCGTCTCATGTGCGAGGCGGGAAACAATTGCCTGACCACTCTGTGCAGGGTCATCATTCAGGGCCTGCCAACGCCACTGGACAGGCAAATGTGCAGCTCGCGGTATCGGCGATGCCTGAACCGCGGGGGTGAATACCGGCGATTCCAAGATTGTTCGGGCCTGATCGCGTCGTTCACCGAACGACGCCACATTATCCGCGACCACCAGGATAGTCATCATCAAGCCAATGCCTTGTGCCAACACCAGCCCGGCCCGAAGCACCGCCTCGTTGCCATCAAAAACCACTAGCACTTGCCGGTAGCGCCTCTTTTGATTGACCGGCACCTGGGGAGGACGGTCCAGCACTAAAACGGCACGGTCAGACCAGAAGCGTTCAGCGGCGGCCTGGTAACGAGACCGCACTTGTTTGATCTCCCAGGGCACATCTAAAGAATTGGCAATATCGCGCAGCAGTCTTTCAGTGCGCCGCAACTGAGCAGTAAAACTGCTAACCACCAAATCGACTTCAATGGCGCTCCAGGCTGACGAGCTGATTCTTAATTCTCGGGAAAACGGCAATCGTGCCAGCGCATTGAAGTCAGGGTTTTCCAGCACTACAACAGTCATCCTCAAGCCAAGATTGCGGGCGAGCAGAGCCGCAGCTTCAAGCGGCGCACGATGCCCCAGTGACGGATCGAGAAGCACCGTCAGCGACGGTGTCAGCTTATCAGTCACGATCACCACCCGCATAACGGGCTCGTCGGGCTGCGGCCCGACCTCCAGAGCGATGCGCCAGGTAATCACTTAGTCGTTGTTGAACGCGGCCGCCAATTGTCCCGGCCTGCGGCCCGTCGCTAGAGCTGCCAACTGGTGCATCGAGCAACAGTTCGAGTGCCTCATCCACATGGGACACCGAATAGATATGAAATTGTCCGGCCGCGGCGGCGTCAACAACTTCTTCGGTCAGCATCAGGTGCTCGACATTGCTTGCCGGGATAATGACGCCCTGGGTGCCGGTCAGGCCACGCTTTTTGCAAATATCAAAAAAGCCCTCAATTTTTTCGTTGGCCCCGCCAATTGCCTGCACTTCGCCTTGTTGATTCATTGATCCGGTAACCGCGAGATCCTGGCGGACGGGTAAAGACGACAGCGAAGACAGCAACGCGCACAACTCGGCAATGGTTGCACTGTCACCATCAACCGGCCCGTAACTTTGCTCAAACACGAGGCTGGCGTTGACCGGCAAGGGTTGACGGGCCGCGTAGCGCGCCGCCAGGTATGAGGTCAGGATCAGCATGCCCTTGGTATGAACAGCGCCACCCATCTGGGTTTCGCGTTGGATGTCGATCATCGTGCCATCACCAAGCCGGGTTGTAGCCGTAATGCGGCTGGGATGGCCAAAGCCTTCACCGTTCATTTCATAAACAGCCAGGCCGTTTACCTGTCCAATCTCGCGGCCGTCGGTATCTATCAGCATCGTGCCGCGCAAAATGGAACGCTGGTATTCCAGATGTGAGCGGCTGACCCGTTCACGACGATCGGCAATTGCGGTGCGCACATGCTCTGCGGTGGTAACGGTTGCGCCGGCCGAGCGGGCAACGTGATCAGCCTCAACCGCGACTTCGCTCAGGTGTTGAACATGAGATGACAACCGGGTGGCGTCATCAGCCAGCCTGGCAGCCTGGTCAAGCAAACGGGCCAACGCCGACTTGTCCAGGGGTTGCAACTGGTTGGCCGAAGCCTGCTCAAGTAAGACTTGCACAAGACCGTTGGCATGTTCATCGTCCCGGGGTAACGCATTATCAAAGTCGGCCACTACCCGAAACAAGGCGGCAAAATCCGGATCATGCTCGGATAAGGTATAAAACGCGTATCGCTCGCCAAACAAGATCACTTTGACATCAAGGGGAATAGATGCGGGTTCAAGCCGGGCCGGGGTAGCTGATCCAGCAGCTTCAGCAACCGATTCAATTTGAATCGCCCGGCGTTGCAGACTGCGTTTCAGTGCGTCCCAGGCATAGGGTTCTGAGAACAGGCGCCACGCATCAATCAGCAGGTATCCACCATTGGCCTCGTGTAGTTTGCCCGGCTTAATCAGACGAAAGTCAGTGGCAATACCACCAAATTGCGACTTGTAATCCACCCGCCCGAGCAAGGCTGGCAAAGTGGGATGCTCAGCCTCGATAATTGGCGCACTGCCGTCCGAAGACCGAGTCAGCAGGTTCACCTCAAAACGTCCGAGGTCCTTTTTTGTCCCGAACGGACTTTCTTTTTCCTGGCTGTCGTGCTCCGGAAGAAAATCTGCAAAATTCTCGAGCAGATCATCATGAATTTGTTCAAGCCATTTGCAAACTGCCGGATACTTTTTATGGCGAACCTTGAGCTCATCAATAGAGGGGTCTACCGCAAAACCGGTTGTCTCGCGATTCACTTCGCGCATTTTGGCAACCTGGTCACGACGATAACGATTGTTGTCCCGCATCACCTTCTGTAATTTATCTTCATGCTGTTTCATGCATTCGCGCAGTCTTTCCTGCTCGGCTTCTGACAATTTGTTGAAGGCTTCCGGAGCGATGACCTCTCCGTCACTAACCGGTGCAAATGAAAACCCCTGGGGGGTCTGAATCAAACCAATGCCGTCTTTCAGTGCCTCTTCTGAAATTTCTTTAAGGGCGACCGACTGGGCCTCGTTGATTGACGACTGGATGCGGGCAACCTCGTTGGCGTAGGTATCCGACTCGAAACTCGCCGGAATCGTCACCTTGAGTTCTTCAAGCAGTTTACGGGCATCATTGCGCAGGGTTAAACCATCACCGGCCTCAAGGCTAATGGCCACCGGATTGTCGGGCGACTCGAAGTTATGCACGTAAACCCAGTCGCGGCCAGTGGATTGTTTGCCTCGCTGCGCGATCGCAGCGCGCACAAAACGGGACTTACCAATACCCAGAGGCCCCATGACAAATAAGTTATATCCCGGCAGGTTGACGCCGAGTGCATAAGAAATAGCCTTCGCCGCCCGCCCGTGTCCAACCAGGGAGGCAAGCTCACCAGCGGTACAGTCGGCAGGGATGGTCAGGGAGGCCGGGTCTGTCCGGCGGGCAAGCAACTGCGGTTCAATTCGGTTCATTGCGAAAGTCTAACAAGTTCGGCTGAAAAGTTACGGGGGTCGTCGATGACCAATATGAGCATTATGCGGGGTGACGACCTGGAGCCGGGGGTCGCGAGTCACTGGGCACCTTCACTGGGCACCGTAAACCCGGGCCGGGGGGCCCACTTGTGGGGATATGCGGGCAGTCACGAATCCGGTGGTAAGGTGGTTTGCGTTGGGCGGTCCGTTGGGCGGTCCGGTTTCCAGGCAGAACTCAGTTGGTCCCAGCCATTCCTGCCAAGTGTCTCAAGGGTTTTCTGATTGCGCTCCGGAATCGAAGCCGGATCACGCAGACTGTCAACGGCGCCACCGACACTGGATTCGCGTAACAGATGCAACATCGGATACGGTGCCCGGTTAGTGCAGTTAGTGATGTCGTCAGCAGCAACGCCGGCAAACTGGTAATCCGGGTGAAAACTGGCGACCTGAATCACGCCATTCAGACCTAGCAGGTTCACCGTATCGTCAACCCGGTCGAGAAAGCTGTTGTAGTCACTAAATGACTGCAACACTACAGGATGTACCAGCAGGCTGGATTCGACTTGTTCAGCTTCAGACTCATTCAAGGCCCGCAGTTCTTGCTCGAGAATGATCAGCAGCGAGATTTCATCCCGCACCCAAACCACACGCACAGGGAGAAGACCATTCTCATGAACCGGCCTGGCAAACGGGCACAGATTCAGGCCAAGCACGGCACGCTCCAGCCATTGCCTGACGTGGTTATGCACGGTTGCGCTGGCCGCTGCCAGGCCGGCTTCGGGTGTCCCGGGTTGATTACTTGGGATTCTCATGGTCTGCTTAGAATAGCCCGCCTGCACCTTCCAAGAAACCATAAGTGAGATTCAATGATTAAAAACCCTGTTGTCCTGGTTTACGGCCAGACAGCGGTCAGCCGCGCCGCCCAGTTAGAGCCCAGACTGTCACCGGGATGGCAATTGCTTGTCTGGGATGTCAGTGACGGCAAACCTGAAGACTTTGAGTCAATGCTTGCCCAGGCTGACGTCATTGTGGGCGGACCAATCCCAACGCCTGCCTGGCCACCAACACCGCGGTTGAAACTAATCCAGGTGCCATGGGCAGGTTACGAGTGGGCCAGGCCCGAAAACGTACCGCAAAATGTCCCTTTGTGTAATACCTACGAGCACGAAGTACCGATAGCCGAATACGTTATGTTAACTATTCTCGAATCCCGTATCGGGTTGCGTCGCATGGACTCGACGTTTCGAAAATCCGGATGGGACGGTAAAGGGCCGGGAAATTCGGTCTATCACGGGGAAATCCAGGGTGCCACAATCGGTGTGATTGGTTACGGCCATATCGGAGAGGAAGTCGCCCGCCGTGCCGCGGCTTTTGGCATTTCGGTAATTGGTATCCGCCGCTCAACCATGCCCACGCCACCAGAGCTGCAATGGCTTGGCACACCGGATCGCACTGCCGAATTACTCGCGCAGAGCGACTACGTTCTGATTGCGTGCGACTTAAACGATGCCACCCGCGGCATGGTCGATGCAGAGTTTCTTGACAAAATGAAAGACGATGCCTGGATAATCAATGTTGCGCGCGGAGCAATAATCGACGAAGACGCCTTGTACGATGCCCTGGTAAACCATCACATTGGTGGCGCAATCATTGATACCTGGTACAACTACCCCGATCGGACAAACCCGGAACCCTGGCCATCAAACCAACGCTTTCACGACTTACCCAATACAATTCTCAGCGCCCACGAAAGTGGTTGGACAAAAGAACTACAGGAAAGACGGTGGCAATTTGTCGCCGATAACATCGAACGCCTGAGGCGCGAAGAACCACTTCAAAATATTGCCATGAATGGGTTGGCCCAAACGGGGGACCCGGCTCGCTAAAAAGTCTAACCAATGCGGGATCACTAAAAAAGAGGTGAACAATGGAGAAGTTGCCACGCCGCGGATACAGCCGTTTTGAAATATTGAAACGTGTCGCCCGCTTTAACGAGTTGGTCGGCTCTGACGGTGGTCTACCTGACAGTCGTATGCCATCGGCCGAACGAACTCTATACAACGTCATCGGTTTTCAGCCACCCGAAACCGACAATGAAGCAGCAACTTCCCCGGTTGGCGACGATGCGGCCCGTCTGTCCGCAATCCCCGTCAGCGAAGGGTTTAATCTTGGCTATTGCCGTGCGAAACCGGGTAAAGGGCCAATGATGCACAACCACGACACAAACGAAACTTTTATCTGCATGCGCGGCACATGGCGGGCCAGCTGGCTTAACGAGGAACAACAGATCGAGTCAATCGACTTGCAGCCACTGGATACAATCTCTTTTCCGCCGGGTGCAGTTCGTCGCTTCGAAAACGTCAGCTTCGACGATCCTGACGGCGACCATGTTCTGATGTTTGTTATCAGTGGCGATGCCCCGCAAGCGGAGTTTACCGACCAGACAATGTCCGAGCTTCAGGCCGCCGGGGTTTGGCCCCCAAAAACAACCGGTTGAGGAACGAGGTAGGCGTGAATACGCGCCAGCTCACCGAAGTCTTGACTCACGCCATTGTGCGTAGCTCCCATAACATCACCGGCACCATTTCTTTGCCAACAGCCGGACTTGATTTCATTTCACTCAGCAATTTGTCCCACCGAGCAAGCTGAGCGCCGTGTTGGGTCGTCCAGTTTTCGATGCGCGAACCCGCCCCAGTTTGTACTGATGTGTCTTGCTCAAGTACCGATTGCGCAATCACACGGGCCAGCCCGGCCAATTCTTCACGAACCGCAACCTGGGCAAGTCGTTGCCAGTGTGAGTCAGCCGACAACTGGTCAATTTGTTGCGCAATCCAACCCAGGTTGAGCCGGCCACTAATGCCAAAATATGCCGCTGCGACAGAATCGATGCCATCATCCGTCTGCGCAGCGACTTCAACGATGTCAAGCGCTGACACCAGCGTTTCCAGTTGTGACACCTTTATGGCAAGTAGTTTTGGCACGCCGCTATCGACCAGCGAATTGACACGGGCCTCAAGTGCGGTACGGTCTTGTTCGTTTAACCAGCCATTCAATTGAGCGCTGATCTGCGCGACGCCGGGTGTGAACCGGTCAATGGTTGCCGCCAACGATCGCAGGGCCAGCTGGTGGCGCAAAAACCACTTGGCCGCACGCCCCAGCAAATGTACGGATGCCATATGCATCACATATTGCGCCTGCATCGGAATACTGTGTTCGGGCGCTTCAATATCATGCCAGATCGCCTGCAAACCAAAAACGTCACGCGCAGCGAGATAGGCACGCACAATGTCGCTCGACTCTGCGCCGGTTTCTTCGCTAATCCGGTGTAAGAACCCCGGCCCGACATTATTTACCATCCCGTTCACTACCTTGGTCGCAATAATCTCGCGTCGTAACGGGTGGCGCTGCATCTGTCCGTCAAATTGTGCCGACAAACGCTTGGGGAAATACTCTTCAAGGACCGTTCCAACGGTTGGATCACCGGGCAGATCAGAGTCAAGCAGCTCTTCGAAAAGAGTCATTTTTGCGTAGGCAAGCAAGACAGCCACTTCTGGTGTTGTCAGCCCAATTCCGTTCAGCCGTCGCTCAGCAATTTCGTCGTCAGAAGGCAGGTACTCAATACGGCGATTCAATCGCCCTGCTGACGACATGGCCCGCATGAATTGAACTTGCTCATCAAGCCATTCGATTGCGCCGTGGCGCGCCAGCCCTAGAATCCGGTTCTGATCGACATTGTCTTTCAGTACCAGTTCAGCCACTTCATCAGTCATGGCCATCAGCAGACGATTGCGTTGCTTGGTGGTTAATTCGCCATCAGTAACCACGGCATTGAGCAGAATTTTGATATTAACTTCGTGGTCTGAGCAATCGACCCCGGCAGAATTATCGATTGCATCGGTACAGATCAGCCCGCCATTGAGTGCGAATTCAATTCGCCCCAGCTGGGTGAGACCAAGGTTACCGCCCTCGGCAACAACCTGGCAGCGCAGTTCGGCTGCGTCAACCCGAATGCCATCATTTGCACGGTCTCCACAATCCCCGTGGGACTCTTTGCTCGACTTGACGTATGTCCCTATTCCGCCGTTGTATAACAAATTCGCAGGTGCTTTAAGAATGGCACTGATCAAGTCGGCCGGTGTCATTCTTGACGCCTGAACCCCAAGCGCATTCTTAACTTCAGGTGACAGGGAGATCCACTTGGCCGTACGCGGCCAGACCCCACCACCCTTTGACAGCAGCTGGGTGTCGTAGTCAGCCCACGAGGAGCGCGGCAGAGAAAACAGTCTCGTTCGCTCTGCATAACTGACAGCGGCGTCTGGCGTCGGGTCAATAAAGATATGCCGATGATCGAATGCCGCGATCAGTTGAATATGTTCAGACAACAACATGCCATTGCCAAAAACATCACCACTCATATCGCCGATCCCGACGACGGTGAACACCTGCGTCTGGGTATCCACCCCGATTGATCGAAAATGGCGTTTGACGCTTTCCCAGGCGCCTCGCGCGGTAATAGCCATTTTTTTGTGGTCGTAGCCGACAGATCCGCCTGACGCAAACGCATCCCCCAGCCAGTAGTCGTACTCCTGCGCTACGTTATTGGCAAAATCAGAAAACGTCGCCGTACCCTTATCAGCAGCTACTACCAGGTACGGATCGTCCGCATCATGGCGAACCACAAATGGCGGTGGTACTACCTTACCGACCACCATGTTGTCTGTCAGGTCGAGCATCGCGCGTAAGTAGGCCTGATAACAGGCGATGCCTTCAGCCTGAAGTTGATCGCGATCGCCTTGCGGCGGACCTTTTAAAACAAACCCACCTTTCGAGCCTACTGGCACAATCACGGCATTTTTTACTTGCTGGGCTTTGGCCAGCTGCAATACCTCGGTTCGGAAGTCCTCGCGCCGGTCAGACCAGCGCAATCCACCGCGTGCTACCGGGCCACCGCGCAAGTGGACGCCTTCAAAGCGTGGCGAATATACGAATATTTCGAACAGCGGTTTAGGCTCGGGCAGTCCGGGAATTTTCGCAGATTCAAACTTGAACGACAGCGCCAGCTTAGGTTCATCAAACGCATTGCGTTGAAAAAAATTGGTACGGACTGTCGCTTGAATAAGTGCCAGGTATTGACGCAATATCCGGTCTTCATCCAAATTTGATACCGATTCCAGGTTAGCCAGGATTGCCGCCGACTGTTTTTCCTGAGCGTCATCCCGATTGCCTGAAAATTCCGGATCAAAGCGTGTCAGAAACAATTCGACTAGTGCGCGAGTTGTCTCCGGCTGCGAAGCCAGCGCTTGTTCAACGTACGACTGGCTGAATGTTGAGGTCGCCTGTTTCATAAAACGTGCGTAAGCCCGAAGAATCGTCACCGAGCGCCAATCAAGACCGGCTGCTAATACCAGTCGATTAAAAGGATCGCTTTCGTTCTCGCCCCGCCAGGTACGTTGAAACGCATCGTGAAAACGCACGCGCAGACTGTCAACATCAATTTCCAGGTCCTCTGGAACAGCGATGCCGAAGTCTTCTATCCAGATTTGCTTTCCGTTATCCCGCTTGATCTTAAACGGTCGCTCGTCAAGAACAACAACGCCCATTAACTCCAGCATAGCCAGGCTATGAGAAAGCGGAGCCAGTTCACCCACGTGGTAAAGCCGAAATCTCAAATGCCCGGGTTCAGTGCCAATGGGAACGTAAAGGTTCAAGCCCAGGGCATTGTCCGGGCTTAGTTGTTCAAACTGATCAATATCACGCACAGCAAGGCCTGGCGTATGCGCTTCGCGATAGCCCGCTGACATGCCGCTCGCATAACGTAGAAACAATTCGCTGCCGCGCTCTTCCCCATAAGCTCCAAGTAAAGCATCACGCAACAGATCAACCCAGCGTCGGGAAGCAAAAACGATTTTCTGCTCAAGTGATGAAACATCAATTCGTGGCGCAGACGGTGTCCTTACGACAATCCACAGACGCGCAAGCGGTGAGTCAGAAAACTGAACAGAGAATTCGGAAGATTTTCCATCGAAGGCGTCAAGCAGCAATTCTTCGATGCGCGTGCGTAAATCGGTGTTGTAGTTCTCACGTGGCACAAAAATCAGGCAGGAAACGAATCGCCTGAAAGCATCGTGACGGATAAATAGCCGAGTTCGTTGCCTTTCTCCAAGGCGCAAAATCCCGGTTGCCGTATCCAGTAATTCTTCTTCTTCGATCTGAAACAGTTCATCCCGTGGGTACTGTTCAAGAATAGTGACCAGCGCTTTAGCTGCATGACTACCCGGCAGAAAATTGGTTCGCGATGCAACCGCCTGGGCCTTGCGCCGTAAAATTGGAATTTCATTGACCGATTTTCGATACGCATTGGATGTGTACAAGCCAATAAACCTTTGCTCACCAATAACGCGACCGCTGTCATCGAACCGCTTGACACCGATATAGTCCATATAGCCTGGACGGTGCACTGGTGCGCGGTTGTTCGATTTCGTCAGCAGCAACAAACTCGGCTCACTTGCCCGGGCGCGTACATCAGCGGGTAAATTGGCAAATGACGCTGACAGCCCAGGGACAAGCCCGGATGTACCACGCCCTATTGGTTTATCCCGCAGGATTCCAAGGCCGGAACCGGCAACTGCGCGTAGCATGTAGCCGTCTTGCTCGGAATGCAGCAAATCATGGTCACGATATCCCAGAATGACAAAGTGATGATCAGCGACCCAACGGAGAAAAGTGACCTCCTCTGAAATATCACCAGCAGTGGCCGGCGGAGACTCGTCGCGTTGATTTGCGACCTCCAGGAGTTTGTCATGCATGGGCTTCCAGTCAGAAACCGCAAGCCGCACCTGGGCAAGAATCAAGCTCAAACCGTTGCGCAATTCTTCAATTGCAGCAGGTTCGGTTCTACGATCGACCTCGACATGAATAAGCGATTCGAGCCGCCCGCCTTTCAGGGGATCATGGCTACCAGAAATTCTGACAATTCTGTGTTTCGAGTCGCGGACAATGCGCATAACCGGGTGCACGATTAAATGCAGGGTTAATCCCAGGCGGTTGACCTCCATCGAGATCGAATCCACCAGGAAAGGCATGTCAATGTTGACAATGTCAATTACCGTATGCGTTGACTGCCAGCCATGCTCGTCCGCGCGAGCGTTATACACCCGAAGTTTGGCCTCTTTGCCGGGCCAACTATTTGCAAAATGCCAGTGTGACAATGCGGCGCCGTACAATTCTTCAATGGGTCGACCCGCCAGGTCTTCGGCAGCCACGTGGGCGTAGTAAATTTTGACAAATTCAGACGCCTGTGACGCCTGCTCCGGTGCCAGGCGGGTATTGATGAGTTCAAGTAATTCGTCAATACGACTTTTCGAAGCTTTAGAGACCATACGGTTTGTATCCGGTTGATAAGCATCAGAATCTAATCATCACCTATTGCGCCTGTACCATGACGGTTATTTGGCCCAACGGTCGCATATACCCCACCTTAGGGATTCAATAACGTCAACAGGGTGACTTCGCGCAGGCATTAGAGGTAATCCCTGCGCGCGGAGGCAAAGTCATCAGATCTCGCCAAAGTGTGAATTTGCATTGCTTTTAACCTATTGCCTCAATATATACGTTTAACTTACCGGTATAAGTCGTACAATAATTTCCAGCGGCTTTCAATATGAAATACCACGCGACCGTAGCAACTTGTTGGAATGCTTCGACTTTTAGTTAACAACTTATGGTTAACAATGTTTGATCGGATTTTTCGACTTGATTTGACTCTAAGGCACATTTCAGATGCCAACCCAGAGTTGATTAGTACGTCGACCATCCCCACCTCCTCAACGTGTCCTTTGTTTTTGAGGCAGTGATTTTCACTGCTTTTTCCTGGTTGTAGTCAGGTATCCAGACTGGTTGGACAAAGGCGCGGCAGATTTTCCATAAAACGACAACAACAAATCGGGTTCAGGATCACCACACGCTATTAAGCGCGGGTTGATCACAGACTAATTCAGCAGAGGAACAAACACACATGGCAATTAACTTACTTGAGATGCTCCAGGGATCAATCGGCAATGACGTCATTGGTCAGATTGGCGGGCTGCTTGGCGAAGACGAGAAAAAGACCGGATCTGCGGTCGGTGCGGCCCTGCCGTCAATTCTTGGCGGCTTGATGAACCAAGCCAGTACGCCGGCGGGCGCGCAGTCAGTATTTGACAGCAGCAAAAACTTTGATGGTGGCATGCTAGACAACCTGGCCGGAACCCTCGGCGGCGGTGGCCATAGCTCGCTAATCGAAACCGGAACATCGTTACTGGGTAGTATTTTTGGTGGCAACCAAAGCGGTCTGATCGGTTCGATTGCCCGCATGGCCGGCATTGGCCAGGGCTCAGCAGGTTCTTTGCTTGGTTTACTAGCCCCAATTGTGATGAGCGCAATTAGTAAAGTCAGCGCATCGAACAATTTCGATGCCAGCACAATGGCCGGCATGCTGGCCTCGCAAAAAGACCATGTTGCCAGCGCAATTCCTGCTGACCTGGCCAAAGAAATAGGGCTAAGCGATCTGCTGAGCAAGGGAATTGACGGCGTCCGTGACGCAGCAGGTAACGTTGCAGGTGCCGCCAGCAATGCTGCCGGTAGTATCTCTGCCGCCGCTGATCGCGCTGCCGGTGCAGCCACCGATACGGCACGTTCCGGGGGCGGTCTGATCGGTAAGTTGCTGCCATTGGTTATCCTCGCCGCCATTGCCTGGTTCGCATATCAGTTCTTCGCCGGCTCCGAGCCGACTATGCCCGACAAACCCGCGATGCCAGCAATTAGCGGAGTTGAAGAAATCGGCAGTAAAGTCACGACAGCAATGGGTGACATGACCACTGCGATCGGCGGCATAAAGGATGCCGATTCAGCAACCGCTGCGCTTGACCAACTGAAAGGCGCGTCTGAAGGATTAGGCGGTCTGAGTCTTGACAGCCTGCCCGACGCAGTCAAAGGACCGTTGGCTGGTATGGTCGCTCCATTACTTGAGAAGCTGCAATCCGTCCTGGAAACGGCATACGCGATTCCCGGGGTCAAAGACATTATCGAACCAGTGATCGGGCCAGTTCTCGAGAAACTGACTGCGCTCGCGGCTTAATCATTCAGGTCGTCGCTGACCAGGGGAATTTTCCGAAAAAAAAACCGCATCGGCTGATGCGGTTTTTTTTTGACTATGTTTCAGGTCACCGCGCATCAAGTGGTTGAAAATGGCGAGCTACCGTCTGCAGATCAACAGCATCCAGGGACGCCGCTTCCCACTGGGGTCGTTTATCTTTATCGATAAGCAGCGCACGCACACCTTCCGGGAAATCATGATGACGTTGAAACTGCCGGGCCATGATCAGATCAAGATCAAGCACCTCGGTCAGCGACATCTGGCGTGTGCGGCGCAGGTATTCGTCAGCAATGACAGCAGTGGTTGGAGACCCGCCAGCAAGACTCTTGGCCGCGGCTTCAAAATACGGGTCTTCTCCCGCGGCAACCTGCAAGGCAGCCAATAATTCGTCAGTGCCCGGCTGGGCAGCAATGAATCGCCAGGTATCGTAATACTGCAACAAATTGGTCGTTGGCAAACCGGACTTAAACCGGCGGTGCAAACTTAACAAGCAGCGCGTAACCAGCTGACGATCCGCAAGCGCGCGCCCTGTCCAGCTAATCTCTCCCAGCGCTTCCCAAATCTCTGCGCGTTGTTCGTATGGTACGAAGTAATCGGCCAGGCCAGCGAAGCATGCATCGGCTTCATTAATTGTTAATCCTGTTAATGCCAGTACCCGGCCAATACCGCCGGGCACGCGATTCAGAAAATACCCACCACCCACATCGGGAAACAAACCGATATGAATTTCCGGCATCGCAATACGGCATCGATCAGCCACAATTCGATGCGAGCCGCCGACCGACAAGCCAACACCACCACCCATACAGACCCCATGGGCATAAGTGATCATTGGTTTTGGATAACGGTGAATCAGTTTGTCCAGCGTGTACTCAACATCAAAGAAACTGTCACCGTACACGTAGCGGTCTGGCGCCCCGCCGCGGACATGACGAACCACGGTTGCCACATCACCACCGGCGGAAAACCCCTTGTCACCGGCGGCGTGCAGCACGACGGCAACAATTTGCTCATCGGCCGCCCAACGGCGAAACTGATCGAGCAACAGCTGGCACATATTCAGGTTCAACGCATTCAGCGCCTTCGGGCGATTCAGGCAGGCATAACCAATGTGTTTGCCTTGCACGGCGGTTGGCCGAGAATCGAACAAAACTTCATCGGCATTTTCAGGTAAATCTGTCATTCGTTTACTTCCAGGGTTTGACCGATATCAAGCACGATGAACTGTTCATCGCCGATACCGTACTTTTGACGGGCCGTGGCAAGATCGGTTCGTGGTTTGTCCAGTGCTTCATCGGTTAATTCAAATGAGCCCCAGTGCACCCCAACCGACAATCGCGAACGAACATCAATGTGAATTCGGGCGGCTTCATCCGGGTTAACGTGTTGATCTTTCATAAACCAGCGCGGTTCGTAAGCGCCGATTGGTATCAAAGCGAGATCAAAGCCACCAAAGCGAGCGCCAATTTCGGCAAAATGTCTTGAATAACCAGTGTCACCGGCAAAGTACACCGACTTCCCAGCGCCTTCAATCACCCAGCCACCCCACAGGGTTTTGTTGCGATCAGATAGTCCGCGCGCGCTCCAATGCTGGGCGGGAACAAACGTCATCCGTAATTCGCCGACTTCATAGCGATCCCACCAGTCCATTGGCTGGGTCTTGGTAACGCCAAACTCCTTCAATAAAGCGTCAACGCCCAGCGGCACGAGGAACTGCGGTTGCCCGCCTTGCTGATTCACCAGTTCACGGATCGTTGGCTCATCCAGATGATCCGCGTGATTATGCGAAATCACAACCAGGTCAATACGAGGCAACTGGGCCAGGCTTGCGGGCAGCGGTCGCTTGCGTTTGGGTCCCGCCCATCGAACCGGGGAGGCCCGGTCCGAGAAAATTGGGTCGGTCAGGATATTGACACCGTTGACTTGCAACAAAACCGTTGCGTGGCCGATCCAGGTGATGGTTGGTGCAGTCGTCGACGGCGATGCCAGCCGCTCAAAATCGGGTTCGACGACTTTAATCGATTCGTATCCCTCGGTTGGCGCCGGCGGCAATGCCTGGCGCCAGGCTTGCCAACGCCAACGTAAGACTTGTGCCAGTGACTTACCGCCAGTGGGTCCGTAGACATTAACAAAGCCGCCGGGTCGGTGATGGGCGCGGCTCGGGTCATAAGTGCTGAGCGTGCCTGTGCCACTACAGCCGGCAAGCATGCCCGACCCCAGCGCTACCAGCACGGCCAGCGCAAGCTTCCGCTGGCGGATGGGCAGGGATTGGCGGGAACACACTGATGAGCCGGGTGGCAAAGTCACTTTTTCAACACCGTCATCCGACCGTTCTTAATACGCGGCTCCAGAAGCCGCCCCTTGCGGGCGCGACTGCCCACATAAGCGCGCAACTGCGCTGCGCTAAAGTCGCGATTAACCAGCTTGCCGCCGCGCCCCCCGCCGATAATGCGGACCGCATGGCCTAAGACAACCACTTGCTGAAGCAGATCATTTTTTTCGGTACCCATGAGGCTGACACCGCGACCTCCGTTTTTCAGAACCTTAACATCGTCGAGCGGGAACATCAGCGCACGCCCACCAGCCGAGAGGCAAAAGACCTCCTGCATGCCCGCTGAAAACACAGCGGGGCGTAACGGTGTATCCCCCGGTGCCAGCGTCATAAGGGCTTTGCCCTGGCGCGTCCGTCCGATTAAATCGGTGGCCTGAGTGACAAATCCGTTACCCAATGCGGTGCTGAACAAGACACTGGCATCACCACTGGCACAAAATACGTGATCAATTCTCACCCCCGGCTCCAGTTCAACAAAGGTGGTAATCGGCGCGCCGTCCCCCCTGGCCGAAGGCAACTGACTAACCAGCATGGAATACACCCGACCGTCGGTTCCCAGGGCAAACACCCGATCCGTTGTCAGCACTTCATAAGCACCGTAGAACGAATCACTGGCTTTGAAGCTGAACTGATCCGGATCATGTCCGTGACCTTGACGCGCCCTCACCCAACCTTTTTCAGAGACAATTACCGTAACGGGTTCTTCGAGAACCTGGATGTCAATAACCGTGCGCTCCGCCTCTTCGACGAGGGTACGACGGTCATCCCCAAAAGCTTTTGCATCAGCTTTTATTTCGGCAATCACCAGTTTTTTCATTTCACTTTCACTGCTAAGTAAACCCTGGAGTTGCTTCTTCTCGGCGCGCAGTTCTTTTAGCTCTTTTTCAATTTTTATCGCTTCAAGCCGAGCCAATTGCCGTAAGCGAATATCCAGAATGTCATCAGCCTGGCGCTCCGACAACTTGAACGCTTCGATCAGGGCCGGCTTAGGTTCATCCGACTCGCGAATAATCCGGATCACTTCATCAATATTCAGAAGAACAAGCTGCCGACCCTCGAGAATATGGATCCGGTCGTTGACCTTGCCCAGACGATGCTCGGAACGGCGGGTTACCGTTGACAGGCGGAACTGTCCCCATTCGACCAGAATTTCACACAAGGATTTCTGACGAGGTCGGCCATCAATGCCAATCATGACCAGGTTCACTGATACCGTGCTTTCCAGACTGGTTTGCGCCAACAAGATGTTAACCAGGTGGTCCCGGCTGATTTTTGAAGTCTTGGGCTCAAAGACCAGGCGTACTGGCGCATCTTTTCCAGATTCATCGCGTACCCGGTCCAGAACGGACAACACAGTCTGCCTCAGTGACTGCTGCTCTGCGCTGAGCGACTTCTTGTTTGCCCGGACTTTAGGATTAGTCAGCTCTTCTATTTCTTCAAGAACTTTTTGTGACGACACCCCGTGGGGCAGTTCGGTAATGATTAACTGCCATTGACCGCGCGCCATCTCTTCAAATTCGAAACGCGCCCGCACCTTGATCGAACCCCGTCCATTTTCGTAGATCTCGGCAAGGGCTTCAGTACCGGTGATAATCTGACCACCGCCAGGAAAATCCGGAGCGGGCAAATGGGTCATGACTTCGCTTATCGTTATTTTGGGTTTGCGAATCGCCGCAATTGCCGCATGAGCGACCTCGGTCAGATTGTGTGGCGGGATTTCGGTCGCCATGCCCACGGCTATGCCCGACGCACCGTTGAGCAAAACCATTGGCAGGCGGGCCGGCAGTAACGCCGGCTCTTCAAACGAGCCATCGTAGTTTGGAACAAATTCAACCGTTCCCTGGTCGATTTCGGACATCAACAGCGTCGCAAACCGGGTAAGACGGGCCTCGGTATAGCGCATGGCGGCTGCCCCATCACCATCGCGGGAGCCAAAATTGCCCTGGCCGTCGATAAGCGGATAACGCAGGGTAAACGACTGTGCCATACGCACCAGGGCGTCGTATGCGGCGCTATCACCGTGAGGGTGAAACTTACCCAAGACGTCACCGACAACCCGCGCAGACTTCACTGGCTTGGCTGTTGGGCCCAGCCCCATCTCGTTCATTGCGTGCAAGATGCGTCGCTGAACCGGTTTTTGTCCGTCGCTGACATCCGGAATGGCCCGACCTTTGACAACGGATACGGCGTAATCCAGGTAGGCTTGCTCAGCATACTCGGCAAGGGTTATCGTGCCATCGCCGTCGGTGTCGAAATCAGGCGTATTAAGCAAATCGTCGTCAGCCATCAGATATCCACCGACGCATCATTACTGCGCTCTTCAAGCCAGGAACGTCGGGCTGCCGCTTCTCCTTTGCCCATCAGCATCGTAAACCGCGCCTTGGTTTCAGGCTCACCCTGGGCGCCAATCAAAACTGGCAGCAATCGGCGGGTATTGGGGTTCAACGTGGTATCCCATAATTGCTCAGCTGTCATTTCCCCAAGGCCTTTAAAGCGGGAAATTGACCAGGATCCTTCCCGGACCCCGTCTTTGAGCAGCTTGTCCTCTACGTGTTTTAGTTCGCCGGCATCCAGGCAATATTGTTTACGCATCGGTCGTTTGCCCGATGCCGGTACGTCAACCCGAAATAGCGGCGGGCGAGCGACAAACACGTGACCACGCTCGACCAGTTTCGGAAAATGCTTAAAGAACAGGGTCAAGAGCAAGACCTGGATGTGAGAACCATCAACATCGGCATCCGACAAAATGCAGACTTTTCCGTACCGCAAATTGTTCCAGTCAGGTGAATCATTGGGGCCGTGCGGATCGATACCAATGGCTACCGAAATATCGTGAATCTCGTTGTTCGCAAACAGGCGGTCGCGATCGGTTTCCCAGGAGTTCAACACCTTTCCACGCAGGGGCAAGATGGCCTGGTGGGTTTTGTCGCGCCCCATTTTCGCCGAGCCGCCGGCAGAGTCGCCTTCAACCAGGAACAACTCGGTGCGCGACACATCACCAGATTCGCAATCGGTTAATTTGCCCGGCAGCACGGCCACCCCGGAGCTCTTACGCTTCTCAACTTTCTGAGCGGCCCGACTGCGGGCCTGGGCCTGGCGGATAACCAGTTCGGCCAGCTGCTTACCGTAGTCGACGTGTTGGTTCAACCACAACTCAAGCTCATTACGCACAAAGCCGCTGACCAGCCGAACAGCGTCGCGCGAATTCAGGCGCTCTTTGATCTGGCCCTGAAATTGCGGGTCAAGTACCCGGGCGGACAAGACAAAACTGGTTCGGGCAAACGCATCCTCGGGTAACAGCTTGACACCTTTTGGCATCAGATTATGCAACTCGACAAAATTTTTGACGGCCCCAAAAATACCTTCGCGTAAACCCGCCTCGTGGGTGCCTCCGGCACTGGTTGGGATCAGATTGACATAAGACTCACGAACCAGGGGGCCGTCTTCAGTCCACATGACAGACCATTGCGCCCCTTCACCATCAGCAAAGGTTTCATGGCCTTTGGCTGCGTATTGCGAGCCTTCAAAAACCGGGATCAGCGCCGGCGGGGCGCCGGCCTCTTCAAGAGTCGAACCAAGGTAGCCGGTCAAACCTTCAGGAAACTTCCATTCCTGGGATTTATTGCCTTTTTCCTGATTCAGGCGAACCCGTAGCCCCGGCAGCAAAACCGCCTTGGAACGCAGTAGTACTGTCAATTCACCAATTGGAATGGTTTGTGAGTCGAAGTACTTTTTGTCCGGCAGGCAGCGCACCCGGGTGCCACTGCGCTTGTCGCCCTTGCCTGGCTTTCGGGTCTTGATATTCCCAACCACGTCACCATTGGCAAAAGCCAGGTCGTGTACCGCGCCATCGCGCCAAACGGTTACCTCGAGTGTTTTGCTCAACGCATTGGTGACGGAAACCCCAACCCCGTGTAACCCACCGGAGAAACTGTATGCCCCGCCATCAGCCTTGTCGAACTTGCCGCCGGCATGCAAACGAGTAAAGACAATCTCGACCACTGGACGTTTTTCTTCCGGATGAGGCCCCACCGGAATACCGCGCCCGTCATCATCAACAGTGACCGAGCCGTCAGCATGCAGTGACACCTCAATCAGTTTGCAGTGGCCAGCCAGGGCTTCGTCAGCGGCGTTGTCGATGACTTCCTGAATAACATGTAATGGATTTTCGGTTCGGGTGTACATCCCCGGTCGTTGTTTGACCGGCTCCAGCCCTTTCAGGACCTTAATGGAGGCTTCTGAATATAGTTTTTTATTGGTCGCCATAGCATCAGCAGCGCGGCCGGACAACACTCATTTCGGAATGATGACCGACACACATAATTGCAGAAAACTGGCGAAATCCCCAACCCTGTCGGGGTGCAGGTGCGCGCTAAACGCCCAGGCCGTGAGTACCACCACAATCAACACAACCAGCACAATCGAGGCAATCGAGGAAAACGCCGTTATGCGGGCAATTCTAGACGTTTTCCGCGGCGATGAATTTTTAAGTGCCCCAGCCATACCATTACCCGGCGCTAACCCGCCCTGAGCGTGGCGGTGGCCACACTGTCAACCCGCAGCGGATCGGTTGTAATAACCACGCCGAACAACTCCCGAGCCTGCGCAATTGAATACCGGCCAAGGCGAACGTCTTCGAGCACCAGATCAGTTTGCCGCTGGCCCGGGTCACCATAGCCACCACCACCCGGGGTTTTTACCCGTACCCGGTCACCCGGCTTAAGCGCAATATCCTGTTCTTTGGACAAATGTTCGGGCACGTGGGTCAGCCCGTCGCGCAAGACTGACACCTGATTGGTTGCGCCAGCCCCACCACCCAGGGCGCCCTGGGGTCCAACCCGGCCGTGATCCATCACAAAACTGGCTCGGGCCTGACCTCGCCTCAGTTCGACTTCGTAATCCAACCCAAATCCTCCGCGGTACCGGCCCGCGCCTCCCGAGCCTTCATGCAAGGCATAGCGGTGATACAGCACCGGATATGCCTGCTCCATGATTTCAACCGGAGGCGCCTTGGAAATACCAATCGTTGAGCATCCGTTGGTAAGCCCATCATGATCGGCATTGCCACCATAGCCTCCGCCAGATATCTGGTACATGACAAAGTCTTTACCGCGCAACGGATCGTGACCACCCAGGGCAAAATTGCCACTGGTGCCCGCCGGCGCAGCGGTCACCCGTTGGGGTAGCGCGTCAACCAACGCGGCAAATACCGCCTCGGCAATTCGTTGCGAAACCTCCGCCGCGCAACCAGAAACCGGCCGCGGATAGACCGCATCAAGGAACGTTCCAACGGGCCGGATGACGTGCAAGGGCTCAAATGCCCCCGCACTGATCGGCACCTCGGGGAAAATATGGCGCATGGCGAGATAAACTGAGCTGAGCGTGGTTGCCAGGACCGAGTTCATCGGTCCTGCACACGGCAGGCTGGAACCATCAAAATCGAAAGTCAGCCCGTTGTCATCCCGGGTCACCGCCAGGGAGATGATCAACGGTTCGTTCACCACACCGTCACTGTCGATCATCGCCTGCGAGTGGTAGGTGCCGGGTGCGATTTCTTCGAGGCAGGCGCGCATCTGCGCCGCCGCCCGAACACGCAGCTCAGCGATCGAATCGGTTACTGTCTGATCGCCATACCGATCGAGTAGCTCGTGCAGACGCTGCTCCCCTACGCGTAGTGCGGCGGCTTGTGCTTTGACATCCCCGATGCGCTGGTCCGCAACCCGGATGTTGGAAGCAATAATCGAATAAATTTCGTGATCCAGTTCGCCGCTTTTGAACAATCGAACCGGCGGTAATCGCAGACCTTCTTGTTCGACAGAAGTTGCCGACGCTGAAAAACCACCGGGCACCGAGCCACCGGTATCAGGCCAATGCCCGGTATTAGATAACCAGCAAAAAATTTTCCCGTCGCGGTAAAACGGCTTGGCAAAGCGTACATCCATCAAGTGCGTACCACCAAGATAGGGGTCGTTAACAATATAGATGTCTTCAGGCTGCGGCGCTGCCACCTGGCCATTCGCGATCATTTCGATCAGGGTACGGGTTGAATACTGCATGGTGCCAACAAAAACCGGCAAGCCACCTGCCCCCTGGGCAATCAGTGATCCGTCTAGCGCCGAATAAATGCCATCGGATCGATCATTCGCCTCGGCAATAACCGGAGAAAACGCAGCGCGCGAGAAAGTTAAGTCCATTTCATCACACACTTGCTGCAAGCTTGCCTGGATAACGCTCAGAGTAATTGGATCGACGTTTTGCGAACCCGCGGTTTGCGGGCTCGCATGCTTTGTCTGTTCCGACGAGGTGTCAGCCATTGACTTATTATCCATCAGCGCGTCCCGACTTCGATTATCAGGTTGCCATCGCTGTCAGCAGTCACCCGGTCACCGGGCTCAATTAACGTCGTTGTATCCATTTGTTCAATGACGGCCGGGCCGTCCAGCAAGAATTGCGCCGGTAAATGGTCGCGCCAGTACACCGGGGTATCAAGCCACTCGTTTGCAAAATATACCGATCGGGTTTCCCGCAGCGCTTCGCCCAGGCTCGGCTTGCGACCGGCAGGATCAATCAACTTTGATAAGTCCACCGGCTCACGCTCACCAATCACCGATGTGTTTACGTTAACCAGGTTCGCACGAATATCATCCAGATCAACACGAAAGCGCTCGAAGTAAGCGGTCTCAAACAGGGCGCGAAGGCTTGCATTGCCCGGATTCGGATCGGTCAAAGGCACCCGTAATAAATGTGTCTGACCAATAAACTGCATATCGACGCTGAATACATGGCGAATGTTGGTAGTGTTAACCGGCTGGCTCCTGATCATGGCTTCCCCCTGGCTGACTTGCTTATGAAAGATGTCCCGCAGTTGCCCCGGCACCAGCTGATCAATGGGCTTGTTTATCGTACGCACAAAGTCCTGGCGAAGGTCCGCAACCACGCAACCCAGTGCATTGGTAATACCGGGCCGGCTAGGGACAAGAACAATAGGCACGCCCAATTCCCTGGCGAGCGCACTGGCATGCAAGGGGCCGGCACCACCAAAAGCGAACAACGCAAAATCACGCGGATCGGCACCCAGAGAAATCGACACCATGCGAATAGCACCGGCCATTTTGGTGTTGGCCACTCTGATTACTGCTGCCGCTGCCGCTATTTCATCCACCCCAAGTGCCGCCCCCAGATGGCTGGCAAACGCCAGTCGAACCGCATTTAAAGTACCAGCGCTGTCAATTGAATTCAGATTCGCCGGATTCAGTCGACCGAGCAACAGGTTGGCGTCGGAGATGGTAGGTTCGGTGCCGCCGCGTCCGTAACAGATCGGGCCGGGCACCGCACCGGCACTTTGTGGACCGACCTCCAGCAAGCCCCCTGAATTGATGCGCGCAATCGATCCACCGCCAGCCCCAACGGTTCGCACGTCCACCATCGGTACGTGGATCGGCAGCCCGTATTCAACCTCGATTTCATTTGAAACCGATGGTTCTGCGTTACGGATCAAGGCCACATCAGTGGATGTGCCACCCATGTCGTAGGTAATCAGGTTTGGGCGTTTCGCTCGGCGTCCCGTATAAGCCGCCGCCATTACCCCCGATGCCGGCCCGGACATCACGGTCTTTGCCGCTTCCCTGGATACCAGGTCAGAAGACACCATCCCGCCGTTGCCGTTGACCACCAAAACATTGCCACGATAACCACGGTCTTTCAGCTCACTGACCAGACGCCCGATATAGCGCTCGAGCAATGGTTGTACAGACGCGTTTACGGCCGCCGTTACCCCGCGCTCGAACTCCCGGCTCTCCGACAGCAATTCATGCCCCATGCTGACGTAGTCATTAGGCCAGATCTCGCGAACCAGCTCAGCTGCGCGGCGCTCGTGCGCCGGGTTGGAATAAGCATGTAAGAAATGAATGACAACCGATTCACAACCGAGTTCTAGTAAGAGCCGCGCAGCGGCGCTGACCCCGGCTTCGTCAAGCGGCGTGACGACCTCGCCGGCGTGATCGGTGCGCTGCGCCACTTCAAGTCGCAAATCACGCGGAATAATTGGGTTAAACACCCCAGTCATGCCATAAGCCTGGGGTCGGGTCCGCCGGCCCAGTTCGAGAATATCTCTAAAACCCGCAGTGGTGATCATGCCGCAGCGCGACAGCTTCCGTTCCAGCACTGCGTTGGTTGTTGTTGTTGTCCCGTGAATAATCAGGTCGAGCGCCTGCAGCTCGCTGCCGGTTTGCTCCAGGGCGTGCAGTACTCCAAACGCCTGGTTGTCAGTTGTACTGGGCACTTTGGCCAGCACAACCTGTCCGGTCTTCTGATCAAACTGGACAAGATCAGTAAACGTACCGCCAACATCGACCCCAACAACCTGGCCCGTTTTCAACGCTGTCATAGTTACCCGAGTTTCAATGGAAGATCTAATGGATTAGTCGGAATGTTCCCTGAAAGAATCAGGGGGATGCAGACTATCTTAGCCCCGACACGCAGCAACGCGATAAGCCTTGGCGGGCCCGGCAACTTCTGAGCTATTATTTCGCCCATGAATAAAAAGGGAGTGATCGGTCGTCCGGTTTTGCGGACAACTGCGGCTATTGCCGCCCTCGCAATCCTCAGCGGTTGCGCGACCCATGGCGGGGATCTCGCGTCAACAATTGACGACCCAACGTCGGCTGCCCACACTTGTCAACAATGGTTTGGGCAGCTGGATCAAGCAGCCCTCGAAACCGGAATCCGCGATGCAGAAGCCCGGCTGGTACCCGGTTTTTCGCACCTTCGTGTTTCACGCCT
Source organism: Burkholderiaceae bacterium (assembly GCA_049680625.1). GTDB lineage: Bacteria > Pseudomonadota > Gammaproteobacteria > Burkholderiales > Burkholderiaceae_E > JAUIAI01. Next base: position 11,972 of record JBAUID010000072.1, on the reverse strand, counting down.
GCTGGCCTCGTTCGAACCGGATTTGGTGCTCCCCAGCCAGCAAAACGCCTGGCTGTACCGTATGCGGGACCTGGATCAGCAGGCCAGACAGGCCGAACTACTCAATATGGGCGAAGTGGCCGCCAACCGATATCTGAGCCTGAAAGAACCCGCAAACCTTGGTGTGCTGATATCCCGAACGCAGTCCTGCGGAGAACGCCTGGTCGAATACGACCGGCAACATCCGCAGCGGCTTCAGGCAATCCGCGAACGTGCCAAAGTGCCGGATTCTTACTCGACTACCCGCCGTGTGACTGGCCTGTATCCGCTGGTCGAGCCCATGCTGTCCCGGGTTGACAGAAGGGCCGGCGACGCATTGCGCCAGCATTTGGCCGATCCACCGAAACACCAGTCAGTTGTTGCAGATTATTGGCCCGAACTGATTCGACGCGGCCAGCCGATAGCCAGCCGACTGGTCAGCAGTAGACGTCGCGATGCGCTTGGCCTTCCTGTCCTGACCGAAGAAGTAAAGGAATGGCTATTGCAGGAATACGCCCCGGTGATTCAACTGCGGCGCGAAGATCAGGCCACACGTTATGGCCGGTTAGTACTCCAGGGTGACAAAAGCCATCCCGCGATCCTAATCAATAATCTGGAGCCAACGGTATACGGTCGGGTCGCAATGACGCGCTATCAGGCAACCAGTCTGATTCAACTGGTTTACACCGTCTGGCTAGCCGATGCCGCAATACCGGACGCCACCAGCAGTTCACTCGACGGATTGGTGTTTCGAATTACTCTGGACGGTTCCGGAGAGCCAGTAGTCTTCGACAGCATGCGACCGAGCGGCCAGAATCATCATTTTGTGGTTACCGGGCGGGCAGCGCCACGCACAGAAACCGTCGCGCCGGCTCTGACCCCGGTCAGCCTGGGGGTTGCACCGAACGGATACCGGATACGCATTTCATTGAACAGTCAACGCGAAATGGACAGCCTGGATTTTGTGGCACAGTCCCGGGGTAATGCCAGCTACCGCATCGTGCCAGAGTCGCAATTACGCTCTCTGGCAGTTAACGGTTCTCGCAGTGACCGACGTAGTCTGTATGCGCCCAATGGTCTGGTAACGGGGACGGGCCACGGCCGTGGCGCGGGTATTCTGAGTTGGTCGTCAGGGATTCGCGGCCTGGGTAGTGTTCGGCAGTGGGGACACCATGCGACGGCGATGGGCGATCGACGTCACTTTGATGATGCATGGCTGATCGATAAGTTGTTCTCAATTCGCTGATCCGATTTCGATAATTCGGGCGTGTACTTACAGGAAGCTGACACGATTCTGACGTGAAGCTGTCACCGCCCTTGCTTTCTTACGGCCCGCTTACGGACGACTTACACAGGCCTTACAAAGCCCAAATTTGTACTTTGATGGGCAGTGAACCCGGTTCAGAATATCGCTCAACCGGTTAAATGCCGGCTATTCGAAAGATTGTTCCATCCATCAGGGCCGGAACGCGATACCAAAATAGATTCAGGCGTATCAATGCCGGTCATAAAAGGAGACACACCCGATGAGCAAACTCATCAATAAACCTCGCCGTGATGCTATCAAGACAACCGGTGCCATGGCTGCCGGGCTGTCAGCCCCTGCCTTTTTCATGAGCAATGCCAACGCTTATCTGAATGAACCCAAAGGCAAGACTGTAACCCTTGGTTTTAACGTACCGCAAAGTGGTCCGTACGCTGACGAAGGCGCAGATGAACTGCGCGCTTACAAACTGGCCGTAGACCATTTGAACGGCGAAGGTGACGGCGGCATGATGCCAACCTTCTCGTCAAAAGCCCTGAAAGGCAACGGCATTCTTGGCAAGAAAGTGGCTTATGTTACCGGAGACACACAAACCAAGCCTGACGCGGCACGCGCATCCGCTCGGTCTATGATCGAAAAAGACGGCGCAATTATGATTACCGGCGGTTCTTCTTCCGGTGTGGCGGTTGCGGTACAAGCGCTTTGCCAGGAAGCCGGCGTTATTTTCATGGCTGGCCTGACGCACTCTAACGACACTACGGGTAAAGATAAAAAGGCAAACGGATTCCGCCACTTCTTTAACTCTTACATGTCCGGCGCGGCACTGGCACCGATTCTTGTTGCCAACTACGGTAAAGATCGTAAGGCTTATCACCTGACAGCCGACTACAACTGGGGCTACACGACCGAAGAAGCCGTTAGAAATTCAACCGAAGCTTTGGGCTGGCAAACTGTCGCTGCGGTCAAGACCCCGCTGGCACAGACCGATTTCTCTTCCTACATCGCCCCGGTTCAGGCATCTGGTGCCGACGTATTGATCTTGAATCACTACGGTGCCAACATGGTGAACTCGCTGACTTCGGCGGTTCAGTTCGGCTTGCGTAACGCACAGGCAAACGGCAAGAACTTTGAAATTGTTGTGCCGTTGTACTCGCGCCTGATGGCTAAGGGTGCTGGCGCGAACGTTAAAGGCATCTTTGGCTCTACCAACTGGCACTGGTCACTGACCGATGAGGGTTCCAAGGCCTTCGTGAAGTCCTTCGGCACCAAGTACGGCTTCCCGCCAAGTCAGGCTGCCCACACCTGCTACGTTCAGACACTGCTTTATGCTGATGCGTGCGAACGTGCTGGCACCCACAATCCGTGTGGGGTCGTAGAAGCACTGGAAGGATTCAAGTTCGACGGCCTGGGCAATGGCCCAACCCTGTATCGCAAGGAAGATCACCAGTGTTTTAAGGATGTACTGGTTGTAAAGGGTAAAGAGAACCCGACCTCAGAGTTTGATCTGCTGGAAATCGTGGAAATTACCCCGGTAGCCAAGGTCACCTATGATGCGTCTATCTTTGGTGGCGAACTCGGCACCTGCAACGCAGGCTAACAAGTACCCGCAGTTGCACCGGCGAATGCTGGTGCAACACCTTATTACCAATTAGCTCTGGACTGAACACCGGTCCAGAGCCTTACCTTGTGTAAGGGATTCAATGGAACTCTCTGCTCTACTGCTACAGATATTGAATGGTCTGGACAAGGGCAGCGCCTATGCTTTGATTGCATTGGGGCTGACACTTATCTTTGGCACTCTTGGGGTTGTTAACTTCGCCCATGGTGCGCTGTTCATGGTCGGCGCGTTCTGTGCCGTGACGCTGCAGAGAATACTGAATCTCTCAGTGGTGACGCAGCATGCAACGAAAACCGATTTTCTGGGCAATCCACTGAAAATCAAGACGCCATTCGTAGAGCAATGGTTCGGTGAGGTTGCCGGCCAGACCATCATCGACTGGTCTGTACCGCTGGCCATCCTGTTTGCGATTCCAATTATGTTGCTCCTTGGTTTCGCCATAGAGCGCGGCCTGATCAAACATTTCTACAAGCGACCACATGCCGACCAGATCCTGGTCACATTTGGCCTTGCCATCGTTTTGCAGGAAATCATTAAGGCATATTTTGGCGCCAACCAGATACCGGTACCTGCGCCAGATGCCTTCGTTGGCACCTTTGACTTTGGCCAACTCGTTGGCTTTGAACCAAACACCGTGATGTATCCGTACTGGCGCATCGTGTACTTTCTATTTTCTCTTGTGGTGATCGGTGCGGTATTTGCCTTTCTGCAATTCACCACATTCGGTATGGTCGTCAGAGCCGGGATGGCGGACCGCGAGACGGTCGGCTTGCTGGGCATCGACATTGACAAGCGCTTCACGATCACCTTTGGTATTGCTGCCGCGGTCGCCGGTCTGGCTGGCGTGATGTATACGCCAATAAATCCGCCAAGCTACACCATGGGAATGGATTTTCTGGTCATTTCATTCGTGGTGGTTGTGGTCGGCGGCATGGGGTCACTACCGGGCGCAGTGCTGGCCGGCTTCATACTCGGGACGCTGGAAAGCTTTGCCTCAATGCGTGAGGTGATCGAAGTAATACCTGGTATCAATCAAGTCGTGATTTATCTGGCGGCAATATTAATTCTTCTTGCGCGGCCCCGAGGTCTTCTGGGACGCAAGGGTGTTATGGAGTAATCGCGATGCTTGGACTCAATAAAAAAGATTTCTTGTTACTGCTGCTGGTATTCGTACTCGTCGTGGCGGCTCCAATACTGCTGAATCCGTTTCCGGAAGGCTCGCAGTTTTCGCAGTTCAACGCGGGATATCCGGATTTGATGCAGCGCTTCGTCATCTTTGGAATCTTTGCAATCGGCTTCAACATTCTGTTCGGTCTCACCGGATACCTGAGTTTTGGACACGCAGCATTCCTTGGCGCCGGCTCTTATGCCGGTGTCTGGATGCTTAAATTGCTTACGGTAAACGTAATTCCTGCCATCATCGTGTCCACGTTTGTTGCCGGCGTGTTCGCGTTCATTATTGGTTGGATATCGCTGCGCCGATCAGGCATCTACTTTTCTATTCTCACACTCGCGTTTGCACAAATGTCGTTTGCACTTGCCGCGTCTGTACTGACTCCGATCACCGGTGGTGAAACCGGACTCCAGACTGCATTGAACGACCCACGGATTCTTGATGGCGCAGCCAGTTCCAGCGGCAACATACCGGCACCATCATTATTTGGTCTCGAGATGCGGCACAGCTGGGAGATCAGCTTTGGCGACTGGTTATGGACTTTCAACGTAGGCTATTACGTATGTGCCCTCATTATGTTGATTGCTTTCTACGTGTCGATTCGGATTTTCCGCTCGCCGTTTGGCATGATGCTCAAAGGAATTAAGTCCAATAGCCAGCGCTTGAGTTTTACAGGGGTCAATACCCGGCCCTATATGATGGCCGCATTCCTGATCTCGGGTATGTACGCGGGCCTCGCTGGTGGTTTAATGGTCTCCATGGACCCTCTTGCCGGCGCAGAACGTATGCAATGGACCGCATCAGGTGAAGTTGTCCTGATGACAATTCTAGGCGGCGTTGGCACCTTGATTGGCCCTGTTCTTGGGGCCAGTCTGATCAAGTACCTTGAGAACATCTTCTCGAAAATCAACGACAGCTTATTACATCAATGGTTTTCGTTTCTACCCGATGGGGTTCAAGACTTTATGGTCACTATCATTTACCCGTTTGTCGGCAAAGGTTGGCACTTGACGCTTGGCGTAATGTTTATGATTGTCGTCATTTTTCTACCGGGCGGGCTGATTGGCGGCATCACCGATCTCGGACGAAAGATTTCCAATCGCGGTAAAGCAGGCAAAGAGGGTTAGCGACTATGGCACTGTTAGAAGTACAGGGCGTGAATAAACGCTTCGGCGGATTGCAGGCGCTGAACGATGTTAATCTGAATATTGCTGACGGCAGCGTTCATGCGATCATCGGACCAAACGGCGCGGGTAAGTCAACCCTGCTGAATTGTTTCATTGGTCGCCTGATTCCGGATACCGGTTCGGTCAATTTTAACGGTCAGTCTCTGCTGGGCATCAGCCCCCATGCAATAAATCAGGCTGGCGTCAGCCGGGTTTTTCAGACACCAGAAATTTTTGCCGATCAGACCCTGCTCGAAAACGTGATGATTCCCGCATTTGCAGCCCGCGACGGCGCCTTCCGCCTCAAAGCCTGGGGCTCTGTCGGTAACGAATCCGAGTTGCGCGACAAAGCGGCGGCCATGCTCGGCGATGTCGGCCTTGGCGACATGCTGGACCGGCATGCGGGCAGCCTGAGTCGTGGTGACAAGCGCCGGCTGGAACTGGCCATGTGCCTGGTTCAGAAACCGAAGCTACTGCTGCTAGACGAACCCACAGCCGGCATGAGCCGTGCTGACACCAACAGCACAATTGACCTCCTTAAGGAAATTGCCGGCCGCGGAATTACGATGGTTGTCATTGAACATGATATGCACGTGGTGTTTTCCCTTGCCGAGCGCATCAGCGTACTGGCCCAGGGCACCGTCATTGTTGAAGATCAACCTGAAAACATCAAGGGTAATCCGAAAGTGCGGGAAGCCTATCTCGGCAGCGCACAAGTGTAATGACCATGACTGATACAGCTTACTTCTCAGCCCGCGATATTCATGCCTACTATGGTGAAAGCTATATCGTTCAAGGCGTTAGTTTTGACGTTAACGAAGGCGAAATCCTGGCCCTGCTCGGTCGCAATGGTGCCGGTAAGACCTCGACATTACGCGCACTGGCGCGCCTGGATGATCCGCAGTTGAATCAAGGGGAAATCTGGCTGGATGGTTTCCCCCTGCATGAGCACAAGAGTTTTAAAGCGGCACAAAACGGCATCTCCCTGGTGCCTGAAGACCGGCGAATCATCCCCGGGCTGACGGTACACGAAAACCTTGAACTCGCTCAGATCGCACCACCGGTTGGCTGGTCGATTGACCGCCTCTACGAATTGTTCCCCCGCCTTGGCGAACGGCGTAAACAAGAAGGAATTACATTATCAGGCGGCGAGCAGCAAATGCTGGCAGTGGCCAGAGCCCTGGCGCGCGATGTCAAACTCCTCTTGCTCGATGAACCCTATGAAGGCCTCGCCCCGGTGATTGTCCAGGAAATTGAACGCACCCTCCAGGAAATCAAAAAGCTCGGCATGACCACAATTATTGTCGAACAAAATGCCGTCGCTGCCTTGACGCTTGCTGACCGTGCCCTCATTCTGGACATGGGCACTGTTGTATTCGACGGCACGGCAGAGGCCGTCCTGAACGATGACAAGCTGCGTCAGGAATATCTGGCAATTTAGCTGGAATTCTGGTTTGCTATTTGGCAAACCCTTACACGTTTGTGCAAATCTGCGGATAGCCGGCGGTGGCCTAAACCCCGCCGGTTCTTATTTGGTGTTTCTGCTCTATTACTCCGCCTGTCGGTCTGAATTTACCTTTGGGTGGCCAGTGTATGCCAGAGGCCCGGATAGCAGACAAGATAACGTCTCCAACAATCTAATCAGCCAGGGTCGGATATCGAGGAGGCCCAATGGCTATTAATCAGATCCGCAATGCTGGCGACTGCCAGCGCTGGCTGGCATCACATCCAATTGGCGCAGACAATGCGCTGCTACCAGTCGCTGAACTGGCAAACCTACTGGTTCGGGTTGCGGACGGAGATTTTTCACCAACGGTTGGCTTTCGTATTCTTGAACTTTTGCGCCAGCGAATTGTTGCCAATGCGCAGCCATTATTCAGTCAGGCACGACGTGCCCCTGCCCCCCATTTCAATCGCTTCAGTGCGCAACTGCGCAAGCTCGACCAATGTCTCGAAGCGCTGACGTGTTCATACCGCGCATTGCATCCTGCGATGGAGTTCGCACCGCGCCCGCGTCTGTCCTTCATTCCTGGTGCCAGTAACAGCCTCAAGAACACAATGCCTTTACTGCGCGCTCTCGAAATACAATCGAATCGGATTTGCGGTAGATTGCTGTGCCGGGTCGTGGTCGATGACGACTTGTGGGTTGACCTGGCCAGCCTGGGCCGACAAGTGCGGGAAACAACATTCCTCGACGAAATTTTCGAAGCGTCGGCGGCATCGGGCGTAAAAATCACCGCCCGGGCGCTGATCACTTACCCGCTGTTGATGCATGTTGCCGGCTATTCAGAGCGAACACCGGCACAGGGTCAATGGGTCGAATTTCTCGCACGGACGAATGCGGACAAAACCGGGTTTCGGATCGAGCCAGCTGGCAAAGCGTCAGAGAACCCATACGGCCCGTCAATGATTCTTGGGCGTCAGTACCAGGTTCGGCTGGACACCCACCGGTTGTTGTCTGGCCTGGCACGAACCAAGGATGAAATCACGGCAGACAAAGCCCGTATGAATGCTGTCCAGGATCGAAATTGCAGTCTCAGTGTGTCTGAGATCAGCGCACTGAATGACGACTTACGAATCCGCTGGAGCGCCGCCTGGCGCTGGCCAAACATGCAGCTGGTGAACTATCCCAAAACCCGGATCGCATTTGGCCTGCCGACCAGTATATCAACCACGACCAAAGCATACGAATATGCCCGCTACGAGCAACAACACACGGTTGCGACGATCGACCGAGAGGTGGCGGCTCCGACCCAGGCATTCACCAGTCAGGCCGAGTCAGCCTGCGTTACCGGCATCGACCAGGAACGGGTTGTCTTTGAACGTTATGCGAATAAACCAGCGCCGGCGATCAACACGCTGGTTGCCCTGGACATGATTCCCAACCCTGCTTTTGGCACAAGCGGGCTACGCCTGGGCCGGGTGCGACGTGTCGAACACATTCTGAATGGCACTGACGGACAGACCGGACAACGGGTTGCCGTCCAGACACTGCGCGGCGACCCGCTGGCCGTCCGCCTGTGCGGAAGTCAACCTGGTGAGGCTTACTTTCTCGGCTCTGAATACGGAAGCCGCAGGGAAGCCTCAGTTTTTATCTCGCCAGATACGATTCGCTCGGGCTGCAGGGTTCGTTTTGAACTGCCTGCCGGTGATATTAGCGTTGAGGTGGGCCACTTGATCGAGCGCGGACCGGGTTATGACCGCTACCAGGTAACCGCTTGCGGCGCATCAACTATTTAGTTTGAAGCATTCAGTTGATAACTGGCGCCGGCTTGCGAATATTCAGCAATGCAATCACGCCAACCACGGTCGGCAGTACCGCCAGGGCCAGAAAAACCCACTGATACGATTGGGTAACAGACACCGCCAGACTGAACACAATCGGCCCGGTCATTGCACCGGCAAACGTCAGCGCCTGGACGCCCCCGGTGACCTCTGCCAGCGTACTGGCATCAGCCTGATTAACTAACTCGGCATAAAAAACGCCATTCCAGGCAACCGCGGTAGCGGCGCAAAACATGGCAGCAAGATAAGCAGTGTATGTACCCGCATGCTCAGGCAATAAAGCCAATACAACAAAGGCCACGCCCATCACAGGCCCCAGACAGCCGAGAATCAAGGCTGGATTGCCCCACCGGTCGGCAACCCAACCCCAGAAAGGCCGGCCGACGACACTGGCCGCCTGGCCCGCTGCCAGGGTGGAGGCAGCGATTACCAGCGACATCGACCGTTCAGTGGTCAGGTAAACAACCAGAAAGGTCAGGAAACACACCTGGGCGGCCGCATATGCAAAAGACACCATACCGAGCCGCCGTAAACCGGGCATCGCCAGAATTTTCTGAAGTGGTGCCAGAAGGCTGTTACCGCGCGACGTATTCACACCGGTCGGGCGATCAAAGCGGGCAACTGTTGGTTGCAATAACGCAGCGCACAACAGGCAGATGGCGGCAACGCTGAGGGCGGCACCACGTAAACCCCAAAGGCTCAGCAAGGACGGCACAAGCAGACCGCATAAGGCAATGCCCAATGGGACACCGGTTTGCTTCAGGCTGAAATACAAACCACGATTGTTCACTGGCGCATGCTGCCCGAGAATAACCGCTGCAGTCGGATTTGCCAGGCCGTAGCCAACCCCCAATAGTAAAGCGGCAACAATCAGCAGGTGAATGCTGCCAACGGCGACAGCGAATAATCCGAAGGCGCAACTGACCATCGACAATTGGCTAAAGCGAACCGCACCAAACTGCGCAATGCGGGTGCTCAGAATCAGGCCGGATGTCAGCGCCATCAGGTAAACAAGGCCAGTGAAAAAACCAATTTTCTCGGCGCCTATCCCCAGCATGGCGGCCAAAACAACGGCCAGGACAACCGGTGTTTGCTGCGCCATCGCTGCCAGTGTCTGAACCGCCAAAGTTACTACCAGGGCACGAACCGGCGCCGGATGAACTGGTATAACCGGCTGGACCGGCTCACTCACCAGCGTTACGCAGGCTATCTGGCAACGGCCGGGACTTGCCCTGACTATCGAGCGCCACAAAAACAAAAATTCCATCGGTGACGCGCACCCTGCCGCCTTGCCGTGACCGGAGTACCCAGGCCTCGAGGTGCACCGCGATTGACGTTCTGCCGATACGTTCAGTACTCGCATAAACACACAAGACATCGCCAACAAATACCGGGCGGATAAACGTCATTGCGTTGATTGCCACCGTCGCCACCCGACCGTGGGCAATTTGTCCCGCGTACATGCCGCCGGCAATATCCATCTGTGACAAAACCCAGCCACCAAAAATGTCACCCGCCGGGTTGGCATCAGCCGGCATTGCCAGCGTTCGCAGGGTCAGCTCACCCTGCGGTTCGCTGGCTTCAAGGGTTTCAGTAGATTGTGCTGTCGCAATCACGGCATCAGGCAGCGGCTTATCCAAAGGGCTTATCCGACGATTCAGACACGCTCAAGACACATCGCAACGCCCATGCCTCCGCCAATGCAAAGGGTTGCCAGCGCTTTACCGGCATCACGACGTTGCATCTCGAACAACAAGGTATTGAGAATCCGGCAGCCCGACGCCCCAATCGGGTGGCCGATCGCAATAGCACCACCGTTAACATTGACAATCTCAGGGTTCCAGCCCATATCTTTGTTAACAGCACAGGCTTGTGCTGCAAAGGCCTCATTCGCCTCGACCAGATCAAGGTCGGACACTTGCCAGCCGGCTTTTTCCAGGGCCTTGCGAGAGGCGGGGATTGGGCCGCTGCCCATGACCTTCGGGTCGACCCCGACGGTTGCATACGAGGCGATACGGGCCAGTGGTTTGATACCCCGGCGTTTTGCTTCATCAGCAGACATCACCAGCACAACCGCCGCGCCATCATTCAGCCCGGAAGCATTACCAGCCGTGACTGAACCGTCTTTGGCAAATGCCGGACGTAGCTTTTCCATGTCAGCCAGGCTGGCGCCGTGGCGGATGTATTCATCAGCGTCGACAACAATTTCTTTGCGCCTTTCCGTGACGGTAACCGGTGCAATTTCATCAGCAAAACGTCCGGCCTTCTGGGCTGCTTCCGCCTTGTTCTGACTGGCCACGGCAAACGCGTCCTGGGCCGCCCGGTCAATCTCCCACTGAGCCGCCACATTTTCGGCTGTCACACCCATGTGATAGCCGTTAAATGCGTCCCACAGACCGTCATGAATCATGCTGTCGATAAGCTGCATATTGCCCATCTTCTGCCCGGCACGAAGATGTGCGACGTGGGGTGCCAGGGACATGCTTTCCTGGCCACCGGCGACCACAATCTGCGCATCACCGAGGGCAACATGCTGGGCGGCAATAGCCACCGCGCGCAAGCCGGAGCCGCACACCTGGTTAATGATCCAGGCAGCGCTGCCGACAGGCAGCCCGGCATGAATATGCGCCTGACGCGCCGGATTCTGACCTTGCCCTGCGGTCAGAACCTGGCCAAGAATAGTTTCTGATACGTCGGCCGGATCAACCCCGGCACGTGCCAGCGCGGCCTGGATGGCCGCACTGCCCAGCAAGTGGGCTGGGGTATTGGCGAATGCCCCGTTAAACGAACCAACCGGCGTCCTGGCTGCTGCGGCTATAACGACATCTGACATATCTGCCCCTTATTGATGTGGTAACGAATAGTGACCCGCCTATTGTGCGACGCACCACATCAAACGGCAAGCGGCGCAACGCAGCACCCCCGCCGCCAGCTTGATCAGGAAATCGGGAAGCTAAGAATCAGTTGATAACGCCTTAGAACGCTTAGAACGAGTAGCGCGCGCTAATTGTCATCATGTCGAGGTCACCCCCGAACTGCAATGAACCACCAACCCGAAACTGCTGGTTGACATGGTAAAAACCGCCAATTTCCAAATACGTGTCTGAGGTGTCAAAGTTTTCGTAAACGAATCGCCCAAAACCTTCAACCTGCGGGGCGAGGACGCCACGAACGCCGAGCCCGATCCGAAAACCGGTTTCATCCAAAGTGGGAAGGTTTGGGTTTGGACCCCGGGCTTTCAGATTGCCCAACTCGAATGAACCCAGAAGGTCAAACTGCTGGTCATACCGGATCAAATAGCCAGCACCACCCATCAGGCCCTTTATCGAGCCGCCATTGTCGAAACTTAGGTTGAACATCTCACCCATTAAGACAATTTGCGGCGCGATTTCGACAGATCCGCGCAGGCGAAAGCCATCACCGTCTACGCCAGCATCAGCATTAAAG
>JBAUID010000071.1:0-10686 GCA_049680625.1 Burkholderiaceae bacterium | reverse complement strand
CGGCCGGAGTAAAGAGCAGGCTGCCGTCAGCCTGCAGGGCAACCGAACCATTGGCAACGGCAACCGGGCTGCCGATGCTGATGGCGCTGCCGTCAACGGCAACAACGGCCAGGCTGTCACCTTCAAGATCACTGTCGTTGCTAACCACGTTAACAACTACGGCCGTGTCTTCGGCAGTGCTGGCTGCGTCGTTAACTGCAACGGGAGCGTCGTTGACCGGGTTAACCGTCAGGCTAACGCTAGCACTGTCTTGTCCGCCGTTGCCGTCTGAAATGGTGTAGTCAAAGCTGGCCGGGCCGTTGTAATTGGCGTCCGGCACAAAATTGACCGTACCGTTGGCCAGGAGCTCTACCGAGCCATTGGTCACGCTGACCGGAGAACCAACACTGATCGGCTGACCATTAACCTGGGTGACAGCCAGTGAATCTGCGTCAACGTCGTTGTCGTTTGCCGTCAGGTCAAGATTTAAGGTCGAATCTTCGTTGGTGCTGCCGGTATCGTCGTTGGCGACCGGGTTATCGTTTACTGGTGAAACAGTCAGACTGACGGTAGCGGTGGCCTGGCCACCGTTGCCGTCGGTAATCGTGTAGTCAAAACTTGCCGGGCCGTTGTAGTTGATCGCCGGGGTGAAGTTCAGGCTGCCGTCGGGCTGCAGGCTGACGCTGCCGTTGGTCACCGCAACCGGGCTGCCAATGGTGATGCTTGTGCCATTGACCTGGGTAACCGTGATGGTGTCCCCGTCAATATCGGCGTCATTGGCCAATACGTCCAGGTTAATTGAACTGTCTTCGCTGGTTGTCGCCACATCGTTGCCGGCCACCGGCGCATCATTGACTGCTGAAACGCTTACCACCACTGTCGCGGTTGCGGTTGCGCCACTGGTGTCGGCGACTGTGTAGGCAAAGCTGGTGCTGCCATTGAAGTTAGCTGCGGGCTGGAAGAACAAGTTTCCATCAGCCTGGCGAGTGACGGTGCCATTGGCAACGGCAACCGGTACACCGGTTATCGCTGTTGACCCGTTGATGCCAGTAACTGACAGCAGGTCGCCGTCGATATCGGTATCGTTAACAATAACATTGATAACGACACCGTTGTCTTCTGTCGTTGAGGCCGAATCGTTAACTGCAACCGGGATGTCGTTGACCGGGTTAACCGTCAGATTCACGGTGGCAGTGTTGATGCCGCCGTTGCCGTCAGCAACCGTATAGTCAAAACTCGCCGGGCCGTTGTAATTACCACTGGGTGTGAAGGTGACGCTACCGTCAGCCAGGAGTTCAACCAGGCCGTTGGTGACGCTAACCGGCGAGCCGACACTGATCGGCTGACCATTCACTGCCGTCACACTCAGGCTGTCACCGTCAACATCGTTGTCGTTGGCAGTCAGGTTCAGGTTGACCGGGTTGTCTTCGTTGGTGTTGCCGGTGTCATCCAGGGCCACTGGAGCATCATTGGCTGGCGCAATCGTCAAATTGACGGTTGCGATGTCGGTCCCGCCGTTGCCATCAGACACGGTGTAATCGAAACTGGCCGCCCCGTTATAGTCGGCCGATGGAACGAATGTCAGGCTGCCATCGGGCTGTAAGGCCACTACACCGTTAGTGACCGTTACCGGGTTTCCAACAGTGATTGCCTGACCGTTGATCTGAGAGACATTCAGGCTGTCGCCGTCGATATCACTATCATTGGCGGTGACATCAATATTGATCGGATTGTCTTCAACCCCGCTAGCCGAATCAGCGGTAGCAACCGGTGCATCATTGACCGGGTTTACCTGGATGCTGACGCTGGCACTGGCAGTGGCACCGTTGCCGTCAGAAATCGTGTAGTTGAAACTCGTGGTGCCGACGTAGTTGCCATCCGGGGTGAAAGATAAGCTGCCGCTGGCAAGAATTTCAACCGACCCATTGGCCACAACCAGGGGAGAACCCAATACCAGGGTGCTACCGTTAACCTGGATGGTGGTCAGGGAATCGCCGTCAATATCTGAGTCATTGATCGTCGGGTCGATGACGACGGACGAATCTTCATTAGTCGTGAAACTGTCGTTGCTTGCTACCGGTGCGTCATTAGCCGGGGCAATGGTCAGGTTAGCGGTGCCTGTGTCGGTACCGCCGTTGCCGTCAGAGACCGTGTAGTCGAACGACGCCGCGCCGTTATAGTCCGGATTCGGCGTGAAAACCACCGTGCCGTCAGCTTGCAGAGCAACCGTTCCATTGGCCACTGTAACTGGCGATCCGATGCTGATTGGCGTACCGTTAACCGCTGTCACAGCCAGTGGGTCGTTTTCCTGGTCGGTGTCGTTGCCAGTCAGATCAATGGTGACCGGGGTATCTTCACCCAGGCTGGTTGAATCATTGTTGGCTACAGGGGCATCGTTAACCGCACTCACCAGCAGATCGACGACGGCGGTGCTGGTTTCCCCGTTACCGTCAGAGACCGTGTAGTTAAAGCTGATTGGGCCGTTGTAGTTTGCTGCCGGTGCGACGCTTACCGTGCCGTCGGCCAGCAAAAGAACCAGGCCATTTGGTATATTGACCGGTGAGCCAATAGCAATCGGCGTGCCGTTTATCTGAGTGATAACCAGGGGGTCACCATCCGGATCGGTATCATTGCCAACCAGATCTATCGTGATCGGGGTATCTTCCGGTGTTGTGCCGGCGTTATCGGCATTGGCGGTGGGCGCATCGTTAACGGGATTAATGGTCAGGCTGACGGTCGCAGTATCTGAACCGCCATTACCGTCACTGACGGTGTAATCAAACGTCGCAGCACCGTTGTAATTGTTTGCCGGGGTAAACGTCAGTAAACCGGCGGCATTGATGCTGACCGTGCCGTTGGCCACGCTGACCGGCGAGCCGACACCAATTGCCGTGCCATTGATCTGGCTGACTGTTAACGGATCGCTGTCGACGTCGCCATCATTGCTGCGGACATCGAAGGTTACTGCCGTGTCTTCGTTGGTAGAACCCGAGTCATCCGCTGCGACCGGGGCGTCGTTGACCGCGGTTACCACCACATTGACGTTTGCGACACTGGTGCCGCCGTTGCCGTCACTGACTGTATAAGTGAAGCTGGTCGGGCCGTTGAAATTTGTGGTTGGTGTGAAGTTCAACGTGCCATTGGCCAGTAAGGTGACCGAGCCATTGCCAACCGCTATCGGGGTACCGACCGAAATGGCGGTTCCGTTGATCGCGGCAATGGTCAAACTGTCGCCTTCTATATCACTGTCGTTGCTCAGAACGGCAATATTCACCGTGTTGTCTTCGGTGGTGACGCTGTTGTCATCAGCCACCACCGGTGCATCATTGGCAGCAGTCACCGTGATATCGACTGTTGCTGTAGCAAACAAGCCGTTTCCGTCAGAAACCGTGTAATCAAAACCTGCCGGCCCGTTGTAGTTTGGTGCCGGGGTGAACGTTAATATGCCGGAGGCATTAATACTGACTTCACCGTTAACAACAATCACTGGTGCCCCGATGCTGATTGCCGACCCGTTGATTGCAGTAACGTTTAACGGATGATTATCAACGTCGCCGTCATTCGCACGCACGTCGATAGCCACCGGCGTATCTTCAACCGTTGTTGTACTGTCGTTGCCGGCAATTGGGGCGTCATTTACCGGGGTATAGGTAAGATCAACCTGGGCAGTGGCGGTGCCGCCGTTACCGTCGGATACCGTGTACTGAAAACTGGTTGGCCCGTTGAAATTTGGGGTTGGAACAAAGTCCAGACTACCGTTGGCCAGCAGGGTGACTGAGCCGTCGTTAACCGGAACCGGAATTCCAAGGTTTGCGGTAACCCCGTCTATTTCAGTAATTGTCAGGCTGTCGCCGTCAGCATCACTGTCGTTCTGCAGGACAGCCAGATTCAGGCTGACGTCTTCAAGCGCGGAATCGCTGTCGTTGACTGCAATCGGTATGTCGTTCGATGGCATAACGGTAACGCTGACTGTTGCCGTGTCCGATGCGCCATTGCCATCACTTACGGTGTACGCGAAGCTGGTGGTGCCGTTGTAGTTCGTGGTCGGAGTAAACAACAGGCTGCCGTCAACCTGCAGGCTCACCTGACCATTGGCCACGCTAACCGGGCTGCCAACGCTAATGTTGCTGCCGTTGACTTGTTGGACAGTCAACGGGTCGTTCTCAACGTCCGAATCATTGTTCAGGACATCAATGCCAACGGCTGTGTCTTCGTTGGTTGTCTGCGAATCGTCACCGGCCACCGGGGCATCGTTTGCCGGCGACACTACGAGGGTGACGGTTGCTGTATCCGTTCCGCCGGCGCCGTCACTTAAGGTATAACTGAAGTTGACCGTGCCGCTCGAGTTCGGTGACGGGGTAAACGTGAGTTCACCGGTGGCACTGATGCTGACCGAACCATTGGTGACACTGACCGGTGATCCAATGTTGATTGGCGTGCCATTAATATGGCTGACAACTATCGGATCGTTGTCTGCATCCGTGTCATTGGACCGAACGTCCAGGGTTAAGGGCACATCTTCGACGGTACCACTGCTATCGTTGGTTGCCACCGGGATGTCGTTTACCGGCGTCACATTCACGGAAACCGTGGCCGTATCCGCACCGCCGTTGCCGTCGCTAACCGTGTATTGGAAACTGGTGGTACCGTTGAAGTTTGCGGCCGGTGTGAAGTTCAGCGTGCCGTTTGCCAGCAGGCTGACCGAACCGTTTGCAACGCTAACCGGTGTGCCGACACTGATTGTCGCGCCGTTGATTTGTGATACCGACAAGCTGTCGCCATCACCATCACTGTCATTGGCCAGCACGGCAATATTGACCGCGGTGTCCTCTAAGGTACTGGTTGAGTCGGCCAGCGCAACCGGGGCATCCGGTACTGAGGTGACGGTCATGACGACGGTTGCCGTTGCAAATCCGCCGTTACCATCCGAGACGGTGTATCCGAACGCGGTGGTACCAAAATAATTGGCTGCTGGTGAAAACGTGATCTGGCCGTCGGCCGCCAGAGTGACGGTGCCGTTGGCAACCGCGACCGGAACGCCAATGGTTGCGGCCGTACCATCGATGGCACTAATGTTTAAGCTGTCACCATCAATATCATTGTCATTGGCGCGCGGATCAAAGGTAACTGCAGTGTCTTCCGCGGTTGTCCGGGCATCATTGACGGCTACCGGCAGGTCATTGGCCGGTGCGATAGTCATGCTAATAACGTCGGTGACGATTTGCGGGCCACCGCTACCGGTGTTGCCGTTGTCTGTGGTCTGTACCTGCAGATTTAACTGGCCGTTGAAGTTGGCAACCGGGTTATAAGTCAGGCCGTCCAGGGCATTGGTAATTGCGGCCGCTGTGCCGGTAATAACAACAGTGCCCGAGCCATTACCGGTAACACTGACCCCGGTTGTTGAACCAAGCGTCAGGCTGCCGGATGGAATCGACAGTGTAGTGGTCAGGTTGGCACCACTGGCATCAGCATCGGAAACAGTAATCGGGTTGGAGAGAAATGCTGACATTTCATGGGGGGCATCTTCACCGCCAAACTGAGGCCCGGGGATGCCATGGATTGGTGCATCGTTGACTGCAATGACGTTAATCGACGTGATCGCCTGATTGCCAACCGTCAGGCTGTTTGCAATTTGCACCTCGACGGTGCGCACTGTCGTATCAGGCGTATCCGAAGAATTACTGAATGCAATTTGCTGCAGTGCTGTCTGGTAGGCCGCATCGCTGGCCGCGCCAGTCAGGTTGACCGTGATCACATTGGGATCACTGTTATCAATTGTTGCCGTGATTCCGGTGGGCATTGTCCCGGCCGTCAGGCTGTCACCCGCCTGTCGGTTGGTCAGTACAACCGTGGCACCGGTGACCGTGCCGCCGGTGTTGCTGATGACAACATCGGTATCGGTTATCGAAACCGGCGAGTTTTGTTCGGAATACGTGGTCGTGAAGTCATTGCCCGCAGCAGACCCGTCAAGATCAATTTTCGGAATTGATACCGTCGTACCGCCACCGGTAAAGGTGCCGTCACCATCACCGTCGTGGGTGAAACCGGCATTTGGTGTCACACCGTTATTGGCATATAAGATATAAGTCAGCGTAAATTCGGATGAGCTGACCCAGTTAAAACGGACCCAGACTTGTTCATTCAGTGCCTCATTACCACCAGTATTGGGAACGGTGCCATCGGCTTGTAATAAGGTGCCCTGAACACTGCCGACCAAATTGGTGGTGTTCGACAATGTGTATGAAACCGGGTCGTTAATTGATGCCGCGATCGCTTCCCGGGTGCCCGGCGCGTTGACCCCGTCGATATCGGTAATCAACACATTAAACTCGCCCGAGACCGGGATGTTGGTGCCTGCTTCAAACATCTGCCAGCGAATTTCTACCCGGCTGTCGGTATCCGGGTTCACTCCGACCGGTGATGAATCGCCAACAATAATGGTTGGGTCGTCAGCTGTAGCGCTGGGGGTGGTGGGTGAACTGAACTGGATATAGTCATCGGCATCGGCGGTAATAACCGTGGCCAGCAAATCAATTGCCTGGGTGCCAATGAACCCGGCGTTGTTCCAAAGCGCGGTGGTCCCGACGATTGTGCCCGTGGTGGGTACCAGCCGTACCCCACTTTGTGCGTTACCGTAAATGTTCGGGAAAAGCGCGGCCGTTGCTGTGCCGGGTGAAGCAACAACGGTTGGTGCGCCGGTAACCGAAATGCTGATCGGATCAAGAATTCCCGTCCAGTTGGCAGGATTGATCGCCAGGGTTTCAACCTTTCCGATCTGACGTTCCAGATCCCAGTCACCACCAAAGCGTTCACTGCCAGTCAGGTCGATCGATGACGCAACATCCGCACCGGTCGCGTTGGCCAGCGCCTGAGCGGCGGAACCCTCTTCGGTATCCACGCCAAAATTACAACCGTAAACCAGGATGTCAGCTCCGGCCGACAGATGGGTTCCAATCTGGACAAAGAGTTCAGCATAAGGCTGGCTGATCGTTTCGGCGGTAATCGTGCTTGAGCCGAGGTAGAGCCGGCCTGGGTCACCGAAGCCGATGATGTGTACAGAATCAACGTCGGAGAGAGCGGCCATTGCCTCGGCCATTTGGGTGACGCCGCCGGCATCGGAATTAATAACAACGGCCAGGGCGTCCTGGGCGGCTGCAGCGACCAGGGTGGCCTGATCCGGCACTCGTGAATCGATAAAGATGACGGTGCTTGGGTTGGTCCGCGTCTCGAGGTTTTGTTCGCTGTCTTGTTCAACGTCAATCAGGGCAGATGGCACCGTCGTGACTGAATCATCTTCGGAAGCGCGCCCGGTGCTGGGGTCACGATCCACGGTGGCATTGTTCGTACTGTTGTTGTTACTGCTGAGCTCGTCAGTGCTTGTCTCGTGGTCCCACTCGTCGGTGGCAGGGGCCTCGAACGGGGTGGGTGGTAATTCAATATAGTCAGGTGCGTTGTTATCAGCGATCGCATCACCGGTAGCCCCTATGGCTCCGTCGAACAGCATCCGCGCTTCGATTGGCATCAGGACAGAGCGGTGAATTACCGCTGCCCGTTGGGGCCTGCTGGCAAGGTCGGCGGCTACAGGCGCTGGTGCGACGGAGCGAGCGGCTGCCGTCGTGGGGTTATTGCCGTCGTTTCGACCGGCAAATATTTGTGCAATTCGTGCTCGTAAGTTCAAGCGATTCATATCTGGCTGTAGGAAAAGTTCTTATACGAGCCATTTGAGGCGCTTTCTTTAGAGCAGAAGCGAGGCATGCGACAGATGGCCGCCAGCCAGGCGCCAACGGCATAATGCTGTTGTCTGAATGGGATAACAGCCGAAACTCGCGGTTTGGGTTATGGCGTCAGGCGGTCAGGCTGGCGTAGGGCACCGGTTGTGAAGTGCCGGTTTTGGCAGTAGGGGTCAGCGAGGCTTAAAGCGGTTCGCTTTGCGCCATGCGCAGGTGGAATCTGTGCGGTGTGCTCATATTTTAGGCAGATGCGGGCAGCAACGGCTACCCCGCTTGTTGCACATAATTGGTGCGACCGCAGTGACGTCGGCGATGCCTCAGGTTGGTGCGGTGCCAGTCCCGGTCGGTTTGGCCCGCATCATCAGCCACAGGCCAGCCAGGAACATCGGGATACACAGGAGTTGCCCCATGGTTGCCCCGAATGCAAGATAGCCGAGGAAGTCGTCAGGTTCACGTGCAAATTCTGCAAGAAAGCGCAAGATAGCATACCCAACCAGGAACAGTCCCGAGATTGAACCGACTGGTCGGGGCCGTGACGAGTACCACCAGAGCAGGATGAACAAGGCAATGCCTTCACCGGCAAACTGGTAGAGCTGGGACGGATGGCGGGCGAGATTTTCCCCCGCTGGCATCTGGCCGCCGCAATGTAAGGCCCGGTCGGCACAGAAAACCATGGCCCAGGGCAGGTCAGTCACCCGGCCCCAAAGTTCACCGTTAATGAAGTTGCCCATTCGGCCTGCGGCGAGCCCAAGTGGCACCAGCGGGGCCACAAAATCCATCACCGGCCAAAATGACTTGCCCCGGGATTTGCAAAAAAGATACAGCGCCGTAATGACCCCTATCAGACCACCGTGGAACGACATGCCTCCCTGCCAAACCTTAAGGATTTCAAGGGGTTGCGAGAGATATAAGTCTGGCTTGTAGAACAAGCAATAGCCAATCCGACCACCGAGGACAACCCCCATCACGGCCCAGAAAAGCATGTCCTCGATCTCATCCGGAATAAGGCCGGAAGCCTTATGAAACAAGGGCTTACGTAGTCGATAACGACCCAGCGCATAGAACAAACCGAAGGCCACCAGGTACATCAGTCCGTACCAGCGTACGCCTATCGGCCCAAAGTCGACGATCGTCGGTGACCACTGTGGATGAACAAGCATGGTTTCCAGAATCAGTGAAGGGCAGCAAATGCCCGGAACAGCCAGAGAACAGTTTAATCGTCAGAAATTTGTCCGGGGCGGTCTCGTGAGGTTAATCGGGATTGTCACGACAACAGGCCGCAATTGGCTTGTTCGGGCAGGGCGATGGACCAACTTCGGCAGCCAGTACGCAATTTTTGCAGGAGAATGCCGTTGTTACGGTTATCAGTTAGCCGCTCCTTTGGGCCGGATGGCGCGGGAAGTCATCGCCGGCGGCGGGTAGGCCAGGTGCTGTCCGCGTATGTGCTTGCCCTTACCCTGGGTGGCACGGCCGTGATGACAGCGTCCGCAGCAGATCCCGGCAAAGCGCCGCACGATACCCAGATCACGCCAGCACCCGCCGGTTTGCCGTCGGTGGCACTGCATTACGGCCATGATGCCCCCCTCAACGAGCTCAGTGCTTTCGACATTGTCGTTGTTGAGCCGGCTCACAAGCATGATCCGGCCCGTCATCAGCAGCTTTACGACGGAAGGTCGGCACTTTTTGCCTATGTTTCAATCGGAGAAGTCAGCGCAGAACGGCCGTATGGCGCGCAAATGCCCGCGACAATGTTCGCTGGTCGCAACCCGGTCTGGGACAGTCGAATCGTCAACCAGGCCCATCCCGACTGGCCGGCGTTTTTCGCGGAGCAAATTGTTGCGCCGCTCTGGGCCCGTGGCTACCGGGGTTTCTTTCTCGATACGATGGATTCCTACCACGCGATTGGTGGTGACCCTGAGGCGGTAAAAGCCCAGCAGGACGGGCTTGTCCGGGCGATTCAGGCAGTCAAATCCCGCTTTCCGCAGGCCCGGCTGATTAGCAATCGGGGCTTCGAGCTGTTGCCTCGCATCAAAACCCTTTTGCAGGCCGTGGCGGCCGAGTCATTATTTGGTCGCTGGGATCAGGAAAAGCAGGCCTACGGGGCTGTTCCTGAAGCCGACCGCGCCTGGATTCTGGCCCGGTTGCGGGACGTGCAGGCGGCAGGTTTGCAGGCCATTGCGATCGACTATGCGAACCCGGGAAATCGCCAGGAATCCAGAAATTTAGCCTCTAAAATCAAAAGGTTAGGAATAACACCCTATGTCACCAGTGGTGACCTGGCCAGTACCGGTATCGGGTCGATTGAAGTTGTTCCGCGGCGTGTTCTGATGATCCACAACACAACCCCGGACGATGATGTCGAACAGGCGTCAACCGCCCATTTGCGCGGGGTCATGCCCTTGCAATACCTTGGTTACCGGGTTGATATGCTTGACCTGCATCGCTTCGCCTTGCCTGATGTGCCACTGGCTGACCGTTACGCGGCAATTGTTGGCTTTTTCGAAGACGAAGACGAGACGTTATTGCCCGATCTGACCCGGTTTCTGACCCGCGCGTTAGACGAGAAAGTGCCGGTTGTGCTGCTCAACGATCTGGGGATTGACCCGTTCAGCCCATTGGCATTGCGTTTGGGTCTCGCGCCGCTTGCTAAGCGCCCGACGCCGCCAGTTTCCGTTTCCCATCAGGCCATCAGCGGCGAGATTGCACCTTTGCCGAACGTGCGCGGCACTGCCGTGCGATCGCCCGAAGGGTCGCAGTCGCTGCTGACCCTCATGGATGCGTCCCAGCAGACTTATGACGGCGCTGCCGTGACCCCGTGGGGCGGATTTGCGGTGCGCCCGTACACTTTTGTGCCGGTTGATTACGGGGTGGATCGCTGGGTGATTGATCCCATTGATTTTTACGAGAAAACCATTGGGCGCGGTGACTTCAGGCCAATTCCCGATGTCACCACCGAAAACGGCCGACGCCTGTTGCT
>JBAUID010000070.1:0-6295 GCA_049680625.1 Burkholderiaceae bacterium | reverse complement strand
GGGCTGAGGAGCAAACCACGGCCACCGCTGACACCTCGATCAAGTATTGGGCTTTTGACGCCCTGATCCGCCGCCTGGAAACCCGAATTGCGTCGGTTATGGGCGCCCATGGCCCGTTGTTCGCCATTCGCCGCGAAGTGCATGAGCCGGCGCCAATTGAGTTTTTTGACGACTTTTACGTATCAATGGCGGTGTTATATAACGGCCACAGAATTGTCCAGGCGGAAGACTTCTGCGGCTTCAAAGCCGTGGCAACCAAGCGGGAAGACGAATACCGGCGCAAGATTCGTATTGCCTGCCAGTCTTTCCATATTCATCGCATTATGAAAGACCGCCTTGCTCAGCAGACTCTGCTTGTCCGTTACTTGTATAACGGACACAAAACCCTGCGCTGGCTGACCATTTTTTCGCTCAGCGCGGCTGCCGTGTTCGGCTCTTTGGCCATCGCTCTGGCAGGTTACCCACAGTTGGTTGCGCTGGCCTGGGGTGTACTGGCGGCAATTATTGCACTGGGTTTTGCCAATCTCAAACCCTTCAGCCAGGCTCTCGAAGCCCTGGCCGCCCTTGTTGCCAACGGGGTTGGGGTCATCGAATCAATTAACGGAAAGGTTTATCAAACCTGGGCTTCCGCTAAATCTGCGCGGCAAAGTGGCTAGGTAACGCGGCTAGAAAACATGTTTAAACGAATCAAAGAAAACAAAACAAAAAGCAAAAGAATCTACTAAAGGACTGCTGTTATGACACCCAATTATTCACTTCGCAAGCGCATCCTGGTCACAGGCGGGGCGGGCTTTCTCGGCTCACACCTGTGCGAGCGCCTGCTGGCCCTGGGTAACGAAGTGATTTGCGCCGATAACTACTTTACCGGCAGCAAAGAAAACATCCGCGGCCTGATGAGCAACTCTCGCTTTGAATTTATTCGCCATGACGTCACTTTCCCGCTGTATGCCGAAGTCGACGAAATTTATAACCTGGCTTGCCCCGCATCACCAATTCATTATCAGCACGACCCGGTACAAACGACGAAGACCAGTGTGCACGGCGCTATCAACATGCTTGGCCTGGCCAAACGTACCGGCGCAAAAATATTTCAGGCATCAACGAGCGAAGTCTACGGTGACCCCGACCAGCATCCGCAAACCGAAGCCTACTGGGGCAACGTCAACCCAATCGGCTTGCGCTCGTGTTACGACGAAGGCAAGCGCTGCGCTGAGACCTTGTTTTTTGATTACCACCGCCAGCACAAAGTTAATATTCGGGTGGCCCGCATCTTTAATACCTATGGTCCGCGAATGCATCCAAACGATGGCCGGGTTGTTTCGAACTTTATTGTTCAGGCGCTCAAGGGTGAGCCCATTACCTTGTATGGTGAAGGCGACCAGACACGCTCGTTCTGTTACTACAGCGATTTGATTGAAGGTTTTATCCGCCTCATGGAAGCCCCGGACGACATCATCGGCCCAATTAACCTGGGCAACCCGGGTGAATTCACCATTAGACAGCTCGCAGAGAAAGTGGTTGAACTGTCAGGGTCAAAATCAGAGCTCGTTTTTGAACCCCTGCCAGCCGATGACCCGAAACAACGCCAGCCTGATATCTCGAAAGCAAAGGAACACTTGAACTGGAAGCCTGTCGTCGATCTGGACACCGGCTTGTCCAATACGATCAGCTATTTCAAGGGCATGATTCAGGCTGGTCTGGCCTGAGCCCAGCGTTACTTCCCAGGCGGCGACTAAAAAGGCTCGCCCAGTGCTGAAGCACTGGATGGGCTTTTTCGATCTCGAAACAAATGCCCTGTCGGCACAACAGGTCATGCCGTCGCCGGTTTGAACAATACCGACCGATACGTTCCTATTCCTGGCAGGCTACCGGCGCATCCATTCCGCGTTAACATCGCGGCTGTCTGAATTCAGGCGTTGTCAGGTGAGCCCTCGCCAATGCCCGAGTGATTATTGTCAGCTCAATTCTCAGATGTTCTTTTGAGAAAAACAGTTACGAGATACCAAAAATAGATGATGAAGCTAACCCTGGTTGCCGGCGCGCGACCAAATTTCATGAAAATTGCGCCGATGATCCGCTCGTTGTCAAAACATCCGGATAAATTGCAATGGCGTCTCGTCCATACAGGTCAACATTACGACCATGGTATGAACGACGTCTTTTTTGAAGAACTGGGCATACCTGCACCCAATGCCTCGCTCGGCTGCGGCGGTGGTGGGCACTCTGAACAAACAGCCCGGATCATGACCAGTTTTGATGACGACCTTTCGGCAAACCCAACCGACTGGGTAATAGTCGTTGGCGATGTTAATTCGACACTCGCCTGCGCCATTGTTGCGCGCAAGAAAGGCGTTCGGGTCGCTCATGTAGAAGCCGGGCTGCGCAGTGGCGATATGAGCATGCCGGAAGAAATCAACCGTCTGGTTACTGATTCTATTTCGGATCTGTTTTTTACAACCGAGCCTGCCGCAAACGCTCATTTAAAACGCGAAGGCAAATCAGACGAAAGCATCCACTTTGTTGGCCACGTAATGATTGACAATTTGTTCTATCAAGTGGACCGCCTCTCAAACACTGTCACGAAAACCTACAACAGCGAAAACCTGAAGCAGGAGCTGCAGAAAAAATTTGGCCGCTACGGTGCGGTCACTTTGCACCGCCCGGCCAATGTCGACAATGCTGATAACCTCAGGGGGATCGTCAACGCACTAAGGAAAGTTGCGCAAGATTTACCCTTGGTATTCCCGGTTCACCCCAGAACCGCACAGACACTTGAAAAACACAATATTGATGCTGGTGAGAACATTCATCTATTGCCGGCGCTGCCGTACATGGAGTTTCTAAACCTATGGAAAGATGCACAAATCATTCTCACCGATAGCGGCGGACTGCAGGAAGAGTCGACTGCCCTTGGTGTGCGCTGCGTGACAATCCGGGAAAACACCGAGCGGCCGGTTACCATCGATCAAGGCACTAATATCCTGGCCGGGACCAACCCGGAAAACATCATTAAGTGCGCGCGTGAATCGCTGGCACGGCCACCATCGGACAAACGCCCGCCTCTGTGGGACGGTAAAGCCGCTGACCGTATTGCCCAGATTTTTTTGAATCTGGCCAAAGAAAAAAACTAAAAGATGCGTCGAAAGCGATGGGCAACGATTGACCTATCTTGTTGCCGTTTACGGCACTAAAGCGATGTTCAGAGCACTTTCAATGGCCGCTTTCATTTCCACGCCGCGTTCGTCCCAGCTATAAGCAGCTTCCGCCAGCAAATAGCCTTTCTGCTGCATTTGTTGCAAACGCTCGACATTGTCGATATTCGCAATAATCGCGTCAACCAGGCTTTGCAAATCGTCCGCAAGAATCATTTGTTCGCGAATAGGGTCTGGCATGCCAGCTGCGGCCGCACCAATGGAAGCCATGGGTAAGCGGCCAAACAAGTAATCGAGCAACTTGAGTTTGAAACCGCCGCCAATCAGCTCCGGAATCACCGCCATTCGCGCATTGGCAAAAATTGGTTCGATATCCTGCACAAAGCCGTGCAGCGTCGTGGCCTGCAAGCCTGGTTCGAGTGCGCTGCGTAAGCTGTCCGGCACCTTGCCAATAACATCGAAGTGAATACCGGCGCTTTTAAAAGCACCGTCAGCCACTTTCAAAAACTGGCGCAGGTTTTCTTCTTTTGGTGCCCATTTGAATGAGCCCACCATCACGATGCGCCGGGGTGTGGCCGCGGTAATATTGCGCGATTCAACCCGGGGCCCGGAATAACCCGGGGTTAACACCGTAGGGCGAATTACCGCACCCATGTCAGCAAAAGCGCCCGCGTCTTCTTCGGTAATTGTTAATACAAGGTCAGATTCTTTGACAAGCCGAGACTCCAACCGGGCAACCTTGTCCGCATTGCGCCTGACCATCAAATTACGCAGCGGCCCGCGTTGCGACTCTTTAGCCATGCCAGCCCAGACCGCAGTTTCGTGATTATGGGCAAGATAAATCACCATCGGTACCGTATTGCCTTTGGCGCGCTCGGTGTCTATCCACTTGCGAACCGGCGCCAACGCCCAACCCGACCCGAGCTGGTCGAGCACGATACAGTCAAACCTTTGCTCTTCAAGCAGACGGGCCAGTTGTTTGTGAAAAGCCGGCGTACCTTGTATGCCAGCAGTAACGGGTAAGTCACTGGTGACGGCAATTCGGTAATCGTTATAAGTGCCACCCTCAACCCCAAAAAACTTGACGGGATGGCCGTCCGGGTCTGGTTGACGATTCTCGCCCTGGTGAGCAACAAAACTCACTTCAACACCGCTACGGGCGAGCGCCCGTGACAGTCCGGACGAATAAACGCGGTCACCCGATACCAGGGGGTCGGTCATTTCCCGGCATATCCACAGGCATCGATTCAAAGCCGGATGTAAGTCATTCATCTTCATGCTTTTTTTGCCCTGAACAATGCAGGCCAGTCCCGCCGGAAAATGAAGGCGCCGATACTAATCATGACAATTCCAAACAATAAGGCCGACAGCATCGAAGAAATCAGGGCACTGTCGATTCCGGCGAATTGCCCAATCATTGATGCCGCAAGCCAGGAAACGCCAAACCCGATCAGGATGGGAACTTGATCCAGAACCAGGCTCGTCCGTGGTAAACCCACGTGACTCGACAACAAGTGAAAAGATGGCAACACCAGAATGAGTTGAACCGCTCCGATGGCAATCACCAGTGGGATCATGCCAAACCGCGCGGCGAAAAATACGGCAGCCAGTTGAACCAGTGCCGCGCCTACTGCCACCCAGCTTGAGGTGGAAGCCGCATTAGCGGAAACAAGGACATGCACAACGGTCGAAATAATGGCACCGGCGGTCGCAAACAGTGCCAATATCCGCAGCGGCTCGGACGCATCAGCCATTGCCTGGCCAAATACGACAGGTACCAATACCGGGGCAGCAAGCGACAGAGCACCAAAAAACAGCAGGCAGACGTAACTGGTGAGCTTCAGCGCCCGTCGAACACCCTCGCGCATCCGCTCGGGCTCGTCTTGCAGGCGCGACAATACGGCCAGGGTCAGCTCACCAATCGAAAACTGAGTCACCATCTGGACGGCCTGCACAACCCGGGTCACCAGGAAGTAGATGCCGACCTCGTGGTTACCCAGAAACAAGCCAAGGGCCACGGCATCCAGACGTCGCGCCGCCTGGGTGGCAAATTGGCCCAGCATCACCGGCCGGGCAACCCGAAGCAAGGGCTGCAACGCTTCTTTCTTGAACCGGAACGGCCAGGGTCGGTATTTCGACACCCGAAGCAACATGATCAGACCAACCGATGCCACGATCAATTGTTGGGCAACCAACGACCACGGACCAAAGCCGTTAAACGCCAGGGAGGCCGCTGTTATCCCACCCAGGCTGGTTGCCATTAAGGTGCGAATCGCAATGGCGCGCATGTTGAGCTCGCGCCGCAGCAACCCGTGTAACGGAAAACTGAGGCTTTGCAGCACCAGGACGCTGGACATACCCAGGAAGATTGGTGGAAATTCAGGTCGGCCAAGCAGCCAGGCGAGCGGCCAGGCAATTACCCAGGTCAACCCCACGAGCATCAGGCCAAACACAAAACTGGCGGTCATCGCTGAATGAATATTCTCTTCAGTCAGGTTAGACCGTTGAATCAGGGATTCAGGTAAGCCAAATTGCAGCAGGCATTGCAGCGACAACACGATTGAACTTGCCAGCGCAACAATACCGAAGTCTTCCGGCAACAACAAACGCGCCAGGATGATAAACAAAATAAATGACAAGCCTTCACTGCCGGCTGTTTCGATAGCGCGCCATCCGGCGCCGCGGGTGGTTTTCGAAGCCAGGTCGGAAATCACGTCGGGCAAAGGAATATTGCTACCCGAACTACTCACGAGAAAACGCCCTGATGTAGTCGATTTCCATGCGGGACGGGAACGGGGTTGACTCATCCGGGTCAGGAATCCAGAACTTATCATGGCTGCCCAGCGCCAGATTGGCGAGCAGATACATCGGCTCATGGATCTTGTGACCGTCTACGAACCAGTACCGCTTGCCGTCAACAAAAAAGGCAATGCGATCTTTGGTCCATTCGCAGGCAAAAGTCTGCCAACCGTCGTCAGAGCCCGTGCCTATTTCCATCCAGTCACTGGCAAAACCTTTTTTGTCGCCGGGGTTACGAACCGCAAAGTGATAGAAACCGGGGCGATCACCGCTGGCCTCGACAATATCAATTTCCGGCGGCCATGCCTGACGCACTGGCAGCAGCCAGAACGAAGGCCAAAAAC
>JBAUID010000069.1:0-15213 GCA_049680625.1 Burkholderiaceae bacterium | reverse complement strand
CAAAATACGGTCGCCAGGCATCGGACTGGTAAAGAGCGGGGTCGCTGACGTCAATTTCATCAAGCGGCAGGGCTTTTGCCTGTGCCTCATGGTTGATCGCGGGCATATGATTTCCTTCTCTGGTACTTTTCCGGCGGGCCTGTGATGTTGTCATGCGCTCGTTGAGTGACTTCGGCGCAGGCGGTAACTTTTTTGGATACGGGCCTGCGGGTCACTGGCGTAGTCGCTGGAGTAAAGTGTACCGGAGCCGTGTACCGGAGCCGGTCGGGCGCTTCGTGGCACAGCGGGGCAACGACTGGCCAATCGTGTGACTCGACGTCGATTGACGCCAAGTCCAAAAATCGCGTTTAGCTGCTAATTATTCTTTGGTCTCATAGTCGATTTTGAGCGTGGTATCTCCGGTCGGAACGGATGACCATGTGTGAATTTTGCCCGCGTGATCACCTGCAATGAACTTTGCCGTTCCGCTGGCGGTCCAGCCGATAATATTGCCGTCCTTGAACTGAAGTACGTATTTGGCATCAAGTATCTGACGAATTTGAATCACTTTGCCATCGACGGTGGCATTTCCGCCGCCATACAGCAGAGTTCCAATACCTTTGTCGTTGAATTCGAGCCCAACCACATAAGTTATTTTCGCACCAGCGGGACCGCCTTTTTCGAGTGTGCACAGGCCACCGCTATCCATCACTGTATTTCTGGACTTTGCGCCGACCGGCATCATATGTTGATATTGAACTTCACATAGCAAAGTACCCTTGGCCGGCACACCTTGGGCGCTGGTTGTCAATGGTGTGACCGCAGTGAGCATGGTGGCAATAGTTGCAAAGAATGGTCGATATGTCATTGTTGTTTCTCCCGGTCACGAAATGTTCTAGACGCCGTATTCAAAAACAATTTTAAGAATACGCATGCGCACAGTGCGGCGCATCCCCTCTGTGTGGTAGGTTTGCCTGATACATACCAATTCACTGACAAGGAGAGTGTGATGTCCGAGGCAACAAATACAATCAGTTGGTTCGAGATTCCGGTAACCGACTTCGAGCGGGCTAAAGGTTTTTATCAAGTTGTGCTGGGTCGCCAGATCGAACCGATGGCAATGGGTCCGATTACCATGGGATTCTTGTCAACCGACCCGAGTGCAGTGGGCGGGGCAATCGTTCACGACGAAAACAGTAGGCCAAGCGCAAGCGGCACAATTGTTTATCTCAACGGTGGTGACGATCTTGCACCAGTTTTGTCCCGGGTTGAAGCAGCCGGAGGGACTATCGCCGTACCTAAAACTGACATCGGCAACAATTTTGGGTTTTTTGCTCACTTCATTGACACCGAGGGTAATAAAGTTGGCCTGCATTCACTGGCTTGATCGTTCGCACGGGAATTCATGCCATTCAGGGGCGTGGTAGCAACATAGTGTGACTACTGTTATCCACTCTATCGAAAGGGTTTGTGCCTTAAGCGCTGAGCCGAAGTTGAATGGAATTGCTAACGGTACGGCGTTGCCTGACCGTAGCGGCGCGGACCGGCATTTTTCATAATCGCTTGCTTGAAGACGGAAAGGTCAGTAGCGAAGAGATTAGTATCGCGGTGGGGGAGGCTCAGATCGGTTCTTGAACAACGCCTGACAGAGTTTCTGACATGGCGCCCGAAGTGCACGAGGCCGTCGTCAGCCGCAATTGTTTGATTGGTGTGATGCGGAAGACGCATCAGGCGTTGGGGGTAACTCGCTGGTCGCTTGTCGAATTCGAGTCGGTATAGACGGGTTGGCCTGGCGAACTAAGGCTGACGCGGTAAGGCGGTCACCGTAGGCGCCGGCGAAGCGCAAAACAACACGAGGCAGCCCGACAGACATCGCAATAGGTCTTAAGCGTGTGCGGCGAAGAAAACTGGATACACCCCATGCGCAAAGGCCGGCATCTTCGATGTCCGTTGGTTTGATAACCAAATGCCATGGGGCTGTCCGGGCTGCAATCCGTAAACTATGTCTGCCGCCGTAATGTTCGACCAACTTCTCTGCGCGTTGGTGGGCTGCTTTCGTTTCAGCGATGGCGTGGTCAGCATCTAGCGCCAGGCTGTGAAAAGGCAAGTGGCCGTCGCTGATCACCAGCAAGCCCCGGTGGCCTTGGTCATCGACTCCGGGCACAACAATTAAATCTTCGATACAAGTGGCGCGAGTCGGCAGGATGGCCATCGTCACAAAGCCGATATTGGTCACGATGGCGGGTGCTTGTTCAGATTCGATCCATTCGGGTTTCAGGTGTTGTCGTACCCGGTTAGCGATGGCGTCGTCAGATTGGTGATACAAAAAATCCCGATCAATGACTTCGAAGTACGCTATTGCATTGGCGTGTGCTCGTTTGCTTCGGATGGTTCTGGTATGGATCATGGGGTTGTATCAACAGCGAGTAAATGTATGAAGCAGTACCTGATAGTCAAAGGCATTGTTGCTTCGCTTGCAGAATTATTCCAATTATTTACTTTTAAGTCTGCTATCCAAAAAGGTCATGCTTGATTTAAGTTTGTCGAAAAAATTGCACCATATCGAATCAAAACGCATCGCAAATAGAAGTTCTACATTCAAATTGATTAACCTCAGTACAAGTGAACTAACCCATGCTGTCTTATTCGAATTGGTAGTAGTCTTCGTGTTCGATTCACTGACAGTTTCGATGTCAGTCCGATGGCGAACATAAACAATGCACAGGCTTCACACTCCTGCACGTCTCCGACTTAAACCAGTTAAAAACATCAGGCGAAAACGACAATGACAAAGCGAAAAACGACCGATACAACAGGTGCGGCCGACACGCTCTCTGGGCTGCTCGTGTCGGCGTGGCAATCGGGGCGGGCGCTGGATGCCGGTTCGGTGCCTGTTCCGGCAAATGCCAACCAGGCCTACGAGATTCAGCAAGCGGTTGCCCGCCAGATGGGTTGGTCCGTAGAAACCGAGTCACGCGCCTGGAAGGTTGGTGCGGCCAGTGTCACTGCACAACCCAACGCCGCCTTTCTGTGGGCGCACGGAGTCTCCGATTCACCGGGCAGGACTGACCCAGGGCAACTACCTTTTCTGGGGGTTGAAGCGGAAATCGCGTTGCGTATCGGCGGCGTAACAACAAGTTCTGGTCAGCCTGCACAAGTAGAGGTGGATGCGGTTTGCGTGTCGATCGAGATGGTCAGTAGCCGTTTTCGTGATGCGATGACGCTGGACCCGTTACTCAAGCTCGCGGACCAGGGCTTACATCACAGCCTGGTATTAGGCCAATGGGTGAGAGAATGGTCGCCGGACTGGTCCACGATCGATTGCCGGTTGCGAATCGATGGTCGCTTGATTGCCGAAGCGCGCGGTGCCCACCCCTGCGGCGACCCGATGTTCGCCTTACCGTGGTTGGCGCGGCATGCAGCGGCAGTTGGATTGCCGTTGAGAGCAGGTGATGTCGTAACAACCGGCAGTTGGTTAGGTCTGGTCGAGCTCAATGAAGCCAGTATTGCCGAGGTGGAGTTTGATGGTGTAGGTAGTGCCGCGGTTGAAAGAGTCAAACTTTAAAACGCGGCATCAGGCCAGCCGCACGCAGGCGAATAACGGCTATCTCATCGACCAGACCGGGCGGTTTCGTCAACATCCTGGTAAGAAATCCAGCGCCAGCCATGACAGGCAATTTCATGCCCTAATTCAGCGCATGCCAATGCCACCTCTGGATTACGCTCAAGTGCCATACCAACAGCAAACATGGTGAGCGGCAGGCCGCGGCGCTCAAACTCACGGAGCATTCGCCAGACACCAACCCGTGAGCCATATTCATAAATACTTTCCGTACTCAGATGGCGCGCTTCGTACGCTGGCGCGCTGGACATTTCGGACAAGAATTGTTCACTGCCGCCGTCACTGTGCAGCACTATCAGGTTGAATGCGATCAATAGTATCGTTTACCGAGATAACAGATCGCAACGGCCTGCCAACAACAGCCGGGCCTCTTGTTTTGGTCGCCTACCTTATCAACTGTGTATCCGGAAATGCCGCCCGCCAGCCGAACCAAAACGCCCGGTGATACGGCAGCCGCGCGAGTCGCATGCCGGCATTGTTTTGCAGCCATGATTCGTGAACCGTCCATTGGTTACCTTCATCATCGGTTGCCGTGGATGCACCATTAAAGTGCCGAAACCGAACATCGCCAGGGTCGTAAACCCGGTTCGCCCCGGATGTGTCCGTTAACACAACAAAACGCTGCAATCCAATTTGCCCGGCATAGAGCGGATTCTTTGACAGGAAGTCGGTATCAATTGCCAGTTGTTGATCGGGTGCTGCAGCGAATCGCAGGGCTAAAACCTCATGCTTGTTGGCCAGCCGGGTGTCGTTGAACGGTGTGTTAAACATCAGCTTGTCGGAGCCAAAATACGCCGCGTAGGCCACACCTTCGCCGTAGTTTCGTTCGTGCCCGGTATCGAGTGATAAGACAGATGTCTCCGGATGGCGTTTACGCCAGGCCCCCCATGTCGTCGTGACAACGCTCTCAAAGGGAAGGGTAATCCCCTTTCCTGCCAGCGGCCCAAGAACCGGCTCACCGCGGGTTGTACTCCACAGCGACTGCGTTGCCTTGTCATACATTAATTTGTTCGACCGATACAGAAAACCGCTGGTACCAAGTTGGTAAGACTGCCCGTTTACCTCGGTTCGAAATGGAATAACCGCGCCACACAAGGTGCAATAGACACCGGCAATTGGCACGCCTCCAATTGAGTCGGTAAACATTTCGTGCCATGCCAGGATGCGCTTCGGATACGCTCGTGCATCGCCATTGATTTCGATACCAAAAACAATATTCGTATCGTCCAGATAGCTGGCTTGTGCCGCCGGGATCATGCTCGGGTTGCGTAGGGGCGGGATACCGTCTTGACGGACACCACCCCAGCGGATCTCATCAAGGCGGATCGTGGCGGTTTCCTGTCGGTCGCGGAAATAATATTCAAAGCGTGGATCAATCAGTCGGTACATGTCGGCTTTGAAGTCGGCATAGCCGTTGTATGGCTTAATGTTCTGGTTCCACAGTCGGTAGTAGTGATCGTTGATCGTGCTACCCGTCGAGCCGGGTAATGATGCCGTAGATTTCAACAACGACCGGTTGATCAGCGCGTTTAACTGTCGCTCCACATCACCCGGGCGCAGAAAATTTGTGACTTCGATAGCCATCGGCGCGATATTGTCCTGCCAGTGGGTCGTGATCGTCTGTAGAGCGTCTCGCGAGTTTTCAGATCCGGCCTCGATCAAGAGGGTGAGAAATAATATTCGAAAATCCGGGGGGGCGTTTTTACTTCGCGCTTGTAACTTGGTGGTTCCTGGCTTCCGAGGTTCAACCGTTGATTGATCAACTATCGACTGCGCGACTGCTGCGGTTGCAAACGCGCCAGCAACTATGGCGACTGCGAAATTTCTGAAAAAAATAAAAAATCTCAATTGGAGTTTGGCGGCGAATCCGTTGGCTGTTTGGTTTGGCACTGTAAGTACGCGGGTGCTGACGCGTGGTGGTTCGTTTAGTTTGCGCATCTCAACCTCCGGTCAATCGTGTGTTGATGTTATCGGACTCGTACTGGTTGAACGCTGGCAAGAAAATTTTCGCCAACAAAGCCATCAATAGAGTCCGGGTTGTCAGCGAGGGTGCCATTAAGACGTGCCATCACTTCTTGCGGCACAGAGGCAGGCCTATTATTGGAAAGTTTGCTATCGACTTCGGTTCCGGCATCATAGGCTGGCAATGCGAATTGCAACTGTTCGATCCATTGGTCGCTGGTGTCACGCAGGCTGAGTATTTTTGATCTCGACAAACCGGTCCGGGCTAACTGGTTGTCGGGGTTCGTCATCTAACTGCCACTGAGCAATGAGAGGCGCTAAAAGGGCGGTATTACATGCGTCGAGTTCGGCAAGCGCGACCTTACAGCAGACGGTAGTTAAAGAATGTGGGCCTGATGCACTTTGTCGTCAATGTGTAAGCCGCAAAATCCGGCAAGTCCGGCTCCGATTACCGGGACGCCACTTCGGTGGGCGGCAATCTTTTCACTGTTACAGATAAACAATACCGTTTTTGTGCCGACAATGAGTCGTGGCTGGTCCAATTTAAAATACCTTGCACCAGCGTCACCTGCGGGCATTGTTGACTATCTTGACAGTCGGTTTTTTCGGGTCACTGAAGCTTTGTACTGTTCTCTGTGATCCAAATCCAAATCTGACGACCATTTTTGTCGAGCTGGCTGGGGTCCGTATAAAGGCATAGTGTCAATGGTGCAGTCCAACTGTCGTCTCCCGCCGATACAGCAGGTAATAATCGACCATCACGAAGTTCGTCGCGAATTGAGCTTTCGGGAAGCCAGGCGACGCCTGCGCCACGGATGGCAAGGCGTTTTAGAACCTCGGAAAGCGCATCCACGTGTCGAATTCGAAGTGCGTCGTTGCGGTTTTTAATCATGCTGGTGACTACCGATTCGAAAAACACGCCTTCAGAATAGCCGAGTACCGGCAAGACACGGTGTTTTGCAGAGCCCAGTTGCCATCGGGGTTGCGGGCTTTTATCACTTGATGGGCAACACACGGGAATCAATCGATCCTGGGTCAGTGCGGTTCGAACGAAGCGCGTGGGATCGAGGCTGACCGCGATGTTCGGATGTTCGAAACAAAGCAAAAAGTCGCAAGCCGATTCGTTCAGGTATTGGCAACAGGTGTACAAGTTGTCTGACAGGATGCGGGTTTTTACGTCGGGAAGAGTGTCTGCCATTTCGTGAAGTGTGCCGGCCAGAAAATGAATCGAAATCGAATGTGGGGCGGCAAATCGGTAAGCGGTTGGTCCGCCGGCGCGTTTGTTTCGAAGTTCGGCGCGCGCCCGGTTCAGCGTCGTATTGACATCGCTTGCAACGGCGAGAAATTCTTCACCTGCGGCTGACAGGCGCGCCGGATAGCCGGATCTGTCGATTAAGTCAGCGCCGGCCCATATCTCTAACGCCCTGATACGTCGTGAGAGGGCCGGCTGAGTGATGTTTCTGTCGCGGGCGGCTTGGGTGAAGCTGCCGGTGCGGGCCAGGCTGATGAAGTCTTCCAGCCATTTTGATTCCATTTTCTATGCCAAAAAAACGTTATAAATCAATGCCTATGTCAAATTGGCATAGCCATATGTCGAATCTGAATTGTACAGATGAGGCGAAGCGGACTACAAAACGCCTTTCCCGGCCCCAAAGGGCTTAAATACCCAACAAGGTAAAACGAATGCATCTGGCCAGATTTAAAAGAGTCAAACTAGGACACCTGCCCACCCCACTGGAGCGGCTCGACAACCTCACCCGACATCTTGGCGGGCCGGAGATCTGGATAAAGCGTGACGACTGTACCGGCCTTGCGTCGGGTGGTAATAAAACGCGCAAGCTCGAGTTTCTGGCGGCTGATGCTATGGCTCAGGGGGCTAATGTTCTTGTTACCCAGGGTGCCACCCAGTCGAACCATGTTCGCCAGACGGCGGCAGCGGCCTGTCGTCTGGGCATGGCCTGCCACGCCTTGCTTGAGCGCCGTGTCACAAATATGGGTGAACAATACGAACACACGGGTAACGTGTTGTTTGATGACATGCTCAACTGTCACTACGAGTTTCGCGACAACGGCACGGATATGAATGCCGACGGGCTCGCACTGACTGAACAATTAAAATCAAGTGGCTTAAAGCCGTACTTCATTCCCGGTGGTGGCTCTAATCCGATTGGGGCTCTTGGGTATGCAAACGCCGCAGCGGAACTGATTTATCAGGCTGATGATATGGGATTGAAGCTCGACCGCATTGTCCACGCTACTGGTAGTGCTGGGACTCAGGCGGGTCTGCTTGCGGGTCTGTACGCACTGAACGCGCCCATTGAGGTGACGGGTATTTCTGTCCGGGCCAAGCAAGAGGTTCAAATCAACAACGTACATCGTCTGGCGGCTGAAACTGCCGAACTGATTGGGGTACGCGGTGAATTGCCCCGCGACATGGTTCATGCATACGACGACTACGTCGGCGCTGGTTATGGACAGCCCACCGATGAAATGGTCGCTGCAATTAATCTGCTCGCGAGTCAGGAAGGAATTTTTCTGGACCCGGTTTATTCAGGCAAAGGCCTGGCTGGGATGATCGATCTGATAAAGCGTGGCGTTATAAAGTCTGACGAAAAAATCGTTTTTATTCATACCGGAGGCTCTCTGGGCTTGTTTGCCTACGGACAATTGTTTTCCAGGCACGGCTTCGCGCAATCAACTTAACCGACGGCTACATCTGACTCACGCACCGACTTAATACCCGGAGGAAAAGACAAGACGGATTCACACGCAACGACAGGATAAAAACCAATTGCGCCATCGGCGCCACGAAGGAGAAATCATGAAAAGATTCACCTCACCGGCAATTCTTGCCGGTTTGATAACACTGAGCAGCGTTTCGGCAAATGCCGCTGAGACAGTCAATATCGGTGCACCCGCCTGGACTGGTGCGCAGGCAATTGCGCATTTGATCCAGGAAATTGTCGTTACCCGTATTGGCGGAAAAGCCAATCTTGTACCCGGGAACAACGCCAGTATTTTCCAGGCAATGGATCAGGGTAAAGGCGACATCGACGTCCATCCGGATGTTTGGCTGCCCAATCAACAAAGTTTCACTAAAAAGTATGTTGATGGGGCCGGCACGGTCGAATTGTCGAAGAAGCCATATGAAGGCAAGCAAAGTTTTTGCGTTGCCAAAGACTTTTCGGTCAAGCACAAGGTCACCTCAATTTTTGATCTGGCCCGACCGGAAATTGCCAAGCTGATGGATAGTGATGGCAATGGCAAGGGTGAGATCTGGATAGGTGCACCTGGCTGGGCATCGGCCAATGTCAACGAAGTCAAAGTTCGTGACTATGGCTTGCTGCCATTCATGGACCCAATTCGTGCTGATCAGGCAGTTATGACCGCAACAGTGGGTGACCGCATTAAGAAAGGTGTGGGTTATGCCTTTTACTGCTACTCCCCGCATGCCATCTGGTTCCAGCACGATATCGTCCGCTTGCAGGAGCCAGCATTTGATGCGGCAAAATATATTGCTTTGCAGCCTTCGGATGACCCGGACTGGTACAAGAAGTCCAAGGTCATGACCGAAGACGCCCTGAAAAAGGTACAAATCGCTTATTCGAAGTCGTTGAAAGAGCGGTCACCGGCAATCGCAGAATTGCTGGCAAATATTCAGCTTGACGGTGAAACCGTATCGTCTTTTGCCTTTGAAATTGAGGGTGGCAAGTCTCCTGCGAGTGTCGCCAAAGCCTGGGTTGCTAAAAACTCTGCCCGGGTTGATGGCTGGCTCGGCCTGAAGTAATTTTTCAGGTAAAGGTTAGTTCCGGGGCTGAATTCTCCATGCCCCGGAACATCCGATCATTTAACCGGAATCCCCCCAGTGGCAGTAAACGAGACCGAGATCGGTGCCAGGACCAGTGTCAGCGCAATCGAATTGAGTGGCGTATGGAAAATCTTCGGTGAACAAGCTGCGCAGGCGCTGCAAGACATCCGCGAAAACGGTGTCACCAAAACAGAAGTCTTAGAGAAATACGGATGCGTCGTCGGTGTAGCTGACGTCAGCCTGTCCATTCAACCCGGCGAGATTTTTTGTGTCATGGGTCTGTCGGGTAGCGGTAAATCGACGCTTGTACGCCACATAAATCGCCTGCTGGAGCCAACCGCGGGGAGGGTTGTAGTTGGCGGCGAAGATGTAATGGCGATGGCGCCCGATGTGTTGCGCCAGTTTCGAAATGAACATATCGCGATGGTTTTTCAAAACTTTGCGCTGATGCCGCATCGTTCCGTTCTCGATAACGTGGCGTTGCCGCTGGAAATCCGCGGGGTCAGCAAGAACAAACGACTCGAAGCAGCCGAACGTTGCATTGGCCTGGTGGAACTTACCGGTTGGGGCAATCGTTTCGCGCACGAACTCTCCGGCGGTATGCAGCAGCGTGTGGGTCTCGCGCGCGCCCTGGCAGCCGACCCGGAAATTTTGTTGATGGACGAACCCTTTAGCGCCCTGGACCCGTTAATTCGTCGCCAATTGCAAAACGAGTTCATGAGTCTGGCCGCGGGTATGAACAAAACTACGGTTTTTATTACCCACGACTTGGACGAAGCGGTGCGCATTGGGCACCGCATTGCCATCATGCGTGACGGCCGCATTATCCAGATCGGTACGCCGGAAGACATCGTGATGAATCCGGTTGATGAATATGTAAGCGAGTTTGTTGCCGGTATTTCCCGCCTCAAAGTGGTGCGAGCCCACGCAGTGATGCAGCCGGTCGATAGTTTTGAATCGGCAAACGGGGCAATCAGTATGGACGCGCCAACTTTCCCAGAGCAAGCAAGTCTTGGCGACCTGATCAACAGTGCCATATCGAGCGAACTACCGGTCGTAATTGTTGATAACAAGAATCAACGGGTTGGTGTTGTTACGCGGGTTGATTTACTCAGAACTGTCATCGAAGGTACGGAGACGTCTTAAGCTATGACTCAGTCCTCTGCAAACGCCCCTAATGATGCCGGCCGCCAGGCGGATAGCAAAAACGAAGACAGAGATCTGCTCGTTGACGAATTCGTTCAGACTAATCCGGCCTACTATCGGCGTCAATTCAAGGCAATTGGTGCCCAGTCTGGTTTTACGTGGACGTTTAACCTGGCAGCAGCAGTGCTTGGCCCGGTCTGGTATGGCATGCGTGGTCTGTGGAACTGGGGCCTGGTATTTGTCATTCTGGAGGCGTTTGCGTTAATCCAGCTTGGGCGGGGTCTTTTTGGCGATCTGGGTGCTGAAGCCCGTGATCGTATCGTGCAGGTTGAAGGCACCTTGAAGCTGCGTTACGAACAACTCGAAGCGGCGATAAACCGTGGCGCTGATAATGTTGATGTCTTTCGCCGGGCAATTGCCTCGCTTGAAGGCGCTATTGGCGGTATT
This sequence comes from Burkholderiaceae bacterium, assembly GCA_049680625.1. Lineage (GTDB taxonomy): Bacteria > Pseudomonadota > Gammaproteobacteria > Burkholderiales > Burkholderiaceae_E > JAUIAI01. Next base: position 4,249 of record JBAUID010000069.1, on the reverse strand, counting down.
CGTGCAGAGGCTGCTCAACTGGAGGCCACCGCGACCTCAGTGGCCTTGTTTGGCCTGGGTTTGCTGTTGGTGATTAAGCTTGCTGAAGGGGTGGTCGCTAACACGGCTTTAGAGAAACGGTTTTCAAACTGGTTGTCTGATCGGAGTCTGAATGCCGGTTTGGATATCTGGCGAACCGCAATTTCTGCTGCTTTTGTGACTATTATTTACGTGGTCAGCATTGTTCACTTTAGCTTTCCGGGGGTGGTGAGCTGGTTATCGGAGTTTCCCACTCATCCGCAGATCAGGCTAAGTGCTATTGCGTGGGTCGAGCGTTTCTTCAATTTCATCAGCAGTGGTGGCGAGCGGATCTTCGATATCATTACCTTTGGCATTCGAACTGTACTCGATGCCCTTGAGGTCTTGTTCGTGCAAACGCCGTGGCCGGTGATAGCCAGCTTTATTGTCCTGGCAACCTGGTTATCAGCAGGAATCGGGGCAGCTGTAGCGGCTGGCGCCTTCTTGGCTTACATGGGGCTGCTCGGGTTTTGGGTCAAGGCGATGACAACTCTGGCATTGCTCGGCACTGCGGCCTGTATATCTATTGCCCTTGGCATTCCGCTTGGCTTGTTTTGTGCACGGCGGCCACGCTTCTATGCATTCATCCGGCCGGTCATGGATTTTATGCAAACCATGCCAGCCTTTGTTTTTATGATTCCGGTGATTGCATTCTTCGGTACCGGTAAACCGGCGGCGGTGGTAACCACCATGATATTTGGTGGTACACCAGTTGTCCGCCTGACGGTTCTTGGCCTGCGTGGTGTGCCTGAGTCGATCCGGGAAGCTGCGATCGCCTACGGTGCGTCCAAATGGTATCTGCTGACCAAGGTCGATTTGCCGCTGGCGGCACCGTCGATTCTTGCCGGGGTGAATCAGACAATTATGCTGAGCCTGGCGATGGTTGTTGTTGCGTCACTGATCGGGGCCAAAGGCCTGGGTGAGGATGTACTGGAAGCCTTGCAATACGCATCAGTAGGCCAGGGCATTCTGGCTGGCTTTGCTATCTTGTTCTGTGCGATGATTCTCGACCGGGTTGTTCAGGGGCCGAAAAAGCAATAGCCGCAATTCAGTTGCCACAATTCAGTTGCCACAATTCAGTTGCCACAATTTAGTTAGCACAATTCAATTGCCGCTCATCACAGCAGGAAGCCAGCTATGCGGGAATCCGAGTTCCAAATCGTCTACCACAACTATCCACAGTCACCGGTCGCCGAAAAAGTACGGGTCGTATTTGGGATTAAGAATATCGCCTGGCGGGATGTGGAAATTCCGCGCTTGCCGCCCAAGCCACTGCTGACAGCATTGACTGGCGGTTATCGGCGTACACCGGTTATGCAGATAGGCGCCGATATTTTTTGCGACAGCCAGTGCATCATCCGCGAAATTGAGCGACGCTATCCGTCCCCTGGGATGTTTCCCACCGACGCCGGCCTGATGTGGTGCTTGAGTCGCTGGACTGACGGGGCACTGTTTGATCTGGCGGTCAAATTGGTCCTGGGTTCTGCTGGTGATGACTTGCCTGCCGATTTTGCACAAGACCGTGGGCGCTTGTATCTGGGCACAGACTGGGCCGCTGATTTGAAAAAGGCTAATGCCCAGTTACCGCATCTCGTCGCGCAGATGCGGGCGTCCTTGTCATGGCTGAACCAACAACTGAGTGATGGTCGTCCGTTTATGCTTGGGTCGGTACCGGCGGCGATTGATGCTCAAATCTACTACGTCGTCTGGTTTTTGCGCGCTCGCTGCGCGGCAGGGCCTTCGTTGCTTGCCGAGTTTTCTGAACTACTCCGTTGGGAAGCTGGCGTCCGTGCCCTTGGCCATGGCGAATCCACCGTCATGGCTGCGGATGACGCGATTACTCTGGCGAAGACGCTCGAACCTGCAACAGCAACCGGGGTTGCGGCCAATGACCCACAAGGTCTGGTCGAAGGAATACCTGTCACGATCAGTCCGGATGTCGACGGGGGCGAACAACCTGTTGAAGGGTTTGTTCGCTATGCTGACGCCGAAACAATTGCCGTTGACCGAACGGCAGCTGATGTCGGTACGGTGCGGGTGCACTTTCCCCGGTCTGGTTACCGGGTTGATATTGCTAACAAGTAGTACCGGTTTGTTGGCGTGCTATTCGTGGCTCCAACGGTTCAGCCGTCGTCCGTTCTCATTGTGTAATGGTTGTCACTATCGATTGCGCCAACCATTCGGCCCGTGGGTGAGCGGTACAACAGTTCGCTTCGTTGGTACCCACCAGGAGGTTGGCGATCGGTCATGGGATACGTATTACGACTTTGAGTCAGCAGACGCGCAAATAGCAACTCTGCCACTGGCCCGAACGCCATCGACGATTGGTGAATCGTATCAACTTTTCGCTGATGCCAGGCATCCCGATGAAAGCGGCTGGGAAAACCTTCGGATAATGCGCGCTTTGCATCATCGGGCTACTTGTTTACCCGAACAAGCGGCAGCGACAATTGATAGCAAATCAGAAGGGTTGGGGCAAATAGTTCCGATATTGTTTTCTAATGCGCTGGTCTATGGGTCTCAGCCCAGCGTTTATGGTGAAGTTTTGATTCGACTCGGCAAGCCAGCCGTAACAATCGTAGAATTGCTGGATCAGCATGTGGCGCTGGCCGATAAACGAAACTCGAAACGATTACTGGCAAAAATGCGAAGCCAGAAATACCTGGGTCAATATATTGAAGAGCTTGCGAGTACGAATAATGAGATCGTTCGGTTCGCGGTGAAACGTATTGCGGACATTGCTGAGCGCGACGCGGGGTTGCGGGCATTGGCGTCACTGGCCGCACATCCGAATACCAATGTTCGCTGGGATGCGCAGGACGCAATCAAGAAACTTAACGGCATCCGCAACTAAAAAAATTAGCGGTAATTTTCAGGAGTGGAATGAATAATGACTGACTCAACGCGCGATCAGGGGGCACTACTAGCCGATGACGCGCAGGTAGGTGTAGCAACTGAAGTTAGCCGTGGCGGTACGTTCGCATTACGGGGATGGCTGCGCCTCGCGCCGTGGGTTGCACCGAGGAGAAAAACATTACTAATAACTCCTGCATCAACTTCCGGGGAGGCGGTAAGACCCACCCGGTTGCTCGTCCTGCTTCACGGGTGCCGACAAAACGCAGCCGATTTTGCCAGGGCGGCAGGAGTGCACGAGTTTGTCGCTGAACACCACTGGGCGGTCTTGTTGCCAGATCAGTCGCGAATGGCAAATATGTATCGTTGCTGGAACTGGTTCGATAAACGGGTAATGCGTGGCGGTGGGGAGGTTGCGATTGTTGCCAAGGCGACCGAAAAGGCGCGTCGGATGCTTGGAATAGAAACTGCGCAGACCGCGATCGCCGGCATGTCATCGGGCGCCGCCCTGGCGGCTGCTGTCTGCGCCCACCATCCGGCCCACTACCGCCTGGCCTTGTTTCATTCCGGCCTGGCCTACGGTGCAAGCGCCAAGCCATCGTCAGCGATGCAAGCCATTGCGTCCGGCCCGCAACGGGATGTCAGTCTGCTGGTAAAGCCAGATTCTGGTGCCTACGCAGCTGTTGTTATTCACGGTGTTGACGACGCCGTGGTTAATCCGACGCATGCTGACGAGTTGATGCGCCAGGCGATGGTGCAGTCCGGGCATTTGCCACCGGGTAGTGCCCTTGGTGCACCAGACAGTACTGTTGAACGCACCATCGATGGTCGACGCACGACAATCAGGCGCTGGGCCAGACACAGACAGATCATGATCCAGGGTTTGGATCATGCCTGGATATCTGCTAATGCCAACGACGCGCCGTTTTTCTCCAGTGAGGGCAGCGATACGCTTGGTTTGCTTCAGGTGTTCTTCGAACAGGCGAATGCGACTGGTGCTGCCAGTGTTGAGCCTGCAATCTGATGAGTTGAAACGGGGACTGCCCAGATGATTGCGGGTACCATGTAGTAGGGCAGCCACAAACCGGGTAATCTGGTTGCCAAGGGAGAATATGAGCGAGGTCAAACAATCAGGCCGTCATCGTGTCCGTGTCGCGTCGGATATCGGCGGCACATTTACCGACGTTGTCCTGCAGATTGGCAGGCAACTGATAACCACGAAGGTCTTAACCACGCCTCAGGCGCCTGAAGAGGCGGTTATCGCCGGTGTCTGCCAGGTGCTTGAAGAGGCCGCCCTTCGATTCAGTGACATCGACGTGTTTTTACACGGAACAACGCT
>JBAUID010000068.1:0-24070 GCA_049680625.1 Burkholderiaceae bacterium | reverse complement strand
TTGATCGCCGAGCTGAGCGGCTTGATTCGAAAGTACAAGGGTAAATTTTTGCTCACCCGTGAAGCCAAACGACTAATGGAAAGCCAGGGGCTGGCGGGCATTTACCCACGCCTTTTTCGGGTCGGCGCATTAACGTTTAACTGGGGGTATCGGGATGCGTATCCACCATTGCGCATCATTCAGCAATCGTTTGCTTTTACGCTGTACCTGCTGGCACAGAGAAAAAACGCACCGATGCTGCGTGACGTAGACTACGCGGCACTTTTTCTGCGGGCATTTCCGGCTGCGGCCGATGAAGTGCCCGAAAGTGCCTGGAGCACACCTGACGATACGGTGAAGCGGTGTTACCGCACGCGTGCTATCGACCGGTTTGCCGAGTTTTTTGGCTTGGTAAAGCTACATTCGGCCGAACCCGGTGCGAGTCGGCGGTTTTCGATCGAGGCAGCAAACGTGGAGGTAAATTCGTTGCTTGGGCATGTGGTTCAGTTTAATAGCAAGGCATTGGCTATCGAGCCGGATTACACCGGGTAAGCTTCGAACTCGTTGCTGTCCCGGGTGAGCAGTGCCAGGAACTTACGGTGCAGGAAAATTTTTTCGCGGCCTACTTTTTCTTCTTCAAGTACACCGATATCGCACAGCTGCTTCAGATAGACGGATGCGGTTTGACGCTTGGCGATATTGTTGTCGACCAGATTGGCGATGCGGCAATAGGGCTGAACAAAGAGCTGTCCGACAAGTTCGCGTGTGTAAATGTTGGCCGCGCACGCTTGCACGTACTGGATGGTGTGCTCATGTAAAGCCTGCACGGCCCGAACTTTGTTGCTGGTCCAGGCCGATGTTTCGCGAATGGCATCGAGCATATACAGCGTCCAGTTCTCCCACCGCTCCGCAGTAGTTACCTCGAGTAAGAGGCGGTAGTAATCGTGTTTAGTCCGGTTGATATGGCCAGACAGGTAGAGCGTTGGTTGGTTCAGCAAACCGCGTTCGACAAGGTAAAGAAGGTTAAGCACTCGGCCGGTTCGTCCATTACCATCGATGAACGGATGGATAGCCACAAACTGGTAGTGCCCGACAGCCATGCGCACGAGAGGATCGATATCGTCGACGGCGTGTAGAAACGCTTCCCAGTTGGCGAGTTTCTCACGGAGTAATGATTTGCCTTCGGGGGGCGTATAAATGATCTCACGGGTGCGATCATTCATCAGCTGCGTGCCAGGGGTGCGGCGAATGTCGAGCCCGACGTCTTTGATAATGCTGCAGACTTGCACCGCCAGGTTGGTATTTAATGGGCGCTGAGCCAACTGCTGATAACCGTGGTGAAGCGCGGTGCGGTAACGCAATGCCTCTTTGGTGGCTGGGTCGATCTGATGGTCACTGGTTTGGGCAAACCGGAACAGCCGGTCTTATGTGGTGACGATGTTCTCAATCTCGGAGCTCGCCTGCGCTTCGAGAATTGGTATGGTGTTAATTCGCACCGCGGGGTTCGGCAGGCTGTCACTAAGCTGCTTGAGTTCGGCTAGTTGGGTGCGCGCCTCGATGCACAGTTTCAGGACGGCGCGGGTTTCCAACTCGGCTTTTGGCGGCAGCACAGGAAGCTCGTTATAGGGTACCGTCGGTGAAAACATCATATGTCGATTTTTTGCCAATCTATCGACATATCACCGAAGCTCACCCAGCCGATCACGAAAATCTGCGACTTCTTGCGGACCAAGCCGGTTAATCGCAAGCGGCCGCAGCATGTCGCGTAATACCCCTTGGGCATCATCAAGCAACTCTCTCCCGGCTGTGGTGATCACTGCCCGGCTTTGCCGCGCATCGCGCTCCGACTTCTGCGTGGTGACGTAGCCGAGTTTTTCCAGCGGCTTTAGCGCCCGGGTGACGGCGGATGCGGTTAGGCCAATGGCTTTGGCCAGGTCGATGCGGGGGGAACCGCCGGCATTGCCGTTGGCTAGCGCCCTGAGCAATCGGTACTCGCTGAAGCTGATGCCTCGGGTATTGGACAATGCGCCGTCCAAACTGCGCTCCAGGATGGAGGCGGTTTCCAACAGCTGGAGGACGGTGGCTTCGGTGTGGTTGGCGAGTTGGTTTTGTTTCATCGGTGCATAATACTTGATCGATCAAGTACTATGCAAGCAATTTGCATTTACCCAGGATGAGTCAGACCGTTTCTCGTTGACTGGGTCTGCGCCGATTGGTTCTCATTGGTGCCTACCAGCGCATATCGGGCGATACCGGTGCCACCCAGCAACTATTAGCGCCTGTTGGTACCCACTATTCCTGGCGCAGCGACGCGGTGATTTCGATTTCCACTTTCATTTCGTCGCTGAGCAAGTCAGCAACAAACATGGTCGCCGCTGGTTTGGCGCGTCCGAGATACTTTTTAAATATTGGCCAGCACGGCTCGAAGTCTGCTCGGTCTGGAAATATGTAGTGCACTCTCACGGCGTTATCCAGGTTTGTGCCGGCTTCGATCAGTGCGTTTTCGATGTTCTGAAAACATTGCTCGGCCTGGGCAGTGACGTCGCTGGATATCGACATGGTTTCGTAGTTGTACCCGGTCGTGCCTGATACGAACACATAGTCACCGTCGACAACGGCGCGTGAGTAGCCAATTCTTGCTTCGAAGGCGGAACCGCCTGAGATTAGTTTGCGTGGCATTGCAACCTCTTTCCTCTTTCTATTGATTACTGGTTCTTTGCAAACCTGTTGATGTCGAAACCGCGAACCCAAAAGTGCTTCAGATAAGGGAAAAACCAGTTTTTATGGCCAGCACCAACCAGGGACTGGAGCATAGCCGGTATGGCAACGAGTACGGCACAAAGAATTGCGGTGTTGTAGTTTTCGAATACGGTATCCATGGTGTTCTCCATTTGATTTCGCGACGGAAATTGAATCTGCTATTCGAACACTGCCAGCCGACCTGCCGCCGCCGAGGCCTAGCCCGGTCTATTCATGTAGGACACGGTATTGGCGGTCAAATTGCGCGAGACAGATTTGTCGAGACGGCCGCAGGCAAGCCGGGGCCGGCTTGTCGAGGAGTTGAGGCAAATATGGCAGCGCAATTTGGACGCCAAACCGTGTAGGCCGCCATTGGACACTCTGCAAAGGTGAAAAACATGGATCTATCCGCATTTCAAGGGCCTTTCTTAGCAAGGGCCGGTCTTCGTGAATAGACCGGGCTAGGGTGACGCGGTAATGAAATCCAAGACGTTTGCTGACCCGACAATTCCAGGGCCAATTGAAGCTTGGCTTACTTGGCTTAATTTAACTTGGTGCAGACACTTGTCGTTATGAAGCCATAACGTCAAAATGCAAGACAATCAAGGACGCCCCACAAGGAGGCCCTTAATGACAAACGAAGCCCGTAAGCGAATCACAATCGATTTCGATGCTGAGTCGTACCGTGCACTTCACCTAAAAGCGGCCGAAACCGGAAAATCGATGTCCTACCTGGTAAACGATGCGGTAAAGATGGCGTTATCAGAAGACGCAGATGATGTGCTGGTTCTTGAAGCGCGGGGGCCTGAGCCCGATTACGCATTCGAAACGGTCATCAACGACTTATTGTCTCGGGGCAAGTCATAGCATTCGAATCATGTAAGAGATATCTATCGCAGACACTGATCTGCAAGCGCGAGGTATGCGAACCCATTGACCATGCGTAAGGAAGCCGGATCAAATCCGACGAACCAGAAGCGCTAATAACCCGGAAGCACCAAGACTATGAAAAAGCCCACTCGCTTGTTTTTGCGGACCACAGTGCTTGCTTTGGTGGCGATTGCCGTGGGTTGGCTGTTACTCGCCGACCCGGCTATTCCCGATGCGCAGGCCACCGATTCTGCCACGTCAAAATCTTCCGCGCCAGAGGCTGCTGTTGCCACTATTGCCCCAGGTCATGAACGCGCAATACTGGCTGGCGGCTGCTTTTGGTGCATGGAGCCGCCCTACGACAAACTCGACGGCGTGATTTCGACAACCTCTGGCTATACCTCGGGCAATACGGCCAAGCCCACTTACCGCGAAGTGTCGGCGGGCTCAACCGGCCATACCGAAGCGGTTGAAATTGTTTACGACCCCAAGCGGGTTAGTTACGAGAAGCTGCTGGAAGTTTTTTGGGTGAATATTGACCCAACCCAGAACGACCGCCAGTTTTGTGACCGGGGTACTCAGTACCGGCCGGGCATTTATCCGCATAGTGCCAGCCAGCGTGCGGCCGCCGAAGCCTCGCGTGACGCGTTAATGAAATCCAAGCCGTTTGCCGACCCAATTGTGGTGGAGATTGTTGACGCGACAACTTTTTATCCGGCTGAAGACTATCACCAGGATTACTACAAGAAAAACCCAATCCGATATAGCTTTTACCGCAATGGCTGCGGGCGGGATGCGCGGCTTAAAGAGTTATGGGGTGATCTGGCCGGCGGTTAAGCTTCAGTGGGTAGTCTCGGTCGTTAAGCTGCGGTCGTTAATATTAGAAACTAATTTTGTTCGAGCGCTTGTTCGGATAACGATTCGATCGCCTTCCTGGCGTTCAGCTCCATACGTCGCAACAAGTCAAAAGTCTGTTCGCGCTCTCTGGCGCTGAAGCCGGCAAACAGGTTTGTGTTAATTGTCTCGTAGAAGTTGGCGAGGTGCTCCAGTTCACGCGCTTTGTCGGTTGCCGCCACAAGTGTAATCCGGCCATCGGTATCGTCGCGCCGCCTTATGATCAGGCCGCGATCTGCCATGCGGTCGATGATGCGGGACGTTGCCGGCAAACCAGTGCCAACCATCTCGGCCAGGGCGCCAACGGTTAGCTCGCCATCACGCCACAGGCACGACAAGATCACCCACTGCGGCAGTGAAAGGCCATGGGGTTCCAGCACTTGCTGGCACAAAGCATTCATGCGTCCGGTTGTGAAATTCAATTGTCGGCCAATGGATTTTGGCGGTCGCACAGATCGCGACGCTCGCGGTGACACAGGAGTTTTCGTTGCCATGTAAATTACTTGATGCTGTTTATGTGTAAATAATTTGCGGTCTGCAACTTGAAGTCTGCAAATGAGAAGAAATTAGAGGCCAAGACAATAGCTGATACGCGGGTTGCCATCAACAGACATCCCTAGTGATGTCGTGTTGATTGGTGCCGGTGTCCGAAAAGACGATGACCACTTCCTGGTGTTTGAAACGCTCGTCAATGTTGTGCATGAGCATGCGCCGCAGGCTCGCATTGCTTTTAATACCGGGCCGACCGATTCTGATGCCGCGATCCAGCGTTGGGCATAAAACACAGGGACAGCTAAGCCATCCCAAAACGCACATACAACGGGTCTTTAACCCCGGCTTGTGCAAAACCCTTCGCGCGCAACGCACACGAATCGCATGCGCCGCAAGGACGCCCGTCTTCACCGGGGTCGTAACAACTGCTGGTCTGCGAAAAATCCACCCCGAGGCGCAAGCCTTCTTGAACAATTTGCGCTTTGGTCATCTGCATCAGCGGTGCATGGATTTTTAACTTTTGCGTGCCTTCAACCCCCGCTTTGGTGGCCAGGTTGGCCATTTGCTCGTAGGCGGCAATGTATTCGGGACGGCAGTCCGGGTAGCCTGAGTAATCGAGGGCGTTCACGCCGATGAAAATGTCGGATGCCCCAAGGGTTTCCGCCCAGGCCAGGGCAAAGCTTAAGAAGACGGTGTTACGTGCCGGCACGTAGGTGATGGGGATACCGTTGGCCAATTCGTCAGCGGCCCGGCCTTTGGGAACGTCAATATCCGCAGTCAGGGCAGAGCCACCAAATTCTCTCAGGTCTATTTGCGCTACGACGTGTTTGGCAACCCCTTGTGCACGGACGACGGCTTCGGCGGCTTGCAGCTCTTGTATGTGGCGTTGCCCATAACGAAAGCTCAACGCGTAGGGTTCGAAGTGTCGTTCGCTGGCGATGGCCAGGACGGTGGACGAGTCCAGGCCGCCGCTGAGTAGGACAATTGCCGGGCGGCCGGTGAATATTGAAGTCATGTTCTGGTTACCTGAATTGTCTGACCGTAATCAAACCCTGTTGAAGCCAGCCTTTAAACGGCGTTGTAATTTAAGCCTTATCAAAGGCTGTTCGATAAGTGCCAGATACCAAATGCCTAAAACCGCTCGACCCGCAGCACTTCGCAGTCAGTGACACAGACAACACCAATATGCCGATCAACAACGGCGAACGCGGCTTCTAGCAGACCATCCAGTTTTTCGGGGCGGACGATGCAGATCACCTGGATCATGCCGCTGGCCCGCGAAATCTGCCCGTCCTGGCTCCAAAGGCCCGAGCGGCCAGATCCGCCAATTACCGGCATGATGGTGAAACCGTTTATGTCCGCGTCCAGCAAGGCCTGGGTTAGCCGGTTTTGAACCGGCGCTTCGATGGTGATTTCAACGCGTTTGGCTTTGTGTGTTTCCATCAACTACCCCAGAAAGGCATTGGCAAGCGCAAGGTACAGGGGAATGCCAATGGTCAGATTAAACGGAAAGGTCACGCCGAGCGATAAGGTCAGGTAAATGCCTGGGTCGGCCTCAGGCAACGCCACCCGCATTGCCGCCGGTACAGCAATATATGAGGCTGACGCTGCAAGCACCATCAGCAACATTGCACCGCCAACCGACAAACCAATGGCCATTGCCGATATTAAACCGACAAGACTGCCAATAACGGGCATCAGCATGCCAAAAACCAGCAGGCCGAAACTGAGTTTTCCGCGGGTGTTGCGCAGCCCGCGGCCGGCCAGCAGACCCATATCCAGAAGGAACAAACACAACACCCCTTTAAACGGCGTCACGATGAAAGATTCGATTTCCTGCATTCCCTTCTCACCGGTGACCAGGCCGATCAGAAAAGCACCGATCAGCAGGACGATCGAGCTGTTAAGCAGTATTTCGCGCCACAGATCCGCGTCCATACGCCGCGGCTCCTGGCCTGCCACATGTTGAGCCTGTGCATTGCCACGCGATAACAACCAGAGGGCGGAAATGATCGCCGGCCCCTCCATTACGGCGGCCACCGCAACCATATAACCCTCGGCACTGATACCCTGATTCTGCAGAACAGAACTTGCCGCCACAAAAGTAACAATTGAGATCGACCCATAGTGCGCCGCCACCGCTGCCATATTGGTTCGGTCCAACCGGCTGAGCAGCTTCAGCATGGAATAGGCAACGAAGGGTAAGCCGGCTGACAACACAAAGCCGGCTACCAGGGTTGCGATCAGCGTTGTATCAAAGCCATGGGCGGCAACCCCAACCCCACCCTTGAATCCGATGGCAAACAACAGGTAAATCGACAATCCCTTGGCTATTGATTCTGGAATCGACAAATCAGAACGGGCAAGCGCTGCGCAGACCCCGAGCACAAACGACAGAATAATGGGTGACAACAGGTTGGCAGCGGCAAGTTCGAGAGTAGTGCTCATGTTGACGCGGTAACGCCGCTGTTTGTGTCCAGAACAATCTCTGCCAGGCGATCAAGCGAGCGCTCGTGGAAGGTGGGAGACACCGCGTTGACCGCCTGAAGGCCGATACGATTGTGCCAGAAGACGGGCATGCCAAGCGCCGAGGCTCCGGGAACGTCAGATGCTGACCCCGCGACAAACAAAGTTCGCTCAGGCCTCGTGCCAAGTTGGTCCAGGGCCATTGCGTAAGGCTCGCGCAACGGCTTGTAGAATCCAGCCTCCTCGGCGGTGACGATCACATCGAAACCATCGAAGGTTTGCACGGCGGCCTTGCGACCCAGTTCGATTGAACAATTCGTCACGACTGCAAGCTTGCACACGGTAGCAAGTTGGCGAAGGATATTTCGCGCCTCCGGCCAGGGCGTTAATTCACTCCATCGACTCGCCAGACGTTCGGCATATGACGGCGCAAACCCGGCATTGACGGCAGCTTCAGCGACAATTTCTTCATAAGACCGGTAGTGCCCCGCGCCATAAGTAAGTTGCAAATATTCTTTGCGCCATTTCAGGCCATCTTCCTCAGAGCCGGCGACACTATTCCACGTAGTCCAGGAGTCGATAAGGGCAGTCAGAAGGTCGAAGACAACCGCGTCATATCTTGCGCTAACAGGGGTGGACGACTTCGGCCCCTTTTTCGGGTCGTTCAGCGGGGTCATGGTGCCGCCTCCCCGACCAGCGCATCGGGTGCACCGGATGCATTGCGCGACGCCTTTTCTTGTTGATGAAGCTGCTCACCACCCGACCACAGTAACGCAATGAGTAAAACCAGCGGCGCACCCAAAGCCACCGTCAGCCCCAAGGCTGACAACAACGGAACATCAGACGACGCAAGAACACTGTAACCACACAAGGTTGTTGCATTGGCAACGCACAACGAACCCAGGGTGTCGGTATCCGTCCTGCCCGAGGTTCGGAAGTCGCCAATCACCAAGGCGTAATTTGACCCCACCGCGGCAACCAGCAACAGCCCAACCAAATGCAGCAAATGCAGGGACTGTCCAAACAAAACCAGGCCGGCCATGACAAGACTCAGTGCAGACAACACCGGCACCACTACCCGTATTAGCGGCGCGATCGCACCAAGCCGATACGACAATAAGGCCGTAATAATCAATCCGCCGATAAGCGACAGCCAAATCGCTTCTCGAAGATATCCCGCATACATCGTATTGGTTCTTTCTTTCAGGTCGAGAACCGTGACGGTCGCGCCATCGGGCGTTGGTAGTGCTTTGGTCAACCGTTCCAGATCTACCTCGCCTGAAAACGGTTCACCAACCGGCAAAAGTGCGGTTAATCCGTCGGGCTGCCGGACGATCATCGTTTGTAACTGACGGCCTAACTGGGTGCCGTGAAAACTATCAATGGTTAGCAAGTCTTGTTTTCTGGTGCGGTCCAAATCGTTCAAAAACGAGGCAAAGCGATCCGGCTTAAGCGGCAAACCCTTAGCAGCAATGGCCAGGTTTTCCCGGATCTTGTCAGCTTCTGGAATCGCATTTTGTCGTTGCCGCTGTAAGCTCAGTGGCGGCAGTATCGTCGACGGTGAGCTAAACCCTAAGATATTGCCCGCCTCCACTTGCTTTTGCATAGCCCGGGTTACTTCATGAGTGGCCTCAAGCAGATTTTCCTCATTTTTGCTGCGCACCAGAACCATGATGCGCATGCCTTGTTCACCAACGGCCTGGCGCATGGCGTAATCCATTTCCTGGGCGGATTTTGTTACCGGGTTCAGAGACGCCATGTCGTGATCCCATAGTTGGTCGCGTTGGGTAAAACAAAGGATCATTGCGGCAAGGGTCAGAATCACAATAGGAAGTCGGACTCTTGTGCGAATGTGCATCAGTCGGAACAACCGGTTTCCCAGACCGGCCAGCGATCGTGGCTGATAGTTCAACGGTGTCAGTACTGGCAATACCCAGCGTGCAACCGCGTAGCCACCGGATACGCCGGCAATCGCGAAAACCGCCAGCTGCGCGAGGCCGGGAAAGCCTGAAAACAGCAGGGCTGCAAACCCGGCGATTGAAGTGAGCACTCCGAGGCGAACTGGCGCCCAGAATGAACGGCGCTGTTCCGCGCTTGTCTTGGCTGCCCCTGAATAACTGGCCAGATGGTATATCGCATAGTCAACGGTTTCGCCAATCAGCGCGGCGCCAAACCCCAGGGTCAGGCCGTGCAGATTGCCAAAGACAAGGCTCACGGCTCCGGCCCCTATTAATACCGCTGACAACATGGGCACTAAGGTTAATGACACCGCCCGAATCGAACGAAAAGCGAACCACAACAGGGTTGCGATCAAGCCAATCCCAAGTGTGCTGAGCCGCATTAAGTCATCGCGAATCATTTCCCGTGCGCTGACCCCAAAGACGGCCGAACCCGTCATGGCAATTGTCAGCCCGGGCAGCTTTTGTTTCTGTTGATAGGTCTGAAGCGAAGAACGTATGTGTTCTTGCAAGCCTTGTTGTCCGTCCAGATCGGTGCCACTCACCTTGCTAAGCAATACAAATAAGAGCTGTCGACCATCCTGGGTTACCCAGACCCCCTGGCTGGTACGTGGTTGATTGTCAGGCACCACCGAATTAAGCACTCGGGCTGCTTCACCCGTTGGGTCTTCGAATAACTGGTCTTTGGCGAACATGCCAACCGAGCTGCGCAACATCTGGACAGTCTTTTGCAGGGCGGCTTTGAGTGCCGCCGGCTCGAAGCTCTGGTTGTTGACCCCGGGGGACAACAGGTAGCGCGACTCATACAGGAGTTTTCCGTCGGCCGCGACGCTGGAGCGACGTCCGTTCAATACGCTGTCGACTTGCTCATTATCCTCCCACAGGGCAGAGAGGTCTGCTGAGATTTTTCCGTGCTGAGACGGCGGCACGCCATCTACAGCAAGTAACACAGTGCGGGCGCTGGCACCACTGCTGACACCTTTGACAAACAACGACTGATCCGCATCAGGATTGCGTGGCAAAAATATGGACATATCCATGAGAAACGGCGTGCGGCTTACCAAAACTGCTGCCACCACGAGCACAGCAAGCCACAGAATAATCGCGCCGAACGACCGGCTTGTCATTGCACCAGGGTCAGCGTCGAATGATCCCCGTTCCTGAATTTGATCTCGACGACTTTCAGGCGCGGCCCGTCACCGGAGACCTCGATTCGATTGACAATTTTGGCAACATCGTCACTTTTAGGCGTACCGCGGATAACCCAGGCCGACTCTTTACCGGCTTGACTGACATGACTTGTCAGGGTCAGCGTAAACACCGACTCGACTTCGTCGAGACGCCCGCTCACAAAACCACGCAGGCTTGCAGCAAAAGCACCTACCCCAGGAAGATCAGTAATCAGCATCTCGCGCTTGACTTCGAATTGCTCGAAAATAAGCGTATCGCCGTCCAGAATCATTGTCTCTGCCGGTGATGTCAGCGTACGCTTTACCAGCCGTGACGGTGGCACAAACTCCAGTTCACCACGGGTACGGATTGTTTCATCAAGTTCGACAACGTGGCGTTGTTCGACAAAAGGGGCGGTTGTTATTGGCGATGCAGCCAACTGCCTGAAAACATCAGAAATCGTCATCCCCTCTGACAACGCCAACCCCGGGACGGACAAGCCGATCAGCAGGAAAGTCAGAACGACATGGCGCCGCATCGCACCCGTTTGCATATTGGGCGTGTTGACTTTCGCAACGGAGTACTCAGGCTGAGGAGTCTGATTTGTTGATTTCAAGTGGGTCAAGTGGATTCCGAAAGTATTTGAAATTTAGCGAATTATAGAGAGGTCGATTGAAATGCCCTTGTGCTTACAAGCATATGTGTCGAAGGCGTTCGAAATGCTCGAGATGTTCGACCTCTGCTGCAATTGCCCACGCGCCATAGTTGCCAATAGTTGCCGATGAATTTCTATCGAAGGAAACTGCGCGGCACAAGGACGTTTGAGCGGCCTGGGCTCTTAGGTCACAACCCGTACCGGCACACTCGCCAGCGAATGAATCGTACTGTTCACCCCCGGCACAATCTCGCCAGTTAATTCAAAGCGCTCTACCCTATCGGCCAGCGCATTAAACAAGCAGGTCATTTCCAGTCGTGCCAGGTGCATGCCCAGGCAGGAATGCACACCATAGCCAAAGCCGACATGGCCGCTGGTTTTACGGGTGATATTGAAACTATCAGGGTCTTCGAAACGGGCCGGATCTCGGTTGGCGGCGCCGTAAACCATTAACACCCGCAGGCCGGATTGCAGGTTTACCCCGGCAACCTTGGTCGGTTTGGTCACAACGCGCGAGAAGGCGCGTATCGGTGTGTTGAGGCGAACAATTTCTTCGATGGCGCCTTTCATGAGACTGCGGTCTACTTTCAATCGGGCCCATTGATCGGGGAACCTGGCAAATAACATCATTGCGTAACCAATAGCAGATATTGTTGTATCCAGACTTGGAGCAATATAGTCACGCATGAGTTCAACCGCGCGCTCGGGGGCCATGCCACTTTGGATACCCAGGTGAGTTGCGCGTTGAGCCCATCCATCAGGGCTAAGCCCGTGTAAGGTTTTGGGGTCGTCGAGAAAGCTGCGCATCTTCTTAAGATTGTTGATTGCGGCGGCTCTTCTTGGGCCCGGATCTCCCATCAATTCAAAAGTGGCAGCACCCCAATCAAGCATATTGTCTTTGCCGTAGTCACCCAGCCCGACCAGGTCGCGAACAATAGTCAACGGCAGATGGGGGGCGAGGTCTTTGGCAGCATCAAAGCTGCCCTGTCCGACAACTTTATCTGCGATGTAATTGGCTTCTTTTTCTATTTGCGCGCGGACTTCTTCCAGGGCCTTAGGTGACAACGGTGAAAATGTGATGGCCCGGGTTGTGTCGTGTGCGGGTGGGTCGGAATTCAACGTACTGCCGACAATCATGCGGTTGGCGGCATCGTCGATGGAAACCCCTTTTGCCGAGCTAAAAGATTGATGGTTTCGCAATGCCCTGACCAGGGCATCGTGACCGCAGATAGCGTGCAACTGGTTCTTATGCAGCCAGACGATCGGACCGGCGGCCAGCATCGTTTGGTAGGCGGATGCCGGGTCCGCCACCGTGGCATCGTCGTAAAAATCCACATCACAACTCGGGGCTGTGCTTTCAGGTTCAGATACGGATACAAGTTGGGGGGGCGTCATCTTCGGGCCTTTGTCCAGGATCTTTGGGCTGTTGTTGCGAGGCTGTTGTTGAGACTGTGGCTGATATATTGTCTGCAATCATTAGACCATACCGCCACTGGTATTGAACTGCGCGGCCGGGCAGTGGGCATTAACCGTCCGGCGTTGACCATCCGGCGCATTATTTAGTCTGTTGACTGTTGTGTGCATATTCAGAAAGCACAGGATGAAGATTCACCTGAGAAATCGCTTTGTTGTCGATTGATCGTCGTTACGAGGTGGCGTTGCTGAGCGGCGCGTCGGTAGGCCAGATGACGCGCAGGCGGCCTTAGTCACCCCTGAGATTACTGCCATCAGGGTCTGCGTCTTTGCTACCCGGCCACCGCCCGTTACCACGACGTAACCGCATATCGCCTCGTCGCTAAAAAATTCCGCGTTCACTCCGACAATCCGGGAATGAATTCCAACCAGGGATACCAGGGCTACGGTCGACTCTCGACCTGCGCCAGCCGTCAACTGCCAACGTGGGCGCTCGCCTTTGTACTTTGCCTTCTCGTACCTGGCCTGCCCGCGCTCGGCCTGACCCCGAGGCAGGCATCGGCTAATACCGATGCGCATACGGCCGCGATTCACCAAGCCCGCGCGGGCGAGCACGCCGCCGCGCTCAAAGCGCTGCGCGGTCTGATCCAGAAGTCCCCACACGACCTGGCACTGCGCTATGACTACCTGGTGGTACTTGGCTGGGCCGGGCGCGATGACGAAGTGCTCAAGGGTTTGTCCGGCCTCGACCTGGCGCCGGCGCCACCATTCGCTCTCGATGCGTTCGCGCGATCAGCCCGAAACCTTGGACGCCAGAAACTGGCAGCGAAGCTCTATCGCCGCGTGCTGTTTCGTTACCCGGGCAGACCGGCTTCGTCTGTTGGCCTGGCATTGTCACTGGCCGGCATGGGCCAGACCGACGCCGCGCTTGAATCGCTAGCGCCAGTGTTGCGCGCGCGCCCGGCCCTGCCGGATGCGCTCGAGGCCAAGGCATTGATCGAAGAACAACGCGAAGACTGGACCGCCGCGCTTGCCGCGTGGAACCAACTCGCCGAAATCGCAGATGACAAACGCCCAGCCTTGCGCGGCCAGGTCCGCGTAGTGGCGAGGCTCGGCGGCGCCTATCGGGCAACCCAGCTCGCACGCGATCCGAATACCGGGCTTGCCGGCGGCTACGATGATTCGCTTCGCGCCGACCGGGCCGCAGTGGCGGTTCGATGGGGACGGGCCCAATTGCCGATCAGATCCGGTGACGCGCGCTTTGTCTGGATTGACCGGGCGCTTGCTGAAAGCGAGGCGGTGGCGGACCGTTTGTCGCGCGCAACCCCGATAGCAGCACCCAAACTGGCGGCAACGGGTAACTCATTAACAATCGCAACGGCAATCGAAGCCTTTGACGGCCACGAACGGCGGCTGCTTGCCGATCGCCTGGTGGCACTGTCGATGCGCCGACGCAGTGACGACGTCATTGTCTTGTACACACAAATGAATGCGGCGCGAATCGATACGCCGCCATATGCAGCAGCCGCCGTCGCTGATGCCCTGCTTGAAAAGCGCCAGCCCGAACAAGCCGAGCCCTTGTTTCGGATTGCGCTCGGCGCCGCCCCCGATGAACCAGACATCGTTTACGGCCTTTTCTACGCACTGAACGAATCGAATCGGCATGACGAAGCAATTGCACTGATTGACGACTTCGCGGCCAGGCAGAAACCACGCCTGCCGGGCGGCGCACCAAACTACGAAATTGCAACCGCCCGCGCACTCGCGGTTAAAGCACGCGCCTGGAGCGGATATACCCGCGACGCCAGTGAAAAGTTTGCAGCGCTGAACCGCGCGGCACCCGCAAATGGTGAAGTGCGCCATGCGGGTGCGACACTCGCACAGGCGCGCGCACGCCCACGCGAAGCCGAGCAGGAACTGCGTCGCACGCTGGCCGTCGACCCGGCCAACGTTTCTGTCCGGGCAGACCATGTCGAAACCTTGATCGACACGCAACGCTGGGTTCTGGCGAAAGCACAGCTCGACGAGTTGCTGCGCCGGCATCCGGATTCGGAGCAGGTACAGCGCGCAGCGCGAACCTGGGAAAACCATGAACGGGCACAGATAGAATTGGAATCGGGTCGCAGCCGCTCGGAAGACAACTCGCCGGCAATCGGGCGTGATTGGTTCGTCGGCCTACGGGCGTACGCCCCACCGATCAATAGCTACTGGCGACCCTATCTGCGCCTGTACCGTGCCCATGGAGAATTCACCGGCGGCGTTGCCGACTGGCACCGAGAAGGTGCCGGCCTGGAGTATCGCCGCGACGATTACCGGGTTGCCGCGGAACTCAGCACGGGCTCGAACGGCATAACGGGCACCTCCTTGCGTGGACGCTGGACCTTTAACGACGACTGGTGGTTTGAGGGCAATATCGAATCAATCGCCGAACAAACCCTGCTGCAGGCCTGGCAGAGTGGTGTCCGGGCGAGCGAATTCGGGTTGCGTGCGGGCTGGACGCCCAACGAGTCGAGGCGGGCATCGGTCGGCCTGACCCGCTACCACTTTACCGACGACAACAACCGGCTCGCGTGGTACGCGAGTTGGACCGAGCGATTTATCAGTACGCCAAGCTGGCGGATTGATGCCACGATTGGTGCCTGGCAATCAACCAATTCGCTGCTCGGTGCCCCGTATTTCAATCCGGAACGCGACCGCTCGCTCACCCTGGAAATTGCCGCGGAGTGGACCTCCTGGCGGCGCTACGAACGCGCACTTCGTCACCGCTTCACGGCCACCGGTGGTAACTACTGGCAGCACGGCTTCGGTAGTGGTGGCATAACCGGGCTGCGCTATGAGGCGATTTTCGACTACGACCGTCGTTTGTCGGTCAGCCTTGGTATCGGCCGCCTCGTGCGTCCGTATGACGGCATCCGAACTGGCAGCAGCTACCTGCAGTTCTTACTCGATTGGAGATTCCTTTGACAATCAGCACTGATGCGTTTTGGCGGCGCGCGAATCGCTTGATGGGTCACGTGCGGTGGGTGACTGGATTTATTGCCGCCACCTTCGCGCTGAACGCGGCGGCAAACGGGGCGCTGGTACCGTTTCCACAGTTGTTCTCGATTCCGCCCGACCATTTTGTTGCACTGTCGTTTCACGAGGTCGACAGTGATGGCGGTGCAACCGATCGCACAGCCGACGGCCGCTATGCGGTTGGTGTCTCACAGCTGACCACTCAGTTTGACTGGTTGCGCGCTAATGCTTACCAACCGGTCAGCCTCGACGACATACTGGCAGCGCGCGCCGGTCGCCAGTCACTACCCCCCAATGCGGTGCTGTTGTCCTTTGATGACGGTTACGCAGATTTTTATACCCGCGTCTACCCGTTACTCAAGCTCTACAACTATCCGGCGGTTATCGCCCTGGTTGGTAGCTGGCTTGATGCGGCGCCAGACGCTACCGTGGTCTACGACGGCAAGCCAACGCCACGCGACTACTTTATGAGCTGGGACCAAATTCGCGAAATAGTGGCCAGCGGACTGGTCGAGGTTGCGTCACACAGCTACGACTTACATCACGGGCTGCAGGGAAACCCGCAAGGCAACGAACAACCAGCGGCCGTATCACGGGTGTGGGATGCCGCGACGCAACGGTATGAAACCGACAGTGGATACCAGGCCCGGATTCGAAACGACCTTGAGCGCAATTCCGCGTTGATCCGGCGCAAGCTTGGCAAGCGGCCGCGGGCAATCGTCTGGCCCTACGGGAAATACAACGGCACAACCCAGTCGATCGCCAGTGAGCTCGGCATGCCAATCGCGCTGACGCTTGACGACGGACCACAGCCGGTAGGCGCCCCACTGGACAGGGTTCGGCGGGCAATCATCGAATTCGCCCCTGGCATTGGCGCATTCCAGTCTGCCTTCGAGGGCCTGAAGCACCGCGAGAACGAACGCGTTGTCCAGGTCGACCTCGATCAGGTTTTCGATGCGGATCCGGCGCAACAGGAACGTAACCTGTCAGCGCTTCTCGACCGAATTGTTGAGCTGCGCCCAAGCACGGTCTGGCTGCAGGCATTTGCCGACCCCGACGGCGACGGTGAAGCCGATGCCACTTATTTTCCGAACCGTCACCTGCCGATGCGGGCTGATCTGTTTAACCGGACGGCCTGGCAACTGATGACGCGGGCCGAAGTCGAGGTCTATGCATGGATGCCGCTGCTCGCGTTTCAGCTGCCCAACGAACATCCGGCCAGCAATGAAACCGTGCGGGCAGTGGCCGGCCATCCAGGCTCAAGCTACCAACGACTGTCACCATTCTCACCGTTGGCCCGCGAAGTCATCGGCGAGATCTACGAAGATCTAGCCAGGCACAGTCACTTTAACGGCCTTCTCTTCCACGACGATGCGATCATCGGTGACTACGAGGACACACATCCCGCAGCGCTTACCGTGTATCAAAAGCACTGGAGACTGCCGGGATCGGTTCAAGCTATTCGCGCCGACCCAAGCTTGCTGGCGCGCTGGTCACGTGCGAAGACAGACTGGTTGATCGCATTTACCCACGAGCTGCGTGATCGGGTATCTCGCTGGCGCGCCCCGGTCAAGCTGGCGCGCAACCTCTACGCGCGGCCCGTTCTGGACCGTGGCGCCGAGCAATGGTACGCACAATCACTACCGCTGTTTCTCGCGAACTATGACCGGGTCGGTCTTATGGCAATGCCCTATCTTGAAGGTGCATCTAATCCGACTGCATTTCTGGACACCCTGATTGAAAGCGTCAACGCGGTACCGGGTGGGTTCGATCGCACTGTGTTCGAACTGCAGGCGCGCGACTGGAAGTCGAAACGGCCGGTTCCAACCGCTGAACTTGCCGGCTGGATTCGTCGGCTTGAACTTGCCGGCGCACGTCACATCGGCTACTACCCCGACGACACACACGCCAACCAGCCCTCGCTCGACAGTATCGTGCCGGCTTTTTCGGCACGTGCGGTGCCGCGGCACTGAAACTGGTTGATAAGAGACGATGAGCTTTATGAGCTACGAATGGTTTCCCTCGAACGCCGCCCAATGGATGTCGGCGTTTTCTTTCTACTACCCGCTGTTTATGGCCTGGGTCTGGATCGCGGGTGCCCTGTACTACTGGCGACAATATGAACGGCACATGCCGCCGATCAACAAACCGCCAGAGCTGAAAGACAAGCCGAAGGTGGCAGTATTGGTACCGTGCCGCAACGAGGAAGACAACGTCTACGAGACAACCCGCGCGGTGCTCGCATCGAAGTACCCGAATCTCGAAGTCATCGTGATAGATGATGCTAGCAACGACTCGACCGGCGCCATCCTTGACGTGATGGCAATGCGCAGCCGGCGGCTGCGCGTCGTACACCTGGAGGAGAACCAGGGCAAGGCGAACGGCCTGAACACGGCGATCGCGCTCACCGACGCGTCGATCATTGTCGTGATCGACGGCGACGCACTGTTGCACCCGTGGGCGCTGCACTGGCTGGTCTGGCACTTCCGGTGGGCACGCGTTGGTGCCGTGACCGGCAACCCGCGCATCCGCACCCGCTCTACCCTGCTCGGCAGTCTCCAGGTCGGGGAATTCTCGTCAACCATCGGCCTGATCAAGCGTGCACAGCGAACTTACGGGCGGGTATTCACCGTCTCTGGCGTGGTCGCCGCATTTCGTCGCACGGCCCTGCACGACGTCGGCTATTTCAGCGCCGACATGCTGACCGAAGATGTTGACGTGTCGTGGAAGTTGCAGATGGCCCATTGGGATGTGCGCTTTGAACCGAACGCACTGTGCTGGATTCTGATGCCCGAAACCCTGCGCGGTCTGTGGAAACAGCGGCTGCGCTGGGCGACTGGCGGCACCCAGGTACTCCGGAAGAACCTGCGTGCGTTGATGCGCTGGCGGCAGCGGCGAATGTGGCCGGTTTTTATTGAGTACGCAACCAGCGTCGCCTGGGCGTACACAATGTTCATCCTGTGCCTGTGCTGGCTGTTCGGGACGGTGCTTGGTCTGCCCGTACCAATCTACGTCGAGACCCTGCTGCCACAATGGACAGGTGTCATCGTCGGCACAACCTGCCTGATCCAGATTGCCGTCGGCCTCGCGCTCGACGCCCGCCACGAGAAAGGGCTGCGCCGTACCTACTGGTGGATGATCTGGTATCCGCTGGCGTACTGGACGCTCAGCATGTTCACAACAATCGTCGGTCTGCCCAAGGCGCTGGCGCGACAAAAAGGGGAGACAGCACGATGGGCAAGTTCCGATCGCGGCATCAGTCCCGCCGTCCGTTAATCATCCGTCGCTCAGATCTGCAGTCGCCCACGCAACGCTGGGTTCTGCGTTCGACGACCGCGGTGTTCTGGATGATCTGGACCCTCCTGTGGTTACCGCTGATTACAACGCTCGCATGGATATTCGGTGGCATACGCGCAGAATATTACGTGATCAGACCACTGGAGATTGGCGTGCTCGGTGAGCAATTGCTCTTCTACGGTGGGGTAATTTTCGTGCTCGTCGGCTCGCTCTATTTATGGGCGGCTTACAACCTGCGTCGCTTTCGCGGCCTTGATCGACGCCGCGGCCGCGCCGCGGTAACTATTGAACAAGTCGCGCAGGTACACGGCGTACCGCCGCAGCGGCTCGCTAAATGGCAGCAGGCCCGGGTGCTGTTCGTCAGTCATGATGACGAGGGTCGCATCCTGAAAGTTAACGTCGGCGCGGCACCGAAACTGCCGGCCCTTGACGCTAAATCCGGGGCGTCAGCACCAGTGGCTGACATTGTCAGACGCCGGCCAGCGCCCGAGCCGTCGACATAAGCGATGCGTTAACCCGTTAACCATTACCGGCAGGCATGAAAAACAGCATCTCTGGCAGCGCTTACGTAGTCTTGCTTCACAAAACGGTGATGATGGGTTGAACGAGTCCAGACGCCTGACTAACTTGTTAACTGGTCAGATTTCTAGCGGTGCGGACGCATCGGTGTGCACGTGAATCACCAGGCTGCCGTGCTTGCTGCCGGTATCAAACCGACGGTGCGCGTCTGCAATTTGGTCGAATGAAAATACTTCATCGATTACGGGTCGGTAATTGTTGGACACAACCAGCTCGGCCAGCTTGTTCAGATCGCGAACATCTTCACGGGCGGTACCGGAGATATTTCTCTTGCCGTTGTCCCAGCGGGGGAAGACTGCTTTCAGGGTTTCGGGCAGATTGGCGACAACGCTGAGTAAGCGCCCGTGCGGATTAAGCACTTGCCGCACCCTCTGCCATGGGGCATTACCGACAACATCCAGAATCACATCCCAGGTTTGGCCAAGCCGGGCAAAGTCTTTGGTGGAATAATCAATCGTCTGATCAGCACCAAGCCGCTCAACCAGTGCACTTTGGTTAGCTCCACAGACAGCGGTCACAACAGCACCCAGGCTGCGTGCAAGCTGAACGGCAGCGGTACCGACACTACCGCTGGCACCATTGATCAGCACGTGCTCACCGGCCTGCAAGCCACCTTTGTTGATCAGGAAGTCGATCGCCGTCGTGCCACCAAAACACAGGGCGGCCGCTTCGTCCCAGTTCAACGCGATTGGCTTGGGAATCATTGGCACCAACTCAGGCAAAGCAACGAATTCGGCATGAGCCCCCAGGCGGGCACCCGGAAAGGCAATAACATCATCACCGACAGCAAAGCGCGAAACCCCACTGCCGACGGCCACAACCCGGCCGGCCAACTCAACACCAAGGATTCTTTTTCGTGGCCGGGTGAGACCCATGAATATACGCACCAGAGGGCCAAAACCCCTGGGCACTTTTAAGCTGCGCAGTCGCCAGTCCGCCGCGTTGACAGTAGTGGTGACCACCTCAATCAGTACTTCGTCGCGCCTGGGCGTTGGTTTGGGCAAATCGACTAAATGGATCACTTGTGCGGATCCGTATTGATCGAAGACCGCGGCTTTCATGTCCTGGCCGCGCATTGTTTGCATTGCCTGTGAATGTACTCTGACCAATCAGCCGGTACCGCCTCAGCTTTTGTGCGCAACCTCATATATTCATCACACCATGGGCACGCTTCGGATAGATAATTTGTTCGGCAAAGCGGTGCATTTCATCGATTTCTTCGCGCGATCGGTATTGCACGTTAGTGCCCTTTATGGCGGCGAGCTGCTCCGCTGCGATATTGCGGCGCACCTCAGAGGTAAAAGAGTTAAGCCGGTGATAGGCCTCTGACAAATTTCGCCCAAGTGAGGTCACACCATGACCAAGAAGCACAACCGTATTTGTGTCCTGAATGAATTGAGCCACCGGCCCGACATCGGCTTCGACATCGATATGGGCGTCTACATAGTGTGGCCATTTGCCCAGGATAAACGGCATATCAAGTGAGATCACACCAACTTCTTTAAACCCGCCGCTGGCGAACAAGGCAATCGTCGAATCGTCGTGCACGTGTATCACGGCATTGATATCGGTTCGCAGACGCAGAATTTCCCGGTTCAAATTATGGCCAACACTGGTTACCCGGTTACCGTACAACAAACGCGGGCTCGGAATGTCGGTAATAACGATGTTATCAATCGACACCTCCTCTAGTGAAACCTCGGCGTGTTTGGTGTAGGCGACACCGTCAACATACGCCGGGTGCGGCACCCTGACCGCCATGTTGCCCAGGGTGTTATGTATGTAACCGCGCCTGCTGACCATTTGTGCGTAGCGCAAAAATTGCTTGCCGATGGCGGCATCAAATTGAACGTCTGCATCGTCTTTCATTCGCCGACTATACGCCGCATCGGCAACCGCGTGAAGCGGGCTGCCGCGCACACGGGCGCGGCAATACTGATGATTCGGTTACGTTTGCGCCGCCTCCGAACCGGATTACCCGGCCTACAAAACGCAACCATAGTGGGCGGTTGACACCAGGCGGACGTATTTGTCGTGAACACTACCCGCCCGTATACGGCTCGACATATCGGGCGCCTGCCAGTCTTTCATGCGCTCGGCAATCTCTTCGTCGCTGAGCTCCAGGTTCACGGTGCGCGCAATCGGGTCGATAACAATGCTGTCACCATCACGCACCGCTGCAATGGGGCCGCCCCGCGCCGCTTCAGGTGACACATGGCCAATAAGAATGCCGTGGGACACACCGGAAAAACGACCGTCGGTAATCAGGGCAACATCTTTACCCAGGCCATGGCCTTGCAACTGAATGGTTAGCATTACCATCTCGGGCATACCAGGGCCTCCAACCGGGCCAACGTAGCGGACAACGATCACGTCACCGGACACAATCTTGCCGGCTTTGATGGCGGCCATGGTGTCGGCCTCGGTTTCAAAGACCACGGCACGACCTCGAAACACGCCATTTTCCAGGGTTTTTCCAGAGAGTTTCAACACACAGCTTTCCGGCGCGATATTTCCTTTCAACACGCTGATGTGGTTGTTCGGCCTGGCAATGGGTTTATCGACGGGAAAAACAATATCTTGTTCACCGAGTTGCGCTAAGCTTGGGACAGCATCGAGGTTTTCTGCCAGGGTTTTGCCAGTGACTGTCATGACATCACCGTGCAAGAAGCCGTGACTGAGCAACTCTTTCATCACCACGGGCACTCCACCCAGCGCATGCAGACTGGTCATCGCGTAACGGCCGTGCGGTTGCAGGTTGGCAATAAGAGGCACCCGCTCACCAACGGATTGAATGGTTTCGATGGTTATTGGCACCTGGGCTTCGCGGGCAATGGCCAGCATGTGCAAATACATATTGGTTGAACCACCCATCGCATAAATAGTGGTGATGGCGTTTTCGAATGCGCGCTCAGTCATGATGTCGCGCGGACGAATGCCGGCCGCAATTAATTGATACACGGCATCAACCGAGGCTTCGGCCTGGGCGCGGACATCATCATGCATCGGGCTTGATGCATCGTAATCAGCCGGATGTGACGCGCCCCGAGGCAACATCATGCCAATGGCTTCAGCGCAGGTGCTCATGGTGTTGGCAGTAAACATGGCGCCGCAGGTGCCACTGCCGGGCATCACGTTGCTTTCGATTTCAAGGTATTGCTCTTGGCTTAACCGCCCGGCCTCGTGTGCGGCCCGCCCTTCGGCCCAGTCCATAATTGTGATGTTGTTGCCTTTGCTGGCATATGGCTCAAACGACACCCGGCCTGGCGAAGCCGTGCCCGGGTAAAGCACCAGCCCAAACGCATTTGTACGCGCCAGCGGCATAAGGGCAGCAGCCCCGGTTTTGTCGCAGCCGGAAATAACAATCATTGCCTCACCGTGATGGGCGAAGTGGCCAATTTCAAAACAGTCCGCCGCAACATCACGGGAGACCAGACTGTAACCAGCGGTGGGTGTTCCCTGGGTTAGTGCATCCGATACTGCCGGGGCGCCAACAATCAAACCCTGCCCACCGCGTGCGCCGATGCGCTCGACCAGCAGATCGGTGATTTCGCGTACCCGGTTATTGCAGCGATGGGCGTTAGTGTAGGCGCTGGCAATGGTGACAATACGGTTGGTTTTGGCGGCTTCGTCCGGGTCAAAACCGGCGGCGCGCATTTCTACGCGGTTGTTCTTCCAGAAAATGGGGCTGTCTTGGGTCATTGATTAGGTTCCAATTGGTATGGCTTTGTAACCGACCGGTATTCCGGTCCACTCTCGCATAATAAACTGCTGACTGATTTTTCATTCTCACTACGCATCCCGACAACCACGGACCACACCAATTACATGACTATCGACTTCCTGCTGACTTCTCTGGTTGTGATTCTTCTGCCAGGTACCGGCGTGTTGTACACGATCGCGGTTGGCCTTGGCCAGGGGATGCGGGCAAGCGTGATTGCAGCTCTTGGTTGCACCCTGGGTATCGTCTGGCATATTGCGGCCAGTATCGCCGGCCTGGCCGCATTGATGCATACCAGTGCATCAGCCTTTCAAATTCTGAAAGTGCTTGGGGTTGCCTACTTGTTTTACATGGCCTGGAGTATCCTGCGCGATCAAGGTCCGCTAGATGTCGACGTCGGTGCTGACGCTGACCCGACAAAGAATCAGTTACCGGCCTGGCGAATTATTCGCAACGGTATTTTGCTGAATTTTTTCAACCCCAAACTGACTTTGTTCTTTTTTGCGTTTCTACCGCAGTTTGTACCGGCCCAAACCATTCATCCCACCGCTTTGTTGCTTGGCCTGGCCCTGATGTTCATGTTGATGACGTTCATCGTTTTTATCGGCTACGGATTCTGCGCGTCGTACGCGCGCGAGTATGTCATTTCCCGGCCGACGGTTTTGTTGTGGTTGAAACGTTCTTTTGCCGGGGCCTTTGGTTTGCTGGGACTGAAGCTGGCGTTGTCACGACAGTAACTAACTCTCTGGACTTTTGTTTATGGCGTCAATCCTCCAACACCGGAACCCAATCGATATATACAGGCACCAAGCCGGCCACTAC
>JBAUID010000067.1:0-6462 GCA_049680625.1 Burkholderiaceae bacterium | reverse complement strand
CCAGCGCCGGTTAGAGTCGTGTCCTGCGCGGGTAGTGCCCTGCGCCACGTTGGCAGAACCAATTTCTGCGGTTAGGGTTGATGCCTGCGCTGCGTTCGATGCACCGTCATCGGCGTCCGCGCCGCCTGACGAGCCGGCGTGAAACCAGTTGGACTGATTTGATTCGTCACCGCCATCAGCGTCGCTTGTGTCATCAGCCTTTGTGTTGCTGCTGCTGTCGCTGTCCGTGCTGCCGGAGCGGGCAGCATTGTTAGCGCCACCATCCGAATCGGAAGGCACCTCGCTAAAAATGGGTGCGTCAAATTGCATCTCAACGCTAATTGCGCCAACGCTGGCGCCGTCTGAGTCGGTTACCGTCAGTATGATGTGATCATTCTGGTCTGGAATGCCGCTGCCGGCGCGGTAGCTGATGTGCCCGTCGTTAATATCCTGTTGGGTGAAGCTGTCGCCGGCGCTCAGTGCTACTGCGTTAAGCAACAACTGGCCGTCTGCCGGAGCCTGGGTGACGGTATAAACGAGGGCCGGCGCAGTGTCTTCGATATCCGTTGTCGTCAGGGTTGCCGGCCCGATAACTACGGTGGTGTCTGGTGCCGCAGTCTGGATCAGGTTGCCAGTTACCACCGGTGGGTCGTTGACCGCACTGATGTTAATAGTGATGTCCTGGCTCAGGCTGCGCTGGCCGGGGCCCGGGTTTGGCGAAGTATCACCCATTGCGACAGTTAACGTCTCGACACCGTTGTCGTTCAGGGTTGGTTGAAAGCTCAGGCTGGCCAATGCCGTATTAATATCAGTAACGGATCCGTTAAACGTCATGGTGTCGTCGTCGACGCCATCACCATTGGTAAAAACCAAGCCGTCGGTGCTCGCGAGACTTAGTTGGCCGTCAGTGACAGAAATTGAAACCGACAGGTTTGGCGCCTGGTCCGGGTCTGTTACCGACAAGATATTGGCTCCGCTAAATTGCATCGCCTGATCTTCAATCGCATTCACTGCCGCCGGGAAGGTCAGGCTGAGCATTTCAGAGGCGTTGGTTACGGTTATCGATAGCGTCTGAGCGGCCGTTCCATTAACGGTGGTGCCATCGGATACCTGGACCAGAACCTCGTAAACCCCGTTGTTGTCAGCATCGGTTGGGGCTTCAAAATCTGGGGCGGCGGCAAAAGACAAAACACCCGTCCCTGGATTGATCAGAAAACGACCGGCATCAGCACCACCGACGATTGCATAGGTCAGGCTTTGGGCTGGTAAGTCGACATCTGTTGCGCTGACGGTTGCCGCCAAGATGGTGTTCTCCGGTACTGCAACAGCGGCGACAGCCTGGCCGCCGTAACTGGTTATTTCCGGTCGATCGTTAATAGCCGTGATGTCTACCGTTATCTGATTTGGGCTTGCAGCAGACATGCCAGAACCGTCGACTACGGTGATGTCGATGCTAGTGACGGCAGCCCCGGCAGCATTTTCTGCCGGGTAGTACACGAGGTCGCCAGCCACGATATCGGCGCGGCTGATCACCTGGGATACAGCGACGCTGGTGCCGTTGAACTGCAAGCTTCCGCTTACCGGCAGGCTGTTGATGATAATCGACGACAGTTGATCCCCGACATCTTCGTCGCTAAACGCAATGTCCGAGATAGTGATTGGGTAGGGCGTGTCTTCGGTGACTGAAATGGACGTGGCGCCGCCAGTTGGCGACTCGGCGCTGTCTTCAATGCTGATTGAAACAGTTTGAACCGGCGACAAATTGATTCCGTCACTTACCTGTATATCCAGGGTGAGGATCGGCGTGTTCTCGTGATTCAGCAGCGATGGGTCGGTCAGGCGTAGCTCGCCAGATCCATTAATAGCAAACGCGCTTAAGCCGGTCCCACCAACCAATTGCCAGTTTTGAAGTGAGCCGGAGGTATCTGGGTCAGTTACCGTTGGTGTGCCCAGGATCGTATTAGCCGGCGCTGACTCGGTAATCGAAAATGAGGTCGTTGAAATAACCGGTGCTGAATCATTCGTATCGAGTACGGCAATGGTGAAGTCCTGCTCTGAAATGCTACCGTCCCCCGACAGTGCCCGGACGGTCACTAAATGGCTGTCGACGCTTTCCCGGTCCAGACTGGCACCGACGTCTACCGTGATAACGCCGCTTGTCGGGTTAATGACAAAGCGGTTGCCCGCATTATTGACCAACGAGTAAGTGACAGCATTATCGGGATCCGTTGCGTTGGCGGTAACTCCCACCGTTGTGCCAGCGGTGGAATTCTCAGCCACTTCATTCGGCGCGGTATTGACATCAGTCACCGGACCGACGTTGAACGCAATAGGTAAGTCTGTGTCCTGGTTAGTCAGGTTGACTGTGCCTGATGGCAAGCTGTTGTAGATTGGGTCGCTGGCACTGGAGATTGCATAATCGATACCATACGCAATGTCACCGTCAAGTAGCGAATCAGCTTGGCCGGTGACTCGAACCGTTTGCACGGTTGCCCAGTTTGCACTGGTAAAAGTCAGGCTGAGTTTGTCGGCAAGACCTTCGCTTGGGTCTGATGAACTCAGGCTCACCACAACATCAGCGATGGGTAGTGTTGCCAGGTTGAATCCGATGTCAACAAAACTGCCGTCTTCATCGGTAACGACTCCGCCTGGTACCACGATAAGTTCCGGGCTGATCGTGGTCAGGGTCCGCAGCATGACATCGTCGTTACCGGCAGGCCCGTGATCGTCCCACACGATAGATGCAAGGTTGCCAACTAGCACAGCATCCGGATGAAGTTGGTTATTACCAGTGGTGAAAGGGACAACAATTTCGTTGCCCGGCAATAAGCCGTTTGCCATGATTTCGCGGGCGAAGATGTCGTCTTTACCTCCGGAAATCTCTTCACCCTCCCAGACCGCGAGAATGCGGCCGTCGTCACCGAGGGCCAGGCTTGGATTTTCCTGAATACCGGCGCTGGTTTGCGATACGGTAATTGCCGTGTCAGCATCCAGATTGCTGCCGTCGCTCGCAAAGCGCAATACGTCAATGACACCACCGTTGGCACTATTTTCAAATATAACGGCGTACGCACCTGACGCATTAATGTCAATTTGAACCTTGTCCAGAGTTTCACCTGCACGTTCAATGACGGTTTGATTGCCTCTGCTGCCGTCAGTGTGAATTTCTCTGATATGAACATCTGAATCGCCGCCTTCTTCGCGGATAAACGCCAACAAAGCGTCTTCTCCGTTTGGCCCCGCAGCCACAGCGACATGACGTTGGTCATTGTTGGTGATATTTGAAAAAGCCAACTGATCGCTACTATTTGTTGCGCTGCCGTCTGCTTCAAACGCCCGATACATCGCACGGTAAGAATCGATGAAGCTAACGATGTAATGATTTTCCCAGCCAATCAAAAAACTGCCGTCATCGCGCATCGCAACAGCGGCTCGGCGTTGTTCTTCGGCGGTTATCGAGTTAACCCGGAACTCAAAGTTATTTGCGTAAGCGGCATCGGTGTACGCGTCAGACGGCCTGGCTTTTGGGGTACCGTCAGCGTTAAAACGCTGCGCGTAAACCCCGTCTTTATCACCGTCCTGGGTTTTGCTTGTCCAGACGATAAT
This sequence comes from Burkholderiaceae bacterium, assembly GCA_049680625.1. Lineage (GTDB taxonomy): Bacteria > Pseudomonadota > Gammaproteobacteria > Burkholderiales > Burkholderiaceae_E > JAUIAI01. The sequence goes on along the minus strand of JBAUID010000067.1, from coordinate 2,877 downwards.
AAAGTCGCCGTTACTGGCGATGGCGACAGCAGGCTCTTCGCGTTGAATGCCGCCGGTGTTGGCAACGAGTTGCTCGCCACCCGGTTTGGCGGTGCCGTCAGCGCTGTACAGGCGAAAGTAAATGTCTTGGTCGTTCTGGTGCTGCCAGACAATTACGGTATCTGTACCATTAGTGGCGATTTGACGTCCACCGTGGTTATTCTGAAACTCCTGCCGACCAGAAATCGTTTCGTTGACCACTTGCTCACTACCGGTGAGCGTAATCGCAAGCTGGTTAACCCATTGATCGGTTAGCTGAGCACTGAACGGTACCGAGGCCTGAATATCGCCAACCTGGTATTCAAGAATCCAGTCGCCGCCGAAAGAGACGTGACCGGTCTCATCATCACTGGCTGACACATCCGCGCCGGTCAGAATGGATACAGCATTCATCAGCATCTGGCCCACCTCGGACGCGGCAAGATCACATCCGTAAATCAGCAGATCAGCCTCGTCGCTCAATCCGATTGACCAGGCGGCAAAGTCGCCGGCGCGACCTTGCAAGGTCGACGTGTCAACAGTTTCACTGCCGAGTTCAAACCGGCCATCGCTGCCGTGGGTAATCAGGTGAATCGCGCCGTATGGCGTTGCGGTCTGTTCCAGGTGGTTTCGTACCACTGAAATACCGTCTTCATCCCGCTCAATCACAAGCCAGTCGACCGGAGCGCCATTGTTTTGTTGATCTTGCAAATCGGCAACCAGGGTGTCGAGCTGTCCCAGGCTGGCGTCTAGAACAACCAGTTGGCTAACCACCTCGGTTTGTTGTTGGGACACCTGGCTTGTTTGTTCCTGGGCAGCCGACAACACAGATGTTTCTGTTAAAACATCACTACCTGACCCAGTGATCAACGCAAAATCGATGCCAAGCGCCGCCGAATCCGCGGAATACAGAATGCGCGGTTCGATATCTTCCACGACGGGTGACCGGGCTGGGTGTTTCGCAAATTGTCGATCGTTCGGCATCTGCTCAATATAGTCGGGCTGCTAAGCAACAACTTTATCGAGTAAGCCGAGTATTTCCGTTATTGACGTTTATTAACGGTTGTTCAACCGACCAACGGTTGGCGGCATGCCGGCCGTTGGTCGGCGTTACTTTGCCGATGGTCGCTGTTGGTCGCCTGTCGTTTTCAGGCGCTGGTCAATGGTTAGTCTGGTTCGCTAATTTGGCGGGCTCAGGTTGCGGGAAGATGCCCGGTCTTGATCCATACGACGGCGCCGTCTTGACCGGCAGTGCCGGTCAGAATGCTGCCCCTTGGCATGCGCAGCCAGGATAGCGGACGCAAGTGGTCGCCGCTTTCTGTCAGATCACCTTCAACGACCAGTAATTCAGCGCCGCCGGCGGCGTCAACTGAAATCACTGCGCTGGGTTCCCAGCGTTCGAAGCGGACGTTCTCAACCGCATCTTCGAACAACGGCGAGACATGGGCGCCAGGCCGGTTCTGGTCGGGTACGGCGCCAAGCTTATGCCGGTTTGCATGCACAAAGGTGCGGTCGTCCGGATCAAATTGCCAGAGTTTGACAAAAATTGTGCAACCGCTTCTAGAGCCTGGCGTATGTTTCGACGTTGGCGGGTTCCGAACATACGAGCCAGGGGGCCAGTCGCCATATTCGTCTTCAAATACACCGTCGAGAACAATAAATTCTTCACCGCCAGGGTGAGCATGCGCCGAGAACCGACTGTTCGGCGCATAGCGCACTATGGTTGTGACTCGGTCGTGGTCGCCGACCACCCGGTCCAGGCGCCGACGATCAACGCCCGGCATTGGTGAGGCTTCCCAGGGCAGCGAATCGCCGTGCAGGAGCACACGTTTAGAAAAATCATCGTTGCAGTTCATCGATGTTGTGTCCGGATGCGCCGCGGGGGTCAGCCGCAGACTTGATTTCTACTGATACTTTGCCGAAGTAATAAACTGCCCGAATGATTCGCACCAGACAATGACACTCGTATATTGAGAAGGATCTATGTCTGCTGGAACTTTGACCAGGAAATTATTAAATGTCTTAACGTCACCAACACGCTTCATTTGCGCTTTTAAGCGATTGAAGTCACTTTCCGTTTCGACAAATTCTGGTGACAGATAGAGTTTATAGTCTGGCCCCGGCGCCAGCTTCCCCATCAACGAGATCGCGTCAGCGCTGATAGAAACCTGACCCTCACCCCAATGCAGTGCATCGCTGTCTTGCAGGTCGCGCCGAAAATCAGCTGAAAAGGTTGCCTTCTTGGCCGCCGCAGACACTTCAGTGGCCGAGGGGGCAGGGGGCGCAATTAGAATTGGCAACGCATAAATGCCGCCCGCAAAACCGATTGCGCTGGCGGCAACATGGGTCGCCAAAAACAAAATGACTTTTTTTATCTTCAAAGGTGTACTCCTGGTTCGGTGGGTTGGCTTGACGCGCGTGCTGTGACCGAAAAAACGATCGAGACAGGTTCGGTGAGGGAAATCGCCGACGGATTCTTGCAGCATTTTGAGTTGCTAATACGTCGCAAATCAATTACCCGACAAATTCTCAAGATCAGTGTAGCGGGGGGTTGCTGAACATTGCAGATTAACCCGCGAGTGGTTGCGGTATACCAATTGCGGGTATCAGTGCGTGATCAGCCGGGAGCGAATGCGGAGCTTGGCAAGAAACGGATGTCGCAGTAAGAAACGGATGTCGCAGTTAAAGGCGACAATATTAGTCGCGGCCAGGCGCGGTTCGCAACAAAGCGTGTAAGCTGAACCATCGGTTGGCAGTGGTTTGGGTCTGCTTGGAGGTGGTTGGCTCTGCTTGGAGGTGGTTGGCTCTGGTTCGTATTGAACTGTGCTAAAAAGCAGTCGGCTGGAAAGCTGCCTCTTA
>JBAUID010000066.1:0-31836 GCA_049680625.1 Burkholderiaceae bacterium | reverse complement strand
TTATTCCTCCCGAACCCAATTGGTTCCCGACGGTGTGAAATAATTTTATGATTGTCGTGCGCAATGTCAGTAAATACTTTGGTGGCATTCAGGCGGTTAATGATGTCAGTCTGACCATTGAAGGTGGCTCTATAACCGGCTTGATTGGCCCCAACGGTGCTGGCAAGACAACCTTGTTTAACGTGATCGCTGGTGTTTTCAAGCCAACAGCCGGCACCATCACCCTGGATGGTGAAGATATAACCGGTCTGGCTCCCCACGAATTATTTGCCCGGGGCATGCTGCGTACATTCCAGATAGCCCACGAATTTTCTACCCTGACCGTGCGTGAAAACCTGATGATGGTACCGGGTAGTCAGGTTGGCGAAAGTCTGCTTGGCGCGTGGTTTAAACCAGCGCAGGTGCGTGCCCAAGACAATGCCATTCGGGCCAAAGCCAATGAAGTGATTGATTTCCTTGAAATCGGGCGGGTGGCCGACGAGTTGGCCGGCAATTTGTCTGGTGGTCAGAAAAAATTGCTGGAACTGGGGCGCACGATGATGGTGGATGCGAAGATTGTTTTTCTTGATGAAGTGGGCGCCGGGGTCAATCGCACTCTACTCAATACGATTGGTGACGCTATTTTGCGGCTGAATAAAGAGCGCGGTTATACCTTTTGTATGATTGAGCATGATATGGATTTTATTTCCCGGTTGTGTGATCCCGTCATTGTGATGGCTGAAGGTGCAGTCCTGGCCCAGGGCAGCGCAGAGCAAGTGAAGACCAACGAAGCCGTCATCGAAGCCTATCTGGGTACCGGGCTGAAGAACAAACGCCGGGGAATGGCGCCGGGTACGGCCGCCGATGATGGGACGACAGCGGCCGCAGCCACCGGAGCCGGGCGATGACTTTTTTGATTGGCGAGCACATGACCGGCGGCTACGGCGGTGCGGATATTCTGCACGACTGCACGATTGGTGTTGAAAAGGGAGAAATTGCGGTTGTTGTCGGCCCCAACGGGGCCGGCAAATCAACCGCGATGAAAGCCGTGTTTGGCATGCTGAGCCTGCGTGAAGGCAAGGTGTTGATTGATGGGGTGGACATCACCCATTTGTCACCCCAGGACAGGGTTCAACACGGTATGGGTTTTGTGCCGCAAACCGGCAACGTATTTCCATCCATGAGTGTTGAAGAGAATCTTGAGATGGGCGCCTTTATTCGAAATGACGATATCAACAGCACCATGGCCCAGGTTTACGACTTGTTCCCTGTGCTCAAAGAAAAGCGTAAGCAGGCCGCCGGGGAATTGTCGGGTGGGCAGCGGCAGCAAGTGGCGGTTGGCCGTGCACTGATGACCCAACCCAGGGTGTTGATGCTTGATGAACCAACGGCTGGTGTTTCACCCATCGTGATGGACGAATTATTTGATCGAATCATCGAGGTTGCCCGCAGCGGTATTGCCATTCTGATGGTTGAGCAAAACGCGCGCCAGGCATTGAATATTGCCGACAAGGGTTACGTTCTCGTTCAGGGCAGCAACCGGTATACCGATACTGGCGAAGCGCTGCTGAACGACCCTGAAGTACGCAAAGCATTCCTGGGGGGCTAAATGGAAGACGTACTGAACGCACTGGTGTTGATGGCGAACTACTTGTTTATTCCTGGTCTTGCGTACGGCAGCCAACTGGCGCTGGGGGCGCTCGGGGTCACGCTGATTTACGGCATCCTGCGGTTTTCTAATTTTGCCCATGGCGAAACCATGGCGATCGGCACAATGACAACAATTCTGGCCACCTGGTGGCTGCAGTCGAATGATGTCAGCCTCAACCCCTTACCGACCGCGCTGCTGGCTCTACCCGTGGGCATTATTGCCGCCGTAGTGGTTTGCCTGGTAACTGACCGGGTGGTCTATCGTTTTTATCGTGAGCGAAAATCCAGCCCGGTAACTTTCCTGATTGCCTCGCTCGGCGTGATGTTTTTCTATAACGGCCTGGTCCGGTTTGTGATCAGCCCGGATGATCGGATATTTACCGATGGCAGCCGCTTCATTATTACCGCCGGTGAATTTCAGGATATCACCGGACTGTCCGAAGGTCTGGCAATTAAGACAACCCAGGGTATTACCGTAGTGACCGCCGTCATCATCGTGATTGCCTTATTCTGGTTCTTAAATAAAACCCGGTCGGGTAAGTCGATGCGGGCTTATTCGGATAACGAAGATCTTGCCTTGTTGTCGGGTATCAACCCTGACCGGGTTGTCCTGATTGCGTGGATACTGACAGCTGCACTGGCCACGATCGCCGGCACCTTATATGGACTGGACAAAAGTTTTAAACCGTTTACTTACCTGCAGTTATTATTGCCAATATTTGCAGCGGCGATTGTGGGCGGCATTGGCAACCCGGTTGGCGCAATTGTCGGGGGTTTTGTGATTGCGTTTTCCGAAATCTCGATTACTTTCGCGTACAAAAAATTCCTGACCTACCTGGTGCCCGAAACCTGGGCCCCCGATTCTTTAATGCAGTTACTGTCGACTGACTACAAGTTTGCGGTGTCATTTTCCATCCTGGTGATTGTCTTGTTGGTTAAACCAACCGGCTTGTTCAGCGGGAAGACCTTATGAGCATTAACTGGCGAAATGTTGCGATGTTCAGCCTGATGCTTGCGCTGATTGTATTGACCGGATTCCTGCAGAGCTGGACGGTGGCCCTGACTCTTCTTAACTTGTGTCTGATCTCGTCGATCATGGCGCTTGGGGTCAATATTCAATGGGGTTACGCCGGCTTGTTGAATGTTGGTGTCATGGGTTTTGCTGCCCTGGGGGGACTGGCCGGCGTGTTGGTCTCCATGCCGCCGGTTGGTAATGCCTGGGCGGCCGGTGGCGCCCGGGTTGTCCTGGCCGTTATCGTTTTTGCCGTTTTTATTGGCTTAATCGTCGGGTCTTACCATGGTCTGAAAAAACGACTCCTGCTAAGAGCCGTACTGATGTCGTTGCTGACCGTGACTGGTTTGTTTGCGACCCGCTGGATTCTGGACCCGGCCGTAGACGCAATTGAATCGGTTGATGCCGCCAAAACCGGCTACCTCGGCGGCTTGGGCTTACCCGTTTTACTGTCGTGGCCGGTTGGGGGGGTATTTGCCGCGGTTGCCGCCTGGCTGGTCGGAAAAATTGCCCTGGGTCTGCGCTCAGATTACCTCGCGATTGCAACCCTGGGTATTTCGGAAATTATTGTTGCTGCACTCAAGAACGAAGACTGGCTGACCCGGGGGGTCAAAAATGTCAACGGGATACCGCGGCCGGTTCCCTACGAAGTGGATCTGCAAGAATCTGAGCTGCTATTGCGTCTGGCATCCGACTGGGGAATGTCGATTATCGATTTGTCGTCGATTGTGGTGAAGCTGGCTTACGCTGGTTTGTTCCTGGTGGTACTCGGTGTCCTTATGTGGTTTTCTGAACGTGCTCTGCGCTCTCCCTGGGGGCGGATGATGCGTGCCATTCGCGACAACGAAGTTGCTGCGCGGGCAATGGGAAAAAACGTAACCGGGCGTCATTTGCAGGTTTTTGTACTTGGCTCTGCCGTGATTGGCATTGCCGGCGCTATGTTGACAACCCTGGACGGCCAGTTCACACCGTCGTCGTATCAGCCCCTGCGCTTTACCTTCCTGATCTGGGTGATGGTAATTGTCGGTGGCTCGGGCAACAACTGGGGTTCTGTCCTTGGCGGATTTGTCGTGTGGTTCTTCTGGATTCAGGCTGAGCCGCTCGGGTTGTGGTTGATGGATGTCATCACCTCCGGCATGGCGCCGGACAACTGGTTGCGAATTCATCTGCTCGACAGCGCGGCACATATGCGGCTGATGACCATGGGAGTTGTCTTGTTACTGGTGTTGCGGTTTACGCCAAAAGGGCTGATTCCTGAGCGGCGGGTGACTACTTGAACCGATGACGGCTGTAAAAACTTTTTCGGTCGCCCCGATGATGGATTGGACCGACCGCCACTGTCGTTATTTTCACCGTCAGTTGAGCCGTAATGCCTTGTTGTTCACCGAGATGGTGACCAGCCAGGCGATTGTTCACGGCGACCAGCAGCGCCTGCTCGGATTTGATGCGGCGGAACATCCGGTGGCCCTGCAGTTAGGTGGCAGTGATCCGCTTCAGTTAGCGCAGGCGGCACTGGCCGGTGAGCGCTTTGGATATCGCGAAATCAATCTGAATTGCGGCTGTCCCAGTGACCGGGTACAAAGTGGTGCGTTCGGCGCCTGCCTGATGCGCGAGCCGGCCCTGGTGGCCGATTGTGTGGGCGCGATGCGCGACGCGGTAGCTGTTCCGGTAACCGTAAAACATCGGATTGGTCTTGAGCAGAATGAATCTTATGCCTTTGTACGCGACTTCGTTGGCCAGGTGGCTCAGGCGGGCTGCACGGTATTCAGTGTTCATGCTCGTAATGCGTGGCTCAAAGGTTTGAGCCCTAAAGAAAATCGTAACCTGCCGCCGCTACGCTACGAAGTCGTTTATCAGCTAAAGAAAGACTTTCCCGAACTGACCTTCATCCTCAATGGCGGCCTGAAGTCTCATGAGCATGCGTTGCAGTCGGTCGGTGATTTAGACGGGGTGATGCTGGGCAGGGCGGCTTATGAAGACCCCTGGATGCTGATTCAAGTCGACGAATATTATCGAGCAACTGGTTTGATCGGACTCACCGAAGCAGTGCCAGAATCGAACGCCAGTCAATTAACCCGGGGTGATATCGTTGACGCGATGGTGGCCTATGCCGGTGCCCAAATAGCCGACGGGGTATTGTTGCGTCACATCACCCGGCATATGCTCGGCTTGTGTAATGGGCTGCCTGGCGCCCGCCGCTGGAGACGGTTGTTGTCGGACGCGAACGCCTTACGTGATAACGACCCATTCTTGATTGCACGCGCTTTTGACGCCGTTGCCACGGCCGCGATTTAGCGTAGACGTACCCGATTAACTTAGGCGGTACAATGGCACCGGAGTGAAGTCTTCTTGCTTTTTAGTATTTTTTTGATGCCATTAGCTTTTTGGTGCCATTAAATGCGCACAGTCCAACTGCGTGACGTTGCGCATGAATGTGACGAAGGGTGATCAATTCATTACGGTTGGAAATTAACTGTGCAAATTGAGCAATGTAGCCTTTGTGGCGAACCTGCTGCTGAAATTGTGTCGGCATACCCGGGGTATAAGAAACCCACGACGTTTCGTATTGTCCATTGTGGTCACTGTGATACCCAGTATTGCGACCCATTAGCGGTTAGTGAAAGCGTCTACAACCATATTTACGAGAACGTCAGTAAAACGCCGGGGTATAGCCGATACCATTATTTTTCATTGCACGTAAAGCGATGTGACAACCCCCTGAATTTTCTAGCCGAATCTGAAGGAATGTATTGGTTTATTCGCGAGTACTTGATTCAGCATGCGTCACCGGAGACCAGGATTCTCGAAATCGGTTGTGGCGTTGGTTACACCGTATATGCGTTGAAGCAGGCCAACTACCGTGCCCAGGGCCTTGATATTTCTCATTCGGCAATTAGCAATGCACAAGCGAATTTTGGCGGTGATGACAAAACCTATATCTGCGCGGATGTTAAGTCGTTTGCGCGATCGACTACTGAGCGTTTCGATATTATTTATCTAACCGAAGTTATTGAGCACCTCCCTGATTTTTTGGATATCTTGAAAGCTGCCAGGCAGTTACTGAGCCCGGAAGGGGTTATCCTGATAACAACACCGAACAAGTCGTATTACCCACCGTCATCTATCTGGCAGACCGAGTCGCCCCCGGTTCATTTGTGGTGGTTTTCTGAAACATCGCTACGAATCATCGCCAAGAAAGTTGGGATGCGCGCGCGACTTTGGGATTTCAGCCCGTATTACTCGCGTAAGCGCCAAGGCAACGGTAAGCGGTTCCGTGCGTTTCGCCAGCCTGTTTTTAAGGAAAACGGCACTTTTTCTGTTACGCCTAAACCGCAGAAAAGTGTTTTGCACTATCGATTGCAAGTGTTTCTGAATACCTTACGCAATCGTTTTTTCGGTGCAAAACTAAGCCCTGGAATGGCGCCGTTTCGCTCACGGGTGCTGGCCGTGGTTTTGACTAACGATTAGTCGTGCCGAAACAATCGGGGTGTGGGCAGGGTTTTACCTCAGACCGCGTCGTGAAAAATCAAGCCAAGGGTTTGCCGTTGGCCGCTTGTTACCCTGCTGACGCCGTGTCGCATCTGGTGTCGTCGCCAACCGCGCGCCCCTTTGAACGGCCGGTCACGCACCGGAATCACAACACCGCAACCCTGGGCCATTGTGATGACGGTTGGCAAAGATTGCATGCGAGGGCGTTGCTCAACCAGCACTAATTCACCGCCGGTGAATTGCTCCGGGGGTGAGAGCTGCACGATCACTTGCAGCGGAAAGTGCACATCGCCGTATAAGTCTTGATGCAGGCAGTTGAAGTCGTTAGTACCGTAGCGAAGCATTAACGGCGTCGGCCGGGTTTGCCCGGCACGGTGACACAGATCCAGAAGTTTACTTAGCTCGGTAGGCCAGACAGTGCCGGTGCCCAGCCGTTCTTCCCAGGTGTTAGCGATTGATGCCAGCGCCGGATAAATGCTGGCGCGCAAATCTGCCACTACAGATGGCAGCGGATAGGCGAAATACTTGTACTCGCCGCGCCCAAAATTGTGGTGCGCCATGGTGATGGTTGAGCGAAACTGAATGCTGCCGTTGTCGTATCTATCGGCCAGGGTGTTGCAACTTGCGGGTGACATTACCGATGCGAGGCTGGCATAGCCATTACAGTCGAGCTGGTGGCTTACGTGTTGAAGGCTTATACCGGCAAGGTCAAAGTCAATCACGGGTCGGCTACTTTTAAAGATACATTTTTGCTTAAGCGGCGGTTGATTCAGCTTGCCTTAATGCCGATTTCTTCTTTAACTCGCGGCGACAAAATGCCAGGATCAGCCCAAATATCAGGATGCTGAGCCCCGCCTCTAGCCACCCCAGTTGCGCCGAAAACCCGGGGTCGCTGGCGCCACGGACCAGCCCTTCGCTCATGTATAGAAGAATCAGCATTGACCACCATTGGTAGGTGCGCAGATGTTCACGCCAGAAACCGGGCAGGGCCAGGATCAGGGGCAGGGCTTTTAATGACAGTATCCATGCGCCCGGGCGCATCGGTGCCAGCCAGATCTCCCAGGTGACGCACAAGATGGCCAGGATGAGCATGCTAATGGTGGTGGCGCCACCAAGTTTGCCGGGTATCCGAAAGGTTTTCACGCTTCTCACGCTTGAACAAACTGCTTGAGGGCATCAAGCAGTCCGTCGGGTTGCTCCCCCATAATCTGGTGGCCGCAGTCAGGAAGAACTACCCGGGTCGGAGCCGGACTGTCGACATTGGTGCTGATTCGGTCGAACAAGACCTGGGTTGCCCGGGGCGGAGTCATCATGTCCCGTGCCCCGCTGACAAATAACACCGGGCAACGCAGCTTGTCAGCCGCGTCCAGTCCGCCATCATATTGATTACACGCGTTGAAGTCGTTCAGCAGCACGCCTGCTTGCTGGCGCTGCATTAAGCGAACGGTGCCCATGTAAACCGAAAAACCGGGGCCTGGCGCACCGGGTCGGTGGTTAATGCCGCTGAGTGACCAGTTGGCAATCATTTCAATCGCCTTGTCTTCATTGTTAGCCGCTGCGTCAAGCAGAACGTCTGACACCTGCATCGGATAGGCAGTGCCTACTAGTCCAATTCCTCGCATCCGGTCTGGTATGCGAGCTGCCGCGGCCAGCGCGATCAGTGAACCCATGCTGTGGCCAACCACAAAAGCCGATGCGGTATCGGTGGCGTCGAGTAATTCAATAGTCCAGTCGGCAAGCGCATCAATAGTGGGTAGCGGCGTGCCAGCACTTCGTCCGTGTCCAGGCAGATCAACCGCCAGCACACGGTGGCCGTGATGGGCGAGGTAACGGCTTTGCAGCGCCCAGACCGTATGGTCGTTCTGAGCGCCGTGCAGCAGGACAATAGTTGATTCGGATTGTCCGAGGGTCGGGGTGCCGGTGTAAACGTAGGTTGAATGATTCTGAATGTTCAGCTTCATTTGCCACCTCGCGATGACGGTTTGCGAAAGGCGGTGCGAAACGCGGCCTTCAAGTCATCAATCAAGTCGTCAACATCTTCCAGCCCAATGGACAAGCGTAAAGTGCCCTCACCAATGCCGGCTGCTTTCAAAGCATCATTATCCATTCGGAAGTGGGTGGTTGAGGCGGGGTGAATCACCAGAGACTTGGCGTCACCAACATTGGCCAGGTGCGAGAAAATCTGTAGTGCTTCGACAAACCGTCGCCCAGTATTGCGGTCAGCATCCAGGTCAAAGCTGAACACCGCGCCACAACCGCGCGGCAGTAACTGTTGTGCAAGGTTGTGATCCGGATGGTCCGGCAGTTCGGGATGGCCGACCCGTTTTACCTGATCTTGTGCGGCCAGGAATTGGGCAACCCGACGGGCGTTTTCAACATGTCGCTGCATGCGGACAGAAAGGGTTTCGATACCCTGAATTATCTGAAACGCATTCATCGGACTCATGCAGGCGCCGAAGTCACGCAAGCCTTCGCGGCGCGCGCGCAGCAGGAAAGGGCCAACCGTCGACTCTTCGGCGAAAACCATGCCGTGAAAGCCCTCATACGGTTCAGTCAGTTCGGGGAAGCGACCCGATTTATCCCAGTCAAAACTGCCTGAATCAACCAGCAGTCCACCAACAACCGTGCCGTGTCCGCATAAGAATTTGGTGGCGGAGTGGTAGACGAGATGAGCGCCGTGTTCAAACGGGCGCGATAAGTACGGTGTGGTAAAGGTTGAATCGACCAGGAGTGGCACACCGCTGTCGGCGGCAATTTGGGCAACTACCGGAATATTCAATACGTCGAGCCCGGGGTTGCCAACGGTTTCACCGAACAACAGTCTTGTTTCCGGCCGAATTGCTGCCCGCCACGCATCGATATCGCGAGGGTTAACAAAAGTGGTTTCAATACCAAACCGGCTCAAGGTGTAATGCAGCAGGTTGTGCGATCCACCGTAAATTGCAGTAGAGGCCACGATATGTGATCCGGCGCCGGCCAGGGTGGCAATGGCCAGGTGCAATGCGGCCTGGCCACTGGATGTGCCAATGGCGCCGACCCCGGCTTCGAGGGCACTGATTTTTTCTTCGAGAGCGGCCACGGTGGGGTTACTGATCCGCGAATAGACGTGTCCACTCGATTCCATGTTGAATAAGGCGGCAGCATGGTCAGAATCGTTAAATACAAACGCCGTCGACAAGTGAATCGGAGTTGCCCGGGCGCCGGTTGTAGGGTCTGGCGGCGTGCCGGCGTGCAGGGCCAGCGTATCGAAGCGGTGAAAGTCAGGTTTTGTCATCCGAAAATACTAGCCGAAATAAGTCGGCTCGGGGTAGCCCGAGCCAGCCCGCGGAAGGCATAATCTGGGCTCTGCGCCGGGGAGGGTCAGAAGGCTTGCCGACGCGGGTCGGGCGACAATGGGAGGCGTCCGTATAAAAATGACGATGAATATAAAACCAACTTACCGGGTTGCCACTGCCGGCCTGGACGAACGCGATGTTCGCCTGATTGATATTGTGTTCCGGCATAGCCAGTACAACGCGGTGTCCTATATGCTGGCACCGGTGACCGCTGACGGTCAGGTTGATATCCTGATCATTAATCCGTTTGAAGCAGACGGCTTGCGAACCTTGTCACGTGTTCGTGCGCGTGGTCAGTCAACGCCGTTAATTACAGCGGTGCCGGTCGGTATGAAATCGCCGTCCCGCCATGCGATTCACATCGAGCGGCTGACCCTGCAGTTGCTGCCGGTACTAAACCAGTTGGTTGAGGCGGATTTTGGTTCGCCGGCCCCCCAGGTTTTTCGGCTGACTGATTCGGCAGGCCGACGGGTTGAGCGCACCACATTGGGCCAGCGTCTCGAGCGTAGCCCGGCCACGGTGGTCACAACGCGCAGCGACGATGACGATTCGCTCGCGACCCCGTCAACCTTGTCCGCAGAGACGATCGTCGCAACAACGGTTGTTGACACGACGGCAATGCCGGCCTCTGGTTTTGCGGGTAGCACCGTGATCACTACGTTATCGCCTGAATCAGGTTATGCACCGTCCGTTCGCGCGGTGCCGCAGCCGCCAATGTCTATCCTCGCAGACAATCCGGGTGCCGATAACCGCGGCCAGAGAAGCGCCTTCGATTTGCCGTCACGCACCATGGCCAAACGGTTGCCGGACGCCGCTACACCGTTACCGGTCACTGCCGCCGAAACACCACCAACTGATTTTTCTGATGCGTCTGATGTGCCAGATATCGTGCGGGTATTAGTGGTAGACGATAGCCCAACCGTGCGCAAACAGATGCAGCAAGCGCTCAAGAGAATGGGGGTTGAGTGTATTGCGGTTGCTGACGGTAAAGCGGCCTTATCCGAGCTGGAGCGTTATCAGTTTGCAATGGCCCTGGTTGACGTCGTCATGGGTGACATTGATGGTTATCAGCTGACCCGCGAAATCCGGCGTCGTGTACCAGGCGTCCCGGTTGTTATTCTCACCAGCCGCTCATCCCCTTTTGACCTGGCCAGGGGGGCGCTGTCCGGTTGCAGCAGTTACCTGGTAAAGCCGGTGCCACTGAAACGATTGCAGTCGGTTGTGCTGCGTTGCCTGCGTAAGTCTCGTCGCGCTGCCGAAAAGTCGGCGCGTCGGTTAAGGCGTTCTGATGATGCGGGTAATGCGCAGCAGGTAGTATCACCAAGCAATTAGTCAGAGTTGGTGGCCGCATTGCTGCATTGTCGGGTTGGCTGCAGCTTGGCTTCAAATGACCGCTTTGACGCTGCTGACACGCCTGAACCGTCTGACACGCCTGAACCAATTGACTCGTTAACCGCCATCCTATGCCCCAAGACATAAAAGTTAGTGAGTCCGTCCGTTATGGGTTTTTCATTGGCGGGCCGCAAGATGACACACTCGTCCGGGTTCTGATTCCTGAGGCCATGGCGTCGGAATATATTGCCCGTGCTCCGGTTTACCCTGTTCCGCGGGCTCCGGAGCGATTGCGCGGCATGACCCAGCTGCGTGGGCAAGCCATCATGGTTGTCGACGTCTGCGAGCTGGCAGATACCCGGCTACCGGTCGTACATGATGCCGACCTTCTGGTGCTGGGTGGTGGACAGCAAGCCGTTGCCCTGATTCAGCCGCAGGCGCCGCAACAAGTTACCTGTGTTGCTGACGTCGAAGTGCCGGCCGACTTTGCGTGGTATCACCCGGCGCTGGGCATAGCGTATCAGTCGACCCTCGGGGATATCTGGCGCGAACTGGATGTCGAAGAGCTTGTTCACCAGTGCCTGTACAGCGAAGCCGCTGGCGCCAGCCCTGGTCAGGCTACGGCCCGTTATCAAACGGTTGGCGCTACTCACCCCGGGGAATCTCAATCCGTCGTGGGCAAATAGTCCACATGAAACGTTGGCTGCCACTGATCTTGTTGCCGCTCGGTGTATTTGGCGCGACCATTTTGTGCCTTTGGCTTGCGCAAAGCCTAATGGGGCGCGAGCACCGTCTTGCCGAGCGTCAGGCATTGGTACTGCATGCCGAAGCTGTTGGTGCCCGGTTTCAGTCCCAGCTGAGTTGGCTGCGTGGGTTTGCTGCAATCGCAGCCCCGCGGCTGCCAGCCGATGCCAGCCCGGACACCATAAAGGCAGAATTTCAGCGGATCGAAGCGCTGGCTGGTTCAGGGTCAGTGCTGCCGCAAGCAACCCAGACTCAGGCCGCCCAGGCATCTTTTGTGACCGGCCTGGTGATGGTGGCGTCCGGAACAAAGCGAGTTCTGGCGTCCAATGTCGGCACGATTGCTGAGGGCCAGCCCTTAACCGATGCGGTGATGCTCAATACCGTGGGGCGGGGCGGGGCGGCCCCCGCGGCTGGCAGTCGCGTCGCCGTTGATGTGAAAAAATTAGATGCTCCTGATGCGTCGGCATGGCTGACTGCCGGCAGATCCGGCCGGCTGTCTGTGCTGTCTGCGCCGCCAGCGTTGTCAGATGACCCCGTGGATTTGCTGATTCGAATCGATCTTAAGCGTTTCGCGCAAACCGCTTTGGGTCAGATGCCGGTGCTTGCAGATGAGTCGGCATACAAGCTGCCTGAGCGCCAACCAGAGCTCAGACTGGAGGCATTAACATCGACGCTGAGTAGCCGGCCACAGGGGCGCGGCGATATTCAATCCGAGATTCAATTTAAGGTGCAACCGGTAGTGAAGGAAGGATCGGTTGTCGCCAATCAACTGACTCTGCCACTGGCTGGTTTCTCGCCTGAGCTGCAAGCGCAAATGACTCAGCCGCTAAGTCCGGTGACGGATGTGACCGGGCCGCTGGCATTGCGGTTGCTGATTGGCAGTAGCCTGCTCAGCCTGATCCTGATGGCGGCGTGGTGGCGTTGGCAAACCGTGACTGGCGCGGGACAGATACCACGCCGGTTAGCCGCGACCCTGCGTGCAGTCGCACGCGGCGACCTGAATCAGCGCAGCGGTCTCAGTCCGAAAGATGATCCACAGGCGTGCGGCCGCGCGCTTGATGACTTACTCGACCAGCACAACACAATGGTGAGCGCAGCCCATGCAGAGCAGCAGGATCTGGAGTATTCAGTTGCCAAATTGCAAGACGCTATTACAGTGATGGCCAGCGGACGGGACCTGACCCGAAGGGTGAGTTCGTCCTCGGACCTTATCGGTTCTGTGGCTGAAGCCGTGAACAATCTGCGCGAGCAGACCGTCACTGTGATGTCAAGCGTGTCTGATTCGTCCCTGGCAGTTTCTGAAGGGGTTGCGCAGCTGGGCGTAAATGCCAGTCGTTTTGATGAGCTTGGCAGGCAGCTAGCTGACCGCCTGCAAGCTGCGACACAGCAAATGACCAGTATTTTTGGGCAATTGAGTGCAGTGGTCAATGACGCTCCACAGATCAATGCATCGATTGACAAATCACGGGTTGCCAGTGATGAGTCAATTGCGGCAGCTCGTAAAACGCTGACCGGGCTGACCCAGGCGCGAACCCAAATCCGACTGACTGAAAAACGGGTCAAAGGTTTGGGTGAACGTTCGCAGGAAATTGGCGGTCTTGTCCGAGGGATTGGCGAACTGGCGGAGCGCACAGGCATTCTGGCACTCAATGCCTCATTGCAGGCGGCCGCCGCCGGGCCGGAAGGTAAGCTATTGGCCCCCATTGCCCAGGAAGTCAAACGTTTGGCAGACTCGGCGGGAGAGGCCGCCGATCAGGCCGCGAGTCTGGTCAATGCGATTCGTGATGAAACCATTCACGCCTCGGCAGCAATGAACGCTGCGATTACCGAAGTTGTGCAAGTGACTGAGCAGGCAAAAGCCGTGGGTAAGTACGTGGTTCAGGTTGGGGCGGCAGTAACAACTCTGGCTGACGACGTCACCCACCTCGGCAATGCCGAAGCGCGCCAGGCAGAACCCACCCGGTTGCTGCATGATGGTGTTCAGGCAATTGGGCAGGCGACTGACGAATTAATTGCCATCATGAATGCCCAGGTAGCGGCGGCTCACGGTCTACAAGCCCACGCGCGCAATCTGTTTGACCAGGCGAGTGCTTTTCGCTTGCCGCTGACAGAACAATCAACTGGCGAGCCGGAAATGCCGGAATTACTCAAGTCTGCGACAGATACTGATCGGTTGGCCGGCAAGGGGGCAGGGTGAGCGAGGTCGTTGTCAGTAGTCATCGCAGCCCGGATAGAATTGCGTCACTCGAAGCGGCGTCGGTTGCATTACTGAACCCGTTGATTTCTCCAACCGGTGACTGGGCAGTGCAGTTGCCAGAATTGCTCGACACATGCGCCGACGTTTCGTTGACGTTAAAGCTGTCCGGCTTTGCCAAGCTGGCCAGTCACATCGCCCGTAGTCTGAGAAAAAGCAAACCCGGGGATAAAGACAAAGAACTGGCCGGTGAATGGGTCGCCAAAGCGATTGCATTTTGCAGCGGACAGATGAGGGCGGGTGACCCGGAAGAACTGGTCAGTATTGTTCTGCAATGGAAGTTGGTCGCAAGGCTGAGCAGTGCGCCGGCCCTCGAAAAATTGCGCAGCCGCCTGGTGTCTGAGTCTGACCGCCTGGTCAGTGCCCGGTTGCGGGCTGGCGACAGACCGCAGCGCATCGAACCGATTAAAGTTGCTGCTGACGAGATGCGCATGATGGCTGATGCCTGCCTTGATATGCAGGTGGCACTGTCCCGCGATGATCCGGAAACAGAACTTGCGCTGACCGATTTTGTCGACAGTGTCCAGAATGCAGCCAATGCGCTGGAACATATTGGCCTGCGCTCACTGGCAGACTTATTTCGGTTGGTAGCGACCCGTGTTGCTGATGCTGTTCGCAGCGGACAGGCAATTGGCTTAGCAGGTACCCAGGCGCTGCTGGACTGGCCAGCCGCCTGGTCACAATGGTTTTTGCATCCGGCTGAACTGACCCTGAGCCAGGCCCTGAACTGTCACTCCCAGGTGATTGGTTCAAGGCCAGGGAGTTCAACGCCGGGCGAAATTGAACGGCAGCTTGAGTTAGCTGTCCGGCGCGACACAAATCTGCTGGAAGTAGTCGGTTCGCGCCGTATCACGACCCAGGACGTGGCAAATCCCGAAAGTGAGCTCCGGGTGGAAATACCGGCTGACGCCGATCAGGAAGTAGTGGCCCAGTTAGTGCGCGAACTGCCGCAACTAACCGGTCAGTTAGCTGAATGTGTTATCCGGATCGAACACGGTGACTGGGAAGGCGTTGCCCAGGCGCGCAGAACTGTTCACACCATAAAAGGCGCAGCCAATACGGTAGGAATTGCCGGGATTGCCCGCTTGTCTCATGCGCTTGAAGACTTGCTGCAATTGCTGGACAGCACTCGCAGTGCCGGTTCAGCTGACCCGCCCGACCGCGAAGTGATGGGGGTGGTGGCCGACGCCAGTGATTGCCTGGCCGATATGGTGGATCGTCTGACCGGGGCTGGCGGGCCAACTCCACAGTTCCAGGCGCGCGTCACGGCGTTATACCGCTCTGTTGTCGAACTGGTACACGACCTGATGCCGTTTGACGATGAGGAGGCATCGCCGCAGCCGGTGGCCGGAGTGCCGGCGCCCGATATTTCGGATTTTGAACTGCCGGATCTGGATCTCAATAATCCGGCGAACGGCAAGGCGGCAACCCTTGTTGTGGCGGCGCCGGACAGGGTGGCAACGAATAAGCGTCAGAGTGGCGCGCAAAATGAGCCACAAAACGCGCCGACCCACCAGACGACGAGCCAGACGACGAGCGAGACGACTAACGAAACAGCGGCCGCGGCCTCACCCGTAGTATCCACCCCCCCGGCCACTGTTCCGACCCCGGTTTTTAGTCCCGGTCTGCAGGTATCGGCTGATGTTGTCGATCGATTAATGGAGTCCGCCAACCAGGCGGTAGTGATGTTGTCCCATTTGCAGGCGGTGATTGCTTCAACCAACGAACTGCGCGTGCGCTGGAAGCGCGATTCAGAACGGCTAAGTCAGTTGACCGTTGAACTGGATCGCCAGGTTGATGCATTACCCGTGCCCGGTGTGGCAGTGACAGACTGGGACGACGGTGCGGCGTCCGGTAAAGAGTCAATGCTTGATCCGTTGGAAATCGAACGTTATGGCGACTTGCAGACAGTGTCGCGCCGATTATCCGAAGTGGCGGCCGACGGCAAATTACTTGACCAGCAACTGACGACCGACCTGACCCGCCTGGTAGAGTTGGCCGGCAAACTTGAAAGCCTGCAGGGTGATATTCGCGAAGGAACACTGGCGATTCGCCTGGTGCTAGCCCAGAGCATCGAGCCGCGACTGCAACGGGTCGCCCGTCAGGCTGCGCGATTGAGTGGTAAGACGGTTAAGCTGCAACTGGACGGTGGTGACACGGCAGTTGACAGTGACTTACTTCAGCGCCTGCTTGAGCCGTTGGCTCACCTGGTTCGCAATGCGGTGGACCACGGTCTTGAACCAGTGGCGCAACGGGTCGAGTCCGGGAAGAATCCAATTGGTACGGTCGTGGTCAGCTTTGCCCGCGAGGCAACCAATGTACGGGTCGTGGTTCGTGACGACGGAGCTGGGCTGGATATCGCGTCGATTCGAAAACGGGCGGTCAGTCTTGGCCTGGCTCCCAACGGAACCGATCTCGACGCGGCGGCCGTTGCTCAGCTGGTCCTCGCTCCCGGTTTCTCCACCCGCGACAAAGCTACCCAACTGAGTGGCCGGGGCATCGGTCTGGACGTGGTGACCCAGGCTCTGCGCGCGATGCGCGGTGAGTTATCAATCGCGTTTGAAGCTGGGCTTGGGGCAAGCTTTGAAATTTCTCTGCCGATGCAAGTCAGTTCGGTGCCGGTTTTTGTGGTTCGAACCCATACCCATGTCCTGGCTGTTTCGATTCGGGGTATCGAAAAAATCATGTCTGCCGCGGCGGCACAATCAGCAATGCGGGGCGGTGAGCGCCTGATGGTTGACCAGCGGATGCTCGAGATCCGGCGCCTGGACGAAGCGCTCGGTTTGCCCATCGGCATGTTAAACGTGGTGGCCGCCAGCCCGGCGGGCTCGGCGGCCACTGAAACTGCTGAGGTGCTCGCTATTGTGCGCGCCAGTGGTGGTGGGCAGACGGCTGTCCTGATGCCAGACCCGGGCCAGACCCGTCAGGTTGTTGTTCGGGGTTTGCCGCCCGCGCTTACCCATATTCCCGGCGTTGATGGGGTTGCCATCCTGGGCGATGGGGCCGTGGCCCCGGTTTATGATTTGCCCGAGTTGATTGCCATCAGTGCGCAGTCCGCGCCGGACCCACGAGTCAGCACGGCATCTGTTGTTAACGCGAACGCTATATGCCTGGTGGTTGATGATTCTGTCAGCGTGCGCAGGGCAACCACATCGCTGTTGATTGATCTTGGCTTGCAGGTAATCGATGTAGCCGATGGTCACGAGGCTCTAGAGGTAATGAAAACCTCGGTCCCGGCCCTGATAATCACCGATCTCGAAATGCCGGTTATGAATGGGATCGACCTGGTTCGGGCCGTTCGCGGCGATGAACGCCTGCGTGCGGTGCCGGTCGTCATGGTGACCTCGCGTCAGTCCGAGCGCCATCGCCAGATTGCGATTGAGGCCGGGGTTGATCATTTTGTGACCAAACCGTTCACAGAAGATCAGTTTGCCGCCCTGGTCAATCAGTTGCTCGCCTGACCGGTTGTCGCAAAACCAGTGGGCGGTCCGGTTAATTCCTTGTCGGTATTTGCGCCACTGGGTACCATGGGCTGAGTCTGGAGGGGTTGTCCGGACAAAACGTGTGACTGGAGGCTGTCTATGAAAGTTCGGGAAATTCTCTCCGTGAAGGGCTCAACCTTGTTCACGACGACGCCTGATGCACGCTTATCTGATGCCGTTCTGGTACTGGCTGAGCAGGATATCGGATCGTTGGTTGTCATGGACAAGGGCAAACTGGTTGGAATGTTGACATTCCGCGAAGTCATTCGAACCCTGGCTAAACGCCAGTCGGAGGCGCGATCGGGGCCAACCCCGCCAGTCAGCGAAATTTTTGTCCATGAAGTGCTGGAATCACATCCTGAAATTGCTTCCCCGGAAATGGATGTCAACGATTTGCGCTCAGTCATGCTCGAAAGCCGACAGCGGTATCTGCCGGTAATGGAAGAGGGCACATTGCTGGGTGTGATTTCGTTTCACGATGTTGCCAAGGCCGTCCTTGATGAGCAGGGCTTCGAAAATAAAATGCTCAAAGCGTATATCCGCGACTGGCCCGGCGAGGGCTGACAGGACGGGCGGGGGCTGAATCCAAAAAATACACGGCCCCGTAGCCGCGGACTGTCCGTTTGAGCCGACAAACCACCCCGGCAGGGTGGGCTGCTCCGATAAAATTGATCGGATGCACATTCTTCTGAGTAATGACGACGGCTATTTTTCGCCGGGCCTGGTGGCCCTGGAAAAAGCGTTGTCCAGTCTGGGCAAAGTGACTGTGGTTGCCCCTGAGCGCGACCGCAGCGGTGCGTCCAATTCGCTCACCCTGGACCGGCCGCTAACAGTGCGCCAGGCGGACTCTGGTTATTACTATGTGAATGGAACGCCAACCGATTGTGTTCATATTGCGTTAACCGGATTGTTGCCGAACAAACCAGACCTGGTCGTTTCTGGCATCAATGACGGGGCGAATATGGGTGATGACACCTTGTATTCCGGAACCGTTGCTGCGGCAACAGAAGGGCACTTAATGGGTATTCCGGCTATCGCCATGTCGCTCGTCAGCAGTGGATTTCAGCATCTTGAAACCGCTGGCAGGGTCGCGCAGACCCTGGTTGCCCACTGTATTGCCCATCGCGGTGAAGAAGTAATGTTACTCAATGTCAATGTTCCGTCGGTTGCTTACAGTGAACTCAACGGGATCCAGGTAACCCGGCTGGGCAAGCGCCATGCGGCAGAACCAGTCGTGCGTGATACCAATCCGCGAGGCAAGCCGATCTACTGGATCGGCCCGGCCGGCGGGGCGCGCGATGCCGGCCCGGGCACTGATTTTCATGCTACCGAATCGGGTTTTGTTTCGGTAACCCCGCTACGGATCGATTTAACTGCTACCGACCAGCTCGAGGCCACCGCCCGCTGGATACCGGCGCTGTCCGCATGACGTCGATGAGCACAGTGCGCACGACGCCCAGTCCGCATCCGGTTGGACTGGGTCTGGATTCCGAACGCGCCCGTTACCGTATGGTGGAGTGTCTGGCCAACGGCTTGATTACGGACCATCAGGTGCTCGATGCGATGGCTGTCGTGCCAAGACACTTGTTTATCGAGCAAGGATTGGCCAGCCGTGCCTATGAAGATGTGGCTTTACCTATTGGGCAGGCTCAGACTATTTCAAAACCCAGCATCGTGGCCCGCATGATTGAGCTGGCGTTGATGCCGCTGGAAATTGCTGACCGCGCCAGCGCCAGGGTTCTTGAGATAGGAACGGGTTGTGGCTATCAGGCTGCTGTTCTGGGGCAGGTTTTTGGTGATGTGGTCAGTGTTGAGCGCATTGCCGCCTTGCATCAGTTGGCGCGCACCAACCTTGATCAGGTTGAGGTACCGGCCCGGATGCGCCTGGTGTTTGGCGACGGCCACCTCGGGTTAATCAATTCGGCACCGTTCCACGCGATTGTCCTTGCGGCCGCCCTGGATCGGGAAATTCCCGAAGTTTTGTTACACCATATTCGCATTGGCGGGCGTTTGGTTGCGCCAGTCAGCGTCGAAGGCGGTCAGCGACTTCACGTCGTCGACCGTTCTTCACAGTCTGAATGGCATTTGTCTGAACTCGATGCGGTACGATTCGTTCCTATGATGGGTGGCACCAGCTGAGGCTGGAATGAACCGCCTGCAAACATAACTCCTTACTCCGGCTAATACTGATGCTTGTTTTGCGCCAATTTTCGATCGTCCGACTGCTGCCCGCTGCTGCTGCCTTACTGGCGGTGGCTGGCTGTGCCAGCACCACTGGTGTGCCTGCCCCGGTTGAGCATCGTGACCTGACCCCGGCAATGACCCCCTCTGCGATTAGCAGCCAGATGCGGATTGATGAAACTCGTCCCGGAATGACACCGAACCCGACGGCAATGTCCGGCCAGGCCGTTTATTCGCCGGCGCAGCAACAAGTCATGATGGCGCCACCGGCTGCCTCGGTAGCGGTTCAGCCGCCGACACAGCCGACATTCTCGCCACCGCCACAAGTGATGACTGAGCCGGTGCCGCAAACTGCGCGTATCGAGGCCCGGCCACTGGTGCCGGCCACCCAGATCGGCGCGGTCTCAGGGGCAACCGCCGGTGTGCCGAACGCAGTTGTCGCCCCGGCTACCGGCCAGGCGCAGCCTCAGGCTCAGGTGAATGCCCCGGCTGATCAAGCGGCTGCGGCTGCGGCTGCGCCACGCCCCATTGCGCCAGCAACCCAGATTGCCCGACCAGCTGCTCCCGCCAAGTTAGCCATGGCTCCCGCGGCCCAGGCGGCCCCACCGGCAGCACCGGCAGCACCAAAGGTGCCGTCAGCACCGGTGACTTCCAAAGATGGCGGGCAGCAGGCCGGCACGGTGGCTTTGGCCAAACCCGATGCAGCACCCCGGCCTGTTGCGGGCGACAAGAAATCGTCTTTTATCTGGCCGGTAAACGGTGATGTTGTTGAGAGTTTTAAAAACAAGAAAAGCAAGGGTATCGGAATTGCCGGACGTGCCGGCGACCCGATCGCTGCGGCCGCTGATGGTGAGGTGATTTTCAGTGGGCTCGGCCCGCGGGGTTACGGCAAATTGCTGATTGTTAAGCACAAGAGCGACTGGCTCTCCGTCTATGCCCACAACAAGAGCCTGCTGGTAAAAGAAGGGCAGGCAGTGCGACAGGGCCAGACAATTGCCGAGCTTGGCAGCACCGGCACGGATCGCCCCAAGCTGCATTTCGAAATTCGTCGCCAGGGTAAACCGGTTGATCCGGTTGCATTACTGCCCATTCGCCAGTAGCGACTGAGCTGAGGTCGTGTCATCTCCGGTCCTGTGTTTTGATATCGAGACCGTTCCCGATGTCACCGGTCTGCGCGCATTAAACCCGGAGTACGCCGGGCCTGCTGACGACAACGCAGTCGTTGCCCAGGCTATTGCCCGTCGGCAGGAAAAAACGGGTTCCGACTTCCTGCCATTGCATCAGCACCGCATTGTCGCGATTGGCTGTCTGCTGAGAACCGATGACGTACTCACAATTCGTTGCCTCGGTCAGCCCGAAGACCCCGAAGAGAAACTCCTCGCCTTGTTTTTTCGGCAGATTGAGCGCTATACGCCACAACTGGTTTCCTGGAATGGCAGTGGTTTCGATCTGCCGGTAATGAACTATCGCTGCCTGGCCAAAGGCATTATGGCCCCGCGCTTCTGGGATATGGGCGAAGAAGATCGAGACTTCAAGTGGAACAACTACATCAGTCGCTATCATTCGCGCCACCTGGACTTAATGGATTTACTGGCCATGTATTCACCCCGCGCCAGCGCACCGCTGGACGAGTTGGCGCGTATTTGTGGCTTCCCCGGCAAAATGGGAATGGATGGCTCGCAGGTCTGGGAGTCATTCCAGGCGGGTGGTTTGCCGCAGATCCGGGCTTATTGTGAAACCGATGTTGCCAATACCTACCTGATGTATTGCCGCTTCCAGCTCACCCGTGGGCACTGGATTGCCGAACGCTACGAACAAGAGGTTGGCCGGCTTCGTGAGCTGCTGACGGATAGCGGCGAATCGCATTGGCAGGAGTTTGTACAGAACTGGCCTTAAATCGCGCACAATAGCGCGGTGAAAAAAGGTGATGAAATCTGGCTTGAAGTCGATTCGATCGACTTGCAGGCAAATGGTGTGGCGCGCCATGACGGCAAGGTGGTCTTTGTGCGGGGCGCGTTACCCGGTGAGCGAGTGCTGGGCGAGATTGTTCGGATCAAGCCCAAGTTCAATGTGGCTCAAACCGTGGCAATTGCGCGCGAGTCCAGCCTCAGGGTTCGCCCACGATGCCCACACTTTGGCATCTGCGGCGGATGCTCGATGCAGCATCTGTCGTCAAGCGCTCAGCTGGCCATTAAGCAGCGGGTTCTCGAAGATCAGTTTCAGCATATTGCCGGCATGCGCCCCGAACATATATTGCGTCCGATTGCGGGGCCGGACTGGCATTACCGATACCGGGCCCGGCTTGCGGTGCGCGACGTATTCAAAAAGGGTACTGTGCTGGTTGGCTTTCATGAGAAAGGTTCGGGATATGTTGCCGACATGACCGAATGCCACGTGTTGCCGCCGCAAATGTCGGCCTTGCTGGTGCCCTTGCGCGAGTTGATCGGCTCGCTGGCGATGCGTCGCCGGGTGCCGCAAATTGAAATGGCGATCGGAATAAGGGCGGGTACACGGGCCGGAACGCGGGCCGGAACGCGGGCACCCGAAAGCCCTCTGGGTGGGGCACCGGGCACCGCGACAAACAATTCAGCCACTGCCCGCAACCACGATGACGCAAAAGCTTTACACATTGCGCTGGTATTCCGGGTTCTCGATACCCCGTGCGCAGCCGACCGACAGTGTTTCGAGGCCTTTGGCAAGCAGCACAGAGTGCAGATCTGGTTTCAGTCTAAAGGGCCGGAAACCATAGAACCGCTGGATCCGGAAGATTCTGAGCTTTTTTACCCCCTGCCTGAGTACGGGTTACAGATGCCATTTCGGCCAACCGACTTTACCCAGGTCAATCACCATATTAACGCTTCTCTGATCAGCCAGGCCCTGGGTTTGTTACAGCCTGGGGCGGGCGAGCGCATTGGCGATTTGTTTTGCGGTCTGGGCAATTTTTCGCTGCCTATTGCCCGTTCTGGCGCCCGGGTGCTTGGCCTGGAAGGCAGCAAGAGTCTTTGTGAGCGGGCTACTCAGGCGGCCCGTGTTAACGGTCTGACTGAAAATATCGCGTTTGCCACCCGGAACTTATTTGACATGACCCCGGCAGGGTGGACAGCGCTGGAGAAATTTGACGGCCTGCTGATTGATCCGCCACGCGAGGGGGCGGCCGCTGTTGTTGAGTCTATTCGGGATACCGGCCAGGCGCCTGCACGGATCGTCTATGTGTCGTGTAACCCGGCAACCCTGGCCCGCGATACCGCTACTCTGGTTCAGGCAGATTACCGCCTGCGGGCTGCCGGGGTGGTGAACATGTTCCCGCATACCTCACATGTTGAGTCGATAGCGCACTTTGTCCATCGAACAGCGGCATAATCGCGCTGACCCGTCCGGGCAGAGTATCGTCTGCTGACCGTTGGCGGGTGCCTCGTTATGTTAAACTAACACGTTAACAAACCTCTCCTAATCGCTTAATTTAAAAGGTATTCCATGTCAGCGGAAAGAACGCTCTCGATCATCAAACCGAACGCAGTTGCCAAAAATGTGATTGGCAAAATTTATACCCGGTTTGAAGACGCCGGTCTGAAAATTGTTGCGGCTCGCTATATGCAGCTCAGCAAGAAGCAAGCTCAGGATTTTTACGCCGTGCACAAGGAACGCCCGTTCTACAACGACCTCGTTGAATTCATGGTTTCGGGCCCGGTTATGGTGCAAGTACTGGAAGGCTCAAATGCGGTTCAGAAAAATCGCGATCTCATGGGTGACACCAATCCCGAGAAAGCGGCGCCGGGCACTATTCGCGCTGATTTCGCTGACAGTCTTGAGGCTAACGCTGCTCACGGATCCGACGCCCCCGAAACGGCGGCTGAAGAAATTAAATTCTTTTTCCCTGAGCTTTCCTGATTTTCTGATTTTTTTTCTGATAATTCGTCGCAACCAGCCGGTTGCGACGGGCACCACCTCCTGGCAAACCCTCTGATCAGATGAGCGACGTTTTGCAAAACGGTAGTCCGGTCCCTGTTGGCCACAAGACAAACTTGTTGGGTCTCGGTGCGTCTGCGCTCTCGGATTTGTTTGTTGACTGGGGTGAGAAACCGTTTCGCGCCCGCCAGGTTCTGCGTTGGATTCACCAGCATGGGGTTTGCGATTTTGACGAGATGACTGATATCGCCAAGGTCTTGCGCGCGACCCTGCAAGAGCGGGCGCAAATCGGTACGTCGCCGGTTATCTCTGACAATTGCGCAACCGACGGTACACGCAAGTGGTTGCTTGACATGGGCGGCGGTGATGCTATTGAAACTGTCTTTATCCCGGAAACAAATCGCGGCACACTGTGTATATCGACGCAGGCCGGATGTGCGGTCAATTGCCGGTTTTGTTCAACCGGAAAGCAAGGTTTCTCGCGCAACCTGACAGTCCACGAGGTCTTAGGCCAGGTCTGGCATGCTATGCACGCCCTGGGTGGGTTTGGCGGTGTCGGCAGTGGCAAAGGCGGACAGCAGCAACGGGTCATCAGCAACGTGGTGTACATGGGTATGGGTGAGCCGTTGCAAAACTATGCGGCCACCCTCGCTTCGTTGAAAATATTGCTTGATGACAATGCTTACGGATTATCTCGGCGGCGCGTTACGGTATCGACGTCCGGTGTTGTACCGATGATGGATCGCTTGTCTCAGGACTGTCCGGTTGCCCTGGCGGTTTCGCTGCACGCGCCGAACGATACGCTGCGTGACACCCTGGTGCCATTGAACCGAAAATATCCGTTGCCCGAATTGATGGCTGCGTGCCAGCGTTACCTTGAATACGCACCAAGAGATTTCATTACCTTTGAGTACGTGATGCTCAAGGGAATCAACGACAGTGACGAACACATCGACCAGATTCTCGATCTGATTCGCGATGTCCCCTGTAAGTTCAACCTGATTCCGTTTAATCCGTTTCCAGATTCCGGTTTGCTGTGTTCGGCGCGGTCCGACATTCAGCGATTTGCGCAGCAACTTAACGCCGCCGGTATTGTTACCACGGTTCGTCGCACACGAGGCGACGATATTGATGCCGCTTGTGGGCAGCTTGCAGGCGAGGTCCAGGACCGAACTCGTTTGTCACAGCGATTAGAGCAAGGCCATCGGTCCGTTATTCGTGTCACCCAGGAACGCAAATGAAACTGTATTCAGCGTTAATTCTTTCAGTCATTATTTCTGGCTGCGCATCCATTCAGGAGCCCGATATCGGACAGGCAGCAAAGCGTGAGTCCGTAGTGCCAAAGGCAGCGATCGACACTGAAGAGCGACGACGGGCACGGATCCGGCTTGAGCTCGCCGCCCAGCACTACCAGAGTCGCAATTACACGACTGCGCTGGACGAATTGCGCCAGTCCTTAACGGTCGACCCGGAGTATTCGGCAGCCTATGGCATGCTGGGTCTGATCTACATGGACTTAAAAGATGCGCCGCGTGCGGAAGAAAGTTTCAAGCAAGCGCTGAAGCTGTCTCCGGATAACCCCGATATTAATAACAACTATGGATGGTTTCTGTGTCAGGCGGGCAGAGAGCGCGAAGCGGTTGCCTTGTTTGAGCGCGCTGCTTCTGATCCACTGTATGCCGCACCCAGCAAACCCTTGCACAACGCCGGTGTCTGCATGCGCAAAGTCGGTGATACCCAGGCGGCGGAATCATTTTTACAGCGTGCATTTAAAGTTGACCCCCGTAATCCGGTAGCCATGTTTAACCTCGGCGAAATTTACCTCGAACGTGAAGACCTGGACCGTGCGCAATTTTATGCCCAGCGTTTAGTCAGTGCCCATGAGCCCGCGCCGCAGACCTTGTGGCTTGCGCTACGGGTGGAGCAGGCGCGGGGCAACCGTGAAGGCATGCTTAGCCTCGCATCCCAGTTGCGCAAACGTTTCCCCTCATCGCGCGAAGCCAGCTTACTTCGGGAAGGGCGCTTCTGATGGCACTGGCCGATGTTCTCGAAAGACCGAGCCGCGAAGAGGTGAACAGCACTGTCCGGTCACTGACCCTGGTGAGTACGCCGGCCGAGTTATCGGCTGCGCGCGAGGCGGTTGGTATGACCTGGCAACAAATCTCGGACCGTCTGCGCATTGATACATCGCGCCTTGCAGCGCTTGAGGGGGGGAACTGGGAGGCTTTGCCAAGTCGGGCGTTCGCCCGCGCTTCGCTGCGCTCTGTCGCCCGCATACTCGGCGTTGATGCCACTGCGCTGATTGAATCCATTGGTGGCTTTGGGCAGGCGGGTGAACTGCGTTCGGGTCTGCGTCCACAAGTGGCGATTCCCGTGGCAACCGCCTCGATGATGGGCAGCAATGCGCAGCGAACCCAGGGTGCCCGTTCGCCATGGCGCCGGTTGGCCTGGTCTGTCGCCGGCCTTGGAGTTGCCGTATTCGGCTTGCTGGGTGTGTGGGCAGCGCTGGATATCGACAATACGGCGGTTGGTAGTTCGCGAATGGTTCAGGTTCCAGTGCCCGGGGCCAGCCAGCCGGTTGCCATGACAGGCTCTGTTTTTACGTCCAATGGCAGTGACGGCAAACCGACCACCTCGGCTCAGCCACTGCCCGTGTCAACCTCAACAATCCCGATGGGGCGGCCGGCGATCCGCTCGACCCAAGTGCCTGGAAAGAGCGTTGCCGCCGGAAAGAATCCGGCAACCTCCGTCGGTTTAGCGACCGTTGCAGCCACTGCTGTGGGGTCGACAGAGGCTGCCCCACTGACTTTTCCGGTCAAACTACCGCCCACGGAAAGCGTCGAAATCCAGTTTTTAAAGCCCAGCTGGGTTGATATCCGGCATAAAGACGGTGAAAAACTGCTTTATGGCACTCAAAAAGGCAAGAAGAAAGTCGTTTTAAGCGGCGTTCCGCCAATGCAGGTAGTGATTGGGAACCCAGATGGTGTCAAAATG
Source organism: Burkholderiaceae bacterium (assembly GCA_049680625.1). Classification (GTDB taxonomy): domain Bacteria; phylum Pseudomonadota; class Gammaproteobacteria; order Burkholderiales; family Burkholderiaceae_E; genus JAUIAI01. The sequence continues at coordinate 5,478 of JBAUID010000066.1, read as the reverse complement.
CGGTTCCGCGGCGAACCCGTCGATTTAAAGGCGGCCACCCGAAAAGGCGTGACCCGTCTGGTGCTGAACTAGGGCTGATCTCTCACCTGGCCTGTGGCACCATCGCGGCGCTTTTAAACACCCACTTTCGCGACAGCAGGCAACGTGTCAATGTCAGACAAAATTCAAACGATGGCTCTCTCAGGGGAGGCGTCAGATCCAACCATTATGGCTTTTGGCCCGTCCGCGCGCCGATGCAGTCGCCAGGTAAGTGTCGGTGCCGGTAACAGTGAGCACACGGTCTTGATCGGTGGCGCCTCGGTACCCCGCGTGCAGTCAATGACCAACACCGATACAGCTGATGCAATTGCTACTGCGATCCAGGTAAAAGACCTTGCCCTGGCGGGTTCGGAGCTAGTGCGCATTACTGTCAATAATGCGGCCGCGGCGGCAGCGGTTCCGGCGATACGTGAACAACTCGAGCGCATGGGGGTGCAAGTCCCCCTGGTTGGAGACTTCCACTACAACGGTCATAAATTACTTCGTGACAACCCTGATTGCGCAGCCACTCTTGATAAGTACCGCATCAATCCCGGCAATGTTGGTGCCGGTAAAAAACGCCGCGATGACAATTTTGCTTCGATGATTGAAGTGGCCTGCCAGCACAAAAAACCGGTTCGCATCGGGGTGAACTGGGGCAGTCTTGATCAGCAGTTATTGGCCTCGCTGATGGATGACAACGCCGGGCGCGCTCAGCCGTGGGACGCTCGAGAGGTGATGCGCGAGGCTTTGGTACGCTCAGCCCTGGAGAGCGCCGAGCAGGCTGAGTCACTTGGTTTGCCCGGTGACGCGATAATTTTGTCGGCTAAGGTCTCGGCAGTTCAGGACTTAATCAGTGTTTACCGGTCACTGGCTGCGCGTTGTGATTACCCGCTGCATCTTGGTCTGACCGAAGCCGGCATGGGCAGCAAAGGTATTGTCGCGTCAACTGCGGCGCTCGCTGTGTTGTTGCAGGAAGGAATTGGTGACACGATACGTATATCACTTACCCCTGAGCCAGGTGGTGCGCGCACTCGTGAAGTAATCGTTGGCCAGGAAATTTTGCAGAGTATGGGTTTGCGAGCTTTCACCCCACAGGTGGTGGCCTGTCCTGGATGTGGTCGCACCAGCAGTACTTTCTTTCAGGAGCTTGCTGACCAGATTCAGACCTACTTGCGTGAACAAATGCCTATCTGGAAAGCGTCATATCCTGGTGTTGAGTCGATGCAGGTTGCGGTTATGGGTTGTGTCGTCAACGGGCCGGGTGAAAGTAAACATGCCGACATCGGGATTTCGTTGCCAGGTTCAGGCGAAGCGCCAGTTGCTCCTGTTTTTGTTGATGGCGAGCGCACCGTTACCCTGAAGGGCGCAACCATTGCCCAGGATTTCCAGGCAATTGTTCAGAACTACGTGTCCCGACGCTACAGTGTTGCGGACCAGCCTGCAGCAACCGCGAAGTAATGGCCGCCCTGATGAGAAGACAAAATGGCTAAGGCGAACCAATTACGTGGCGTGCGCGGTATGAATGATGTCCTGCCGGCTGATGAAGGCTTATGGCAGCGTTTTGACGATGCCGTTTCTGACGTCATGAGCAGCTATGCCTACGGACGAATTCGGACCCCGATTCTTGAGCACACCAGTTTGTTTGTACGCGGAATTGGCGAAGTCACCGATATTGTCGAGAAAGAGATGTACTCGTTTACCGACGCGCTTAATGGTGAATCGCTGACCCTGCGTCCAGAGAACACCGCTGCCGTTGTACGCGCATCGATCGAACATAATCTCACCTACGATGGCCCCAGGCGCCTGTGGTACAGCGGCCCGATGTTTCGCCACGAGCGTCCGCAAAAAGGTCGTTACCGCCAGTTTCACCAGGTAGGCGCCGAAGTACTTGGTGTGCCCGGGCCAGAGGCGGATATTGAATTGATTCTGCTGTGTCAACGCTTGTGGGACGACTTATCGCTGCCGCCAATCCGCCTGGAGCTGAACTGCCTGGGGCAACTCGACGAGCGACTAGCGCATCGAAGCGCGTTGATCAGCCATTTTGAGGCCAATAGCGAGTTACTCGACGAAGAAGCAAAGCGGCGCCTGCATACGAATCCATTACGAATTCTTGACACCAAAAATCCGGCAATGCGCGCCATGGTTAATGCCGCGCCCCGCCTGATTGACTACCTTGGTGCCGAATCACTGGCGCACTTTGACCGGGTGCAGCGGGTCCTGAAGTCACAGAATTTGCCGGTAACAATTAATCACCAGTTGGTGCGTGGCCTCGATTATTACAATCTCACGGTATTCGAATGGATTGCCCCGGATGGGCTGACGATTTGCGGCGGCGGCCGGTACGATCCGCTGGTGGAGATGCTCGGCGGTAAAGCATCATCAGGCTGTGGATTTGCAATCGGTATTGAAAGAGTCCTTGAGCTGATGCGTGCCGATATGGCATCAACTGCGGGTCCGGTGCCCGACGTCTACGTGGTGCACTTTGGTGCCGGCACGGATGAGCCGGCATTCAACGCGGCAGAGCGATTGCGTGATATTGGTATGAATGTGGTGTTGCACGCCGGCGGCGGCAGCCTCAAGTCGCAGTTCAGGCGGGCTGACAACAGCGGTGCCCATCTGGCTGTTATCGTCGGCGAAGATGAGGCGAGCAGTGGGCAACTAACGGTGAAGCCTCTGCGCAATCGTGACCAGCAACAGCAGACAGTTGCGGTCGAAGAGCTGGCCACCCTGGTCAGTGACTTAATCAACGAGGAGTAACCGGTTATCCGGGATGAGTAATGGCATATAACTTTGAAGAGCAGGAACAACTCGACGACCTGAAAGCCTGGTGGAATAAATACGGCACATTCCTGATGACCGTGGTCACCATTGTCGCGGTTGCGGTTGCCGGCTGGCGAGTCTGGCAGTGGTACGAAAGCAAGCAGGCGGTTGCGGCGGCCACCGCTTACGAAGTTGTCCGCGAGGCGGCGGCCAAAGGGGACGTATCGCGTATCAAACTGGCATCAGAATCTTTGCTCAATGACTACGGCTCAACGGTTTTTGCACCAATGGCTGCGTTGACCGCGGCGCGGGCTTATTTTGAGAAGAAAGACCTTGACGCTGCTGCCGGTGCTTTGCGTTGGATTATTGATAACGCCAAAGACAGTGAGTTCTACGATGTCGCGCGGCTGCGCCTGTCGGCTGTTCTGCTCGATCAGGAAAAGCCGGACGACGGACTGGCATTGTTGCAAGATAACGTCCCCGACGCTTTTGCCGGTGCGTTCAGTGACCGCCGCGGCGACTTGCTCACTGCCGCCGGCAAGAAAGATGAAGCTAAAGAAGCCTACAAAAAAGCACTCGAGTTGTTGCCGCCCGGTTCGCCGCAGCGCCGACAGATTGATCTCAAACTGTTAAGCCTGAACTGAAATGAAACAAGACGCTGATCAAACCGGTTTGCCGTTGAGCCCGAGCCGACGTCGCCTCGCCGGTGGACTCGCGGGTTTCATAAGCCTCGCCGCCGTTGGCGCCTGCGCGAGCCGCCGTGGCAGGCCACCAAGCTTGCCGACGCTGGCCTCAGTCTCGGGCAATTCGGCCCGACTGCGCTGGTCGGAATGGATTGGCCGCGGGGGTTATGGATTTGTTCCGGCGGTATACGACGGGCGTTTATGGGCAGGTTCATCGAACGGCCGTTTGCTTGGCCTGGACGGGCAGGGCAAACGGGTAGCGTCACTGGATTCCGGGGTTGAATTCAGTAGCGGGGTTGGCGCTGATGGCAAGGTACTTGTCATGACCGGGGCCGAGGGACGACTCTACGGGCTTGAGGCCGATGGCACCCAGCGTTGGGTTGTTGAGATGGGGGCTGAAGCCGCCAGCGTGCCGGCAGTTGGCAGCGGTATGGCTATTGTTCGCCTGACCAATAGCACGGTCGCGGCTTACGACCTGGCCGACGGGTCGGTTCGCTGGTTGTATACGCGGCGCAATCCGACCCTGGTGTTGCGACAGACCAGTGAAATTGCCATAGACCCGACCCTGGCCTATGTTGGTTTACCCGGTGGCCGGATGGTTGCGTTGTCACTGACCAACGGCGCAAGTCGGTGGGAGTCCGGCATTTCATTGCCGCGTGGTTCCAATGAAATCGAACGAATTGCTGACGTTGTTGCCAGGCCGGTATTTGCGGGTGCGAGTATATGCGCTGCGGCATACCAGGGGCGGGTGACTTGCCTGAACCGGGAGACCGGTCGGGCCGTGTGGTCACAAAACCTGAATGTCGGCAGCGGCGCCGATGTTGACTCCTCGCGCATGGTTATATCCGACGTCAACAGTAAGTTGTATGCCTTCGCACGCGACGGCAAGAGCCTTTGGGAAAGTGACGCTTTGCGCGGTCGTCACCTGGGGGCTCCCCGGCTGTTGAACGACCGCGTCTGGGTTGGTGATGCAAACGGCTATGTGCATGTTCTGGACGGAGCGACGGGAGAGGTGATCGGTCGGGTTGCCACCGATGGCAGCCAGATTTTCAGCGCGCCTGTCGTGTTCGAATCCGACGGCGAACCTGGCGTTGTTGTCCAGACAGCCGATGGCATGATTGCATCGATAGCGGCTTGATCTGATGAACCCATTGCCGGTTATTGCAATTATTGGCCGGCCAAACGTTGGCAAGTCGACCCTGTTCAATCGCCTGACCCGCACGCGTGATGCGCTGGTCGCCGACATGCCGGGTCTGACTCGCGACCGTCAGTACGGACGTGGTCGGGTTGGAGATATTCCTTATTTCATTGTCGATACCGGTGGCTTTGAGCCCGACAGCAAATCGGGTGTCAGTTCTGCGATGGCGCGCCAGACCCGGCAGGCTGTTGTCGAGTCCGACAGCGTACTGTTTATAGTTGACGGTCGTGATGGACTAACGCCGCACGATCGCGACATCGCTGAAGAAATTCGGCGCCACGCCACCAAGGTATTCCTGATCGTAAACAAAGTCGAAGGCATGGCTGTTGACACCGTGTCCGCCGAGTTTCACGAACTGGGCCTGGGTGATCCGATTGCCATTTCTTCCGCTCATGGTGACGGCGTACCGGCCATGATTGAGTATGTGTTGCGGGCTTTTATTCCGCCGCCAATGCCAGTAGACGACAGTTCGGCTGAATGGCCCGACGCTGGGCATGACACGGGTGAAACCGGTGAGCCCGGCAGCGCTGAAGGCGCTGAGGATGCCAAACCCGTCAATGCGGCTGACCCTGCCGAATCAGACCGTCCTGTTCGCATTGCGGTGATAGGTCGCCCAAATGCTGGTAAATCGACCCTGATCAACACAATGCTGGGTGAAGAGCGCCTGGTGGCATTCGATCAGCCGGGCACTACCCGAGACTCAGTGGAAGTGCCGTTTGCCCAAAACGGTCGCGATTACATTCTCATTGATACAGCCGGGGTGCGACGCCGCGGCAAAGTATCAGAGGCAATCGAGAAATTCTCCGTCATCAAGAC
>JBAUID010000065.1:0-2898 GCA_049680625.1 Burkholderiaceae bacterium | reverse complement strand
GCGTCCCGTAAGACGGCACCGGCAGCCTCGTACTGACCATTGGAAAACAATATCGACGCTTCTTCAAGCTCATTCGGTAAAGCACCGTCAATGACGTCGACACCATTGTCGCTGCGAATCGCCTTGGGTGTCCCGTAGCGTGTAAACAGTGTTCTGAGTAGCCCTTGAATGCTACCGTGACGAACATGCCTGTCCGCACTGATAGCCAGGCAGAAGAATGTGGCTTCATCTTTCACCTTCAAGCAACGAAACTTGCTCCCATCGCCATACCAGTCATGCACCAATTTCCATGCCGATACATCAGTCGGCGCCAATGGTGTCCGGCCCGGCGGTGACGGTGCGAATCGGCGCTGACGTGTGCCTGCAACTATCGCAGTTGCCCGAGCCGCAATGGCTGGCGCAGGTCAGCTGCTGCGTGCGCGGTAACCGTTCATTTCCCTTGTTGATCGGTCAGGTGTAGATCGGATCGCATGGGGTCGTCAGCAAACTTCGTTTTCCACACCCGCGGGGTCAGCTCGATGATGTCGCGGTCCGGGTGTATCTGTATGCGCTGCAGTACGTCGGTGAGGTAAACCCAAGGGTTGACGTCGTGCAGCCGGCAGGTGCTGATCAGGCTCTGGATGATGCCCACGTGCTGGGCCCCAAGCTCGGTCCAGGCGAACAACCAGTTGCGCCTGCCCATCGGAATCGGGCGGATGATGCGCTCCAGATGGTTGGTGTCCAGCGGCACGTCGGGGTCGGCCAGGAACACGCGCAGTTCGTCTTCTCGAGCCGCAATGTAGCCCAGGGCCTTGGCGAACGGCGCTGCGGGCACCAGATCAATTCGCTGTCGCTGCGTTTGCACCCACTCGAAGATGGTATCGACCACCGGCTTGCTGTGCATTAACCGGTACTCGCGCTTGTCGGCATCGGCGAGTTTGTTGTCCGCGATGTGTTCTTCGTGCCGGTACAGCGCCTGCATCTGCTGCAGCATGTGGGCGACCAGCGCCGGTTCGTCCTTCTCGGCATCCACGAACTGGCGCCGGGTGTGCACCCAGCACTGCGCGTGGGTCACGCGGTCGTTGTTCTGTGCGTAGCGGGCATAGGCAGCGTAGCCGTCACTGACCAGGGTGCCGCAGAAGGACTGGCTCAGGATCTGTTCGATCACCCGCCGGGCGCGGCTGTCCGAGTAGGTGAACACGACTTCGTCGTCTTCGCCATAGAGCGGCCAGTAATACCCCTGGTGCATCTTGCCTTTGCGTTTCTTGCTCAGCCCGGCCTTGATCGGTGTTTCATCCATTGCCAATACCTTGGAGCGCAGGATATGCGTGCGCTGGGCGTCCACAATGGGTTCGAGCAGCATGATGGCGCGCTGCACCCAGTTGGTCAGCGTGGCGCGGCTCAGGGTGATGCCGGCCGCGGCCATGCGCTGATGCTGGCGATACAGCGGAAGATGGAACTGGAATTTATCCACCAGCAGGCCCACCACGACGCTTACGTCGGCCGCGGTATTGTCCAGCACCTGCATCAGCGAGATGCCGGTGGCCAGCTTCCCTGTGGCCTTGAGCTTAACCACCGGGCGCTCGTAGCACAGCACCTCATAGCTGGCCGGGCGCTGGGCCAGGCGGAAGCTGCGCTTGATGTCGACGATCTCGTACTCGTCGGCACTGAGCCCATTGAGCTCGAGCACCGGGCAGGTGATGGTGCGCACCGGCACCGTATCGTCAAAGCGCAGGCCGCTGTCGTTCACGCAATCGTCGCCACGCTTCTTGTTGGCCTTGCCGCGCTCGTACGTGATGGTTTGTTTGGGGGCTTCGGGTTGTGCACCCCGCTTGCCACCAAGGATGTCACCCAACGCTAACTGCTGAGGGTCGTCAAAGACGCGCTTCTCACTCTTGGGGCCAAACAGTTGGCGCTTGAACCAATCGAGTTGGTGCTTCAGCGCGGCATTCTCTGCTTGCAACGCGGCAACGGTTTGCGACTGATCGACATTTGCCGATGGGGTCGTTTCGTTGTTTGTCGCTGCGCTGCAAGTCATGCATGGATTATACCAATGCGCTTTGCTCGGTTGGCAGCGAGAATCGCTTGTAGCGCCGGGTATTGTTCAGCTCAATCCCTTCGAGCAGGCACTGCAACTGCGCAATATTCATCGCCTGCTTGCGCTCGCCGTGATCGTGGGTGATGAACCGGCCACGCTCCAGGCGTTTGGCCCAGATCGCGTAGCCGGAGCGATCGAAGTACAGAATCTTCATCTGCGTGCGGCGCCGGTTGATGAAGACATACAGGTGCCCGTTGAGCGGGTTCTCGCCAAGCCGGTGTTTGACGGCGGCGCTCAGCCCGTTGAACGATTTACGCATGTCGGTCGGTTCGGTGCACAGCCATACGCGGGTATTGTTCAGCGGCAGCAGCACTACATTGGCTGCGCAATGCGCAGCACAATACCCGGGGCCAGATCCAGCTCGACCAGCCAGGAACTGACTTCATTGGTTGACACCGGCTGCGCTGGTGGCTGGGTCAACTCGACAAACCCGGCAATGGATTCGGGCGACGCCGGGGCATCGCGCAACTGTTTGCGCCACTTCATGAAGCTGGCGTAGCCAACGCCGTTGGCCTTGCACCAGTAGCTGGCCGGCTCACCCGAGGCGGCTTGTTGTTGAACAATGGCTTGCCACTGTGATCGGGTTTGGTTCTTACGTCGTATGCTCATGGTTGCCTGCAGATATCGTTGATCGTGCTGGCAATTTAGACGACTCCACTCGCGCGGGGAATAACGGTGCAAAATGAACGGTTACGCGCGAGCGGCGCAATCAGCTCAGCCACCCGCAGCACCAGCGCCCCGAATTGGTGGCCACCGGCACCAACGCGGTTTGGTCCTGGGACACGTCCAAACTACGCACCACCACCAAGTGGCAGTACTTT
>JBAUID010000064.1:0-32298 GCA_049680625.1 Burkholderiaceae bacterium | reverse complement strand
GTAGAAATAGAACCACCCCAGTCACCACCCTGGGCGATATAGCGGGGGTAACCAAGTTTTTTCGTCATCAGCGTATTGAACATATCGGCCATTTTTCGCGGCCCGTAAGGGCGGGGCGGTTTACCAGAAAAGCCAAAGCCCGGCAGGGATGGAGCAATAACGTCAAATCCGTCGTCGGCATTGCCGCCAAATCGCTCGGGATGGGCCAACGGCTCGATGAAGTCCAGAAACTCGACAACAGACCCCGGCCATCCGTGGGAAAGAATCAGCGGCTTTGGATTCGAGCCGCTGCCTTTCTCAAGAATGTAGTGCAGGTCAACGCCATCAACTTCAGTGAGGAAATGGTCGAAGCGATTGATACGAGCCTCCTGCGCCCGCCAGTCAAATTTTTTGATCCAGTAGTCGCAGAATTCTTTCATGTAGTCCAGATTGGTGCCGTATTCCCAGCCGCCATCCACCGGCATCTCGTGCCACGGAAAACGGCGTACCTGATCAGTTATCTGATCAAGCTTCTGCGCAGGAACGTTTAGTTCGAAGGGTCGAATCGAATCTTTCATTTGAATAGTTGTCTGATTTGAATGGTAATTGGTTGCTTTAAGCTGACGTGAAATTATCTCAACGATACATCAGGTTGATGCTAATACCCGGTCGGCAGGTCAATACGGCTGTGTTTATCAGCCGCGTCAACGATGGCCTCTATAACCCGCAGGGTTGCAAGCCCTTCGGCTCCACTGACGAGCGGAGTTGCGGTGCCGGCAATGACCGCACAAAAGTGTTGAAGTTGAAGCACTAATGGGTCACTGGCCGGGTCACCAGCTGCAATAGGCATCGATTCCCGCGAAATTGGTTGCCACCACCCCGGTGTGTCCCCGTTATGCCAAATACCAAGGTCGGGTAGTGACAACGAGCCACGGGTGCCCCCAATCAAATAAGCAGACTGATTGGTTTGCGGGTAGGCACGGTTCTCACCGGCAGTCAGCTCCCAACTCCACGGTGCCACGACAGTATCAGACAATGTAATTGTGCCCAACACCCCGTTCGCAAAGCCAAGCAAAATGGCGGCAGTATCTTCAATGTCAAAGCCGCGATGAGCCGATGAATGAACGGCCTGGACAAAAGCAACTTCGCCGCATAGGTAACGCAGCAGATCAACGTCGTGAATCAGGTTGGTAAGAATCGGCCCGGCACCTTTATCACGCCGCCAGGATGGATAAAAATAGGCGTCAGGTTTGTAAAGCCAGCACATGGCGTTGGTTGTAATGAGTTTGCCCAGCCGGCCCGACTCGATTATTTGCTTCGCCTGCCAGATAATCGGGTTATAGCGGCGATGATGGCCCACTAGAAGCGGCACTGCGGCCTGGGCCGCAGCAGTAATCAGGGCTTGTGCCTCCGTTGCGTCGCCGGTAATTGGTTTTTCTATCAGCGCCGGAATACCGCTGGCAATACAGGCCATGGCATTGTCGAAATGCATCGGGGTTGGCGTGGCTATGATGACCCCATCGGGTGGGTTGCTGGCCAGCAGGGTTTCCAGGTGCGAGAAGTGCGGTACCTGGTAGCCGGCAGCCAGATCGCAAGCCTCTTGCGCAGGGTCAACAACGGCATGCAGTTGTGCGTGTGCATCGACGTGTTTTATGTGGCGTCGGCCGATCAGTCCGGCACCAACCACGGCGATTCGGGCACGGCGGTTAAGTTGCGGGTGAGTCATCGTGCGGAACAAAGTATTGAGACAGGGCGGAGTCCGAAATTCCGGAGAGTCCGGACGCCCCGGATTGTTCGGACCGGTACTTCGTTGTTCTAATTGTGGCCGCTGAACTCACTATCCGCTAGTTATTTCTGTTTACTCCCAGGGCAGTCTCAGACCCAGGGCCCAGTTCAGAATCACCAGCAGAAACAAAAAGCCGGCCGCTGATCGGACAATAGCAGCAATGTATTTCATCGGCTAAGTACACATCAAGTGCGCCTGGCGTAACAGGAAATTTCGCAAATAAACACCAGGAAACTAGTCTACCCGGCATGTCACGGGCCGGTTGGCATGGCTTTCTCGGTTTCGAACAGTCGGGGGGTGGGCGTCGTGAGAAGCATCGAGATACAGCGGCCAGCCGGTCGGCGACTATTATTAGCCCTGAAAACTGACTGATAGCAACTCAACTAATCGACCAGTAGGTGCCTGATGAATATTGATACCGGTTCGGACAAAGTACTTTGCACAGTGGTGGACGGCGTGGCCACCCTGATAATTAACCGGCCTGAAGCCCGAAATGCGCTTGGGGATGAAGTGTCTCCGGCACTGCGCCGAATGATTCGCCATGCAGCCGAAAGCGACGACGTGGGCGCTCTGCTAATCACGGGCGCGGGCACCGCCTTTTGTGCCGGTGGTGACGTGAAAGGTATGAATGACAATAATGCCAGGGCAACCCCGTCAATGACACCAACAGAGCGTGTTGCCGATTTGAAAGAGCGACAACGACTACTCACTGGTGCGATAGTCGGAATTAGAAAACCCACAATCGCTGCGTTGCCCGGTGCTGCAGCTGGCGCAGGCCTGGCCATTGCACTGGCCTGTGATATGCGTATTGCCGCTGCGTCAGCCTTCATTGCTACCGGATATGCACGGATTGGCCTGAGTGGTGACTACGGCATTTCGTGGCTGCTGACCCGGGCGGTGGGTAATGCCAGGGCTCGGGAACTGATGTTCCTGGCCGAACGTATCGACTCCGCACACTGTGAACGCTATGGTTTGTTCAACCGTGTTGTGCCGGATGCTGAGTTACGTGATACCGCAACGGGGATTGCTCAACGTCTTGCCAATGGTCCAAGGCTCGCCTACGCGCAGATAAAAAACAATCTCGATGATGCGATGACGTGCACTTACGAGACCGCAATGGATACAGAAGCCGAGCGCCTTGTTGAAGCGGCGCAGCATAGTGACCATAAAGAGGCGGTGAAAGCCTTTGTCGCCAAGCGCAAACCGGTTTTTGGCAGACAGCCTTGTTAATTGACGAGCAAAACGCTATGCCAATTCGGATTTTGAGAGTTTGCCGGCTGATTCTCAACAGGTCTTATTCGGTTAACGGAGTCGTCGGGGGTTGGTGCGGATAAGCTAAGCGTACATTTCGAAGCAACCTGCAGTGACGGCAGGTTTTATTTTTCTCTACAGCCCGATGGTCGTCGTGACGATGCGTGGCAAATACCGAGTGAAGAGTTTGTTCGCTTGAGAGATTTGCGCCGGCATTTGGATGCGCAAGAAATAGATACGAGTCTCAAAGAAAGCGAATCGTAGTCTGGACGTAGCTCGAAAAAGTTCTGAGGATCCTCACTGAATTTTGGAAAAATGCCTCACCTAATTGAGGGTGGATGCCAGTTTTCATTTTCTGAAGACCTTGGTTCCGGCTATTGTGCCTGGGCGGCGGTTGGGTCAGTGTCTGCGTTCGGACGCAACCGCTGTAAATCAATACCAACTCCAAGAAGAACTTACTGCGAAAGGCAATATGAAACCACTCTACATCATCGCATTGGCAATTACCCTGTGTTCTGGGTGCGCATCAGTAGTTAACGACAAGACCCATCCAATAAAAATTGAGACCAAGAATCACGCCGGCGAATTTGTTGTCGGTGCCAATTGCGCGTTGAAAAACGATAAGGCTGCGAGTACGGCGAAGTCCGGCGAACTGTCAAATGTCAGGCGGTCAAGTGCAGATCTGCAAATCACCTGCAAACACCCTGACAACCCGGATGCCGTTGCAAAAGCGATCTCACGGGTTAATGGGGGAATGTTCGGAAACATACTGCTCGGTGGTGGAATAGGCGCCATCATTGATCACAATACCGGGAACGCATATACGTACCCTACCTGGATACAGCTCATTTTTGGTCAGTCTCTGGTCTTTGACCGAGGTGACGAAACTGCGGATCAGCCAGTGCCGCCAAAAGCGGATACCGAAGCCAGCTCTAGCGATTCGGCGCCGGAAATCCCAGCCGACAGCACTACAAAATTGGGATCAGACTCCTCAACGGAATCGGCGACCAACCCAGTGACCGCATCTCCGACTGCAACTCCGAGCCAGTCTCCGATGAAATCCGTGGTGGAACCAGAAAAGAAAGAGTAACGCAATTACGTTTAACTACGGAAGATCGGAACGAGTTTTCTGGTAGTGGTTTTGGTAAGTGGTAACGGTTTGCGCAATTAACCGACTGCCATGATGGGTCAAGCGTTACCCGTCAACCGGTCTTTCAGTTACCTGAGAATTCTGATGGGTATTTTTTCCCCGTATTCTGGCCTGTGTTCTGCTGGCGATTGCTCCTTCTGGTAACGCCTGTGCTGCCGCGCAAAGCATAATCATTATCGATGCCTCCGGTGCCATGTGGAGCGAGATGAAAGGAAAAACCAAGATTGCCAACGAGCGCGAAACCCTCACCACCGTGTTACGAGTAGTCGCGGCGGATCGCGAGCTCGGTTTGATGGTGTAGGTCATCGCAAGAAAGGCCTGTGCATTGATATTGGCCAATTGGTGGCGCCGGTCGGTGAGCTGATGGTCACGGCTGTTTATTCAGTGGGTGGAGATGTTGCAGACAAAGGCGTACGCCATGATATCGATCATGCGAATGGACCGCTGAGCGGCTCGAACACGCGGGTTGCCGGTTCCTCGGGAAATGGTAAGTTCCTGCTTGCGCCGGGCGACTACAAACTTGAGTAGAATATGGGTCGGGCGACAGCCAGCACACCGGTGACGGTGAGCGGCGGTGAAAGTGTTGCCGTTGTCGAAAAAAGCAATAGCGTAGCGTTTCCAACAATTTGTGTGAATCGATTCGAATTGAATTACGAAGAATTCAACTATTTCTGTAGTTCGCTGCCGGCAAGTTCGTACGTCGTTCAGTGGGGTGATGCCCATGTCTGGAAAGTCGCAGGAAAGGTATTTGCGATTGGGGGCTGGGAGAAAATCGACAAACCTGCCTTCGTTTTCAAGGCATCCGAGGCTGATTTCAATCGCTTCAAGAATGAGCCTGGGTACCGGCCTGCCCCGTATATGGCAGCGCGCGGCATGAAATGGTTACAGGTTTACGATTCGTCGAAATTGGCGCGGAACGAGCTGAAAAACCACCTACGCGAATCCCACCGTCTTGTTTCTCTGGGTTTAACAAAGAAAAAGCAGGATGATTTGGGGCTGAACCAATCTTGAACATCTCTGGCTCGAGTCGATTTCGCAAGCCAGGTTTTCTGAGAGAACTGGATCGTAGGGCTATAAGAAAGCAGTAACGCCAACGGGTTATCGGAACTTAAACTGTCAGCGACTGTAACAACACGCGTATTGAGCCTGGCTTTGTTAATGATCCCGGCATTCCGGCTGACGTCGATTGCTGATTTCTTCTACGATATAGGCACGGAGATGAGTTCATTTCATACAGGCCTGATCGACTATTCTTCGTTACCTAATTTTCTTGCCTCTCGGGCCGGGCACCCAGTTTTCGGAGAATATCCAGATGGTTCAAATCAGGACAAGTATTTTTGGCTCAGTACGCTACACGCTGATTACTGCGCTTTCAGTGATGGCGCTGATGATGGCTGGCTGCGGTGACAGCAACCCTGTTGTCAACAGTGATTCTGATGTCAATATGGGCGGTGATACCGGCGGTGATACCGGGGGTGATACCGGCGGCGAAACGGGGGGCGAAACCGGCGGCGAAACCGGCGGCGAAACCGGGGGTGGGGCCGGCGGCGACGATGACCCGGTCGTAACCAGTCAGTATTGCGATGAAGGCACCGCCGGCTCGATACCGGCCCAGGCAGGCGACCCGGCAGTCGATTCGATCGCCGCTGCGATACCGGGTGCACCGCTGGTGACCGCGGCTGATGTTTCGTGCCAGGTTGTCGGTGTTGATGGTAGCGCTGCTGAGTCGGTTACCCGTTCGCTGTCGGTGGATCGCGCCAATCTCAGGTTCTTTTTAAATGACGAGGTTGTGGTTGAAGGTGTCGACGCTTTTCGCTGGGTTGATTCACGCGAATACTGCGCAAAACCGGCGCCCGTGACCCTGGCCGACGGCACGGTCTTCGAGCAGGTGGCTAAGTTCCGGCCCGACATCAACTATCCGACCTACTACCGACAGAAACTTTCTAATGCGGACGGGTCGCGAATCAGTCAGATAGAATGCCTGCCCGGCGGTCTTTAATCTGAGTTTTCTTTTTCGAGTTGGGATTATCCGTAACGGGGCGGCTCAGATCGCCCCGTGCCAGGCTTACTGGTGCAAATGCCAGAACCTCGCTCTGAGACCGTTCGCGATACCCATCGCGGTACCTTCTTATTCAATGACTGGGCGTGTTTCAAACTATCGGTAAACTGACGGTAAAACCACTCCTGCAGAGCCCAAATGCCCGATCCGATAGCAAGCTTTAACGTCACCGCAGCATCGCATAACGTGCTGCCGATACTGGAATCGACTTCTCAAATATCTGAAGAAGCTCGATCCGTTGCGATTGAGGCAGTCGCCGCCATTCGTGATGCCGGTTTGTCACGCATGCTGGCGCCTAAGCGTTACGGTGGCCACGAGTTACCAGTTAGTGACCATATTCGGTCGTGCACTACCTTGGCTCACGGCTGTGCGGCAGCGAGCTGGGTTCACATGGTCTGCGGGGCCCACACGTTTGTCGTGGGGCGCTTTCCGGTTCCGTGTCAGGACGAAGTATTTGGTGATTCACCCGACGTGTTGATTCCGGGAACATTGGCACCACAGGGACGGGTTAGAAAGGTTGCCGATGGTTGGGAGCTTAGCGGTCGCTGGCAGTTTGGCAGTGGCATAGACCACGGCCCGTGGCTGCTGGTTGGCGCACAGGCGGAAAACGAAGAGGGTCAGCAAGCCGCGCCGCCATTACACCTGGTGTTACCTGCGAGTGATGTCACCGTTAATGACACCTGGCACATGCTGGGTATGCGCGGGACGGGTTCCAAAGATTTAATTGCCGACAAGGTGTTTGTGCCGGCCCATCGTGCGATGCCAACTCGCGAGCTATTTCGCGGTGACTTTCCAGGGGAGGTTGCCCCAATGTACCGGCTGCCGGTAATGGGTGGGCTGGCGACCATGGTCGCCGCAACCGTCCTTGGCATGAGCCAAAAAGGCTTCAGTCATTTTGTTGACGTTACCCGTGCGCGGCTCGAGGCATATAGTGGCCAAGGCAAGGCTGGAAAGCCGGGTATTCAGATGCGTACGGCAGAGTCACGCGGTGAGCTTGAGCTAGCAGAAATGCTGGTCGGTAAAAATTGTGCGTTACTGGATGAGGCAATGTTGTCACCACCACCGTTACCAACTGAAGTCACTGCCCAGATACGTTGGAATGCTTCTTATGCGACCGAGTTGTGCCGCCGCGCGACTGAGCGCCTTTTTGCGGCTGGTGGTGCTTATGCCGCGCATAACAACAGCCCATTGCAGCGCTGGTACCGTGACGTGAATACGGCAAGCCACCATGCTATTGTTGATTTCGATGCGATTCTGGAAGCGCGTGGCCGGGTCAGTCTGGGGTTGAGCGCTGGGGCACCGCTGTAGACGATTCTGTTCTGCTGGCGCGCTGTCTCCTACCCGAGATTCTGGCTTATTGGATGAGGTAGATGACCCAGTGATACAAATTAAAAAAGTGACGGGAACTGAAATTCCAATGTTGTTACCCTTGATTGCAGCTTACCGCGATTTCGAGGGGATCGACCCGATCAGCCCCGAGCGCACAGCATCGGCTCTGGAGCAATTGCTCCAGTCTCCGGAACTCGGCAGCGCATGGTTCGCGCTGCACTCGAGTACTGTTGTTGGCTACCTGATTGGGGTCTACGTATTTAGCCTGGAACATATTGGCATGACAGCGGAGGTTGATGAGCTTTTTGTTCGACCAGCCAGTCGTCACACCGGTGCAGGCACGGCACTATTAAGCTGTGCAGAGAATGAGTTTTCCCGGGTTGGATGCACAAACGTTTCGCTCCAGTTGTCTAGAACGAATGATCTGGCTTACGGTTTTTATCAGCGGCGAGGATACGGCGAACGGCCGGGTTTCGAGTTGCTTGAAAAACATTTGCCTGCCGACCATTGACTGACTATTTGTTAATAGTCAAGTGTAAAGAGTCGTTGAAGCTTGGTGCGACATAGTCCAGGCTAACGGCTGCTAACCACTTCCGCCTCGCGACCCCGAACTGTCAGTAATGAGTCATCGCAAGCCAACAATTCGGTATAGTCCGGATCGTCTGCCAACAATTGTTCGAATGCCTCAACCGGCAACGGACGGCTGATCAGATAACCCTGAATCACATTGCAGCCTTCCCGGGTCATGCAGGCAAGCTGCTCTGCCGTTTCGACGCCTTCTGCAATCACATTGAGGTTCAGGCTTTGAGACATCGCAATAATGGCGGTGACAATGGCTGCATCATCGGGGTCTGAGGCAACATCTCGGACAAAACTCTGATCAATTTTCAAGCTGTCGATGGGGTACTTTTTGATTGCACTGAGAGATGAGTACCCGGTTCCAAAGTCGTCAATTGACAACATGATCCCGCGGTTCTTCAGGTGCGCGATGTTACCAATTACCATGTCGTCGGTTCGCATGATCATGCTTTCGGTTATTTCGAGTTCCAGGTAACGGGAAGGCAGGCCGGAGTCTTCGAGTGCACGATCGATTGAATCAATAAAACTTTCATGGGCAAGCTGCATTGACGAAATATTGACAGCGACTGACATAGGTCGCAGTCCCTTTCTTTGCCATGCCGCGTTTTGCATACACGCGTTGTAGATTACCCAGGCGCCGAGCGAAATAATCAAACCCGAGCTCTCGGCAATCGGAATAAACGTCCCGGGTGAGACGCTTCCGTGCGCACTACTGGTCCACCGCAATAATGCTTCCATTCCGGACAAACGTCGGCTGGCCACATCGAGCTTGGGCTGATAATGAATACTCAGCTCATTCTGTGTAATAGCCTTGCGCAGAGAAGTTTCCAGTTCAAGGTCTTGCATTGCGTTTTCGTGCATCCCCGGGTCGTAGACTTGAACATTGTTTCGTCCGTTGTCTTTGACATGGTACATGGCCGTGTCAGCATTTTTGAATATCTCAACGACGTCCACACCATCGGTTGGATACAAACCAATGCCAATGCTGGCGGTGATATTCAGCTCTCTGCCTTCAATGAGATAAGGGCGGGATAACTCACGCAGCAGTTTGGTGCCAATCGCCTGGGCGGTTTGCGGGAGCTCGATCATTTCCAGCAGCACAGTGAACTCATCGCCGCCCAATCGTGACACCATATCGGTTTCCCGAACGTTCTCAGTGAGACGGCGTGCTACCTGGATCAGCAATTCGTCACCGATATGATGACCGAGTGTGTCGTTGATTCTCTTGAACCGGTCGAGATCGATAAACAGCAATGAGAACTGGCGGTTATAGCGCCTGGAGTGTTTCAGCGCCAGCGAGACACGCTCATGGCATGCCAGGCGGTTGGCCAACCCGGTCAAGGTGTCCCGGGTAGCGAGTTTGCTGATGGCTTCGTTCTGTTCTTTCAGCTGGAGATTGGCCGTGTTCAACTCGTCCGAGTTGATCTCAAGCGTACGTTCCAGCAGCTGGAGCTCTTTCTGATTGAATTCATAAGACTGCTCTACTGCCGCTAGAAAATCGTCAAGCCGCGAATCGGAATACGCCGGATTGCTCGCGTAGTCCTCACCCAGAAAGCGCCTTATCTGCCGTTTCAGCAGGCGGTTCATGTCATGCTTCGCTTAACGTGAACAGCGTCATCGTTTGGTTGTGTAGACTGCATTTGACGAACTCATTGCCTTGCGGTGATAACTCACCGTAGGAATAGAAACCTGCAAGCCGGGTGTTTTCTCCAAGGGTTTCGTAGATGACCTCAAGTTCTTCGTCGGCCATCTGGTCCATGACCATTCTTCGCCCGACACAGCTGATGATTACCGCTAAGTCGCATCGATTTTTGCCTCGTTGTGCCTGGTTTGCTGCGTGCTCGGCACCGTCGATCAGGTTGTCGGTGCTGCCCTTCATTAACAAAGTGGTGGCACCCTCCGGTACGTCGCCGGCAAACGTAAGGCTTTGATTTTCTTCATCGACGCTGAGTAAGGTGCGGATCAGCATCTGATCCGTATCGCTGCGAATACTGAGCGGAAATCGCAAACCGCTACCAGGCAGATCGGCAGCTGCATCACCCAGGTACTTCTTATACAGTGCCAGCGCGGGCTGATCGTCAATTTCATAAACAATATTTCCCGATGAGCGCGTCACTACCCGATTAATACCGAACTCTTCCCAGCCAGCGAAACAACCGTGAGTGACAGATAGTTGCTCTCCGTAAAACCCGATCAAGGCAATCTGATTCGCTTTGGGTGGGCCGTTGGCTATGACATACGTATGCGCAAAGGCACCGTTATCACCCATCAAGCCGCCGGACACCGTTACATCGACACGCTTGTTCAGCCCTTTGGCTAGCTCACTGCCGTTCACGTTAAGGCCGTCAGACAGGACAAAGACGTGGCGTAAGTCCTCCTCGAGCAGGTGTTCAACCGCTGCTTGGGCGATTTCACTGACATTGGTCGATGGCTCGATTAGAACGGAGGTCAGCCGCACGCGACCGTGGTCAAATGCAATCGCAGTTGCCGCAATATCGGAATCAGAACTTGATGTTCCTATCACGTTGCCTGCTGTTGAACCGCCGGCAATCACCGCATCCGGGTAGCGTGATCGGAGTTGGTTAAGAGCCCCTTCGTTATGGATGTGTTTTGGGGACGCAAAGACCAGAACCAAAGCGGGCTGTTCGCCACCGCGCAGGTCTGAATTTACTGTTGACCAGACTTCCTCGTCTGTCCAACGCAGCTGTTCTACTCTCATTTGTGCTTACCCCTCAGGCAGTGATATCAACGGGCCCCGGTACGGGGAGCGTTAGTCTTCCTATCCAACGGCAAAATCAGAGAGGAACTTGAGCCGCCGCCCGGTCTGCTGAGGCCGACGGTGGATAGGGGGTGAATGGGCGGTCGTTCCCGGTTACGCGTCTGGCCCCAAGGGATTTTCGGGTTGCACGCGAGTTTGGCATTGGTATCGAAGAGGTCTCTTCGGTTGAAAAGAATAGGGTCGTGATTCAGTCGTCAATGACTGTCACCAGCTTTATGCAGATGTACCGCCACTGCTTCGCGTCAACCGGGGTGATCGACAGACGGTTTCCGCGTCGCAGTACCTGCAGGCTGCTCAGGGCGGTATGTTCGCGCAGCGTCTTCAGATCAATCAGCTCACATTTTCTCGTCGCCTGCACGTCTAACGTAAACCAGCGCGGGTTATCCAATGATGACTTTGGGTCGAAGTACGGTGAGGTTGGGTCGAATTGCGTTGGGTCCGGGTAAACCCCAGAAACGATTTCAGCAAGGCCGGCAATACCGGGCTGCGGACAGCTGGAATGATAGAACAACACACCATCACCGATCTGCATGGCGTCACGCATGAAGTTTCGCGCCTGGTAATTGCGAACCCCGGTCCACGACGTAGTCTGTTGACTTGCCGCCAATGCATCGTCAATTGAACAATCGCTGGGCTCCGATTTCATTAACCAGTAGTTCATTTCCCGATAATACCGCTACCCTGAGCGGCTTGCGATAGCGTACTCGTTTGTCGTTGCGGGTTGCGCAGACAATGCGTAATATCCGGCCAGTGGCAAACACTATGCCCAACTCAAAAAATACAACAAAGGATAGCCCCGGGATGCCTGAACAATCCAAGCCACCCGTTGAGTCAACGGTCGAGTCACCTGTCGAGTCAATTCCTTATGCAAAAATGCTCGGCATCCGAACCACAGAACTAAGCAAAGAACGGATTGTTGCCGAGCTGCATATTCGGCCCGATTTGTGTACTTCCGGTGGCATCATGCACGGCGGCGCCATTATGAGCTTTGCCGATACACTGGGGGCAATCGGCGCGAGATTGAATTTACCGCCGGGCAGCAGCCGGACAACAACGACCGAGAGCAAGACCAATTTCCTGAGCGGTGCGCCTGCCGGGACAACAGTGATTGGGGTGGCGACCCCGGTTAAAGTCGGGCGGCGGTTGTCAGTCTGGCAAACCCGGATCTGCACCCAGGACGACAAGCTGATTGCCTTAATCACCCAAACCCAAATGGTTCTCTAGCTGGCCGGATAATTTACTGAGGGCAATGATTCGAAGCCGGGGCGCGCGAATAAGTAGCCCTGGAACAATTCAATGCCTTGATCAAGCAACCATTGGTATTCTGCAATGGTTTCGACACCCTCAACAATCATGTCAATACCCAGGTCCAGGCACACCTGGAAGACGGCACGGACTATTGCTTGTCTTGGACCGTTACGCTGAATATCACGCACCAGCTGCATGTCTATTTTTACCTGGTCGGGCTGGAACTCCGCCAACAAGTTAAGGCCGGAGTAACCCGCGCCAAAGTCGTCTATGGCGGTCTGGATACCAAGTTTTCTATATTCATTCAGAGTTGACGTAAAACGGGAAACATCGCTCACCATTTCAGATTCGGTCACTTCAATGACGAGTTGACGGGGTGGAATGTTGGCCTGTTCGGCGGCGGCCAGCGTGTCCTCAATTGCCGAGACGCTCTGGGTGATGCTGTCCGGCAAATAGTTCAGATTGATAAGGCAGCTGATGCCCAGTTGCCCTGCCAGGGAGACCGCGCTTGCCCGGCTTTTGCGATCAAACTGATATTTCAGCTCAGCAGGCACTTGTTGCAATACATGCCAGGCAGGCTCCTGGCCCGGGCCCCGAATCAGCGCTTCGTACGAAAATACTTTTCGTCCAGTGACATTGACGATTGGCTGGAACGCATACGAGTAGGGGATTGTCGAAAGCTGATCACCAGCTTTGTCTTCTTGTTCTGGCGAACTGCACGGCGCTGCGGCAATTGGTGGTTGTTCTCGAAATGCATCGGGTGCAGTGCTCATGCGGCTTGCCGTGCACCTGAAAGGCTTTGCCGCCAGCGGCCCTTGCGAAAGGCTGTCAGTAACTTTTTGGCACGCCCCGCGTCGATTGCTGAGAGGCTCTCGCCACCAGCGAAAAAGTCGTTAGATTCGGCCAGGCTGGCTAGATCGGTATGGGTCATTTTTGTAAAACCCATGGTCCATTCTTCAAAGTGGCGATGGTCAATGCTCTCCCGGATCACTTTGGTGATATGGCAATGGCGGTTGTCCCCTTCGATTTTTTCGTAAACGGCGTCAACAACGTCTTCGGGCCCTTCCAGTACCTGGAAGAAGCTTTGGTCACAAAAAACCAGCATCCCTGTTAAACCGAGTCTGGCGTTTTTTTCCCGAGCATGTTGCAGGAGGGCGGCAATTTCTGATTCGGTGACACCGGGTGAAAGCGCACTAGCATATATACAATGAATAAGTTCAGCCATCAGGGTTCCGTGTGATAAAGCGACCGACAAGCAACGATTGACAAGCCGGGCATTTGGCAAGTGGTGCTTCGGCAATTTGCAGTCGGTATTTAGTGGTGGCCGGCCGAAGTCCGACCGATGGTTGATATGTGCGTTTAATTGGCTGCCTGGGTGTTCAAAGCGTTTCAGGTTGGTCAGATTGGTTCGTACCCGGTTAAATCATGTTTCCCGGATGACCACCTATAGGTAACTGGTCGCTGAAAAGATAACCAGAGGGATAATCGGCGCTTGAGATCTGCGATATGGCCGGGTTCGTTGGGTAACCGATAAGGTGAGCGACTACAACTGGACGTATTGTCAGCCGTTTATTTCCCGCTGATTGTTTCGCGGGCCGGCAGGGCCTGAATGGTTAAGTTCGCGCGCCGCTGCACCTGCAGTCGCGGTCACTAACCGCGGGCACCGGGAGTCAGGTGACCGTGGTATTTATTGCTTAAGATCGGACAACAGCCCATGAACAGACTTTGAAAAAAAAAGCAGATAAAACAGATAAAGCAGATAAAGCAGATAAAGCAGATAAAGCAGATAAAAAACTGAGAGTATCCCAATGAATCAATCTTCCCCGCCTCACTGGCCAGAGCCCGCGCGACCACCGGCAGGCGCACCGAACGTCTTGATCGTAATGCTCGACGATGTTGGTTTCGCTGATTTTGGTTGTTACGGATCAGAAATTGAGACCCCAACAATTGACCGCCTGGCGCACGACGGCCTTCGCTTTACCAGTTTTCACACAACCGCCATGTGTTCAACAACCCGGGCCTCATTGCTGACCGGGCGCAACCACCATTCGGTTGGTATGGGTTGCCTGGCGAATTTCGATTCGGGTTATCCGGGTTACCGCGGGAAAATCGCCAGCGATGCCTTAACCCTGGCTGAGGTGCTCAGACCCCATGGTTATCGCAACTATTTTGTGGGCAAGTGGCACGTTACGCCGTTGACCCAGTCCGGTCCAACCGGGCCCTTTGATGGCTGGCCGCTGGGCCGGGGTTTTGATCATTTCTACGGATTTCTGGATGCCGAAACCGATCAGTACTCACCGGAACTGGTTCGGGACAACACCCATATCGAGGCGCCGGGTGATTACTCAACGGGGTATCACCTGTCTGAAGACCTTATTGACAATGCTGTTGGGTACCTGAAGGCTCATGTGGCGGCGATACCAGACGTACCGTGGATGACGATGGTGATGCCGGGTGCCTGTCATGCGCCTCACCAGGCGCCACGCGAGCTGATTCACAAATACGACGATGTGTTTGCAACCGGTTGGGATGACACCCGCACCAACCGACTGAAGCGGCAGATCGACAGTGGCATCGTGCCTGGTGGCACCGAATTGCCCGCGCGTAACGACGGGGTGAAAGCCTGGGGCGAACATAGCGTTGACGAGCACAAAGTCTTTACCCGCCTGGCGGCTGCTTATGGCGCAATGCTCGAACATTTTGATCTACAGCTTGGGCGCCTGATCGACTGGCTGGATCAATCCGGGCAACTGGACAACACCCTGGTAATGGTGTTGTCGGATAACGGGGCGAGCCAGGAGGGCGGGCCCCTGGGTTACGTTAACGCCATGGGCCCTTATAACCATGTGAAAGAGCCGCTAGCCGAAAAACTCGCGCGAATCGACGATATTGGGGGGCCGGACACGCATGCCAATTTTCCCTGGGGATGGGCCATGGCGGCCAACACCCCGCTTCGGCGTTATAAACAAAACACCCACGGCGGCGGGGTTAGGGATCCGTTAGTTGTTCGTTGGCCCGGGATGCGTGCGGGCTGCCTGCCAGACCCTGGTGGGCTGCGTCACCAGTTTTGTCACGTCCAGGACCTGGCACCAACAATTCTGGATCTGATTGGGGTGAGCAAACCGGCCAGTATGGAAGGGACCAGTTTTGCGTCGGCACTTTCGAACGCTGATGCGGTGACCGGTAAGCGGGTTCAACATTTCGAAATGTTTGGTCATCGCGGAATCTGGGTTGACGGGTATAAAGCCGTTGCTTATCACAAGCCGGGTACCGATTTTGATGCGGACCGCTGGGAGTTGTATCACCTTGATGAAGATTTCAACGAACAACACAACCTGGCGGATGCCAACCCGGCAATGCTGAAACGGCTGGTGGACCAGTGGTGGATTCAGGCCGAGCGTTACCAGGTGTTACCCCTGGATGATCGGTTTGCCGAGCGCTTTGCTGAAAATGCCGCTCGGTTTACCGGCCAGCGCACTGACTACACTTTCTGGCGCGGCCTTGGCCATGTGCCCTCCGAGGTTGCGCCGGACCTGCGCAGCCGAAGCTACGACATAACGGCGCATGTGCAAATGAAGCGAGGTGATCACGGCGTATTGATTGCCCACGGTGATGCAACCGGTGGCTACTCTTTGTTCGTCCGCGATGGCCGCCTGGTCCACGATTTGAACATTGGCGGCAAACATCAGCTGGTGGTGTCCGACCGGGAGGTGCCGAGCGGCCCTTGTACCCTGGGTTTTCAAATGCGTCGTTCCGCGGGGCAGGGTGCCTACCCCGAAGGGGTGGGCATCTTGCTGATTAACGGCGAACCGGCGGGTGAAATGCGTACTAATCGAATTTTCTGGTTAATGATTTCGTGGTCTGGCCTGGATATTGGTTTTGACCGTGGCACCACTGTCAGCGACTATGATGGATCGGGCCGGTTCATCGGTCCGTATCGATTTACCGGTGAGTTGTCCCGGGTGCACGTTCATCTGGTTAACGATCAAAATGTTGACTTTGAGGCAGCAGCCAGCGTGACGATGTCCAGGGAGTAAAGCAGAGGGCGGGGTTGGGTGTGTAACACGCGTGAATAACGTGCTCGTGTTGTGCGGAATCTCATCGGAAAATTAGGCAGTCGTCGCTACAATCAGCGGACAAGCGGGCTTCTGACCTCGATTCGATCAACCCACATTCTGCTAACTTTTTCTAATGAAATGCACTTCTATGTCGCCCGCCGGGCTTCGAATCATCATGAGTTTTTTGCTCGTGTTGAGCCTGCAGGGTTGCGGCGGGTCGGATACCCCGGCAGCAATTGCGGAACCCCCCACGAATATCGAACCGCCCGATACCAACGAACCGCCCGATACCAACGAACCGCCTGAGGTAATTACCCCGCCGGTGAATTGTCAACCCGGTGCCCCCGTGCCCCAGGGCGTTCCGTTACCGCTGATTCCGGATAGCTTAAGCCAGCGCAGCCTCACTCAGCGGGCTGCCTCAATATCATTCGACGGCCAGATAATTGTCTTGGAAAGCAGTTCGCCGAACCCCAATCCGGTTGCCGGTTACGCCCTTATTCATCAAGCCGTTCAACTGTTTAATGCCGAAACTTTGGAACTGACCGATCTCGTTAACAGCGCGCACGAGGTGGTTGGCTATCCGAGGCCTCTGGCCATTTCATCTGACGGCCGATTCATTGCTTTTGATAGCTTTGACCCCGAGGTGATTGCCGGCGATGTTGACCAGGCCTGGATTGGCTTTAATCAGCTGAAACCCGATGGTTTTCTGTACGAGCGTACGGGAAACCCCGGTCTTTCTAGAATGCCGCCTGGTGTATCGGACAGTTGGTTGGGAACAAAAGTGCTTCGAAACCTAATTTCATCGGACGGTACGCTGATAGGTCTGAACATTGACGGTTCACCCGTGCTCTATAACCGACTAACCGCTGAACAGACAACTTTCCCCCACGGATGGGAGCCTCTGACAATGTCTGCTGATGGCCGGCAGTTCGTGGTGAGATCATTTGTCGATGGGCTCGCCATGTTCGACTTTGCATCTGGTCAGCTCACGCAATTTGCGGCTGCCGGGTCTGAATACCCGTTACTGACGGCGGATGGTCGATACGTGGTTTATGAAGGAATATTTCGTACGAACGGGTCAAGCCTTTTGCGCCGGGATTTGTTTCGTTACGATGCGCAAACGCGGGAGACGACGCCTTTATTCGAACCCGTCGGACCGTCAAATTTTGGCGCGGCTCTTTCTGCAGATGGCGATGTTTTGGTTTACCAGTCCGGCGGAATCGATCTGCAAGGTCGTCCTTACGACGTCGGGGCTAACGACACAGCTCAAATTAACCTGTTACACATACCTACCGGCGCAATTACGCAGCTGAGCAACGCAGATAATGAAAACCTTGTTTCTTTACCCGCATTGTCTGGAGATGGCCAGATCGTCTTGTACGTGAGCACCTCGGAAACCGGAGACAAGCTGTATCGACTCTCAATGACCCGGGGCTGCGAATAAGAGTTCAGCGGCGTTTCGTTGACACTCAGCATTTGACCACGGCAAAACACTTAGCGACCATGATGGACCGGGCTTGTGAGTCGGGGTGGAGCGTTGCAACACATGAATAAAACTTCGGTATTCGGATTCATTGGCATCAGCCTTGGTGCTGTCGCACTGATGGCCGTGTTAGTACACCTGTGGGTGGGGGAGTTCACACCACCACCCTCGCTGGATTCGGTGGTGGCAGAAAAAGTGCAGACGTGGCGCGATAGCTTGATGGCGCAGTTTCGGGGTGGTGAGCCGGCATCAGCTACCGATGCTGTTGCCGCGCCTATTGATATTGACTGGCTGCTTGGGCTTGGGGTGGTGATCTTCAGCGCCCTGGCAGTGATCGCCGGCGTAGTCAGTTTTGCCCGCCACGAATCGAACCGGGCAAGCGCCGGCGCGGTTTTTCTTGGCCTGTGTGCAATTGCTTTTCAGTTGTCGGGGGTGACCATTGGAATTGCCACGGTGGCTGTATTGTTAGCTGTTGTGGTGCTGCGATTTGGCGTGTCGTAGTTGATTAACGGTCTGACGCGGCTGGGGCTTTTAACGCACATCGCGTCAGGTCTCGCCGCGATAACGTCGAACCTCGTGGGCAAGCGTATGCAGTTCCGGGTCGGGCACTTTCATTTCATCCAGTTTGTCGATCAGGTTAAACAAGTACTCGCGGCAAGTGCCCAGATGGCCGTCAGCAGTGGCAATACACTGAATAATTTGTTCGCGCGGCACGACACCGGCGTAGCGTTCGTGTGATTTATTGGCAAGCAGGCAAATACAAGGACGTTCACGGCCGTTGATCATCACCGGCATTACGGTGGCGGTATACGCGCCGCTGATCATCTCGCGCCGCCATAGCATCAGGGTTTCGTAATCTCGCGCCGCGTTATCGACGCGCCAGGCAACACCGGTACACGAGCCGCCGGTATCCAGACCTAACCACAAGCCGGGTTGCTCAGGGCTGCCGCGCCCGGTATGAGCCCATAAACAGAATTTGCGCGAACAGCCTTGCAGGTGGGCAACCGTACTTTCAACAAATTCAAAGGTTGGGCTCCAGATCAAAGAACCGTAACCAAAAATCCACAACTCATCGCAATTGTCGAAGGCTTTCAGTACCTCGACCCGGCTTTGGTGAAATTGTTCTTCACTGAGAATTTGGCCGCCCCGGCCCTCCGCCCGCATGCGTTCGCGTATCCGGTCGTTAACCACATCGTCCCGGGTAATTGCCATGGTTTATTTCGCTTTCAGTTAGTCAGTGGGGAAGGCTTTGGTTGTAACGTCTTTAGCGATCGCTGACAACGCCTGGTCTACTACCGGTCGTTCTTGATCCCGCCGCGGGCCTGGTCTGCCCAGTGCTGCGTCATTACGGCAACAGCATAAATAGGCTTTCTGCAGCGATGGTAGTCTAACAATGCCGGCGTGCTATTCACGCCGGCATCGGATGTCATTTCATCGGAGTTGCACAATGGCCTTGCACGCAGTTTCACTCGACGATAAATATGCCCGCCTGGACGGGCGAATCCATATCACCGGCAGTCAGGCCCTGGTTCGGTTGGCGATGTTGCAATCGATTCGCGATTCCGCCGCCGGCCTGAATACGGCTTGTTATATCTCTGGCTATCGTGGCTCACCGATGCATAACCTGGACAAAGAGTTATGGCGCGCCCGACGCTTCCTTGAAAAACCGAATATCCACTTCTGGCCGGCGGTCAACGAAGACCTGGCGGCAACCGCCATTTGGGGAACTCAGCAGGCCAATGCTTTTGGTGATGCCACCGTCGACGGTATTTATGCAATGTGGTATGGCAAGGGGCCGGGTTTGGATCGCAGCATGGATGCGATCCGCCACGGCAACATGGCCGGCACCTCACAACACGGTGGCGTACTGGCCGTCGTCGGCGACGACCACGCGTTAACCTCAACCGATGCTCCGGCAGCGCACGAATACGCGTTTGTCGAAATGATGATGCCGGTTCTGTACCCGGCCGGGGTCAGCGACATCATCGAATACGGTTTGCTGGGTTGGGCAATGTCGCGATACTGCGGTGCCTGGGTCGGGTTCAAAGTGATTCCAGACAGCGTGGATGCATCGATTTCACTCGATGCAGACCCGAACCGTCTGAAAATAGTTTTACCGACCAATTTTGACCTGCCGGCTGACGGCGTGAATCTGCGCATCCCGGACTTCTGGTACCAGCAAGAACCAAGGCACCGGGAATACAAACTCGGCGCAGCCCTGGCGTTTGCCCGCGCCAACCAGATGAACCGGGTAATGGTGAGTTCACCCAGACCGCGTTACGGAATCATTGCTACCGGCAAAGCGTATACCGATACCCGCCAGGCGATGCTTGAAATGGGCATTACTGATGCGGTGGCCGCTGATATTGGCCTGACGGTGCTTAAGCTGGCAATGCCATACCCGTTTGATATTGACGGGATCCGCGATTTTGCCAGCGGCCTGGAAGAAGTCTTTGTAGTTGAAGAAAAACTGCGCATGACTGAAACCAATGTCCGCGATGCACTGTACTCGTTGCCCGACAGCCAGCGCCCCCGCGTAATTGGCCGTGATGATGAGAACGGAAAAGTCTTGTTGCCGCAGTGGCCGGAAATTACACCCGAAGACGTGACCAAAGCGCTGGCGCAGCGAATTGAACACTTTCACAATACTGAGCAGATTCGTCAGCGCCTGGGTTTCATCGATGCTGTAACCAAACAAAAAACTGGTCGTCCGGCGTTAAGCGTTGTTCGCCAGCCGTATTTTTGTTCGGGGTGCCCGCACAACAGCGGCACCAAAGTACCCGAGGGGAGTCGCGCACACGGCGGGGTTGGCTGCCACTTCATGGCCACTTACATGGACCGCAATAACGTGACCCATTCGCATATGGGTGGCGAAGGTCTCACCTGGGTGGGACAGTCGGCTTTTGTGAAAACCGAGCACGTGTTTCAGAACATGGGGGATGGCACCTACTTTCATTCCGGCCTACTGGCCATTCGTGGCTGTGTTGCCGCCGAAGCGAACATCACGTTCAAGGTGTTGTTCAACGATGCCGTTGCCATGACTGGCGGGCAACCGATTGATGGCCATCTTACACCGGCTATGATTACCAGCCAGGTGCATGCCGAAGGGATTCGGAAAATATTTGTCGTTACCGATGATCCGCAGAAGTACGAAGGGAATGGTGAGACGTTTGCCCCGGGCACCGTCATAAAACACCGCAGTGAAATGGATGCGGTGCAACGCGAGTGTCGCGAATATAAAGGGGTGAGTCTGCTGGTCTTTGATCAGACCTGCGCCGCCGAGAAACGCCGCCGGCGCAAGTCGGGCAAGTTGGAAGACCCAGGCAAACGCTTGTTTATCAATGACCGGGTCTGCGAAGGTTGTGGCGACTGTGGGGTGAAGTCCAACTGTATGTCGGTGACCCCGGTTGAAACACTGTTTGGTCGTAAGCGGGCGATTGATCAATCCGCCTGTAATAAAGATTATTCGTGCCAGAACGGTTTTTGCCCTAGTTTTGTCAGCGTGATTGGCGGAAAACCCAAAAAATCGGCATCGAGTGCGCCGGTGCCTTCTCATCTGACGGTCTTACCAGAGCCCGACCGCCCGCAGCTGAACCCAGGCGAGCCTTTCAGTATCCTGGTTACCGGGGTAGGTGGTACCGGGGTAGTCACCATTGGCGCATTGCTGACCATGGCCGCCCACATGGAAGGGAAACATTTTTCAACGGTTGACCAGTTTGGCATGGCGCAAAAAGGGGGGGCGGTAACCAGTCATATTCGCCTTGCTCACAGCCCGGCTGATATTCATGCGGTTCGTTTGAATGCCGGCGCGGCTGATCTTGTTCTGGGTTGCGACAGCCTGGTGACTGGCGCCGATGTTTCACTGGCGACGATGGCTCGTGGCAAGACGCGGGTTATTCTGAATACTCATCAACAAATAACCGGGCACTTTACCCGGAACCCGAAATTGCAATTCCCAGTTGTTGAGATTGACAACCGGCTCAGTGGCGCGATCAATGATGATCAAATTGATAACGTCAACGCCAGCCAGATTGCCACCCGATTGCTGGGTGACTCGATTGCATCCAACTTATTCATGTTGGGGTACGCCTATCAGAAAGGGCTGATCCCGGTCTCAGCTCCTGCCATTGACGCCGCCATCGAATTGAACGGCGTGGCGGTGGAAATGAATCGCAATGCCTTCCTGTGGGGGCGTCGTGCCGCGCGTGATCTCAAAGCCGTGGTTGCGTTAACCCGGTCTGATGCCCAGGTTGCCGAAGAGGCGGCCGATACCATCACGGGGCGGATCGAAACCTTTGCGTCTGAACTCGAGGCGTATCAAAGTGGTAGTTATGCCAACACCTTTCGGAAAACTGTCGACGCGGTGCGGCAGGCAGAACAATCGGTGAACTCGGCAAGTGAGGCATTAACCGATGCCGTGGCCCGTAATCTGTTTAAGCTGATGGCATATAAAGACGAGTACGAAGTTGCCCGTTTGTACACGGATGGTCGCTTCGAGAAAAAGCTTGCCGAGTCGTTCGATGGCGACTTTGCGCTGAAATTCCACCTGGCGCCACCGTTGCTGGCCAGGCGCGACAAGCAAACCGGTGAATTGCAGAAAAAGGAATTCGGCGCCTGGATTCTTGGCGCAATGCGTTGGCTCGCCAGGGGGCGGCGTCTGCGCGGTACTGCACTCGACCCGTTTGGGTACACGGCTGAGCGTCGCGCTGAGCGCGGGCTGCTCAGGCAATACCAGGAAACCTTATCGACCGTTATCGCCGGTCTGACGGCTGACAATCTGGCACTGGCAGTCGAACTGGCCGGGTTGCCTGAAGACGTTCGTGGTTACGGCCATGTCAAAGAGGCTGCAATGACGGAATACAACAACGCGCGGAACGCGCTCATGGAGCGTTGGAACGCACCGGGCACCCCGTTGCGACGGGTAGCCTGATGGGCCGGCCGGCTGGTTCTCCAGCCGGCTGTTGTAGCCGACAACGCTAACCCATCTTCCCGTTATTCATCCGGGCGCCGGCATAAAGCACTTCGCGCAACGCAGTGTTGGCTTTTTCGTGCACGGGCACTAGCTCGGGGTCAAAGTCTCGGCTTGGCCTTGGCACGTGAACAAAGTTCTTGTGTTTATCTTCGCCGCGCACCAGGGCGGCGGTGTCCCAGTCGCCGACTATTTGCTCGGTTTCGGTGGGCATGAAGTGCATGGACAGTCCGATTCGCCGATCGTTGGCCAGGTTGGGCCCCGAGCCGTGGGCGGCGCGGTAGTTGTGTAGCGACATTTCGCCAGTAGCCAGCGGCATATAGACCGCCCGCGCTTCGTTGATGCCGGCGATGATTGTCTGGCCGCGGGTCAGCATGTTGTCATCGTCGAAGGTATCTTCATGGCGCAGAACATCACCTTCGTGCGAGCCAGGCATTACTTTCATGCAGCCACTTTCAATTGTTGCCGGGGACAAAGCCAGCCAGGCAGTGACTACGTTGCGGCTCGACAAGCCCCAATACGTCGTGTCCTGATGCCAGGAGATAAAACTTTTTGAGCCGACGTCTTTGATCCAGAAAATGGTGTTCCAGCACAAAATGTTCGGCCCAATCAGTTGTTCGATTGGATCCAGAACCCTGGCGTCGTGTATCAGCTCGTCGATCCATTTAAACAGCATAAACGACTTGTTGCGTTGTGCTGCACTGAGCTTACCGCCCTGGGTCGCTTCAAAGGCTTCCAGTTCTGCGCGGATCGTATTGGCTTGTTCAATCGGGAGAACAGGCACCGGGAAGACATAGCCGTCGGTTTGAAATTGTTGAATCTGCGCAGGGGTCAGCAAGGGGGTTGTCATGTTGTGACTCCGAATCTAAGCCTCAGTGCGCATTATGACGTATCAGTCGTGCGCGGGGGCGAACCTCGACTACCATCAGTATCATCCCCTGGGTAACCAGCAAAAAATATTTGGAGAAAACAATGAAAGCATGGCAAATCGAGTCAGCAGGCGGCATTGATGCCCTGGCATTGAATACGATACCTGAACGACATCCTGGCCCGGGTGAGGTGACGGTTAAAGTCCATGCCAACTCGATTAACTTTCGCGATCTGGGCATGATTACGAATCCGGCCGCCCGGGGCGTAGCATTTCCGCGGATTCCTAATTCTGATGGCGCCGGTGAAGTGGTTGCCGTGGGAGACGGGGTAAGTGACCTGGATGTTGGTGATCGAGTGGCGGGCTGCTTTTTTGAGAACTGGATCAGCGGGCAGTGTTCGCCGCAGATAATGGCTGGCGCACTGGGTGGTGCCGTTGATGGCATGCTCGCTGAGCAGGTTGTGCTCAAGCGTTCTGGCGTCGTTCGCATACCCGAGCACCTCAGTTTTGAGGAGGCGGCCTGTCTGCCCTGCGCCGGGCTCACCGCATGGCGGGCACTGGTGCCGGTGGGGCATCTCAAGGCGGGTGATACCGTGTTGTTGCTGGGTACTGGCGGGGTGTCTGTGTTTGCGCTGCAGTTTGCGGTCATGATGGGCGCGCGGGTCATCATCACGTCCAGTTCTGATGACAAGCTGGCGCGCGCATCCCAGATGGGTGCGTGGCAGACAATCAACTACCGAAATAATCCGGACTGGGAAAAAGCCGTACTTGATCTGACCCAGGGTTGCGGGGTGGATTTGACCGTTGAAACCGGTGGTGGCGGCACGCTGGCAAAATCAGTTGAAGCCACCCGGGTTGCCGGCACTATTGGTTTGATTGGCGTGTTAACCGGAGGCCAGATTGACCCGACCAGCATCATGCGTAAATCGATTACCTTACAAGGGATTTACGTGGGCTCCGCGGCCCAGTTTGTTGACATGAATGCCGCCATATCGGCGACTGAGATGCATCCGTTGATCGACCACCGGGTGGATTTCAACAACGCACCGGATGCCTACCGGGCGATGCAGGACGCCAATCACTTCGGCAAGATTGTTATCAATCGCTAACCCCAGTCGCTAACCCCAGTCGCTAAGCCTGTTGTGCACGGCGCTCACGGGTCAGGCGCTGGCTGAGGACTCGCGACACAAAAAACATTGCTACAGCGGCAGCGAGGCAATAAGTACCCATTACCCGGAACTGGGTGAAGTACGACACACCCCGGTCAATCAAAATGCCGGTGACGCCGGGGCCCATTGCGGTCGCAAATACCATGATGGCAACGGTAATCGAGCGCACGCCGCCCAGATGCCGGGTGCCATAAACCTCTGGCCAGAGTGCACCAAATAAGGTTGAACTGATGCCGTACGACACCCCCAGCAAAGCCATGAAGATAAATATACCAATGGGGGCTTCAATCGTAGCCAGGGTAAAACAGCATAACGCCAACGGCACTTGATACAGCGGTAATACCGCAGGTGATCCAAAACGGTCGATCAACAACCCGGTAATAAACGCAAAACTCATTGTCATTATCGCCATCGCAACAAATGCCGACGCAAATAATTCGGGGGGCCAGCCGCGCAACTCAAGCAAATAAGCCTGGTGAAAGAATACGGTGGTGCCAATAAAACCCGGGGCCAGTACACCAATCAACATGACCCAGAACAAGGGGTCGCGCAATACCTCGCGTCGCTGCCAGTGACGTGGGGCGGTTCGCAGCGAGACCGCATCCGCTTGTTGCGGCTGACGTTCAATCCGCATCAGGCGGTAAACGGCGGGTAGGGCAACAAGCAAGATGAAAGCGGCCGCAACCAGCCAGCTATAACGCCAGCCCACCAGGGCGTAAATACCAATCATGGTGAGCGGCAACAAGGCCTCGCCAGTCTGATGACCCATCGTGGCAACTGAAATTGCCCGCCCGCGGTGGCCACTGAACCAGCGACCCATTGCCGTGATCGACGTATGCGTCATCATGCCCTGGCCAAACAAGCGCAACAGGTAAATTGTAATCACCAACATCAATAGTGACTGCGACCACACCATCATGATGCAGGCGAAACCCAACACCGGCATCACGATTAATGCGGTGGTCGACACTGAAACCTTATCGACCAGGCGTCCGAGAAAGGGCAGGGTCAGGGCACTGGCCAGTGTTGCTGCCATGTAGACACTGCCAAATTCCCCGTTGGTGAGCCCGTATTCGGCGCGGATGTGACCACCGGATAGAGAGATAAAAAAGGTCTGGCCCAGGGACGAGAAAAAGCACAACAAGAACCCGCCGGCGAGCCAACGCGAATTCTCTTGCACGAATTGGTAGTACGTCATTGATCCTGCAGCCCCGTTCGGGGAGGTTGGTCGGATGGCTCATTCGGTTTGAAGCGCTGGGTTCTGGACTGGTTACCCCTGAGGAAACCCGGGAATAAACCGAGGCGAAACCCAAGCCTTCAGAATTAGACCACAGTGCGGCCGACCCAGCCTGATAAGATCAGCTGAACCTTCAATCAGGAGCTGGTGTTGACTACCAACCGACAAGTTGTCATTCGCGAACTACCGCAAGGTGAGCTGACCACAGCGCATTTTGAGAC
The DNA here is from genome assembly GCA_049680625.1 of Burkholderiaceae bacterium. Lineage (GTDB taxonomy): Bacteria > Pseudomonadota > Gammaproteobacteria > Burkholderiales > Burkholderiaceae_E > JAUIAI01. The sequence goes on along the minus strand of JBAUID010000064.1, from coordinate 6,133 downwards.
CCGAGATGCCGATATACCCACGATCGGTAGCGGTCAGGCCTTGGTTCGTACCATCCTGATGTCGATTGATGCGGCTAACCGCGCGTGGATGCAGGGGGCAACGTATCGTGAAGCCGTTAAAGCAGGCGATGTGATGCACACTTACTCTATTGGGCAGGTTGTCGAGTCACTAGACCCGTCACTGGCAGTGGGTGATGTGGTTGCCGTTGAAGCACGTTGGGCGGAATTTGTTGCCATCAAGGCCAAACATGCGCAGAAGTTACCAAAGGTCGCGCCGCTGTCTCACTTACTGTCTGTTTACGGTATAGCCGGTAAAACCGCGTATCACGGCTTGCTGGGCGTTGGCCAGCCCAAGGCCGGTGATACCGTGGTTGTCTCGGCGGCTGCCGGTTCGGTAGGCATGTACGTTGGCCAGATCGCCAAGGCGCTCGGCTGCCGGGCGGTTGGCATTGCGGGTGGCGCCGACAAGTGTCGATGGGTAACCGAGACTCTGGGTTTTGATGCCTGTGTCGACCATCGGGGTGGACAGTTGTTCAAAGACCTGCGCCTGGCATGCCCCGACGGTATTGATGTGTACTTTGATAACGTTGGTGGTGAAGTTCTCGAGACCGCCTTGTTCCTGATGAATATGAAAGGGCGCGTCGTGTGTTGCGGCGCTGTCAGCCAGTACGATGCCAGCACACCGTCCGGGCCGCGCAACCTGCCGGGTTTGATCGTGGTTAAGCGTCTGCGCATGGAGGGATTTATCGTGATGGATTTTGCTGATCAGGATGCGCAAGCGAGCAAAGACCTCGCCGACTGGGTTAAGCAAGGCAAGCTTGTAGTGGTTGAAGATATTGTTGACGGTATAGAAAACGCCCCCCAGGCCTTGATCGGATTACTCGCCGGGGACAACCGCGGTAAACGCATGGTTCGGGTGGGTGCCGACCCGGTCTGATGGCAGCGGGCTGTGTCATTTTTGATTGCGACGGGACTCTGGTCGAAACCGAGGCCCTGGAATGCGTGGTCTTTGCCGATATGTTGGCAGCACTTGGTTACGAAATCACGCCGGCCCAAGTTTTGGCCCGGTATCGGGGGGCGAAAAAAGATGCAGTCATTCGTCACATTAGCGAAGACATGGGCCGCCCAATTGATGCCGACGATTTCATTGCCCGATGGCGTGAACGTTCGCAAGCCGTCTTTACTGAGCAATTGCAGCCGGTTGTGGGTGCAAAAGATTTGCTGCGCCACCTCGATTCGAGTTGTGTTCCGTATTGCATTGCGTCGAACGGCCCGTTAAGCAAGATGTTGTTAACCCTGCAAATTACCGGCTTGCAGCCACATTTTGACCATCGGGTATTCAGTGCCTACGAAGTGGGGTCGTGGAAACCCGAGCCGGGTTTGTTTTTACATGCGGCTGATCAAATGCAGATCAGCCCGGCCCGCTGTGTGGTGGTTGAAGACAGTGAGCCGGGCGTGCATGCAGGCCTGGCGGCCGGCATGCACGTGCTGGCCTATCAACCCAACGTAAGCGATCGACCCCTGGCAACCGGGGTGACAATTATTCGCCATTTGCGAGACGTGGTCCGATACCTGGAGACTATATGAATCGAGAATACTCAAACCCACAGGCCATCGTGTCAGCACATTGGCTTGCCGACCATCTGGATGATGCGGGATTGCGCATCTTTGACTGCACCGTATATCTGCGGGCGGACACTCTTGAGTCCGCCTACCGGGTTGTCAGCGGTCGCGAAGACTACAACAGCGGGCATATCCCGGGGGCAGCATTTCTGGATTTGCAGGACGATTTGTCGGATTCGTCGGCCAGCCTTCGTTTCACCATGCCGCCGCCCGACGAACTCATGGCGATGTTTGCATCACACGGAGTTGGCGACGGTAGCCGGATCGTGCTCTATAGCCGGGACAACATTCAGTGGGCCACCCGTGTCTGGTGGATGTTGCGGGCGATTGGTTTTGACAATGCGGCGATTCTGGATGGCGGTTGGGAGTACTGGACGCAATTGGGTTTGCCCGTTTCAACCGATCCCAGTCGCTACCCGGCAACCAGTTTGTCAACAAAGCCGCGCGCCGGATTATTTGTTGGCAAACAAGCGGTGCAAGCCGCCAGTGCCGACGCAGATAGTGTTGTCATCAACGCGCTGAGTGCTGAGTTACACGCCGGACACAGCCCACGATACGGGCGGCCCGGGCGGATTCCGGGTAGCGTGAATGTACCGGCCAATTCGCTGCGCGATGACGCCACCCGACAATTGTTGCCCGCGAACGAAACCGCAGACGCGTTTGAGCGCGTGGGTGCTTCGGCAGACAAGAAAGTTCTGATCTACTGCGGTGGCGGTATTGCTGCGACTCTTGACGCCTTTGTTTTGTATCAACTCGGCTACCCTGACATCGCGGTTTACGATAACTCGCTCAACGAATGGGCGCGGGATGAGTCGTTGCCGATGGAGTCTGATTGACCCAAGCGATTATTAACCGGCGGTTCATTGATAACTTTAATATTCAATATTTGCCGCGATAGAGTACGAAAATTCCTCAACCTCACGCTCAGGATTCCACATGTCAGTCCACAACCTACGCAACACTCGTCCCGACCCGATCCATGAAGCCAAAATTCACCTTGCGGCCGCTCACCGACTTGCGGTGGTTGATGAACTCGAAGAGGGTATCGACAACCACTTCACCGTGACCGTGCCGGGCACTGAGGACAGATACCTGATCTTGCCGTTTGGCTTGCACTGGTCTGAGGCCCGGGCCAGTGACATGATGATCTTTAACGAAGCCGGTGAGACCCTCGAAGGTGAGGGGGTTGTGGAATTGTCAGCCCAGTGTATTCACGCACCTATTCATCGCATCACCGGCGCGCAGGTTGTTCTGCATACGCATCAGCACTGGGCGGTTGCGTTGAATATGCTGAAGAACAACCGCCTGCTGCCAGCCAGTCAGACGGCTGCGTATTACTGTGGTCATATTGCTTATGACGACACGTATACCGGCACCGCAGACCACTTGACCGAGGGCGAGCGCCTGGCGGCGATCCTCGGTGACAAGCACGTGATGTTCATGAAGAATCACGGTGTATTAGTTGTTGGAAACACGATCGCCCAGGCGTATCGGCGTTTGTACAAATTAGAGCGGGTCTGCCGCGCGCAGATTATGGCCATGTCCACCGGCCAGCCAATCGAGGTGTTGTCCGATGAGGTTGTTGCCCGGGTGCAGGCGCCTCCCACCGATGATCGCCATTCTCGATCGGAGCGGGAACGTTTGTATTTTGAGGCAATGATGCGGGTGCTTGACCGCGATCGTCCGGGCTATGCTGATTAGTTCGATTTCAATTTAACCCCAATTTGATCCCGGTTGCCGGGCCCGCGATAAATTTCGGCCCCGGTGGTGCAGTTTCACCCGGGTATGCGCTATTCTGAGACTATGGACGATCACAAACTTACCTCGGCGTTACTAAACATTGCACACGCCCTAGATCACTTGTTTCTGCTGATTTTCGCCACTGCAATTGGGGTGATTGCGATTGAGTTTGGGTTTGAACGCTGGGAAGACCTGATGCCTTACGGCGCCGGGGCATTCCTGATGTTTGGCCTGGGTTCTATCCCGGCCGGGCGTCTTGGTGACCTGTGGGGCCGCCGGATCATGATGACCATTTTCTTCTTTGGAATTGGCATCAGCTCGATAGTTGCCGGCCTGACGCAGTCGGCATGGCAATTGGGCTTGGTTCTCGTGGTACTCGGCCTGTTCTCGTCAATCTACCACCCGGTTGGTATTCCCATGCTGGTGCAGGGCGCGCGGCGTCCGGGGGCGGTACTTGGTTTTAACGGCCTGGCGGGTAACCTCGGTATCGCGGCTGCCGCATTGCTGACGGGTTTGCTGGTCACCTGGAGCGGTTGGCGAAGTGCGTTCATTGTTCCTGGTGTCGTTTCCGTGATTCTGGGTTTTGTGTTTATGCTCACCGCCCCCAAAGAAATTGAAGCCCCGAACCGGCGCAAGCCCAGTCAGACGGCCATTCCGGAAGGCCTGTGGCGACGGATTTTTCTGGTGGTAACGGCGACCGCTGTCACGGGTAGCCTCTTGTTCAATTTCACCACCAATGGCAATGCGGAACTGTTGCGCGAGCGCTTTGACGGCATCGTTTCCGACCCGGCCATGCTTGGTTTGCTGCTTGCTGCGGTGTATACCGCGGCTGCGTTTTCGCAACTGATTGTTGGCCGCATGATCGACCGTTACCCCCTCAAGCCGTTGTTTCTAGGGATTGCATTGTTCCAGGCGCCATTATTTGTTTTGGCGGCTTACGCTGAGGGCTGGTGGTTTGCGGCGCTTGCCATTGGCTACATGATGTCAATTTTTGGCGTGATTCCATTTACCGATGCAATTATTGTTCGTTATGTCGACGACCGCATGCGCTCGCGGGTCACCGGCATGCGTCTTGCCGTATCGTTTGGCGTAAGTTCAGCGGCGGTCTGGGCGTTGGGCCCTTTTGTCAAAGCGTCAGGCTTTTCAACCTTATTACTGACCATGGCTGGTATTGCCGTGGTGACCTGCCTGCTCGTGATGTTGCTGCCCGGTACCGATCGCGTCAGCGATGTCACTCCGCAGGCATAGGCGTTGGTAACGAACATTCCGGGCGCCGTAATCTTATGGATGTTTGGTGCCATTGCCTCATTTACCCTGATGGCTGTCGGCGGGCGTGAACTATCGGCTGAACTCGATACCTTTGGCATTTTGTTTGTCCGCAGCCTGGTCGGTCTGTTTGTGGTGCTGATAATGCTGGCCCGCAGTGGCTGGCGCTTTGCCGGCACACAACGCTTCGGTCAGCATCTGATCCGCAATCTCGTGCATTTTGGCGGTCAGTTCGGCTGGTTTTTTGCGTTGGCCCTGCTGCCACTTGCCCAGGTGTTTGCGCTCGAGTTCACGACACCGTTGTGGGCAATTGTGCTGGCTGTCCTGGTTTTACGCGAGCGCATAACAACACGCCGTGTGCTGGCGCTGATCCTTGGTTTCATTGGGGTGATGATTATTCTGCGTCCCGGTGTGATACCAATTAGTGTTGGGGTGGCCGCCGCGCTGGGCAGTGCCGTTTGCTATGCCGTTTCCCTGGTGATGACCAAGCGAATGATCAAAACAGAAGCGCCAGTCACGATTTTGTTTTACATGACGGTCATTCAATTGCCCATTGCCCTGGTTGCTGCGTGGCCGAACCTGGTTATGCCGTCAACCAATCTTTGGCCGTGGGTTGTGGCAGTGGGTCTGAGCGCCTTGGGTGCCCACTATTGCCTGGCGCGCGCGTTCACGGTTTCGGATGCCTCAGTTGTTCTGCCAATCGACTTTCTTCGCCTGCCGGTTATTGCGCTGGTCGGTGCAGCGGTTTATGGGGAATCGGTTGAAATATTTTTGTTCCTGGGGGCTGCCCTTATGGTCATTGGCAACATGGTCAGCCTGACGGCTGAACGCAAGCCGGCATGAGGAACAATCCGTCGGAAAACAATCGTTCCATTTGGTGGCTGGTTGTTGCCCTGGGGACAACAATGATTGTGAGTTGGGGGCAATTATTTTATTCAATGGCCGTCCTGTGGCCGCAGGTAGCCGCTGACCTGGATCTTTCACGGACCACAATTTTTACCGTCATTTCGCTGACCTTGCTCATTAATGGTTTGGCCTCACCCGCAGCCGGCCGAGCCATTGATTTGTATTCTGGCAGGGTAATGATGAGTGTTGGCTCCCTCGTGGCTGCACTTGCATTTCTTATTCTGTGGCAGGCCAACAGCTTGTGGATGTATGTCCTTGGCTGGGTGATTGGCGGTGTGGCCATGTCACTGACCATGTACGACCCGGCGTTTGCCACGTTAAGCCAGCACGCGGGAACGAGTTACCGAAGAACAATGACAGCGGTGACTTTGTTCGGTGGGCTGGCGAGCACCGTCTTCTGGCCATTAACCGCGTGGATTCAAACCGCGGCAGGCTGGCGCGGGGTGTTTCTGTCGTTTGTTCTCATGCAGTTGCTAATTTGCCTGCCTCTGCATTACCTGTTGATTCCGCGCCGCAAGCAAGTGGCCGGACACAGTGATCAGTCGCCGTCCAAGGTTGTACCGGCAGCCTCGCGAGAGCAGGCGCGCACCTACTATTG
>JBAUID010000063.1:0-16928 GCA_049680625.1 Burkholderiaceae bacterium | reverse complement strand
GACCAGGCGTCGCTGGCCGGATCGGTTCGGCTGAACACGCGTAACGGGTTGGATTGCAATACGCGCAGACTCTCCCCCCGGGCCAACACAGAAACGGAGACAGTCTGCTCAGACTGTGCAGCCAGGCGGCAGGCAATCAAGCCCCCAATCGCACCAGCACCGATAACGCAAATCTTCATTTCTTCCTCAGCTCCTCAATGGCCGTCTGAAAACTTCCGGCCGATAATCGCCCGGTGAGGGGTGGTTGCAATTTACTTAACATGTTAAGTTTACCCGTAACGACGTTGTGCATAAAGCCTGCAACCATAATTTCTACAGGAGAATATCGTGAAGCTCATCAGTTTCGAAAACAAGGGGGTACCGGGCTGGGGACTGATTCAGGCCGGCGACGCACTGGAGCCTGCAGACAATATGGCCGTGGTTGAACTTGGGTCCCGATTGGGAGCGCCAACCTTACGGGACGCTTTAAACGATTCAAAACTTGGCCTGGCCAGCGAATTTTCTAACGAGAAAAACACTCTGCGCTTTGGCGACCTGACGCTGCGCCGCCCGATTGTTGCGCCGGAGAAAATTGTTTGCGTCGGGGTCAACTATGCCGACCGCAATGAAGAGTACAAAGACGACAAGTCCGCCGCGAAGTATCCCAGCCTCTTCATACGCTTTCAGGATTCCCTGGTCGCCAGTGGTGAGTTGTTGCGCCGCCCCCCCGAGTCAGAGCAACTCGATTACGAGGGGGAGATTGTGGTTGTCATTGGCAAAGCCGGGCGACGCATCCCCCAGGACAAAGCTGCTGAACATATTGCCGGCTTGTCTGTGATGAATGAAGGAACAATCCGCGACTGGTTGCGGCACGGCAAATTTAACGTCACCCAGGGTAAGAACTTTGTTGCCAGCGGCGCCTTCGGTCCGTGGCTGGTCACCCTGGATGAGTGCCCTGAACTAACCGACATGTCGATTACAACCTGGGTGAACAACGAAGTGCGCCAGCAGGACAACACAAGACGCATGGCCTTTCCGTTGTCACACCTGGTGTCTTACATTTCAACCTTTATGATGCTCAAACCCGGTGACGTTATCGCAACCGGCACACCAACCGGCGCGGGCGCGCGGTTCGACCCACCGAAATGGCTGGTGCCAGACGATGAAGTGATTGTTACTGTGGACGGGGTTGGCACCTTGCGCAACCGAGTCGCCGACGAATGAAAACTCCGGTCGATTCTGGCTTGCGCGATTTTTCTGATTCGTTGCCGATGTTGCTATTGAATGCACACCAGGCCGTGATGGCGCAATTTCGCCCGGTATTGCGCGAGCACGGCATCACCGAACAACAATGGCGGGTTTTGCGTGCGCTGAACAGTGCAGGCAAGCCACTGACCCTGGGAGAACTGTCAGCCCAAACCCTGATCATGGCGCCGAGCATGACGCGAATCGTTCGGAGCCTTGATAAGGCCGGTTTGGTTCAGCGGCGGATCGACCATAACGATTTGCGAGCCGCCAGCCTGTCAATTTCCGCACGCGGCATTAAGTTGATTCAGCAGGTGGCGCCACATTCAGAAAAGCGATACGACCAGATCGCAATGGCCATTGGCCCGGGCCAGCTAAAAGATCTGACTCAACAGCTGCGGCAAATCTCCACTGCTTTACCTCCCGCTGGCGATTGACTGGATAAGCGCAGGCATATGCCTTAGCACTCACGTGCCGCGCTAAAGCCGGCGTCGAGATCGGCAATTAAATCGTCAGGGTTTTCCAAACCAATATGCACCCGGATAATCTGTCCACCGTGCCACGGTTTCGCGCTTCGGTTCGAGTCAAGACGTCCCGGCAGAATCAGGCTCTCATAGCCCCCCCACGATGCACCAATACCAAAAAAGCGTCGCCCGTCACACAACGCGGCAACAGCTGCCTCACTGGTACCAGCCTTTAACTCAAAGGAAAACAAGCCACTGGAACCCAAAAAGTCGCGTTTAAACAAAGCGTGCTGCGGATGCGATTCTAATGCGGGATGAATCACACGCTCGACCGCCGGATGTTGTTCAAGCCAGTGCGCAACCTGCAGCGCATTTTTTTCATGCTGGCGCATCCGCACCGCGGCGGTTCGCATGCCGCGCAAAATCAACCAGGCATCATCACCGCCCACACAGATGCCGAGCAGACGAACCGTTTGCCACAACTGCGGCCACAATTCTTCGCGCACAACCGCTGCCCCCATCAAGACATCTGAGTGGCCAGACCAATACTTAGTCAGCGGCAACAAAGAGACATCAACCCCCCAGTCAAACGGCCGGGCAAAAACCGGCGACGCCCAGGCGTTATCGATAATACTGATCAGGCCACGGTCACGTGCCATTGCCGCCAGGGCCGGCACGTCCTGCACCTCAAAGGTGTAACTGCCCGGGCTCTCCAGATAAAGGACACGCGTATTTGGGGCGATTAAGGCCGCAATCTCATCCACCGGGGCATCAGGCACGTAAAACGTGGTTTCGATACCCAGGCGGCGCAACATCCCCTGGGCAAATGCCCGGGTTGGTCCGTAAACCGAATCGGGCAACAGCAGATGGTCGCCGGTTTTCAAGTAAGCCAGCAAGGCGGTGGAAATTGCGGCCAGACCGGACGACATAATCGCAGCCCGGCAATTGGCACCGGCCCCTTCAATTGTTGCCAGCGCATCGGCCAGCGCGTAAGTGGTGGGTGTACCCGCCGTACCGTAAGTGCTTTGGTGCAACTGGCCGGCAACCGTCGCGGCGCCAGCACTGGACAACTCGGCAAGCGAATCAAACAAAACCGTCGAAGCCCGGTGCACCGGCAGGTTAGCCGTCTTGATAACTTCCTCGAAGTGTCGTGAAACCTCAACCAGGCTGGTGTCAATGGAATGGGATTCGGTAGGGGAAAAAGACGACATGCAAAGACCTCTGATCGGCAAAAAAACGCTTAAAAAACAACTGCCCGGCATCTTAGCAGTCGTCGGCCGCTATGATGACTTATGAGCGCATGCTGCCAACCCGATCACGCCGGGCATTCCCATGGCCCCACCGGCCTGGTTGCCGGCACCCCCGAATTTTTCCGCTACCGGAAAATTCTCTGGGCTGCGTTCATCATCAACGCGGCCATGTTCGGCGTTGAGGTTGGCGCAGCACTGCAAGCCGATTCGCTGGCCCTTCTGGCCGACTCAATCGACTTTCTTGGCGACGCCGCCAACTACCTGGTGTCACTGGCCGTATTGGGTGCCAGCCTGGCATGGCGCGCCCGCACCGCGATGCTCAAAGGCCTTTTCATGTTGAGTTTTGGTGCCTACATCGCCGTCAAAGCGGTGATGAATTTTTACTCCGGCGTTATCCCCGACGCGATGACGATGGGTGTAGTCGGCAGCCTCGCGCTGGTTGCTAACCTGTCGGTGGCAATCATGCTTTACCGGTTTCGCCAGGGTGATGCCAACATGCGCTCAGTGTGGTTATGCACACGCAACGACTCGCTGAGCAATATTGCCGTGATGGTGGCCGCCCTGGGTGTCTTTGGCACGGCATCGGGATGGCCGGATTTACTGGTGGCCGCCGTCATGGCTGGGCTGGCGTTAACTTCAGGGGTTTCGGTTGTTCGGCAAGCGGCGCGGGAGTTGTCAGGCGGCGCGTCCGATACCACCAATGTCGATGGCGTTGATAAGGCGGAGCCGATTAAAACTGCCAACTCCATTGGTGACCATCCCGGCTAAGCCGCGCGCACCACCACCGGCACTTCAGGCGAAGCATCAAATTGCCTGCCAGATAACCAACGCCCGATATACAGCCCAATACTAATAATCCCCCAGCCCAGCCCAACTACAATGCCGGCGTCAAGCACTCCCCGCCATGGCTGCGGGAGCTGGGCAAACAGGAAGACCATCAACACAATCGCCGCGGTCAGTACCCAGGCGGTGATCAGGCGGCGCCTTGTGGCATGGAAAAAACCCATACAGAAAAGCGGCGCGGCAATCAGCCGCCACACGGTCCAGTGATTAACCAGGTATCGGGCCCGGGCCACAACCCGCGGCGAAAACGATTGTTGAAAACCCCGATAACCCTCGGCATAAGCCATGAATACGATGTTGGCCGCCAGCACCAGCCAGTGCACCGCGTGCAGTGGCATATCAAGCGCATCGAAACTGGTTCGTGCCATTCGCGTGACGGCGAACAACAACAGGGTCAATACCCCGCCGAGACCCCACGCGGCGGCAAGCGCACCAGGCAACAACTTGTAATTCATGTCACTCGGGTGGTTGCGCCCTGAGGAAGTCAAAATCGCAGCCGTGTTCTGCTTGCAAAACGCTTTGCAGGTATAACTTGCGATAACCCCGTTGGTCGCCGTCACGCAGCGCTGGTGCTTTGAGTGCGGCGCGGCGACGCTCCAGTTCGTCGGCTTCGACCAACATATCGAGACGGCGCTGCGACACGCTCAACATTATCTGGTCACCCGTTTGTACCAGGCCAAGCGGGCCGCCAATCGCGGCTTCGGGCGACAGATGCAACACAATGGTGCCGGATGCGGTGCCACTCATTCGGCCATCAGAGATACGCACCATGTCTTTGACCCCGGCCTTGGCCAGTTTTTTTGGTATGGGTATGTATCCGGCTTCCGGCATACCCGGTGCGCCGATTGGGCCAATATTTCGCAGCACGAGGATGTCTTTGTCAGTGACATCCAGATCGGGAGAGTCAATACGTGCTGCCAGATCGGCCAGGCCGTCAAAGACAACCGCACGTCCGGTGTGCTCCATTAAACCCGGTGATGCCGCGGACTGTTTAATTATGGCGCCAGCCGGTGCCAGGTTCCCGTTAAGCACGGCCACCCCGCCTTCCGGGTAGATCGGATTTTTTGAAGTGCGCACCACGCTTTGCGCAAAGCCGGGGCCGCTGCGCTCAATTTCTTCACCCAGGGTGCGGCCGGTTACGGTTAACGTATCCAGGTGCAGCAAAGGTTTGAGTTCGCGCAGCACCGTCATCAGACCACCCGCATGGTGCAGGTCTTCCATGTAGTGATCACCCGACGGCTTTAGATCCACCAGTACCGGTGTGTCTTTGCCCAGTCGGTCAAGATCGGCCAGCGACACGTCAATGCCCAGGCGGCCGGCCACCGCGGTCAGATGGATAATGCCGTTGGTTGACCCGCCAATGGCGAGTAATACCCGGAATGCGTTTTCAATCGCGTGGGCGGTCAGTATTTTGTCCGGGGTCAGGCCAGCAGCAATCATGGCCACCGCCTGGCTGCCGGTTTGCTCGGCAATGCGAATGCGGGCAGCGGTCACTGCCGGTGGTGACGCGCCACCGGGCAACATAATGCCAAGCGCCTCGGCAATACAGGCCATGGTGCTGGCGGTGCCCATGACTGAACACGTGCCCACACTGGCCACCAGTTGTTCGTTAACGTCTTCTACTTCGACCTGATCTATTTCCCCTGCCCGGTAGTACCCCCAGTAGCGCCGGCAATCGGTACAAGCGCCAACCCGTTCACCCCGGTGTGATCCAGTCAGCATCGCACCGGTAACCAGTTGGATCGCTGGTATACCGGCACTGGCCGCACCCATCAGTTGCGCCGGCACGGTTTTGTCGCAACCACCAATCAATACGACGGAATCCATCGGCTGGGCCCGGATCAACTCTTCGGTGTCCATGGACATTAAGTTGCGCAGGAACATGCTGGTCGGATGTGAAAAACTCTCGTGAATCGAGATCGTCGGAAACTCAACCGGCAGCCCGCCAGCAAGCATCACGCCGCGCTTAACAGCCTCGATCAGTTGTGGTGCATTACCGTGACAGGGGTTATAGCCGCTGCCGGTATTGGTGATGCCAACGATGGGTCGGGACAAGGCATCGTCCGTATAACCCGCGCCTTTGATAAAGGCTTTGCGCAGAAACAGCGAGAACTCAGCATCACCATAGTTGGTGAGTCCTTGTTCCATGCCGCTGGCGGGCACGGATGTTTGCCTGGGGGTTTTTTTAGGTGTTTTCAACCGAGATCCGGTGGCAGGCAAATGTAGGCGTAATAGCCTTTTTCCGGCGTCCCAACTTCGGGCGGAAGCTTCTCGGCACGGGCTTGTTCGGCAATCGCATGAATGCGCCAGTAGGCGGCAAAGTCGGGGTTTTCGGGTTGTTCGTACAGAGCATCACTGAACTCGTCGTCTTCTTCGGCCCGAACCAGTAATTCGTGGGCTTCCTGAACCAGCTCCGGATCTTCGGCTTCAATCAGCGCTGCTGCGCGCTCAGCCGCTTCGATCGCCTGCAAAGAATGTTTACCCCAGTCGGAGAAGTCGAAGTGCAACTCCACCCCGTGGATTTCCCTGTTGAAGCTCATGTCACGACAGTCCTATTTTGAAAATGAATAGTGAAAACGAATAGCCCAAAGTGTAACGCGGGCATCAGCACCAGCCTACCGGTCGACCCCATCATATGCGTCACCATCGGTTGGGCGCATGATTTCAAACACTTCGGTCACCGCGGCATAATCCCGGTAACCACAACGAGCCAGGGGCTGGGCAGCCGCGGTATCAAAGCGACCGTTACGGATATATTCGTCCCGGATGTGGACCGCCACTACCTGCCCGGTTATCAGCCAGGTACCAATTGGTTTACCGTCCAGATCAACCAGTTCCTGGCAGGTTAACGTTTTGCACTCCATGGCTGCCGGGCTGGCCGCGACCCGCGGTGGTGCGACCCGGCGGGAGGGCGCAGCCTCCAGACCGGCCAGTTCAAATTCGCTTTCGCCGTGGGCAATAGTATCGCTGCTCGCATTCATCTCTCCCTGCAACGGCACCGTTGCCAGGGAAAAAACAAATTCACCGGAATCCCTGGCATTGAGCGCAGAGTCTTTCATTGACTCGCTGGCAAACGCGAGGATCGGCGGGTTGCTGGCGATAGCGTTAAAAAAACTGTACGGGGCAAGATTGGGGCGCCCCTGCTTGTCGACAGTGGATATCCAGCCAATCGGCCTGGGGGCAATAATGGCTTTGAACGGATTAAATTCCAACCCGTGATCGTTATGACCTTCGTAGTACATGACAGCGGTAAACTCCAATTCGCGCGGTGGTACATTGGATGGTAATGCCGATGACAAGTCAATCAATACCACCATCAGAGCCCGACAAGCCAATACTTGTGGTTCGCCCATACGCGACTTCTGATGAAGCCGCTATCGTGACCCTGTGGCAGGCATGTCAGCTGACCAGATCCTGGAATAACCCAATTTCAGACATAGCGCGCAAACTCTCCGTGCAACCGGAAAACTTCCTGGTCGGCACTCTAAAGGGGCACCTGATTGCGTCCGTCATGGCCGGATTTGACGGTCATCGGGGCTGGATAAACTACCTGGCCGTCAGCCCGGCCTGCCAGGGTCAACACTACGGACAACAGATGATGCAAGCAGTCGAGCACCGCCTGCAGGCCATGGGATGTCCGAAGATCAACCTGCAGATACGCACCGGCAATATTGATGCTGTGGCGTTCTATCAGGCGATTGGCTACCAGACTGATGACGTGATCAGCATGGGCAAGCGTTTAATTTCTGACTGACTCTGCCTGACGGATCCGGTCAATGGCCGCCGGCTGACCTTTAACGGCGACTAAATTCGTCGGCACAGAATGTGCCGCCTTGGAATTTCTCAGCGATCGGGTCATCCGCTTGTTCGCTGGCCAGGATCTGGGCAGCAAATTGCTCAGACTGGTGTTTTGGCTGATAACCCAACTGCACGGCACGCGAGTTGTCCCACCAGCCGCGCGCATTGTCCGACGCACCGTAAAGCACTTCGTTCTCAATTGCCTCGTGGGTCAGGCCAATCCAGATCAGTTGCATCAAGTCTTCAGGATGAATCCAAATGGATAGCCGCCGTTTGTCCAGGGGTAACAGACCCACATTGCCAATGCGTAGGTTGGTCACCCGAATCCCGTGTTTGCAGGCATACAAGGCCCCCAATGCTTCGCCGAACGCCTTACTGACCCCGTATCGTGAATCCGGTCGCACTTTCACATTGCTATCAATCACCTGGTCACGCTCGTAAAAACCAACCACGTGATTGGTTGACGCAAAGACGATGCGCGACACCCCAGCCTGTCGGGCCGCTTCAAACAAGTGGTACGTGCCCTTGATGTTGGCATCCAGAACAATATCCCAGGCGGCTTCTACCGATTGCCCCCCGAGGTGAATAATGGCGTCCATACCGTGCACGGCGGCCTGGACCGCAGCCGGGTCGGATAAATCAGCCGCCCCAAAATGCTCCCCTGGCTGCAGGTCTTTCACGGGCTGAAGGTCGGACAGGTAAGTTTCCCCACAGGCCTTAAGCAACAGCGGGCGCAGGAAAGTGCCAACCCCGCCGGCGGCTCCTGTCATCAGTACTTTCATTGGTGACTCCATTCGCTAAGGAATGCAGATCGTACCAAGTTGGCGTTAGGGGGTTCTCGCCAGCTTGGAGTGCGAGTGTTTGGCCCCGATTGGCGGTTCGGTAATTACCGACTCAGGTCGCTCAATGGCCGAACGCTTAAAAGCCGCCATTACCCGGCCACCTGGCCGATACAGATAGCGTCGTTCGGACTGGCCATCAGGAGTGACAACATCGAACATCCGTTCCCGACTAGGGGTTGTCAGGTGCATGATGCTAATTGTGTTGTCAGGCTCTCCGGGGCGCACGAAGACCCCACGCTGGGGATCCCACCAGGGCGTTGCCAGGGAGCACACCCAATTGTCGGTTGCCGGCAAAAGAGCACACGACTGGTTTTCAATCTGCAACATCGAGATCAGGGCCAGTTGGTCAATTGCGATCATGCGACGCGTCTTGTGAACCATCATCTCAAAGTGCTTTTGCCACAATTCCCAGTGCGGCGCATCCGCACGACAGGCAAACAAGCCGTTGTTCAGTACCGGGGTATTCATCAGGCGAAATGCTTTGAATACACCATAGGTACGGGCAAAGTGGCGCCACATCCACAAACGCCAGATAGCCGGCATTTTCGAATAGTTGATATCTTGCTCAGCGGGTACCGCAATACCATCTCGCGCCGCCCCCTCGATCAGGTTGGTCCAGAATGCCGGGGTTTGTGCCCATAAATCAGCATCCATCCAGACGTAAACGTCGTAACCGGGAAAGTACTCTTTCGCATAGGGTTTAGCCGCAAACGCTATGTATTCAATGCGGTCCTGACCCTTTGGCGCACTGACCGGCCAACGCGCATCAACCCGGCGGATATTGCGCGCCTCTAACTGGGTCATCTGGTCTGGCTTCAGGCCGAGATCAATCAAGCCGATGTCATAGTTCGGGGTGAGATTCATCGCCTCGAGCGAGTCGAGCAGATCAAGGTAATGATCAAAGAACAGCCCGCTGCAGGCAGTGATCATCACTGTCCGCGGAGTGGCTTGCTCAGTTGGCCTGACGGAAGATTGCAAACTGGGGCGTCCTGTGAAGAATTGAGTCTGTCGCTGACAAGTAGTTTAAGAGTGCCAATCTGGTATTTCTACCAAATCGTTCGCAATATTTCAGGGCAAACCACAACTTTTGGTTACATAGGGCTAAATACAAGGCTGGCTGAGCCAGTTTGCTACGGATTGTTGCCAAAGACTGATGAATGTCAGAGAAATTTACGCCTCACTGATCTTAACTTCCTAAACTGATCGAGACACGGCCCGGCCTGCTGCGCTAACTTCTCGATGACTCTACTAGCTGACAACGGCCCCTATGGAGCGCTTCGGCTGGGTGGGCAAGGTGGCCACAACTTTTCCGTCCGGCCGGTGCAGGTAATGATCAGTAGGCTCTGCGCCGACGGTTGGCACTTCAAAGACCCGGGCTCGCGCCGGCGTGGTGACGTGCAAAACGCTGATGGCTTCCGATTCACTGTCAGGCGCCACGAACTGACCACGCGCCGGGTCCCAGTGTGGGGTCCCCAACGAACAAACCCAGTTGTTCAGCGCACTGGATAACACCGTACCGGGTTTGTCCAGGTGGATCATTGCAAACATCGCCAGCTGATCTATCGCAATCATGCGCTGAGTCCGATCAACTAGTGTTTTAAAACGCTCCTGCCAGGGCTGCCAGTGCGGCGCATCCGCATGCATCGAGAACGAACCATTGTTGACCATTGGATACGTGGCAATCTTTAGCGCCGATGTTGGCCCAAAAGCCCGGCTCAGGTGGCGCAGCATCCAGAATCGCTCTTTGAACGGCATGGGACGGTAGGCGGGATGCTTTTCTTCAGAAACCGCACAACCTTGATGCAGCGCCCCGTCAATGAGTTCGTGCCAGAACCGGGGCGTCTGAACCCACATATCAGCATCCATCCAGACATAGACTTCATAACCTGGAAAGTAATCCCGTACAAATGGTTTGCCGGCAAATGCAACAAACTCGGGACGATCCTGCCCGGGCGGCGGCGTTACCGGCCAGTCTCCGGCGACACGGCGGACACCACGCTCCGCCAGCCGACTAATATTTTCGTCAGTCAGACCCAGATCGATAACCCCCAGGTCGTATTGGCTGCTGATACCAACAGCCTCCATCGAATTGATCAGGTCGATATAGCTGTCATAGAACAAGGCACTGCATGCAGTAACAACTATTGTCCTTGGTGGGCGGGAGCTTACATTAGACATCATGGGAACGGGTTAGGGCTTGAACACATTAATTGGGCCGACATGAGTTCGCGGTATCGGATAGCAAAAAATTGTTTCCGTGAACCTTGGATAATCTTGCCAGTGCCTGCCCCGCCGGAAGACCAGTCACCGACCGATGGTCGCTGATTCACGATGTGCAGTATTTACGGACCGCTGTTTGTATGAAATTCCGACGGGAGTCTGAAGGAGCAAGATTCGTTACCGTTTGCCACGATGTGTCAACAATTGCCGATAACGGGAAATTTCAACATTTTTTCCGGAATTTTTCGGCGAAATCAGTCGCTTTGTCATAGTAAGAATGGCGCCCTGCTGCTATATTTTTCCTCCCTGCTCATTGGCGGTTTGCGCCTGGGCGGCCTTTCATAAAGAAGAGAACTAACTTGAACGAACAAGCTGTTATCGTCCTTGAATTCAATGAGTTGACGCCGCATTTGATGCATCAGTGGATGGCTGAAGGCAAGTTACCCGGGTTTAAGAAGCTCCACGACCAATCTGCAGTTCACGTCACCGACGCGGAAGAGCCGGTTCAAACGCTTGAGCCCTGGATTCAATGGGTCACCGTGCACAGCGGGCTGACGTATAAAGAACACGGCATTTACGACCTCGGCGACGGCCATAAACTCCGGTCGCCCCGCCTATGGGATATTGCATCCAATGCAGGCAAACGGGTCTGGATCTGTGGCAGCATGAACGCCGGCGTCTTTGGTGACGGGGTATCCGGCGCCATCCTGCCTGACCCGTGGGCAACAGGGCTAAAGCCATATCCCGAAAGAGACTTCGAAGACTTTTTCCGATATGTGCAAACCAGCGTTCAGGAATACACCCGAAGCGATTTGCCGCTGACCGTGAAAGACCATTTGAAGTTTGGTCTGTTCATGCTGCGTAATGGCTTGTCTGCTGAAACTATTAAGCGAACCCTCAGGCAACTGATCAGTGAGCGCGGCAGCGGAAAGTTTCACTGGCGCCGGGCGATGATTCTTGATCGCCTGATGTGGGACTTATTCCGCTCACGCTGGAAAAAAGAAAAGCCGCACTACAGTACCTTGTTCCTGAACTCAACGGCACACTTGCAACACTATCACTGGCGCAACATGGATCCGTCACAGTTCAAGATCCAGCCAAGTGATGCTGAACAAGCTGAATTTCACGACGCCATCCTGCAGGGTTATCAGGCAATGGATCGCATTGTGCAAGATGCACTCCAACTGGTTGAGGGTACCAACACTAGTCTGGTAATGATGACAGCGCTGAGCCAGCAACCACTGAACAGCTACGACGAAACCGGTGGCAAGTTGTTGTATAAAGCGATTGATCCCAATGCATTGCAGCGTTTTGCTGGTATTGAAAACTGTGGCCGATATGAACCGGTTATGGCTGAAGAGTTTCGCCTGAAATTCGCATCCGATGAAGCGGCCGCCGCAGCACAGGAAAAATTGCTCGCCCTGATGCTTGGCGACAAACCAGTAATTCGTTCACGGCGGGATGGTGACGAGTTATACCTGGCCTGTGCGATCATCACCCAACCCACCGGAAACGCCACTGTCGTTTCGCCGACTGGCGCCAGTGCTGCCCTGACCGACTTGTTCTATCCACTTGGCACAATCAAGAGTGGCCGTCATCACCCTGACGGTATGTTCTGGGTCCGATCTCCGAACCCCAAGCATCGAATAGTTGCCGAAAAAGTGCCGTTACGCCGAACAACGGCAACCCTGGCTGCCCTGGCCGGCCTGGACCAGGAAACCATCAAGCGGCAATTTGTCTCCCCCGCACTGGATAGCGCCACGCAGGCGGCGCAGGCATCAGAATCCAGTGAGCAAGCTGAGAAGACCGTTATCTGATACGGCCCCTGCCCCAGCAGAAAAATAGCGGCGCTGTCAGCGCCGCTATTTTTTTATTCCAGGGGTGATCTTCTCTTTGAACCTCATGGGATCAGCAACTCAGGCACCAACAAATTCCAGTACGGCATCGAATACCTGGTCATGAATAACCACGCTATTCGCAGTGCTCTGATGAGACAAGCCATCCAGCGCGGGCAGACTGCTTACCCACGAAAGACTGTCGCAACGAAAAACCAGGGCACCAAAAAAGTCGGCTCTTCCAGCTGACGGACTGGCCAGTGAGCCAAAACGGTTCGTATAGACAGTTGGCGACATGATCGTCAGCTGCCCATCGCTATACGGCACAACGTATTGTGAGGAAACGTCCTGATCAGTGCCAATCATCGATAGCGGCATGTTTAGCAAATTCGCAAATTTTTCCGCTTGCTCCCGAGGCAATTCACTGACGACAACCACTTCGGCAATGGCGAGTGATTGATTCTCGTGCTGTTGCCACTGTGGCTGCCAGACCAGTTCAGGGGTTTGATGCTCACAAAAATAGACCCGCCCTGCCGCAAACGCATCACGCCGGGCATGAACGGTTCGAAAGCGCGCATCCTGAGCCCCGGTTGCTAATTGCACCGGCCGCGAAAAGCTATTGGGTGGGTCTCCGGCCAGGCCAACTGACTGTAAATGGGCAAAGCTTGCGTCAGCATCCCGGGTCTTAAAAACCAGTCCGTTAATTCCGACTGGTGCATCTGAAATCCCCGGACGTTGCGCCGGTTTGCCGTCAGTATTTGTCGGCAGGCCAATCAGCTCCAGATAGTCTGTGCCAAACATCATCAGGTGATTGATTGAGCCCAGGGTGTGGTAGCCACGCTCGGTCAGCAAAAACCCAAGCGAGGCAAACCGCTGCTGGGCGTTGTCCATGTCATAGCGGGTATTGATGACTGTGTGGTCGATTTGAGTAAGATCGAAAGTCGCGGCAGAATCAGTCATCAGCACACACCACGGGAATCTGAATTCAAGACTTCAGGGCGAATAAATTTCATTTCTCACCTCGTTTCACATGACCGTCACTGAAAGCGGTTAATCTACCAGCCAGAGACCATCCGGCGTTGCCGGCATACATCAGGAGGAATACTTTGAAAACATTACACCAGATAACCCTGGCCGGCGCCGTGTCGCTGGCCCTTTCATCGGGCGCCATTGCGGCTACTGAAATCCAGTGGTGGCATGCAATGGGTGGCGTGAATAACGAGCGGGTGGACAAAATAGCCGCCGACTTCAACAAGATGCAGTCCGATTACAAGGTGGTGCCCAGTAACAAAGGCAATTACACAGAGACAATGACTGCCGCAGTAGCGGCTTTCCGTGCCAAAAAGCAGCCGCATATTGTCCAGGTTTTTGAAGTCGGTACGGCCACGATGATGGCGGCCAAAGGCGCCATCTACCCAATTGAACAATTGATGAAAGATGCAGGTGAGAAGTTTGATAAAGCCGACTACCTGCCGGCGGTAATCAGTTATTACCAGACACCCGGCGGCGAATTGTTGTCAATGCCGTTTAATAGCTCTACCCCGGTTCTCTGGTACAACAAAGATGCGTTCAAAAAAGCAGGCATTGCAGATGCCCCGACAACCTGGCCCGAAATGGAAACCGCATCCAGGAAACTCATGGATGCCGGCTACAAATGTGGGTTCTCTTTCGGCTGGCAGTCGTGGGTCATGATAGAGAACTTCAGCGCCTGGCATAACCTGCCAACCGGCACAAAAGAAAACGGATTCGCCGGCCTGGATACCGAACTTAGCTTCAACAATGCTGCTGTCAAAAAGCATATCGGGAACCTGGGCGAATGGCAGAAATCCAAACTATTTGACTACGGTGGCCGGCGCGGTGACAGCCTGCCAAAGTTTGTCAACGGCGAATGTCCGATGTGGCTGAACTCATCAGCCTACTACGGCGCAATTGCAAAACAGGCCAAATTCGAATTTGGACAGGCAATGTTGCCTTACTACCCCGAGGTTGCTGCCAAGCCGCAAAATTCCATCATCGGCGGGGCCACCTTATGGGCGCTGAAAGGCCATCCGCAAGAAGAATACAAAGGCGTTGCAAAATTCATGACGTACCTTTCTTCTCCGGAAGTGCAAGCCTGGTGGCACCAGGAAACTGGTTACGTGCCCATTACCAACGCCGCTTATGAACTCAGCAAGAAACAAGGCTTTTACGAAAAAAGCCCGGGCACCGACACCGCGATCAAACAACTCAGCCTGAACCAGCCGACCCCTAACTCGCGCGGGCTTCGTTATGGATCGTTTGTGCAGATTCGGGACATCATTAACGAAGAGCTGGAAGCCGTATGGAACGGTTCTAAACCGGCAGACAAAGCAATGGATGACTCCGTTTCCCGTGGCAACGCATTGCTGCGAAAATTTGAAGCCGCCAATAAATAAGTTGTCGGGATAGTAAAAAACGCATCAGGGATAGCAAATGCGCTACACCTGATGCGCTTCACCCACAACACACTCTCTGTGGCCGATCAGATAATTCGGCGACAGCGCGGCGACATCGCGGCAACATCGCGGCAACAACACGGCTGCGCGGCAACTCACATTACAATGCACAGCGCTATCATCCGATCTGTAACTAACTTCCTGAGCCTGGACCGGAGCATTGCTTAAACGCGTTCACTTTCAACCGTCGATGCTGCCATATCTGTTGTTGTTGCCGCAGATTGTCATCACCTTGGTCTTTTTTATCTGGCCGGCCGGCCAGGCAATTTTTCAATCCACTCTGGTGGAAGACGCGTTTGGTCTAAGCTCAAAATTTGTTGGCCTGGAAAACTACAAGGCATTGTTTGCTGACGAATACTATCTGGCATCGTTTAAGACCACAGCCTTATTTTCTGCCCTCGTCGCCTGCCTGTCCCTGAGCCTTGCCTTGCTGTTGGCAGTCATTGCAAACCGGGTCATTCGAGGCACCGGTTTTTACCAGACACTGCTGATCTGGCCGTATGCGGTTGCGCCCGCAGTCGCCGGAGCGTTGTGGGTATTTATGTTTGATCCGACCCTGGGCATTATCTCATATCTGCTCGATAACATCGGCTTCGACTGGAATCACAAACTCAACGGTTCGCACGCGATGGCCCTGGTGGTATTTGCCGCGGCGTGGAAACAAATCAGTTATAACTTTTTGTTTTTTATGGCAGGCCTGCACGCGATTCCGCATTCGCTTATTGAAGCGGCTTCAATTGATGGCGCCGGGCCGATGCGACGTTTCTGGACAATTGTATTTCCGTTGCTGTCTCCGACCACGTTTTTCCTGATCGTCGTGAATATTGTTTACGCCTTTTTCGACACTTTTGGAATTATTCATTCGGTCACCGCCGGCGGCCCGGCAAAGGCGACTGAAATCCTGGTTTATAAAGTTTATAACGATGGTTTTGTCGGGCTGGACCTTGGCGGCAGCGCAGCGCAATCCGCAATTTTAATGGTACTGGTTATCGGCCTGACGGTGATCCAGTTTCGCTACCTCGAAAGAAAAGTGCAGTACTGACATGAGTGCCTCCGACAATGGTTGAAAACCGCCCTGCACTTACCGTACTGTCGCACCTGATCCTGATCGCGGGTGTGATTCTTGTTGCCCTGCCAATCTGGATTACCTTTGTCGCCGCCACCCATGATGCGGTTCGGATGGGCCAGGTACCGCTACCACTGCTTCCGGGAGATCAGTTTTTCATTAATTTGAAACTCGCTTTAAACCGGGGTTTTGGCGTTTCCGGCGTGCCAGCATCAACTATGTTGTTCAACAGCCTGATCATGGCAACCGGCATTGCGGTTGGCAAGATTGTTATTTCGCTGACATCAGCGTTTGCCATTGTCTATTTCCGATTTCCGATGCGGATGTTTTTTTTCTGGCTGATTTTTATTACCCTGATGCTGCCGGTTGAAGTGCGCATCCTGCCAACGTACGGTGTTGTCGCCCAACTTGGCATGCTGGACAGTTATGCCGGCCTGATCATTCCCCTGATTGCCTCCGCCACAGCAACATTCATGTTCCGCCAGGTATTTCTTACCATCCCTGACGAATTACTTGAAGCCGCCAGAATCGACGGCGCCGGTCCAATTAAGTTCTTCTGGGATATTTTGCTACCCATGTCGCGGACCAACATCGCCGCCTTGTTTGTGATCTTATTTATCTACGGCTGGAACCAGTATTTGTGGCCGCTGCTGATGACCACACAAAAAGAAATGACAACCATTGTTGTCAGCATTTCCCGAATGCTGGAAGCGGCCGAGCAGGCACCAGACTGGCACTTGATCATGATGACTGCGCTGCTGGCAATGCTGCCACCGGTGCTGGTGGTTGTTTCCATGCAAAGGCTTTTTGTTAAAGGCCTGACTGAAACCGAGAAGTAAATAATGGCTACCGTCGAACTACGTAATGTAAAGAAACGCTTTGGTAAAACCGAAGTCGTCCACGGGGTGGACC
>JBAUID010000062.1:0-4101 GCA_049680625.1 Burkholderiaceae bacterium | reverse complement strand
TGATATAACCGTCTTCAACGCCCACTTCGATACCCAGGCCGCCAAATTCCCCCTGGGTGCCGACCTGTAGTTCGCGAAAGGCTTCAGCATCCAGATAGGCCGAGTGTGGATCAAGCCCCGCCAACATGCCGCTGATCGCCTGGGTAATCAGCTTTTTGTCGGTTACCGGCTCAACATAATTGGCCTGAATCGCCCCAAAAACATCGGTGAACTGGCGCAGTTCTGACAGTGGCAACGTGGTACGACGGTCTTTTTCGGCAACAGCGGTAATGCCGACGCTAACCAATACCCCGGCGATCGCACCGATTGAAATGAGTCCGAAATGCTTGGCCTTGGTATTCATAGATGGGCGGGCTGAAAGCCATGGTAAATGGGGAGGAGGCAGTATAACCGGCCCTGCCGGGAGGTGTCAGAATGCCTGACTTTTTCCCTTGCCGGCAGCAAGAAAGTCACGCTTGTGGGGCATGCAATGCCGATACCGTCTGTTTTGCGCAGCGATTATTCAGGAATTGGAGCGCACCAAGACGGAAATAAAGACCGAAATAAAAAGGATGGAACACCAGGCACCCGGGTGCCTTGTTAAGCCCGACTTATTTTGCCTTGCCCTGGGCGGCAACAGCCGCCATTGCGGCTTCAATTTCGGCCTGATCACCCAGATAATAGTGACGTACGGGCTTTAAATTGTCGTCCAGTTCGTAAACCAGCGGCCGTCCGGTAGGAATGTTCATGCTGACAATGTCATCGTCACCAATGTTGTCCAGGTGTTTCACCAGGGCTCGCAGTGAATTGCCGTGGGCGGCAATCAGGACCTGCTTGCCGCAGCGAATGGCCGGGGCAATGCTTTCTTCCCAATACGGAACAACCCGGTCAACCGTGTCTTTCAGGCACTCAGTGGCCGGAATCCGGGCTGGCTCCAGGCTGGCGTAGCGTGGGTCGTTTAAGGCGCTGCGTGGATCGCCGTCGGGCAGGGGGTTTGGTGCCGTTGCATACGCACGACGCCAGATGAGGACTTGTTCATCACCAAACTTGGCTGCCGTTTCAGCTTTGTTTAAACCCTGCAGGTCGCCATAGTGGCGCTCGTTCAGGCGCCAGGAGTGCACGATTGGTATCCACATCCGGTCCATTTCGTCCAGGGAGATCCACAGCGTGCGGATTGCGCGACGCAAAACCGATGTAAACGCAATGTCAAATTCAAAGCCTTCGTCACGCATCAGGCGGCCGGCATCAGCCGCTTCGAGGCGGCCTTTGTCGGTGAGGTCGACGTCGGTCCAGCCGGTAAAGCGGTTCTCTAGATTCCACTGGCTTTCGCCGTGGCGGATGAGGACAATTCGGTAAGTCATAGGGTTCTCTGAGCCATCATTCTATAATCTCGCAAAATCTGGAGGTATGCCTGTGGCGTTCGTCACTGAAAATCTGTTTCTTATCGCAATTGCCTTGTTTTCGGGGGCCATGCTCTTATGGCCGGTATTGTCTGGCCGCGCAACGGCTGGGGTAAGCCTCGATGCATTGGGTGCTACCCGGTTAATCAATGATGAAAACCCCTTCGTTGTTGACCTGCGCGATGCCTCTGAGTATGCCAAAGGTCATCTGACCAATGCGCTAAATATCCCTGCTGCGCAGCTGGATGGGCGTGCCGCTGAGATCACCGGTAAACGCCCGGTTCTGTTTTATTGTGAATCGGGTGCCCGTTCCGGTCGCGCTGCCAATAAAATGAAATCAGACGGACGGGCCGGAGTTTACAGCCTGGCCGGGGGCTTGCAGGGCTGGTCGGGTGCTGGTCTGCCGGTAGTGCGCTAAGGTTTTTAGTGTTGACGGTTCGCAAACTCGATCTGGATTGACGTTCTGTATCAATGCTTATGAAATCGTTAAGTAACGCGGTTTCAGGGATTTAGCTTGCCCTGATCGCTCTCTGATCCGTCCCCTGGCTTCTTTGCGGCTTGGTAGCTGACAATCGGGGTCCGGTCTGCCCGATAGCAAACTATTACCGGCTGAAATGACCCGCCACGGGGCGTCAGCTTGAATTTTCACGGGTGCGCCCCGATATGGCTATGTTATGTGCACCCATTAACCGAAGGATTGACCGATGTCTGAAGTGACAATTTACCGGACCAGCTGGTGTCCGTTCTGCCAGCGGGCTGAAGCCTTGCTGGCTGGCAAGTCGATAGCTCAGCTCGACGTAATCGACATTGATGAACGCCCGGATGCGCGACCGACAATGATTGAACTGGCCGGTGGCAAAACCTCGGTGCCGCAGATATTTATTAACGGCGCACATATTGGCGGCTGTGACGACTTACACGACCTTGAACGCACAGGTGAACTGGACAAAATGCTGGCCGGTTAAGCGCTTAACCGGTTGACCGATTCATGGGCGACCGTACGCACGAATAACGCAGGCAGTCACGTTGCGGTACGTTTGCCTACAGAGGAGCCACCATGGCCGAAAGCAATGAACCCATTTTCCAGATTCAACGCGTTTACCTGAAAGACGCGTCTCTGGAGATTCCCCATGCGCCAAGAATTTTTCTTGAATCCACCCAGCCAACCGTAGAGGTATCTCTTGGGGTTGAGTCTGGT
The DNA here is from genome assembly GCA_049680625.1 of Burkholderiaceae bacterium. Classification (GTDB taxonomy): domain Bacteria; phylum Pseudomonadota; class Gammaproteobacteria; order Burkholderiales; family Burkholderiaceae_E; genus JAUIAI01. Next base: position 1,524 of record JBAUID010000062.1, on the reverse strand, counting down.
GAGGTGGCTGAAGGTGTTCTCGAAGTGACGGTGACCACCACGGTTGAAACCAAAATCGAAGACAAAGTCGCCTTTCTGTGCGAATGCAAGCAGGGTGGGATATTCGAAATTCGCAATATTCCGGCTGAGCAAATGGACATGTTGCAGAACATTGTCTGCCCGAACATTATTTACCCGTATCTGCGCTCGAACGTGGCTGACCTGATCCAGCGGGCCGGATTCCCCCCGATTCACCTGGCCGAGATTAACTTCGAAGCCTTGTACCAGCAAAAACTGGCACAAGAAGGTGGCAAGGCCAAGGCGAATGACGGGCCTGGGATTATTCTTCCGCCCGGTACGCACTGAGCCATGTGATGAAGGTCGCGGTTATCGGCGCCGGCGCCTGGGGTACGGCCGTAGCGATTCATGCTGCCCGGCTCGGGCCGGTACTGTTGTACGCCCGTGACCGCACGCAAGCTGACGAGCTAGAAAAAGCGCGGCGTAACGAGCGATATTTACCGGGAGTGAGCTTTCCCGAAAGTCTCCGTATAGGGAAGTCTGTCGCCGAGTGTGTGGCCCATGCCGGTGATGCCGGTTTGATTGTCGTTGCATCGCCGGTTGCCGGCCTGCGACTGTCTTTTACCAACCTGGCCAGCGTGGCGGCGTCAGCAAGCAAACCGCAGGGCCCCGATTTCAGCCCGATCATCTGGTTGTCAAAGGGGCTGGAAGCCGGCACTGGCCTGTTACCCCACCAGGTGGCGGAACAAGCGTTACCTGACAACTGGCCACGCGGCGTGTTGTCCGGGCCAAGTTTTGCACAGGAAGTTGCTGCCGGACTGCCGGCCGCACTGGTGGTTGCCGGTACCCACCCGGTTGTCGGTCAGCGCGCTGAGCAAGCCTTTCATCACGACCGTATGCGGATTTATTTCAGTGCCGACCTGATTGGGGTGGAACTGGGTGGGGCCATGAAAAACGTGGTGGCAATTGCTGCCGGCATTTGTGACGGTTTGCAGTTGGGGGCGAATGCGCGCGCTGCACTGATGACCCGCGGGCTGGCTGAATTGTCCAGGCTGGGCGCTGCAATGGGGGCACGCGGGGAAACCTTTATGGGGCTTGCGGGCATGGGCGATCTGGTACTGACTTGCGCGACTGATTTGTCGCGTAACCGGCGGGTTGGGTTGGGGCTGGCCGCAGGCCAGACCCTGGCTGAAGTTGTCCAGTCCCTCGGTCATGTGGCCGAAGGGGTGCCGTGCGCCGCTGAGGCAGTACGTCGTGCCGCCGAGCTGAAAGTAGATATGCCGATCGCGCAGGCTGTGAATGATGTGATCTGCGGCAAATCGACTCCGTTAGCGGCCGTGAATGATTTACTCGCAAGAGAGGCTATTGCCGAATGACTTCAATTTGTGTGTTTTGCGGCGCTAAAGCGGGGGTTAACCCCAAGTGGATGGCGCTGGCTGAAGAAATTGGCACGATCCTGGCGAATCGCTCGGTTCGGCTGGTCTACGGCGGGGGCGGGGTTGGCCTCATGGGTGCAGTGGCCAGTGC
>JBAUID010000061.1:0-24031 GCA_049680625.1 Burkholderiaceae bacterium | reverse complement strand
GCAGCGTGGCAGCCAATATCGACTTTGCCCTGAAACAAGTACAAATAAGTGACCGATCCCAACGTGACGCTATTCTTAGTTCCGCCGGCTTGTTGGCAAAGGCAGCACAACCGGCGCGCCTGCTTTCGGGCGGCGAACAACAACGACTTGCCCTGGCCAGAGCCCTGGCGACCAACCCGCGGGTTCTGTTTCTGGACGAGCCGACTGCCAGCCTGGATCCGGTATCGGTGCACTTAATTGAGCAAAGAGTTCGCCAGGCGAATCAGGACGGCACCAAGATTATTTTTGTAACCCACGACATTGGCCAGGTCAGGCGGTTGGCTGGCGACGTGGTTTTTATCAATCAGGGCCGGGTGCTTGAGCACACACCGGCCGCCACCTTCTTTGGCCAACCCGCATCACCCGCGGCCCGGGCTTACCTGGACGGCCGGCTGTTGCTTCCTGAAACCCAGGTTGCCATTAAAACCAATCATGACAAAAACTAAACCAATCATGACAAATACTAAACCAATCATGACAAAAACTAAACCCGGCCGGGCATCCGGTTTCGCAGCGATCTTGCTCGTTGCGAGCCTTGCTTACGAATCTGTTAACGCTGCTGAAAGCATTGTGGTTCAGTCCACCACATCAACGGCGAACGCGGGTTTGTACGAACACATCCTGCCGCTGGTTCAGGCCCAGACCGGCATAAAAGCACACGTTGTTGCGGTTGGTACGGGTCAGGCCATCAGGAATGCCGAGCGTTGTGACGGTGACGTACTCCTGGTACATGCCAGGCCGGCCGAAGAAAAATTTGTAGCAAGTGGTTTTGGGGTAAAGCGCTTTGACCTGATGTACAACGATTTTGTGATTGTTGGCCCAGCTAAAGATCCTGCAGGAGTTATGACGAACGGCGCAACGTCCAATCCGTTGTTGGCATTACAGAAAATTGCCCGAAGCCGTTCGGTGTTCGCGTCGCGCGCAGACAATTCCGGGACTCACAAAAAAGAGATGTCACTCTGGAAGCAAGCCGGCATCGACCCTACCGGCGCTTCCGGTCAGTGGTATCGCGAAACCGGTTCGGGCATGGGAGCGACCTTAAATACAGCGATTGGCATGGGCGCGTATGTCATCACAGACCGTGCCAGCTGGATCAGCTTCAAAAACAAAACTGACTACGTCATTGCCGTACAGGGGAACAAACAACTGTTCAATCAGTACGGTGTGATACTGGTTAATCCGGCGAAGTGTCCACGAGTACACCATGCCGCCGGCCAACGGTTTATCGACTGGTTGTTATCTGCAACCGGTCAGGCAGCGATTGCCGGGCACAAGGTCAACGGCCAACAGTTGTTTTTCCCGAATGCAAAGGCTCGCTGAGAATCAACTGGCACCGTTGAAGTGCACCGTGCCAAAACCCGACACATCGTAGCCATCCATCTCTGCTGCACGAGCCGCAAACGCGGGGCTGTTGCAAAAGGTCAGAAATTTTTGCATCGGTGGTTCAAACCAGGCGCGGCGGTTCACGAGTAAGTCAAAGCGCTCTTCGATAACAGGAATAAACGGCAACCGGAATTGACCCGCCAGCGCCTGCAGGCCAAAGGCTACTTCAGCCTTCGCTTCATGCACCATCGACACGGCGTCGCTCTCCGAGCGGGCGGCCGATACCCAGGTCAGTTGCTCTTCCCTGATGTTGTGCCCGGCAAGACAATGCATCAGCAAACCCTGGGCCCCGGCCTGCGGCTGCCTGGGGACCAGCCGATGGCGTTTATTCAGATCGGCCAACGAACGGACTTCCTGCGCCAGACCTGGCGCAATGATAAGACCCCGCCAGCGCCGGGCCCATTCGACAAGAACAACAGGCATGACTGCGCAGCGTTCGCGAATCACATCAAGGTTCCAGCCACTGGGCCCGTATAAGTGCAAACCGGTTGCAATACCTTCATGGCTGATGAAACGCGCCAGACCATCAGCGCTGCCATCAAAGAAGGTCGCCAGGGTGCACTCGGATTCGCGCAACGCCCATTCGAGCAGCGGGTCATGACTACCGAGAACAACATTAGGAACGGGGTTTGTCCCGGGCAAATCAAACCCACTGCTATTGCGGGCCAACCAGGCATAAACCGCCTCACGGGGAAACAACAGCTTGCCCATTGCCTTGGACACCGGAACAACACCGTTGGCAGCAAGGTCGTAAACTTTACGCTCCTTTATCCGCAACAATTCGGCCAGTTCTTTGGTTGTCAGGTATTCAGGCATAAGGCGGGTACTCGATCAGCAAGCCGGCGCCTACAGAGGCCCGACTTTATTTAGGCTATGAGGAGAGTCTATTCGAGTTTGTCGCCAACCCCGTAAACCGAATGAATCAAATCGTCAGATCCGCTGGCTTCTCGAACCTTCCGGCGCAGGTTTTTTGATCGCCCGTTTCTTACTGCCAGTAACCCGGTGCCGTGCGGCCCAGGCCGTCGTGCAGATCAAGACAGCGACGAAACCATGCAAGCACTGGATCGTCATCATCGAGCACACGAAAATCACTAATAACCCGCGCCCACTGCAAAACACCGAATAACTGATAGTCAAGATGCAGGGGTTGTTCGCCACCCAGGAAAGTTTGTTTACGCAATAACAGACGCGCCGCAAGTAATGCCTCGCGCAAGCCAGCCCGACGTTCCTTTCGATCTGCGACCGCATCTTCCAGACTCATGCCAAATCGTTGCTCGCGGCTGGTTCGAAAATATGCCTGGTCTTCCGGCAAAACGTGGTTGTAGATATCCACCAGCAACAGACGGGCCATTTGCGGCGTAATTATCGTGCCGATCCAGTTCTGAAAAAACCGTGCGCCGGCAATACCCCCGGACCCGGCAAACAAGCTGGGGCCGTCGTACTTCTCTTCGAGATAACAAGCAATAGCCAGACTGTCCGCGATCAACTTATCACCGTCCTGAATTGTCGGCAGGGTTTTCTGCTGCGAGCCGGGTATCTCTGCGATCGCAGTAAAAGCCGTTGCCCGGGTGTGATATGAAACCCCTTTGTGCGCTAACGCCATTCGCGCGGTCCAGCACCAGGGGCTGAACCGTCGGTCGTTCAGACCGCACAAGTCGTACATCATGATTGTCATTCTTCCCTACTCGCTAAGTGTTGCTACGTGGTTTCGTTATTCAGTAGGAAAATACTAACAGGTGTAATCAGAACGCCGGCTTGACGCATGCCTTGTCGTAGCGCTTTATGCCGAGGATAATTTCATCCCTGGCTTCATCTGGCCCGGCCCAGCCCTTTACTTTGACCCACTTTCCTTTCTCAAGATCTTTATAGTGCTCAAAAAAGTGTTGAATCTGGCTAAGCCGCTCGCAAGCTATGTCGTCGGGTTTGCGCCAGTGTTTGTAGATCGGCAAAACTGAGTCAATAGGAACAGCCAGTAGCTTGGCATCTCCGCCAGCTTCGTCTTCCATTTGTAAGATGCCAACTGGTCGAGAGCGGACAACGGCGCCTACGTGCACCGGGAATGGCGTGATGACCAGTACGTCTACCGGATCACCATCATCGGCAATTGTGTTCGGCACATAGCCATAATTGCACGGATAGTGCATCGATGTACCCATGAACCGGTCAACAAAAAGCGCGCCGGTTTCTTTATCGACTTCGTACTTTATCGGGTCTGCCGCCATTGGAATTTCGATAATGACGTTTATTTCTTCGGGGACTTTAGTGCCTGGGCCCACTCGATCCAGATTCATTCGCGTTTCCTGCAATCACTAACAACATCAGAGATGCCGACCAACGCGGTCGGCCCGGCCCTCTTTATGCCGTTGTACCACCCGATGAGCCAGTACAGGCCGGTAATCGGAGAGAACCAGCCGGCGCATGGTCAATCAGGACAACTGGCAACCCAAAGATGGGGCAGCCGCCGCACTGTTTCATGATCCTTGTTTGCGTGGATTCTCTTCAGGTAATCTGCAAAGCCCGCGGAAAATCAGGGCTCGGCCACTGATCGCCTGAAATCAGACCCACCGACCCGGCGAATTCGCCATAATCTAATCCGCTGGCAGAACCTGCCCCGATTGAAATGAGTACCCGATCCACATGAGCGAACCATCTGAATACAAACTGTTAATCGATAATGAGGCGGTCAGCGGCCGGGGATTTGTGAATAATTACGGGGCCGGCGACGGAGTTGAGCCGCCTTTCGGTGGGGTCAAACACTCAGGCCACGGCCGCGAATACGGCTTTGAAGCTTATACCGCCATACCACTTTTAAAACGATTGCACTAAAGCACGACTAATTCGCGATGCCATCGCATCGCTCACTGAGGAATCAACATGAGATTAAAAGACAAAGTTGCCATTGTCACCGGCGCCGGATCAGGGTTCGGCGAAGGAATTGCCCAGCGTTTTGCGGCAGAAGGCGCCAAAGTAGTTTTGAATGATGTCAACGCTGAAAACGGCGCTCGAGTCACCGAAGCACTCAAAGCCAGTGGCGCAGACTGCGTCTTTGTGAAGGCTGACGTGTCAAAAGGTGATGAATACAAAGCCATGGTTGCGGCCGCCAAAGATTCGTTCGGTAAACTCGATATTGTGGTCAACAACGCCGGCGTTTCACACCGCAATCAACCGCTGGCCAGCGTCAGCGAAGAAGAATTCGATCGGGTGTTCAATGTCAATGTAAAGGCATTGTTATGGACGGCCAAATACGCTGTTCCGTTGATGGAGGAAAACGGGGGCGGCTCGCTGATTACGGTTGCATCCACTGCGGGCGTTCGTCCGCGGCCAGGCCTGGTTTGGTACAACGGCAGTAAAGGTGCGGCAATCACTATATCCAAAGCCATGGCGCTGGAATTGGCGCCGCTGAAAATACGGGTTAATAACATTAACCCGGTGGCCGGTGATACACCGCTTCTGGCAACTTTCATGGGTGAAGACACACCGGAGAAGCGCGCCCTGTTTCTGGCATCGATTCCGCTGGGCCGCTTCTCTATGCCTGGCGATATCGCAAACGCCGCCTTGTTCTTTGCATCAGATGAATCAGCATTTATAACCGGTACAAACATGGAGGTCGACGGCGGCCGGTGTGTCTGAACGTCATGCCCTGGGGCACAGTCAATCAGTAGCCGCCCGGCATCCGTACACGGTGCTCCTTGCCTGGGTCACGCTTGGCCTGGCGACATTGGTTGGCATGTCAGACAGCGCCGTCAATGTCGCCCTGCCGGCTATTACCGAGAGTTTTGGCATAGCGCTAGGTGATATTCAGTGGATTATTACGATTTACGTTCTCGCTCAATCGTCGCTGACAATCACTTTTGGAAAGATTGCCGACCGCTACGGATACCGTCCGGTCCTTATGACCGGGCTGGCGATCAGTGCGCTGGCTTTGCTCCTGTGTTCGCTGGCCACTCACTACCCTACCCTGGTGGGATTGCGGTTTGCCCAGGGAATCGGGGTGGGCTTAATTCTGGCAACTAGCCCGGCAATTGCCAGTTTCCTGATGCCAGCGGCACAACAGCGCCAGGCAATGGCGTATTACACGATGTGGCTGGCCCTGGGTTTGTGTCTCGGGCCATTGGTCGGCGGCTTGCTGGTCAGCAGCGGCGGATGGCCAGGCGTATTCTGGGTGCGCACACCGATTGCGTTGCTTGCTCTGATCATCGTCTGGCGCCTGACGTTTATCGGTCACCGTGGTGATCAATCCCAGACCGCGGGTTCAACCACCGCCACTGCGGCAACCAGGACAATCGTGCCGGGCGCTCCGCCGGGCCCAAAACCCCGGGCGGATATTGCCGGGGCAGCCTGGATGGTGGCTGCCTTGTCAGCCCTGGTTCTATTTCTTGTACTCTTTCGGCAGTCCACCTGGGGATGGTGGTCACCGACGATGGCTTTGTTTATTTGCCTGGCTTCGTTGATTCGTTTCTGGCAAACCGAATTACGGGCGCCGGATCCGATTGTTGATGTCTCCCTCTTTCGTCATCCAACATTTCGCCACCTGCAGATTGCAGCTGTCTTCACCAACCTGGCAGCCTTCAGCATATTTCTTATCGCCCCGTACTTATTTGTCCAGTGGCCTGGTTTCTCGGTAATTGACGCCGGCCTTCTGCTGGCTTTGTATCCGTTTGGTATGTTGTTAGCCGGCTTCGTGAGTTCAGTCAGTTCATTCAGCTCATTAAGTTCACGTTTGGCAAACCGGCTGACAGCCCATCAACTGATCATTGCCGGCATGTTGTTGCTCGCCACGGGTCTTGCCCTATGCGCGGGCTTCAGCTTGACATGGACACTACCCGGAATGGGTTTTGCCATGGTGTTGTGCGGCCTGGGCCACGGCTGCTTTCAGGTAGGGCACCTTGATGCCACCCTGAGCGCAATGCCGGTTGCGGATCGCGGCGTTGCTGGCAGCATCGTCGCTGTCGGCCGCCTGTTGGGCATTGTTCTGGCGGCCAACGGCTTACTGTGGCTGCATGAAACCATGGCTGACTCAAATCTTGGGTTTGCAGTTCAATACGCAAAAACATTTATGTTTTGCAGCATTGGGATCACCGGATACTGCCTGATTTTCTGGGCAAGCCAGCGACGGTCAGTGCGCAACCGTCGGGCACAACCGTGACGGCTAAAGCGTGCCGGCTAGTCGCATCACATCAATTTCGGCGGCAGAGTATCCAAGGTCAGTCAGCACTTGCTCGGTATGCTGACCCAGCAACGGTGCCGAGGTATCTGTATCGGACGAATCACCGGTTTTAATGGGCTGTGCCAGCACGTCGAACCGGTGTCCGTCACTGTTTTCCAGTGTCTGCGCCAATTGCCGTTCAGCGAAGAATTCACTGGTCATCGCATCACGCGGTGACAACACCGGCGCCACCGGCAAACGCCCTTCGAACAGAGTCATCCATTCAGCGGTTGTTTTTCGGCTCAGCGCCTCGTCCAAAACCGTGGTCAATTCATCGCGGTTGGTAAATCGCAGATCGTAGTCGCTGAATCGTGGATCAGCGGCCAGGGCCGGCAATCCAATCATCTCACACAGGCGCGGCCAGAACGCCGGCTTGTTGCACATGATGTATATCCAGCCGTCTGATGTCTTATACAGCTGACACGGTGCCATCGTTGCGTGCCCGGATCGCGGTGCCCGCTGCGGCGAATAGTCTGAATTCAGTGCCCATGAGCCGAGATAACAGAGGTTGAATATTGCCGTGTCGTACAAGCACACATCGATGTTTCGGCCAACGCCAGATTGTCGGGCCTGCATCACTGCGCTGACCAGTCCAAGCGCCATGTTCTGCCCAGCCATGTAATCAACAACCGACAAACCGCAGCGCGCGGGCGGGGAGTCCGGTTCACCGCATAACTCGAAATATCCGGCTTCAGCCTGCATCAGAAAATCGTAACCCGGCCAGTTTTGACGTGACCCGGTGCGGCCATAAGCAGAACAGTGGGCACAAACAATTGCCGGATTGACGGTGGAAAGTGACTCGTAGGTCAGGCCTAGCTTGTCCGGCACGTCCCCGCGCAGATTGCCAGCTATTGCATCGGCCGACGCCACCAACTTGTGAAGCACTGCCCGGCCTTCATCGCTCAGCAAATTGAGCGTGATACTTTTTTTATTGCGATTAAGGGCCTGAAAAAAAAGACCCGACGCAGAATCCGATTTTTCGTCATTGACAAAATACGGGCCAATTTCGCGCAGATAGTCGCCACCGGTACCAGCCTGCTCGACTTTGATAACCTCCGCGCCAAGGTCGGCCAGTTGTTGGGTTCCGAACGGGCCGGCCCCGTATTGTTCGAAAGCGAGAATGCGAAGTCCGTCCAGTGGGCGCATGATTGAATATCGTCAGCTAATAAACCACGATCATAACGCTTTGGCGTTTTGTCCAACCGGCTTATTGTTTTCAACCCAATCGGTTTTTCTGAGCGCAGCACACCCAGTTGCTTAAATCTCAGTTGTCAGTCGATAATCTTTGGCGTCTTGCGCACAAGTTGACGCCTCGGCTATGCAAGCTCGCGGGCAAATACCGGCAGATCAGTTGCTGACGGGGTTGCCGGAATCTGATACATCATCTCCGCCACAAAACCCCGGTGATAATTATTATGATTGACTACGTGCATCAGTATTTCGCCTCGGGTCATCCGGCCATTGCCGCCGTCAACAAATTCAAAGTTGACATCCTGGTTGGCAGTTTGCTCAGTCAGTTCTTCCGCCCACTGCTGCCACCACGCGTCAATGTCGGTTTGCAATCGGGCAAGCGTAGCAAGCGCGGGCGGCTCTTTGGTGTTGCGGGCAACATAGCCGTGGGCCTGGCCAATCAAATGTGATTTGAAAATTGCGTCAATCACGTAGTTGTGATTTAGCGTATGGACAATGCTGCCAAACAAACCATCACGATTGCAGACAACCTCGCGCTCAGGCAATTGCATTACATCAGCAAAAGTACGCTGATTGGCCCAGGCCTTATAGCGCGCGTAGCGGCTGGCATTTTGTCCGAATATCATGAGATTGCATCCTGCAAATAAGCCGCACCAAGGTTCAGCTGGCGGACTGGTTGGCCGCGTTTAGTTTCTCAAGCAATTCGGCGAATGTGTCTGAATAAAAGCGCGGCTGGGCGTCACCGTAGTCGTTCCATTCGTTTTCGCCATAAGCTTCACCTGCGGTAGATATTTTTTTGAATTTTCGAACCGCACCCGGTGAAGTATTGGATTCCCGTTCTGCTTCTTCAAGAACACCAATTGCCAGCAACAACTTGTTGGCCTTTTGCGCGCCAAACCCGGCGTTGTGCTCTTTCAGCAGATGAGTAATTGCTTTCAGTTCTCTCATTGTTCAGTCCGTATGTCTGCAGCTGTCAACCGACGTCAAGTGTAAACCGAGGCCACAATTGTTTCTACGGGACGCTCCGGCCTCGGGCAATATGCCTAATCCGGGCCTAATCCGGGCCTAATCCGGACCAACGATCTCCCAGGCATCCGGATAGTCAGCCAACTCCAGGTTATTGCCCGGCCCCTGACGATCAATTACCAAAAATCGGGAAACTTCTTCCAGGGCAAGCAGCGGATGGTGCCAGAGACCCGCCGGATAACTGACCCCTTGTTCGCCCGAGGCAATAAACACCCTGGGTGCCATTGGCAGGCCCTCCGGGCCATTAGTCGCAACAACAACCAGGTACGGACGCCGGTCAAGCGGCATAAATGTTTGCGAGCCCAGAGGATGGCGCTCCATAGTGGCGACTCGTACCGGGTAATGATGCGGCTGACCAACAAAAACGCTGATCGCTGCTGAACCACCGCCAGGGTCGACACTGACGGCGGTATCAAACCGTTGCGCAGACCCGTCGTTTATTACCTGCGGCACCAGGTTGCGGATATCAATCACCTGGCCAAAGTGTGCAAAAGCCTCCTCGGTCAGTGCTACTGGGGTTGTCAACTGCGGCTGGGTGTGACTGCTCATTAGTGTGGGCTGACCATTTCGTGTGGATTGAAAGTTTCTTTGATACTGCTGCTGACTTCTTGTCTTGGTTTCTAAAAGGCAGGGAGGCAAATAGCAATTAGAGTACGATATTTTTGTACTGCCATCTCGCACCCAACCTGAGCCGGAGATCTTAATTCATGCCAATTCACATTCAGAATGCCGACGTTATTGCGCTGCGCATACCGTTTACCGACGGCAGTGACGGTACGGGCCTAATGCCCAGCCCGTGGACTCACCTGGAAATTACCTTGCTACGGCTTGAAGCCAGCGACGGTACAGTGGGCTGGGGTGACGGCTTCTCATACTTTTGCCAGAAAACCATGATTAGTGCACTGCACGAAATGGTACTACCTCATGTCTTAAACAAGGATATCGAGTCACCCGAACAATTTAACCGGGAGATTCAACAACGACTGCATTTGCAGGGGCGCTACGGCATCAGTCAGTTTGCCATTTCAGCGGTTGACATCGCACTTTGGGATATTGCCGCAAAACAAAATCAGCAATCACTGGCGACAATGCTCGGCGGGCAAAAGCGAAGCAATCTGCCCGCCTACGCAAGCCTTGTCCGGTATGGCGACCCGGCACTGGTCAAAAAATTCACCAGCAAGGCTGTTGCTCTGGGCTACGACACCATCAAATTACACGAAATCACTGAAGCCGCAATCCGGGCAGGTCGTCACGCGGCACCAAAACCTGTTCGCCTGGTCACCGACGTCAACTGCAACTGGAGTCAGGCGCAAGCAGAACAACTGATGCCGATTATGAAAGAGTTGGAACTTTACTGGGTAGAGGAGCCAATCTTTCCACCGGACAACGAACACGCCCTTGGCCAACTGCAACAGCAGTACGGTATTTCAATCGCCAGTGGTGAGAACGCCTGCACCAGTGTTGAGTTTGCGCGCACCGTCCCGGTTATCGACTTTGTACAGCCCAGCGTGACCAAGGTTGGTGGCATCACCGAATTTGTGAAGATCTGCGACCTGGCCAGGGATGCCGGCACCCGGGTAATGCCACATTCTCCGTATTTTGGGCCGGGTTACCAGGCCACGGCCCAGTTAATGGCTGCCCGCATGGAATGCGAAATGTTCGAACACTTCTTTCTTGAGCCGGAAAACTACCTCGACCCAAGTATTTCGCTGCCGGCAAACGGCCGCGTTGTTGTTCCGGACAAAGTTGGGATCGGCTTTGAACCCGACCCGGCCATGATCGAACGCTACCGGGTCTGATCATGCAGGCAGTCGGGGTTCGATCCGAAGTGTTTGGCGATGTTGCTGTCATTGCCCACCAGGGTGCTGTTGTGGGCTTGCAATGGCGGGAACCGGCTGCCCGTCTGGTCGCACCGGATGGCAATGCCGACACGGCCGCGGTATTGCGCGAAGCCGCCTCTCAAATGACGGCTTATTTCGACAAGCGCTTAAACCGTTTTGACCTGCCACTCTCGCCGCGGGGCACCCGGTTTCAACAGCAGGTTTATCAGGCACTTCAGGATATTCCGACCGGCCAGACACTCACCTATGGCGAAATGGCCGCGCAGCTGGGAAACGCCGCGCAAGCGGTTGGGAACGCCTGCGGATCAAACCCGATTGCCATCATCATTCCCTGCCACCGTGTTCTGGGCACCAATGGGGCGGGCGGATTTTCAGCACCCGGCGGGATCGAAGTGAAAATTGCCTTACTCCGGCATGAAAACGCCTGGCCTTATTTGTTATGACTTATTTGTCATAACCATCACGGCCCGGCCCGCCCAGCGCAAGGGGCTGACCACGGGCAATGGATTTATACAATCCGGATGCTTCGTCAGCCCGCCCGATATGGTCGTACATCTCGGCCAGCGCCAGGCGGGTAAACGGAGACGGCGCTTTTTCGTTAGCCTGCTTAAGAAACTCTTCGGCTTTGCCCCACAGGCCTTCGTGCATACACAGTCGGCCAAGCGCGGCCTGAATCATTGCAGAACCTTTGTCGTCTTTGTATCGGTTGAGCCAGCTTTCCGCAACCCGTAAGCGGTCACGCGCGGCAATCGCATCAAGGCGGGTATACAGCACTAACATAGATGTTGACAGGCGCTGCCCCATCACCGATTCAACCAGTTTCCCGGCATTGCTATGGTCACCCACCGCTGCATAAGCTTCCGCCGCCGCTTCGCTGACCCCAGGAGTTTTTAAGTCCACCCGGCTGACCGCTTTGTGCAACTGCCTAACCTGGTCCAGCTCGGACGCATCAGCAAACAACGACCGCCAGGCGCGCGCCCGGGTGTCGGTTGCCGCCGGTTCACTGATACCGCCCTTTTTTTGCAAAGCCTCAGCGGTTTTCAGTACCGATTGCCAGTCGCGGCGCTGCTCCTGGGCTCGCAAGCTCAGGCGCAGGGTCTGCATCGAGTCCGCCGCAAGGGCCTTGGCTTTTTCAAGTGCCACCAGCGCATCCGCCGGCCGACCTTCATCAAGCGCAATTTCGGTGAGAAAGATATTGCGCGCCTGATTCATCGAAAGATCTTTTTCTACCGACAACAACCAGCGATTGCGCCGGTCAATAGCCCCCACGGCATGACAGGCACGGGCGGCTACCAACGCAGCAGGGCCAGACATTTGAGGATCTTTCTGGGCACGCGACGCCAACTCTTCGGCTTGCTCATGACGCCCTTCGTTTAAGGCCATAACGCTAAGGTTGAACGCCTCCAACGATTTGATGTGACGACGATGCCGGCCAAATCGGGCCAGCGCCCCAGGCAACTTCATAGTGCCGGTGACCAGACGCACCAACAGGTATACAGCAACAAAACTAACGATGGCCGCCAGGGCCACCCATTTGGCGAGAAACTCAAATGAATACGGCGGCAGTTCAATAATAACGATGCCTTCTTCGTAGTTCATTAACAAGCCAACACCAATTGCCAGTGCCAGCGCAATGGCAATTCTTACCAACATCGACATCAGGGGGGTTCCGTAAATCAGAATACTAATCAGGATGCCAATTCTAACGCGGCATTGAGTAAGGTCTGGCCCGCCATGGTTGGCCGTATGTCAGTCCAGCCGGCTTTGGTCAGTGCGGTTCCAATCCGGGCATGGGGTACAACGGTCAGCTGATTCTGCATCCAGCCCAACAGCCGTTTATCGTTGGCTGCGGTCAGCCAGTGCAACAAGGCAGTAAATTCTGACACGCTACCCACGACAATTACTGCGGCTGCGCCGTTGCATATCAAGTTGCTCAGCGTATCTGTCACCTGGGATGATGGCGCGATTAGCTGCGACCGATAAATTGGCACACAGGTCACCCGAACGCCAGCCTGCTGATAAGACTCAATCCAATCGGTGCGTCCCTGCTGTCCGCGAATCACCAGTAAAGATTCAATCACGCCGGGTTGCATCAACGGCAGTTGAACCAGGGCGGCCGAATCAAACGGGGGTCGACGCGGACGAATAATGCTGGCGTCGTCAGCAATCAGGCCGGTTTCGAGCAATACGGTCGCCGTTCCCTGGCCAATCGCGGCAACCCGTGGTCTGGCTAAATCATCGCCAATTTTTCCGGCCAGCGCCGGCACGCTGAAAGCGACCGACGAAGGGCTGGCAAATACGATGCGGTCATAAACCGTTATGTCGATTTGCGACAATCTGGTCAGTTCGTCGGCAATGGGTTCCAGCCGGTGAAATGCCAACTCGACAACCCCGTGGCCGTCAGCGCGCAATTTATCCGCTGCCAGGCTGGCACGCGGCTGCGGTTGGTTCAGGATAAAGGCAGCCATCGCTCCGCGCCCTGGAGGATCAAGTCGTCTGCCGCCCGATCACCAAGGAGTTCAGCCTGGCTTTCTGCAGTCACAGTCAGGCTTTGAATTGATTCCAGGACTTGCGAGCCATCTGCAGCCGCAACCCGCGCAGTTAACTGCAGGGCACCCGATTTATCAGGTACGCAATAGGCGGCCAGGGGGACTTTGCAGCTGCCGCCAAGGCGCCACGACAGGCGGCGTTCAACGGTCACTTCCAGCCGGGTCTGCTCACAGTCCAGTGGCGCCAGCCACTTGCGCAGCTCGTCGTCGCCGGCGCGGATTTCAATGGCCAGCGCGCCCTGTCCGGCTGCGGGAACACATAACGCTGGCGGCACAATAGAACGGATACGGTCAGCCATATCGAGGCGTTTGAGCCCGGCTGCGGCCAGCACAATAGCATCGTAATCGCCAGCATCGAGCTTGGCCATGCGGGTATTGATATTGCCCCGTAAAGGCTGAACATCCAGGCCGGGGTAGCGGGCAAGGATCTGGGCCGCACGCCGCAAAGACGAGGTGCCCAGTCGAGCCCCGGCGGGCAAGGCGTCAAGATCTGCATATCTCAATGACACAAAAGCATCACGCGGGTCTTCACGCGCCATGATGCACCCCAGCTCGAACCCGTCGGGTAATTGCATCGGCACATCTTTGAGCGAATGCACGGCCAGGTCGGCACGGCCGTCAGCAATCGCTACTTCGAGCTCTTTGATGAACAACCCCTTGCCGCCAATTTCACTCAGGGCCCGGTCTTGTATTTGATCACCCCGGGTTGTCAGGCCCAGGATACGGACTTCAACCTCCGGATAGATAACAGCCAGCCGATCACGAACATGTACAGCCTGCCACATCGCAAGCCGGCTTTCTCGTGATGCAATGACAATATGGTCGCGCGGGGGGGATTCGGACACCAGCCAGTTCTCCGGATTGATTGAGGCCCGTAACTTACCATCCCCGCAACCATAAAAAAAACACCGACAAGGCCGGTGCTTTTTACGGGTCGTTAGCCAGGCATTCTAATAACTGATTTAACTCACCAGGTTCTTAACCGCAGACCATTGACGGCGACTGACAGGCAGACGCTCTTCAATATCGCGCATCACAACCTGCCAATACGGATCACCCGACTCTTTCTCGCCGGTTGGGGTCACGCGTTCAAAGCCTGCAATCGCTGGCCGGGCAACCAGGGCGTTGCGATGAATGCGAACAAAACGGTCCGAAAACTCGTCTTCGAGCGAGGTGAGCGATTCTTCGATCAGGTATTCACGCTCCATCGTGCGAACCGTAATGTACTTGAGCTCTGCCTTCAGATAAATAATTTGCTCCAGCGGCACCAGGATAACTCGCCCGCGCTCATGAACCGACAAATGACGACGACGCGTGCTAGTGGCACGGGCCAACTGATCGATAGCGTCGGCATGCTCAGACGGGGCACGAGCCATTGCCTTATGCAAGGCCTCCAGAAGTCGTTGTGCGCGCACCGGTTTGAGCAAGTAGTCAACGGCTCGAACCTCAAACGCTTCAACAGCAAACTCGTCGAAGGCCGTGACAAAAATAATCAACGGCATTGGCTTGGGGCTTTCGCCCGACTGCGAGCGAACCGATATATGGCGGGCAAGTTCAATTCCCGTCATATTTGGCATCTGAATATCGAGCAGCACAATTTGCGGCTCACTCATTTCTATTTGGGACAGTGCCTCTGGCGCATTAGCCGCCTCACCAATAATCCGGTGCGGAAACTCCGGGGACAGGTCAGCAAGTAATTCGCGCAGTCGCGACCGGGCTACCGGCTCGTCGTCAACGATTAGTATCGAGGTTGGGTCTGACATCTCTGCGTCTTCTCTCTTTGCGATAGGGGAAAGTAACGGTTGCTCTGAACAAACCGTCTTCGGTGGTCGTGACCAGATGTCCTTCAACATCAAAAGTCAGGCTGAGGCGTTCCCGAATATTCGAAAGCGCCATTTGATTACCCTTCTTGGTGGGTGCGGATTCTGCAATCGGATTCACTATATCGGCCCGAATACGTTCACCATGTTTTGCAATCGTTATATCAATCAAGCCGGTTTCTGAGCGTGGCTCAATACCGTGGTGCACGGCGTTTTCAATTAATGGCTGCAGCAACAGGGACGGCAACAACGCATCTCCAGGCATGTCTTCGATATGCCAGGCCACCTCAAGGCGGGTATCCAGCCGCAGCTTTTCAATTGACAAATATTCTTTGCACAGCAATACCTCTTCATCAAGCGGCACTAATTCCCGGCTGTCTTTCATGAAGACCCGAAACAGGTCAGAGAGATTTTCAAGCGTCGTTTCCGCCTGGCGCGGGTTCGAGCGCATCAATCCCAGAACAGTATTCAGACTATTAAATAAGAAGTGTGGCCGGATGCGCGCCTGCAATGCCTGCAAGCGGCCTTCAGCCTGCGAGGGCTGCAGCGACAAGGTGCGCAAGTAGAGCCATTCGATCAGGGCTGCGGCCACTACCGCAGCAACTATCGCCCGCGAGACCATCCACCCGATTAATGCAGTACCGCTCAGGTCGGGGACCAGGAAAGACGAAACGATCAGGGCGACAACCAGGGTGACCGCAAACGGCACCCCAAGCCCGGTTACCCATTGGGCGAGTCTTGGCGTGCCATTGACCAGTTTGCGCAACGGACAAAGAATAATCAGGCTGCCAATTGCAGCCGGCTCAACCAGTAGCGCGGAGCGCAAGAACCCACTCAATGCGCTGACCAGCCCTCCTGAAGACACGAGTAGCATCGCCGCAGCGCCGACATTCACCACTAACAACACCCGTACAACCGTTCCGATATTGCAGCAATCGGGCAACACAGGAAAATCTGCGCCGTCGGTTTGCCGTCGGGCCTTTTCCTGCGCCTCGGCCAGCTTACGGGCGTGGTTAGACCCCGCTCCGGGTTTAGACACAGGAGCGCCGGGGATTACAGCTGAGGCAGCATCAGTTACGGCCTCCGCGCTTTGCACGGTATCGTTCATCCTCTACACGGGTTGACTGCCGAATATCAATATCCGACCCGTTCAGGATAGCGACCGGTACAATATTCTGACTACTGAAATACCCACAACTTGTTGTCTTTAATCGACAAATTTGCATTTATTAGCAGGATTTATGACTGAGCAGCTATCGAACAAAAGCGCCGGGTGGTCTGGTTTATTCACCGAACCCATGTCTGACCTCGTGCAGCGCTATAACGCTTCTGTTGGCTTTGACCAACGATTAGCGCTAATGGACATCGACGGCTCACTGGCCCACGCAGTAATGCTGCACGACAACAACATCATCTCAAAACAAGACCTCGCCGATATCCAAAGCGGGCTCGGAACAATTCGAAACGAGATAGAAAGTGGGCGGTTCGAATGGAAAATCGAACTCGAAGACGTCCACCTGAATATAGAAGCCCGACTGACGGCGCTGGTGGGTGACGCCGGAAAGCGATTACATACCGGGCGCTCACGCAATGACCAGGTGGCCACCGATATCCGATTATGGGTCCGCGCCACGATTGACTCAACAACCACCCTGCTCGGCCAGCTGCAGCTTGCCCTGGTCGAGGTGGCCGAGCGCGAAGCCGACACCATCATGCCAGGCTTCACACACATGCAGGTTGCCCAACCCATTACCTTTGGGCATCACATGCTGGCCTATGTCGAGATGTTTGCCCGCGACGCAGAACGACTAACCGACTGTCGTCGTCGCGTTAATCGCTTACCCCTGGGTGCTGCAGCCCTGGCCGGCACCACTTATCCGATTGACCGTGAGTCCACCGCCCGCCAACTGGGTTTCGATTCCATTTGTCGCAACTCTCTGGATGCGGTTTCCGACCGGGACTTCGCCATTGAGTTTTGTGCTGCCGCGAGCCTGATCATGATGCATATCAGCCGGCTGTCTGAAGAACTGGTGTTATGGATGTCGCCGGGTATGGGCTTCATCAGCATGGCCGACCGGTTTTGCACCGGGTCGTCAATCATGCCGCAGAAGAAAAACCCGGACATTCCCGAGCTTGCCCGCGGCAAAACCGGCCGGGTCTATGGTGACCTGATCAGCCTGCTGACCCTGATGAAAGGCCAGCCGCTGGCCTACAACAAAGACAACCAGGAAGACAAAGAACCGCTATTTGACGCCGCCGATACCGTGCTCGCCACTCTGCGCATTTTTGTCGAGATGACAGCGGGTATTCAAACCAACCCGACCCGGATGCGCGCCGCGGCCGCGCAGGGGTTTTCGACCGCAACAGACCTGGCCGATTACCTGGTGCGCAAAGGCATGCCATTTCGCGAAGCCCACGAAGTCGTGGCGCAGGCAGTTAAAGCGGGCATCGAGGCACAGTCCGACTTGTCTGAACTGGGGCTGAGTCAACTACAAAAGTTCAGCCCGCTGATCGAAGCAGACGTTGCCGATGTGCTGACCCTGGAGGGGTCGGTGGCGGCACGCAATCATGCTGGTGGCACGGCACCAAATCAGGTCCGGCAGGCCGTGGCCCAGACCCGGATCCGGCTGGCCAGCGCCGGTGTTGCCTGATCCGACGCTGAACGCGCACCAACAGCGTACCACCAGCGTTCCGATAACCACTTCACCGCCTAAAACCGTCGCTTTGACGCTGGTTTACCCCCTGAATCAGGCAGGTTTGCGTGTACGATACGCCTCAAGCCAGAAGCAGCCACGGGTACCTCCCGGTCAGCCCTGGCGGAACTCCCGATGACGGAGGTCAGCTCTCAAAAGGGGTGGGCGCTCCGGCATAAGAACTCAAAAACGTCTTTAAGGAGACATCATGGAACGTCGTAAGTTTCTTAAATCGGCTGCAGTCACCGGCGTTGGTGCAACTGCCGCCACTATTGCTGCACCCGCGATCTCGCAGGGCAAAAAAGAGATGGTTATCGTCTCTAGCTGGCCACGTGACTTTCCGGGTCTTGGCCTGAGCGCGCAACGCCTTGCCAAGCGCATCACCGAATTATCCGAAGGCCGGATCACCACCAAGTACTTCTCAGCCGGCGAGCGCGTTGGTGCATTCGACGTCTTCGACGAAGTCGCATCCGGCAATGCCCAGGCCTACATTTCGGCTGACTATTACTTCAAAGGAAAGCACCCCGGTTTCGCCTTCTTCACCGCCGTACCTTTTGGCATGACCAACCTCGAGTGGAACGCCTGGATCAAGTTTGGTGGCGGACAAGCCCTGTGGGATGAGCTACACGGCGGCTACGGCATGAAAGCAATCACCTGTGGCGGCACCGGCACCCAGATGGGTGGCTGGTTCAACAAAGAAATCAATACTGCTGACGACCTCAAAGGTCTGAAAATGCGTATCCCGGGTCTGGGTGGTGACGTACTGGCTAAGCTGGGCGGCTCTCCGGTTTCCCTGCCGGGTGGCCAGATTTATGAAAACCTGGTGTCTGGCGCGATTTCAGCAACCGAGTGGGTTGGTCCGTACAACGACTACTTCATGAAGTTCTACGAAGCCGCCAAGTTTTACTACTACCCGGGTTTCCACGAGCCGGGCGGCGGTCTGGCTTTTGCCATGAACAACAAGTGGTGGAGTGGCCTGTCCAAGTGGGAGCAAGCCCTGCTGACCGCCGCTTGTAACGAAGAAAACGCCCTGCACTACGAAGAAGCCCAGGCCAACAACGGTAAATATCTTGCCAAGCTGATCAATGAGCACGGTGTGGTCACCAAGCAGTTCTCCGACGAAATCTACGACAGCTTTGCCAAAGGCTGGGAAGAAGTTCTGGAAGAGACCCGCAGCCACAGCCCGCTGGCCAAAAAGATCGCTGATGCCCATACCGCGGCCATCAAAGAGATTGGCGGTTACCAGAAGATTGCCGAGATTGCCTTCAGCAATCAGCGCAATCGGATCATGGGTCTGTAAGCTCAGTCCGGGTTGGCGGCGTACCGCCGTACTGCCAACCCATCTGGCCGGATCCAACTTGCCGGAACCGGCAAGCGGTTCCGGCCAGAATTTTTACTCGTGTTCCTATCACTGTCTGCCAGCTGCAGGCTCGTCACCTCAATTAACCCGTTGGTCTACTGCATATGGGCGCATCCGCACAACCCGCAGACTTTTCCCCGGCCCCTGTTGTACGCAGTTTTGCGTGGGCCATGCTTGCCGCCCTGCTCGGCTTTCTGATCAACAACTACCTGACGGTCAACCTGAGTTGGCCAGGTATTTCGCCTTTATTCAGCGCGGCGGCTGGAACAACAACACAAAGCTGGATCCAACTGGCGATTTACATCGCCCTGTTTGGCATCGCGATTATTTATGCACTTAAGAGTTCGGGCCGCTCGCTACGGGCTGACGCCACTCGAATTTCGGGATATAGCGCTTACCTGATACGAGCCGCGTTTTGGGCTGTCCTGCTCGTTGGAGTCGCCGACGCGGCGATTTCATTCCTGCGTGTTGAAGGCATGCTTGAGGTGTTCTTCAGCCCCGACATCGCCACCCAGCTAGGCCGCTCTCTATACCGTGGCCCGACGGTTCATATTCCGCTGATCTTGCTCGGCGCTGTAATTGCCTTGTTCACCCGGTCGTTGGGTTTTGTCTGGCTCACCTTGCTGATCGTTGTTGCCGAGCTAAGCATCGTTATCACCCGATTCATCTTTTCGTATGAGCAAGCCTTTATGGGTGACCTGGTGCGATTCTGGTATGCCGCACTTTTCTTATTTGCCAGTGCTTATACCTTGCTGGAAGATGGCCACGTTCGGGTCGATGTTTTCTACGCGTCGTTTAAGCCCCGCACCAAGGGTTTCGTTAACGCCTGGGGTGCTATCTTTCTAGGCCTGTCAGTCTGTTGGGTAATTTTGATTGTTGGCATGGGTGGACGCTCGTCCATTATCAACAGCCCGATGCTGAACTACGAAGTGTCTCAGTCGGGTTTTGGCATGTACACCAAATATTTGATGGCCGGTTTCCTGGCGGTCTTTGCAATCACCATGTTGATTCAGTTTGTCAGCCAGTTGCTCGAATCTGTCGCCGACTGGCGGGACGAACCCGGAAAAAGAATCGTCGCCGAAGGCATGCCGCACTGAAGCGGCGAGAGCATTACCCGTGCGTAGTGCGTGGAAGCAAAAAACACATTGCGATCAAACGTCAACACCCCAACTCCGGTCACCCGGAGCCAGCTTCTGAACAGACACTTACCCAGATAGCCAAATGGAATTGTATTTTCTTGCCCTGTTAGTCATTCTGATGGCCGTGGCCCTTGCCTCGGGCTATCCGGTTGCCTTTGCATTACCCGGTTCGGCCATCTTGTCCATCATGATTGCCGCCGGTGCCGGCTGGCTGTTTGCCAGTGACGTCAATGCGTATTTTCACCAGGGTGGGCCGTCACAGTGGCTCAGTGCGGGTGTTACTAATCTACGCGGCGTCTATTGGGAGGTGGAAAGAGACACCTTAATTGCGATCCCATTGTTTATTTTCATGGGCATCATGCTGCAACGCTCAAAAATTGCCGAAGACTTGCTGCTGACAATGGCGCAGCTATTTGGCCCGGTTCGCGGTGGTCTGGGCATTTCGGTGGTCTTTGTTGGTGCGTTGCTTGCGGCAACCACCGGGATTCTGGGTGCCACTGTGGTTGCCATGGGCTTGATTTCATTGCCTGCCATGCTGCGCAATAACTATTCTGTCCCCCTGGCGACCGGCACCATCGCCGCCTCCGGTACGCTGGGCCAGATTATTCCACCATCTATTGTGCTCATCATTCTGGCAGACCAGCTGGCCAGTGCGGTTGATCAGGCCGGTACGATGCGACAGGCTTTGTACAAACAAGCCACCGGCCAGTTATCCATGCCGTCAGAATATGGGGTCGCATCTACCAGTGCAGGTGAAATGTTCCTTGGCGCATTTGTGCCGGGTCTGGTGCTGGTATGTCTTTACATGTTGTTCATTCTGGTGCTTGCCTTTGTGCGCCCGTCAGTGGCGCCTTCGGTACCGCGCGAAGGCGCAATGGACAAAGCTTTTCTGATTAACGTTGTCCTCACCCTGGTACCGCCGCTAACCTTAATTTTCCTGGTCCTCGGCTCAATTATTGCGGGCATTGCAACCGTCAATCAGGCAGGTGCCATTGGCGCTGCCGGCGCGATGCTCATGGCTGGCTATCGCCTCTACGAAGGCAAACGCAGTCGGTTCTACCCAGCCATCATTGCGATGGTTGCCCTGGTTATCATCGCCTACGTTCTTGCGAATTACGACACGAATATCAAGAACATCAATTCGGACGCCGACCGCCTCGGGGTCAACCTGGCGCTTGGCGCTGTCGCTGCCCTGGTGATTGCCCTGATCTGGAGTGGCTGGCGCGCTTACCGAATCGACAACACCTTATACGAAGTAATGGTCGAGACCGCCAAGACCACCTCGCTGGTATTTATTATCCTGCTTGGTGCGGCCATGCTGACGGCCGCATTCCGGGCCTTTGGCGGCGAAGATATTGTTCGTGAATTCCTCAATAGTCTGCCCGGTGGTTTCTGGAGCCAGTTCATTATTGTGATGGCCGTGATTTTCTTTCTCGGCTTTTTCCTGGACTTCATCGAAATTGCCGTTGTCGTTGTTCCGATCGTGGCGCCAATTTTACTGGCGGACCCAGGCGCTAACGTTACGGCTGTGTGGCTGGGTGTCATGATTGGCCTGAACATTCAAACGTCATTTCTGACCCCGCCATTTGGCTTCGCCTTGTTCTACCTGCGCGGGGTGGCGCCGGCGGTAGTCAAAACGATTGACATCTATAAAGGGGTTATTCCGTTCATTTTTTTGCAGCTGGTCGCCCTGACAATCGTCGGCTACACCCCGCAACTCGTGAACTACCTGCCGAACCGGGTATCGTTTACCTCCGTGACGGCACCGCCACCGCGCAACCCGAAACTGCAATACTGCCTCGAAGAGTACGCCGCACAGCAATACGATCAGAACGGATCGGCAATCTCATCAGCTATCGAAACGGCTAAGGCACTCGACACAACATACCTGCCAAAATCGATACAGTCCCAGTTGACGTCTATGCTGACAGCCGCTGAGAAAACGCCCGGCCTGCTTGCTGAAGCGCGCTCAAAGGCCGACGCTGTTGAGGCCGGGGCGGCGCAATACCGACCCCTCCATAGCCAGGTGCGGCTTATCGAGAAAGACGTTGGCAAACTCAAGCTGCGCATTGACACTCTGGAAACCGACGCGAGCCGACTCTACGGCGACGATAACGCTACAGCCAAAGACAAGCTACTGGAGCGAGCGGCCGCACTGAAAGAGCGCCAGCAAAGCCTGTTGGACGGTATTCCCGGGCAATGGGCAGAAGCCGACAAAACGTTCTCTGTCTTGCGTAAGGATGAAAGAATCGCCCGTCTGGGATATCGCCGCTCGGCTGACAGCAGCTACGAACCGGTTGCCAGCATGCTTGAGCTATTCAACGACACCGACTCGCTGCGCGAGATGGAAAAAGAACTTCAAGACCTGCGTGCCAAAGTCGAACAAGGAGAGCCGGCGGCAACTGCTGATGATGTCAAAGAACTGACTAATCGCATTGGCAAGATCAAAGGCGCCAGCGACATACGCTCTGCCCTGTACACCGGCGGGCGGGAACTAAGCGGCCGTACTCCGGACAAGGAAAAAGCGCTGGCCCAGATCGATAAGGCGATTACGGCCTTTAACGCACAAATGACTTGGCGCAATCGGGCGGCAAAAGAACTGGTGCCCGGCCTCCAGACTTATGCAGCAGCAACAAAAGACACCTTCGGACTGCGACTTCAGACCAACATGACCCGGGAGCAAGCGCTGTTCGTGGCCAGCTGCAGCGCAGGACACCGAAACTTATCGCTGAACTTTTAAACGCTTATCAGTAGTATCGATCTGACCGCGGCCATTCTTGTCGCCGGCAGCGACAATAACATTGGAATCGGATGCCCCCGCGATGTTGTGTTGCCACCGAAGCCAGAACACGGCGCCAATGACCATCATTGCGCCGTTAACCATCACCACGTAAACCAGGGACGCCGCAAAAGCAGATGCGGACTCCTGACCCATTAGCGCCAGTCCCGCAACAAAGGCCAGCTGGACAGTGCCCAACTGGGCTGGCGACGAAGGCAAGGTAAGACCGATGACGGTAAGCACAAAAACCGTAATTGCCGCGTGCAAAGCAATACTGACCCCGACCGCCTGTGCGCACGCCCAGATCGCAAGAACAATAAAAAGCCACTGCACCACCGACAACGCCAACACCCACAAACACGTGCGCAGATCTTGTAATGCGATCAGACCTTTGCGCCCCTTGGTTACCTTGTCGGTCAACCACGCAACCGCTTTTTCCGGTAGTAACTTTAACGCCCCATGCCCCATAGCTCGGGCACGGGCGCCTGGCCAGACCAGGTTCACCAAGACCAGTACTCCAACCGCGGCAATAACCATACCGACCATTGTTGCGGTCCACAGCAAATCGGAAACCCGCGGTTCCAGCAGTAGTGCCAACCCGGCCAGCACTGACAATGCAATGAAATCCAGCACCCGTTCCAGCGCAATACTGCCAAGAATCGTGCTCACCGGCTGCCCCACTCGTTTACCCACCAGTGATGCGCGAGCCAATTCTCCGGTATGAGCGATGACCAGGTTTGCTGCCGTACCCACGTATATCGAACGGTGCAATAAACCAAACTGTCCATCGAACAAAGGTTTGAGTAAAACTGCCCAGCGCCAGCTTTTCGCGGCTATGAACAGAGCACCAGCGGCAACCACAACAAGCAACCATGGCAGTTTCACGGCCTCAAGCGCGTCCCATGCACCATCAATATCCGTGTAACGCAGCGCGAACCAGAAAAACACAAACCCAATCGCTACGCCGCTGAGCGTCCAGCGCCAACGGCTTGTGGAGTTCGGCGC
>JBAUID010000060.1:0-23889 GCA_049680625.1 Burkholderiaceae bacterium | reverse complement strand
GTTAATAAGTGGGATGCTATCGATGCCGGCGATCGGGACCGTTTTAAGAGCGAAGTTGACCGCAAATTCCATTTCCTGTCGTTTGCCCGCTTTCACTACATCTCTGCGCTGAAAGCCAGGGGGCTGGGACAGATGCTGCGGTCTGCTAACGATGCCTACGCGGCCGCCATGGTTAAGCTGCCGACACCAAGGCTCACCCGGGCGATGATCGAGGCAGTATCCCGCCAGGAGCCTCCCCGTCGCGGGGGCGGGCGACCAAAGCTGCGCTATGCACATCAAGGGGGGCAAAACCCACCAATTGTGGTGATTCACGGCAGTGCACTGTCCGGTCTGCCTGATTCTTACATTCGGTATCTCGAGGGTTGGTTTCGAAAAGAGTTTTCACTTGATGGAACCCCGATGCGAGTCGAGTTGCGAACGGCCAGCAATCCATATGTTAAAAACGACGCAAAGGGTCGCCGTAATGGCCGCTGAGCCGGCTTAAGTGTTGCTTTTAAGGTGGTTGTGATGCTGATTAACCACGATTGCTGTTGACGAGTCGGGGGGTTCTTGGCTGGCAGCTTGATAATCGGTTAGCATCGGGGCTGTAGGTGTTGCTGCCAGGTGTCTGCCAATTTGCGCCCAAAAGTAAAACACAACAAATACTCCCCCAACGAATCTAATAATCACAAAACAAAATAAACTGCTGGAGCGGTCATGAGCAATAAAGGGCAACTACTACAAGACCCTTTCCTTAATTTGCTGCGCAAGGAGCATGTACCTGTCTCGATTTACCTTGTGAACGGCATTAAGTTGCAGGGTCAGATCGATTCTTTCGATCAATACGTCGTATTGCTCAAAAATACTGTGACGCAAATGGTTTATAAGCATGCAATCTCGACGGTTGTGCCGGGTCGCGCCGTCAATTTCACTGCAGAAACTCCTGAAGATTAATTGGTCCTTAAAAAGCGGGTGGCGTCGCCCTGAGTAACGAGGAAACCCGGAAAGTAGACCGGGATGAGTCCCGTTGCCTGCTTGTCTCCGTAATATCCGGCGCGGGTTCCCGCGACCCTTCGGTACTGGATGAACTCGCGTCGCTCGCGTCGTCTGCCGGATTGACCGTGGTTGGTCGCTGTGTGTTCCGCAAAGACCGGCGTCACGCGGCGCTGTTTGTCGGGCCAGGGCAGGCGGATGAAATTGCTGAACAATTTGACAGCGCCAATGCCGGCCTGGTTATTTTTGACAATGCGCTGGGGCCGGTTCAGCAGCGTAATCTGAACGCCCGGTGGTCCGTTCCTGTCCTGGATCGGACCGAACTTATCCTGGAAATCTTCTCCGCCCGCGCCCATAGTCGGGAAGGCAAGCTTCAAGTCGAGCTAGCCAGGCTGGAGCACCTCAGTGCCCGACTGGTACGCGGCTGGACCCACCTTGAGCGCCAGCGCGGCGGCATTGGTGGTCGGGGCGGCCCGGGTGAGAAACAGGTTGAGTTAGACCGGCGGATGCTGGGTGTCCGAGTGAAAAGATTGCGCAAGGATCTCGAGCTGATACGTCGCCAGCGGGCTAACCGCCGCCGTGCGCGTCACCGTAACCAGGCGGTGAAAATCAGCCTGGTTGGCTACACCAATGCCGGTAAGTCCACCTTGTTCAATCGCTTGTCAGGCGCTAAGACAATGGCCGCGGATCAGCTGTTTGCAACCCTGGATACACTAACCCGTCGGGTTCACCTGCCGGGGATTGGTGATGTCATGTTGTCCGACACGGTTGGATTTGTGCGCGATTTGCCACACGCGCTGATTGACGCTTTCAAGGCGACTCTCGAAGAAACGGCAGAAGCTGACTTGCTATTGCATGTCATCGACGGTTCATCCGACCAACGGCGGGACCAGATCGAACAAGTGCAACAGGTGTTGCTCGAGATTGGCGCCGATCACATCCCGGTTATTGAGGTCTTCAACAAGATGGATCGGCTGGGCGGTGGTGTGCCGATGCCCGCTGAGCTTGCAGCTGAACCGCGGGAACCCGCATCCGGTGGGGATATAAGCGAGCCGTCACTTGTGCCCTGTGATAGCATCAGTCGCATAGCAGTAAGCGCCGTAACCGGTTCTGGCATTGACGAATTATTAAGTAAATTGTCAGCGTGGGTTGGCGCGCTGCGGTCGGAAGAACCGACCATTAATGAGAACACTGAAAACACTGAGAACAGCACAAGTACCCCGAGTGCCAAGAATGTTGATGTCAATGCTGAATCAACAATTGGCCAAAATGGTATCAACAGCAGCCCGGCCGACACCTGAAGCAAACGAATATCGCCAAGCCATCTGAATTAAGCCTGCTGCTCGCCTAATGAATCCCGTAAAAATTACAGACTGCCAATGCGAAAGCCTCTGAGAGCGCTTCTCTCGATGAACGACCCCGGTTGGGGCCGAAATCAGAATCAAAACGGTGACAATCAGCGTCCCGATAACCAGCGTCCGGAAAGACCCGGAAGCGGTGATGGTCCACCCGACCTGGACGAATTGTGGCGTGATATGAATCAGCGCCTCAACAGCCTCTTTGGTCGTGGCGGCGGCAACGGGCAGGGCCCGCGCGGCGGTGGCGGTGAAGGTGGCCCGACAATGCGTGGTGCTCTTATTGGCCTGGCAGTACTTGCCCTGGTCGGCGTGATACTGTGGATGGCCAGCGGGATATACATCATCCGGGAAGGCCAGTCGTCAGTCGAACTGCGCTTTGGAAAGTTCGTTCGCCAAAAGGACAACGCCGGTCTGACTGCGCGTTGGCCGTACCCGATAGAAACCAACGAGATTGTCAATACGCAACAGTTACGCACGGTTGAGGTGGGTTATCGAAACGGCGTTCGTAACAAGAACCTGCGCGAATCATTAATGCTGACCAGCGACCTGAGCATTGTCGACATGCAGTTTGCGATGCAGTACCGGGTAGGCAATGCCAAAGCCTTCTTGTTCAACAATCGCATGGGCCTGGAGCCGGAAGAAATCGTTCGCCAGGCCGGTGAAGCGGCAATGCGCGAAGTTGTCGGTCGAAGCCTGATCGATCGCGTACTGTTCGAAGAAAAAGAGCTGGTTGCCAAAGAGGCCGGTGATCTGGCCCAGTCGATTCTGGATCGTTACGGGCTGGAAGGCTTGACCGAGCCGGATGGCACGGGGGGCGCTGGTGGTGCTGGTGTGTCACTGGTTGACGTCACAGTTCAGCAGGTTCAGCCACCGGAGCAGGTTCAAAATGCGTTCGAGGACGCCAACAAAGCCGGACAGGATCGTCAGCGGTTGATTAATGAAGGCCGAGCCTATCGCAACCGGGTGATTCCGGTGGCCCGTGGTGATGCCGAGCGCATGAAGCAAGAGGCCGAGGGTTATCGGGCCGCGGTTGTTGCCGAGGCTGAGGGTGATTCGGATCGATTCTCCAAATTGCTTACCGAGTATTCGAAGGCACCAAAAGTGACCCGCGACCGCCTTTATCTTGAAACGATGCAGGAGATCATGTCCCGCACCAGCAAGGTCTATATCGATTCGAGTTCTTCAAACAACATGATGTACCTGCCTTTGGACAAAATTCTGCAGCAAGGCCAGCAACCAGCAGCTAGCACGGCGCCGGTCGCGCCGGTGACGCCAACAACCCTGAATAATGGCGATAAGCGCGGCCCGTCCAGCACTGCCCGTGACCGCGATAGCCTGCGCGGCGGCCGCGGCCGTGAATCCTTTCGGTAAATAATATGAATCGACTAATTCTTGTTGCCATCGTTGTCGGCCTGGTCATGATGTTGTTGTCGTCAATGTTGTTTGTTGTCGATCAGCGCCAGTTCGCGGTTCGTTACGCCCTGGGCGAAATTGTTGAGGTTATCGACAAACCGGGACTGTACTGGAAGGCCCCGGCACCGCTGCAGAATGTTGAGTATCACGACAAACGTATCCTGACCATTGATACTGCTGACACCGATCGCTTTGTGACGGCTGAAAAGTTGAACCTGGTTCTTGACTACTACGTAAAGTGGCGCATTGCCGATCCGATTAAATATATCCGATCAGTACGCGGGCGTGAAAGTGAAGCAACCGACCGAATTTTGAGAAGCCTGCGTGACGCGTTGCAAACCGAAGTCGCCAAGCTCAAGGTTGACGACGTTATCTCTGTCGAACGTGGCAAGTTGATGAATCTGGTTCGTACCCAGGTTGATGCCGACTCTGAAACCATCGGGGTTGACGTCATTGACGTGCGGCTCAAACGGGTTGACTTCGAAGAGAGCGTGCAGGCAACCGTTTTTGAGCGGATGAAAACCGAGCGTAAAGAGGTGGCCGACGAACGCCGCGCAACCGGTCGGGAAGAAAAAAACATCATTGAGGCTGATGCCGACCGGCAGCGCGAGGTGGTGCTGGCTGAAGCCTATCGTGATTCCCAGCGAATTAAAGGTGACGGTGATGCACTGGCCGCCAAAGCGTATGCTGATGCTTACGGACGGAACCCCGAATTTGCTGAGTTCTACCGCTCCTTGGAAGCGTATCGCGGAGCGTTCAAAGAGCGCTCAGACATGTTAGTGCTTGACCCGTCATCGGATTTCTTCAAGTTCTTCCGTGATGGTAAAGGGGCTCCCGCCGCACCTAAGTAGAACTTAATGGTCCGTCCCAGTGACAGTTGAAGTTCTGATGACCGCCCTGGGTTTGGTCCTTATTGTTGAAGGGCTCTTGCCCTTTGTTGCCCCGTCACGCTGGCGTGAGCTTTTCACCCAGGTATTGCAGCTCAAAGACGGGCAGATACGATTTATTGGTTTGGGTGCGCTGGTGCTTGGCGCACTCTTGATTCTGTTCTGATTCTGCTCTGATTGGCCTTGCCGGCCCTGACACATGCCAAACTGGCTACTTCCTGAAAACCTGTCTGATGCGTTGCCATCAGAGGCTCGCCGGATTGAAGAACTGCGCCGCCAGTTACTCGATTTATATCGTATTTACGGTTATGAGCTTATTGCACCGCCACTGATCGAACACCTTGACTCACTGTTGACCGGTTCGGGTAGCCAATTGGCGATGCGAACCTTCCAGACGGTTGATCAGTTGTCTGGGAAAACGCTTGGCATTCGCGCAGACATGACCCCTCAGGCCGCCCGAATCGACGCACATAATCTCAATCGTACCGGCGTGTCGCGCCTGTGTTACGCCGGTCCTGTGCTGCACACCCGGCCGGCCAGTGCACTGGCCACTCGAGAGCCATTTCAAGTGGGGGCAGAACTATTTGGCCATGGCGGTATTGAAGCCGAACTTGAAGTGATCGACTTGATGATTGAGTCGCTTCAGGCGGCTGGTGTTACTCAGATTCGTATTGATATGGGGCACGCCGCAATTGTGCCGGCAGTGCTGGACACCATGCGCCGTCGCTGTCCCGAGCCGTATGAGGCGGTTGATATCGACATGGTCTATCAGCTACTGGTGCAAAAAGACCAGGCAGGCTTACGCGTCTTGCTAGCCGGCTGGCCTGCGCCGATAGTCAGCGCCATGACATCACTGACCACATTGTACGGACCTGTGGCTCAGGGCGACGTGGGCGTAGTTGACCAGGCGGTGGCAGTTTTGCCGGCTGACCCGGCGATTGATGACGCTTTGGCCCGCTTGCGCGCGGTGATTGCCTCGTCACTCTGGGAGCGTCACCCCGGAGTTAGCCTGGCCATCGACCTGGCTGATCTGCAGGGTTATCACTACTACACCGGGGTCTGTTTTACTGCGTTTGCCAGTCCGGCAAACGGGGTTGATGCCCACGGTCAGGCCCTGGCCCGTGGCGGCCGTTATGATGGCGTTGGCAAGGCATTTGGGCGTGATCGGGCGGCGGCCGGGTTTTCACTGGAGTTGCGCCTGTTGGCGGCTCTGGGTAACGGGGCGCACAATCAGGTCGATGCCGGTCAGCGTTGTGCCGTGCGGGCACCGTGGTCTGATGATCCCGGTTTGCGGGCGGCCGTCGCACGGCTGCGTGACCAGGGCGAGATTGTTGTTCAGATTTTTCCCGGCCATGAACAAGAGCAGGATGAATTTGCATGTGATCGCGAACTGACCCTGCGCGACAAACAATGGATTTTGGTTGATATTTAATCGTCAGATGGCTTATACGTAATGAAAAGAAATGTCGTCGTCGTCGGCTCGCAGTGGGGTGACGAAGGAAAAGGGAAAATAGTTGACTGGTTGACTGAGTCGGTTAACGGCGTCGTTCGCTTCCAGGGTGGGCACAATGCCGGACATACGCTGGTTATTGGAAACCGAAAACAAGTGCTACGCCTGATTCCCTCGGGTATTTTGCGTGAGCGAACCATTTGCTACATCGGCAACGGCGTAGTTGTCTCACCCGAAGCCCTGCTCAGCGAAATTGATGAACTTGAGCAAGCCGGCGTTGAAGTGTCACGTCGCTTACGCATTAGTGAAGCTTGTCCGTTAATCCTGCCGTATCACATTGCCCTGGACCAGGCCCGCGAACAACAGCGCGGGGAAAGTGCTATTGGAACAACGGGTCGCGGTATTGGGCCGGCTTACGAAGACAAGGTAGCGCGGCGCGCCTTGCGGATTCGCGATTTGTCGTACCCGGAAACTTTTCGCTCACGGGTGGAACAAGTTCTTGATTTGCACAACTTTGTACTTGAGAAATACCTCGGAGCCAAGCCGCTTGACCCGAACAAAGTCGTTGATGATGCGCTTGTCCTTGGCGAGCGCATTCAGCCAATGGCTGCTGATGTCCCAAACCTGCTGGCCGAGGGAATGGCACGCGGTGAATGCTATTTGTTCGAGGGTGCGCAAGGGGCGCTGCTTGATGTTGATCACGGTACCTACCCGTATGTCACCAGTTCAAACTGCCTGGCCGGGGCGGCAACCTCTGGTGCCGGTGTGGGCCCGCAGGCGCTGCAATACGTTCTGGGCATTGTCAAAGCATATACAACCCGAGTTGGTGCCGGCCCATTCCCAACCGAACTTCACGACGATATTGGTGCTGGCCTGGCTAAACGAGGCAACGAGTTTGGCTCGGTGACCGGGCGTCCTCGCCGCTGTGGCTGGTTTGACGTACCGGCGATGCGACGGGCCAGGCAGTTAAGCGGTATGACTGGCATGTGTGTAACCAAGCTAGATGTTCTGGACGGTCTGGAGGAAGTCCGGATTTGCGTTGGTTACAAGACCAGCCAGGGAGAACTGAATATCCTGCCATTTGGTGCTGATGCGGTTGCTGGTTGTGAGCCCATCTATGAAACGCTTCCCGGCTGGTCCGAGACAACCTTTGGGGTTACCAAATATGACAGGCTGCCCCCCAACGCGAGACGTTATCTGGACCGCATTTCCGAATTAACTGAAATTCCGATTGCCATCGTCTCAACCGGGCCAGACCGTGACCATACGATCGAACTGGCCAATCCGTTTACGGACCCGATTCAATGAAAGACCTGTATGTCTCCTGGGACGAATACAATCGCCTCATCGAGAAACTGGTTGTCAAAGTTTTTGATTCGGGCTGGGAATTTGACGCGATCATATGCCTGGCTCGTGGGGGGCTGCGGGTCGGTGATGTTTTTTCGCGTATTTTTCGCAAGCCGCTTGGAGTGTTGTTTACCAGCTCTTATCGGGACAATGCTGGCACAACACGCAGCCACCTGGTGATTTCCGAGCAATTGAGCAGCGCCCAGCCATTGCCTCCAGGGCGCTGGCTCCTGGTCGATGACCTCGCAGACTCAGGGGCAACCCTTGAACAGGTAATTCCAGAACTTCAGCAACGGTATCCACTGGTGACAGAAATGCGCTCAGCAGTAATCTGGCGCAAGGGAACGTCGGTTGTTAAGCCCGATTTTGAGCTCGAGGTGTTGCCGACGAATCCGTGGATACATCAACCGTTTGAAGAGTACGATCAGATTCGGCCTGAGGACTTAAAGAGCCGTTGGGGATAGTGTTGAAACTACGCATGCGTTGCGTCATGCCAATCGAACGAATCTTGGGTGTGTGCTGTCGCACTTGGAACTCTGGTGCCCAGAAGAGGACTCGCCCACGTTCCGCCGGCCCGGTCTGGCTGGCAGGCCAGACCCTTCGAGTCCTCGCGCAACGCATGCGTTGCGTCTCACCAATCAAAAAAATCTTGGGTTTGTGCTGTCGCACTTGGAACTCTGGTGCCCAGAAGAGGACTCGAACCTCCACGTCATTACTGACACTGCGACCTGAACGCAGCGCGTCTACCAATTCCGCCATCTGGGCAATTCAGCGGTCAATTCCTGCTCGGCAAAGAGAGCTTTTTGAGGTTCTCTTTTTTCGTCCGGATTCGGAGACCGGTACGAGCATCAAAATCAACACTGAGGGGCGATTTTTAATGCTGGCCAGTCTTTTGTCAAATGGACGTTGTGTTTTTCGTGTGTTTTGCCTTTCGGACCTCAATGTCCCCGTGGTGTACCAATGACCCAGGACTGGATAGTTCCTACCCGCGAGAAGATACTTAAGGTGTTACGTGATGCCGGTGACCCGATGCGTCCGGATGCGCTCGCCAGCGCACTGGATGTCTCTGAGACCAACCAGCGCAATATTCTCGACAAGCGACTGGCTGCCATGGAACGCGACGGCCAGCTTTTGCCAAATCGTAAAGGGGTGTTGCTTCTGGCCAGCAAGCTGGACTTTATCGCCGGACGAGTGATAGGTCATCGTGATGGCTTCGGTTTTGTGCGTCGCGATGAAGGTGGTCCAGACTTGTTCTTACCCGCACGCCAGATGCAAAAAGTGATGCATGGCGACCGGGTGTTAGTGAAACAGGCCGGCCAGGACAGCCGCGGCCGCCCTGAAGGGGCGATAGTTGAAGTCACCGAAAGGGTCAATCGGCATATTGTTGGCCGCTTTTTGAATGAGCGTGGAGTGCATCTGGTGGTGCCGGAAGATCAGCGCATCAAACACGACATTCTTATCCCGCCGTCCAAGATCAACGGGGCAGTCCATGGCCAGGTGGTGACTTGCGAAGTCATTGATCCGCCCACCCGCAATACCCAGCCGATTGGTCACGTGGTTGAGGTTTTGGGGGATATTGGCGACTCCGGCATGGAGATTGAAATTGCGGTTCGCAAGTTTGACGTCCCGCATGTGTTCGACAACGCCACCCTGGCGCAAGCCGATAGCCTCGCTGATGAAGTACAGGATGCCGACATCCTGGGACGGGTCGACCTTCGCGATATTGCCCTGGTGACTATTGACGGCGCCGATGCGCGGGATTTTGACGATGCCGTTTATTGTGAGCCAATCTATGGAACCGGCAAACGAGCGCGTCAGACGGGTTACCGCTTGCTGGTTGCGATTGCCGACGTCTCGCACTACGTGCGACCGGGTGAGCCGCTCGATAACAGCGCTACCGCCAGAACAACCTCCGTGTACTTTCCACGCCGGGTTATTCCGATGCTGCCGGAGAAACTGTCAAACGGATTGTGCTCACTGAATCCGCTGACTGATCGTCTGGTGCTGGTCTGTGACATGGTTGTGACCCTTAAAGGGAAGGTCAAGGCCTATCAGTTCTACAAAGCCGTAATGTATTCTTCGGCCCGTCTCACTTATGACGCGGTCTGGAGTGTTTTGTCCGGTCATTCGCCGTCTGACAGGGTAGCCCGGGAGTCGGAATGTCAGCTTGACGGGGCGCAGCTTGAAGAGCGCCTGGTTAGTCTGAACGACTTGTATCGCGTGTTTGCCCAGGCCCGCAATGAGCGAGGGGCGCTTGAATTCGAAACGGTAGAAACCCGAATCGAATGTGATAGCGCCGGACGAATTGAGCGCATTGTTCCAACAGTTCGAAACGATGCCCACCGGATAATCGAAGAGTGTATGTTGGCTGCCAACGTATGCGCGGCAGATTTTATACAACGAAAAAAACACGCCGGTTTGTATCGCGTGCATGAAGGCCCGACTCAGGAAAAACTGGCGCAGCTAAAGTCATTCCTGAAGACCAGCGGACTTTCCATGACCGGCGGTACCGATCCGTCGCCAAAAGATTATGGCGCGTTGTCCCGGAAAATCAAGGGACGGCCGGATTCTGACTTGTTGCAAACCATGATGCTGCGCTCAATGCAGCAAGCGGTGTACACGCCGGACAATGCAGGCCATTTTGGGCTTGCTTACGATGCTTATACCCACTTTACGTCACCCATTCGTCGCTACCCCGACTTGCTGGTGCACCGGGTAATCAAGGCATGTCTTGACGGAAAGAAGTATGTTCCGACGAATCCGGCGATTTCGAGTCAACCGGAGTTCGCAGATGCTGAGTTTGCCAATGCCGCGGCCGACGCTGAAAACGGCGAACCTGGTACTGTTAACGGCTCAACCGCTGACGCCTTTGCGGTCAAACAAGTATGGACAGCGCTGGGTGTGCTGTGCTCGACAAATGAACGGCGGGCAGATGATGCGTCGCGTGATGTTGAAGCATGGTTGAAGTGTCAGTTCATGCGCGATCGCGTGGGCGAAGAATACCCGGGGCTGATTACCGGTGTGGCACCATTTGGTGTGTTTGTCACGCTGGATGCATTACATGTTGAAGGCATGGTGCACGTCTCGGAACTAGGCAGCGAATATTTTCAGTTTAACGAGGTCGGCCATGCATTGCTCGGCGAACGCACCGGCATGCGATTTCGTCTGACTGACCCGATTCGGGTTCAGGTTTCCCGGGTTGACCTTGAGGCCAGACGGATCGAGTTTCGTCTTGCCGCCGGTGTCGGAGTCGGCGCGGCCTCAGACAGAAAAACACAGGGCAAACCCGATAGTGCGTCGCGACCGCAAAAAAGCCGAAAAGCGGCATCAGCACCAACTGATAAAGTTCGTAAGGCAAGGGCAGAGCGTTTGAAGGCTCGGGTTAAGCCTGGCAAGGCAAAGCCGGGTAAGTCGAACGCGGGTCAGTCAAAAACGGTTAAGTCAAAACCAGCCGGCAAAGCAAAAGGAAACGCAAAATCGAAAAAATCGACGTCGACAAGACGGGCAAAGCGATGAATCTGTTGAGAATTTGGGTGGGGCTGGGACGCTGATATGTTGTTACACGGATTTCACGTTGTTATGAGCCGTTTGCGCCGGGCTCCCGATACGGTCACCGAGCTGTACCTCGATCAGTCGCGTATGGATGCGCGTATGGCTGACATGAAGGCACAGGCGAGCCAGGCGGGTATCCGGGCCAAGTTCGTTGATGGCGCACGACTTGACAGCATTTGCCGACACAAACGTCATCAGGGCGTGGTGGCGTTTGCCGAAGCCGATTTCCTGCCGATGGGCCTGGACGAATTATTGGCAGATATCGACAAGCCGGCATTACTGCTGGTTCTGGACGGGGTAACCGACCCGCGAAACTTAGGCGCGTGCCTGCGGGCGGCTGACGGTGCGGGGGCGCAGGCAGTGATTGCGCCTAAAGACCATGCGTGTACGTTGACTGACGCTGCCGTACAAACAGCCAGTGGTGCAGCGGAGAGTATTCCCTATGTAATGGTCACCAACCTGTCGCGTGCCATGGATGCACTCAACGAGGCAGGAATCTGGACAGTCGGGACATCCGACGATGCACCAACTTCTCTGTACGAAGCCGAGATCCCCGAATCGGTGGCCTGGGTGCTTGGGGCTGAAGGGCGGGGCCTGCGCCGGTTGACTCGCGAGCGTTGCGACTTGTTGGTCAATATACCAATGCGCGGTGTTGTCGATAGTTTGAATGTTTCCGTAGCTGCCGGGGTTGTGCTTTATGAAAGTGTCCGGCAGCGAGGCAGTTAAGTGAACCTGAAGCTGAAGGGGTTGGCCGGGCTAATTTGCCTTTTCGCCTGATTTCAATTCGCGCTTACTCTGTTGTTCGCGTCGCCATTCCCACGGCGGTCTGGGGTTCGGATGATGCCAAATCCCTTTTCCCGCGTTACGCGCCCGTTCCTGGGCTGCTCGAAACGCAAGCCGCTCGGCGCGTGGCTGCTCGCCTTCGTAACGTTTGAAATGCCAGGCAAGTCCGGCCTCAACCATGGCCAGGCCGGCATCTTCGCCGTTTATCAGGATTTTGCCCACCAGGCGTCCGTAACGATCGACCTTCCTTACCTGCAAGCGTAACCAGCGCCCGCGGCTCAATTGCTCGAGAAAGTCGGTGGCTTCACGACCGCCGGCTTGCTGACGCTCCGGTGAGTCGATCGCGGCAAGCCGTACTTTCAGTTGCCGACCATTGCGATCAACGGCTGTGAACGAATCACCATCCGCCAGGCGCTGAACCTGGATTTCAAACTCCGAACCGGCGCGGGTAGCCCCTGGTGACCCACCGGCGGTTGAATCTACCGGTGCGTTGTCCGCAACATCGCGTCCGACGCAGGCGGCGCAACTAATCAGTACAGCGATGATCAGCAGTCGGGTGCGTGCACCCGCCGGTATCTGTGTCATTTGTTTTTGCCCTGTTATTAATGTTGGCGCCATTCAGCCTGGCAATTTACGCAGTAGTCGGAACCCGTTGAGCGCAGGCAGCCATCCCATCCGATCATCAGCACAATGGCTTGATTGAATGGTGGTGAGTTCAGACAAGTTTACTGATGATTTCATCCGCTTTTTCAATCGTTGTTCCTATCGTTTGTTGACTAGTGCTTATGGCTGTGGCCAGTCGGTTGACTGGCGGGACCAGGTTTTGCGGATTTCCCGGCACCGCCCGGACCGGTCTTGGTGCCCGTATCTGCTGCGCTTTGTCACCCTCGCGGGGAACCGGGCGGGCTGTGATTTGTGCGATTTGTCACAGTTTTTTTTGCCGGAAATCGAGCCCTCTGAGCATCGACTGATAGGCGGTCGATCCGGTTGGTTAGCAGGGGGCTAGCTCTATTGTAGGCGGTCTGTGCCCTGCTTATCCTAGAA
This sequence comes from Burkholderiaceae bacterium, assembly GCA_049680625.1. Classification (GTDB taxonomy): domain Bacteria; phylum Pseudomonadota; class Gammaproteobacteria; order Burkholderiales; family Burkholderiaceae_E; genus JAUIAI01. The sequence continues at coordinate 11,083 of JBAUID010000060.1, read as the reverse complement.
AGAGCAAAAAGGACTCTGAAGTGAACTCTCAACAATTTACGCGTAATCGAATGCATCAGCGCACGGCTCGTCAGCGCGGATTCACCCTGGTCGAAGCACTCATCGCCATGACGGTTGCCGGCATTTTGCTCGCAGTCGGATTGCCTCAGCTCAGCGACTACGCGGCTGGGCGAGCAGTTCGCGCGAAAGTCAGCGCCTTGTCCGGCGCTATGCGGCTGGCCAGAACCGAGGCGGTGAAGCGTGGTACCCGGGTGACTGTGTGCCCTACGACTACCGCCAATGCCGCGGTTCCAACCTGCTCAGCTGGCAATCAATGGGAGACGGGTTGGGTTGTTTTTTCTGACCGTGGTGTGCCCAACGTGATTGATGCCGGGCTGGACCAAGTCATCCGAATCCAGAATGCGTTTTCTGATAACGGTTCAATTCTCAGCAATGGTGCTGGTGTTGCCGTCAATTTCTTTCCGAACGGCGTCGCCGTTGGCGGGCAACGGGAGTTTGTTTTTCAGCCGGTCAATGCCACTGCACCTCAGGCTGCACACTTTTCCCGTCGTCTGTGCCAGACAGCTGCTGGCAGCAGCCGCGTCATCAAATTCAACGAGGCCTGCTGATGAAGCCGTTTAGGAAACATTGCCGGTTAGGCCGGGCAGCTACCCAGAAGGGCTCTAGCCTGATCGAGGTCGTGGTTGCCATTATGGTTCTGTCGGTTGGCATGCTCGCCTATGTCGGCTTGCAGGCCGAGTCACTGCAGTTCGGCAAGATGGCACAGTTTCGTACCGTAGCGACGCAGCTGGCCACTGACTACATTGACCGGGCGCGCGGCAATTCTGACGAAGCACTGCGTGGCACTTACGACTTTGCTCAGGCTTATGCACCACTGGCGGGCCCGCTGGCGATTCCCGGATGTGCCATCGCGAATAATTGCACTGAATTGGAAATGGCTGCCCAGGATATTGCGCTGTGGCGCAACAACGCTCGTCTCGCTTTGCCTGGTGGCAGTCTGTTTGCCCTGAGCGATGCATTGGTTGGCACCACGCAACCGGTGGATTTATGGGTGATCTGGCAAGACCCTGATGCCGGAGATGAAGCGCAGGTTGGCGGCGATTGCCCCGACCCACTCGGGGTGGTTCCAGCTGGCGTGCGCTGCATGCATTTTAGGTTTGCACTATGAATAACACAGCAATGAGACGCGAGCGCCGGGTTGCCCGGACGGCGCTGAGGCACCAGCACGGTCGCACCCTGGTTGAAATAATGATCGGCATGGTGATCGGTTTGATGGTGTTGGGCACGGTAATGAGAACCGTGGTCAGTACCAGTGTATCGTCCCGAACCCAGGACAATCTGGGCAAACTCAGCGAGGACGCCCAGATTGCACTGAATCTGGTGGCGGACCATGTGCGCATGGCTGGCTTTAGTACGCCGCGAATCAACACCACCCCTGGTACGGCGTCATCGAACTACACCGGCGCACCAATGCGAGGTTGTGACGGCGCGATTAACGATCTGACCGCGCCGATGCAAAACATAATTTGTGGTGCTGCCAACCAGCCCAACATGTTTTCGGTTGCCTACGAGGCAGATCTGGCCAACACCCTGGCAATTAACGGTATTCCCAGTGACTGCCTTGGTCAGGATCTGCCCCCCCAGGTTTCCCCGTTTACAGGCAACTTCTTTGTTGCAGAGAACCGGTTCTTTATCCGTAACGGTGCCAATGGCGAGCCTGAACTGGCCTGCGCCGGCAATGGTGGACTTAACGGATTTAATGCGCCGCAAACCCTGATCGAGAATGTCGAAGACATGCGGTTGACGTATGGCATATCGAATACGTCAGTCACCGAATGGGGCAATACGGTGTTCGCGGGACGCGTTTCGAACTATCTGACCGCCGACCAGCTGGACATCAACTTTGCGGCGGAAGACGTCATGACCCGCTGGAACCGGATCAGCGCCGTGTGGATTTGTATGCAGTTGCGCACCAACGATGGCGTTGCCAATGAGCCGACCCCGTATACCGATTGCACCGGCAACGTTGTTGTGCCTCCAGATCGACGTTTGCGCATTGCAGTGACTACTACCGTGTCACTGCGCAACAGGACTTTGCCATGAAGCCGATTTGCACCATGACCCGTCCGCGCCCTCATCGTCAGCATGGGGTTGCGCTTGCTGTGTCGCTGATCCTGCTGGTTGTCATTGGACTGAGTTCGGTGACCGCGATTCAGTCCGGCATGTTTGGCAGCATGATTGCCAATAACACCCGGACCAATCAACTGGCTGTTCAAGCGGCTGAGATGGCCTTGCGATTCTGTGAACGCGGCGTCCAGCAAGATCCGCCAGCAGTTCCCATTCAGCCGTTACCAGCTATTAATACCGACGCACCGATTGGTTGGAACGATATCAATAACTGGCAGGGCGGCGGCCAGCTGGCGCTTGATCTGCCTGGTGCCATTGTGAATTCAGCCAATTCAGACGTTACCTACGGACAGGTTCCGCAATGCCTGGTCGAACAGATGGAACTGCGGCCGATGGCGGGTGCCATCGACGAAGTCGCCTTTCTGATTACGGCACGGGGTTTTTCGCCGGATTACGTTGCCAACGGTAACCAGTTGGTTGCCGGGTCTGAAGTCTGGCTGCAGTCAACCATTCGATGGACACCGTGAATATCTCCCTGAAAACGACACCTCATTTCGGACAAAAGAATATGAATCGACATCTCCCTTACATATTTGGTCTTGTATTGAGTTTTGGGTCGGCTGCGGCTGTTGCAACACCGTCTCAGTTTCCATTGTTGTCCCGCGATGGCAACGAGGGTAGGCCAAACGTCATCTATACGATAGATGATTCCGGTTCTATGGACTGGCAGTTCATGCCGGACGATATGTGGGGTGGATTACTGGGCACCGATGTTTATCGTATGGGTTTTGATCCGGCTGAGAACAATTCGTGGCCGTTCTCACGTAGTCGCTTTATTGCTACCGAATTTAACGATCTGGCCGGCGGACGCTATCGTTCGTCAGCAATCAATCGGGTTTACTACGACCCGACTATCCGATATCTGCCGTGGGCAAATTCTGACGGCAGCTTCATGCCGGACAGCAATCCAAACAACGCATTTATCGAACCGCTCTACACCTGGCTCGGGTCGGCCAATCTGAGTGGTTCATCGAACGTATGGGCCAGATGGTGTACGTGGTACAACTGCAGCAATCGAACGCTGAACTACGCGCCGGCGACTTACTACGATTACAACGGAAACGGGGTGTGGAACAGCAATAATTTCACCCGGGTTCGCATTATTGACTTCGCAACTTTTGTACGCCCGAACTCGCGGTCGGATTGCCCGGTCAATCCGTTGAACAGTGCCGAAAATATCTGTACCCAGCAACAAGAGTTGCAGAACTTCGCGAACTGGTTCACCTATTACCGCCGCCGGGTGTCAACCTCGATTGCGGCCACGAGTCGTGCATTCTCAGAACAAGGGGATGGTCTGCGGGTTGGTTACGGTCGAATAAATAAAGGGTCGTCAACCGTAGATGGTGTATCAACCCGCAGTGTCGAGCGTGGGGTACGAACATTCTCCGGTTCCGACCGCCAGAACTACTTCAACTGGTTACACGCCCGAATTGGTAACGGCGGCACGCCGCTGCGTTATTCGATGGACGGCGTGGGGCAGTATTTCATGCGGGCGGATAACCGCGGCCCTTGGGGAGAAACCCCGGGTACCAATGACAACACCGCGCATCTGGCCTGCCGGAAGTCGTATCACATCATCATGTCGGACGGCTACTGGAACGGTCCGTCAGCGCCGACATGGCAGGCTAGCGCAAACGTCGACAATCAAAACGGTCCGAATATTCTGGGGCCAGGGGCGCAAAGCTACCAGTATCTGCCAGTGCCACCGTTTAAGTCCGACCAGGGGGATTCGCTGGCCGATATTGCCATGTATTACTGGAATCGAGATCTGCGGCCGGATCTAGTCAATCGCGTTCGACCCGACGTCGACAATCCCGCATTCTGGCAGAACCTGGTGCAGTTTACCGTCGGCCTTGGGGTCGGTGGCGCGCTCGATCCGGCTACCGATTTGCCCGGGCTGACATCCGGCGCGACCGCGTGGACAAATATCTGGACCAATCCGGGCAAGATTGATGACATGTGGCATGCGGCGATTAACTCGCGCGGTCGGTTTTTGAGCGCATCAAACCCCGACCAGTTTGCAACCGCGCTTGGCGGCATCCTGCAATCGATCAGCGAGCGTGAGTCCGCTGAAGGTGGCTCTGCGGTCAGTAGTATCACGCTGGAGACCACGAGTGCCAAGTACATTCCAACGTATAAAAGTGGTAGCTGGTCTGGTGACGTCCAGGCCAAGCGTTTGGACAACAACGGGGTTGCGATTGCCGATCTGTGGCGGGCTTCTGATGTTTTGCCGCTGCCCGCCAGTCGCAATATCCACGTCGGTCAGGGCGGATCATCAAGCCCAGTGCCTTTTAACTGGGCGACAATGCCGCCAGGCGTGAAAGCGCAGATGAGCCCGCTGATGGATGCTGACATGGTGGCCTATATTCGCGGCGATCGCAGCCTTGAGGGGGCGCAGTTCCGGGTTCGTGATCCTGATTCGGTACTGGGCGATATGGTCAACTCGCTGCCGACCCTGATTGGTGGTCTGACGGATGAACAGTACAACTTTTTACCGAGCAATATTCCGGGTGCCTCGGGTTACAAGAGTTTTGTTGAGTGGAAAAAAAATCAACGGACACCCGTGCTCTTTGTTGGCGGCAACGACGGTATGTTGCACGCTTTTCGCGCAACGGACGGGGTTGAAACTTTTGCGTTTATTCCCAATACCGTTCTACCAAAATTGCACGAACCAAGTCAATTGGCTTACAGCCACAAGTTCATGGTCGACGGTCCTATTACTGAAGCCGACGCCTTTAGCCCGACCGGTCAGTGGAAAAACTACTTGCTCAGCTCATTGGGTGCCGGCGGGCGCGCTGTGTTTGCGATGGACGTCACCGATACGTCAAATCTCGGGCCGTCCAGTGTGCAGTGGGAGTTCACCCATCCAGACCTGGGATACGTCATGTCGCCGGTGTCAGTTGGGGTGTTACCCAATGGTGATTGGGCAGCGTTTTTTGGCAACGGTTACGACTCAGACAATGGTCGTGCCAAGTTATTCATCGTCAACCTGTTTACCGGGAATTTAATTACCCCCCAACCAATCAATACGAGCGTCGGAGGCAACAACGGGCTCGGTGGGGTTCGGCTGGTTAAGAATCTTGATAACGTTGTCGTCGCTGCTTATGCCGGTGACCGGCGCGGTAATCTGTGGCGATTCGATCTGCAGTCAACCAACCCGGCGCAATGGAAGGTTGGCTTTAACGGTAGCCCGTTATTCACGACCCATGGTGGGGACAACCAGTCGATAACCGGACAGCCCGAATATATTACCCATCCCAAAGGTGGGCAACTGATCATCATGGGTACCGGCCGATTGTATGAGGATGCGGATCTTACGGATGCCAACCAACAGGCACTCTACGGCATCTGGGACCCGGCACCGGCGACCCTTGCATCTAACACCAGTAGCCCATTGCCTCCGGGCGCTCCATTGCACAATCAAGCGTTTGGGCCAACCGTACAACTGAACGGCACTGACTATATTCAGATGCAAAACACGGGTGCGCTGGACTGGACAGCAGTACGTGGCTGGAAGCTGCCTCTGACTCTTGGTACAACGGGTACCCAACGTTCAGTCTATCCACCGCAGCTGGTTCGCGGTTATGTATTGTTCAATACCGTGGCGCCAGGCGCGGCAACCGGGCAGGCCTGCGACGACAGCAAAGCGATTGGCTTCAACGTGCTGATCAATGCGCTCACTGGCGGCTCACCCGCCAAACCGATCTTTGATACCGATGGGTCTCTTGATGTCGACATCAATGACTTGGTTACGGCCGGGTACCAGACGGCAGCTGACGGTATCGACCGGATCATGCTCGGCACCGGCGGTAAGGTCTCATTCCAGCGCGCTTTTGGTCAGACGACGGGAAATATTGATGGCCGTTCGTTAGAACGTTCCTGGAGACAATTGCTCAATCCGCCGAACTAAAGGCCGTCGTTGCCAACACAACTCAATGAACTTGGAAGCAGTATGAAAACCACAAGCAAAGGATTCACCCTTATCGAGCTGATGATCACCCTTGTCGTGATTGCAATACTGGCGGCTATTGCGCTGCCAAGTTATGGTCGATACGTACAAAAAGCGTCACGGGCCGAAGCCAAATCGGCATTGCTCGAGGCCAGCCAGTTTATGCAGCGCTTTTACGTAATGAATAACGCCTACGATCAGCGCCTGGATGGTACCCCGGTAGCGTTGCCGGCCGGTTTGCTGCAAACCCCAAGCCTGGGTGATGCCAAATACACAATCAACTTTACCGGCGGTGGCTTGACGCCCACTTCCTACATCCTCCAGGCATCGGCAACAGCCCTGCAAGGTGATGATGGTTGCGGCAACCTGAGCATCAGCAATACCGGGCGTCGCACCGCCAGTCTGGCCGCCAACGATATGGAAGTTGCCCGTTGCTGGCGTTAAAACTCCTCGATCACGCCTCTCTTAAGTCGGATTCTGAATATGTCTAGAACTCCAATTCTTGTCACGATTGCTACTAGCCTTGTACTGGCTTCTGCTGCATTTGCAGGTCCGCCATCGCAACTGCCATTGCTGACCCGTGACGCCAGTGGCCCGGTGCCAAACCTGGTGTTCACCCTGGATGACTCGGGTTCAATGCGCCTTGGTAGTATGGGCCGGGCTGGGCACCAGGAAACCTACGTCCCTGATGGCGGTGGAGGCTTTAATCTGAAGTGTATCTACTGGGATTGCTACGATATTGGATATGCCCTCGAAGAAGACTTGGATTCGGAATACACACGAGGCACTACTGTATCAACCCGTGACGGCGATTTGTACTCAGCCAGATGGCGTTCGTCGGCAATAAACACAATTTACTATAACCCTGCTGTTTTATATCGTCCCTGGGCCAACGGAGACGGCACCAGCATGCCCAATGCGAACCCGGCAGCGGCGCCACTTGATCCGGTAGACCCTTTGTCTGCCACGGCCAATCTGGTTGGTATTCAGACAGTCAGCGATGAGTTTTGCTACGAACATCCTACCGCCGCAGTACCCCAGGGCCTGTGTGACAACGTCGTTGGTGAAGAGTATTCGCCAGCGACTTACTACGTGTTCAATGGTGGTGATGACATGAACATCGCCAATTACACGCGGATTCGGGTAGCTGATCTCGCTACGTTTGTGGCTGGCGTTGCGCGGGCGGATTGCCCGGCTGATGTGGCCAATCCTGCCCAGCGTCTGTGTACCCAGACAGAGGAATACCAGAATTTTGCGAACTGGTTTACCTACTACCGTAACCGCTACCTGATGGCGATTGGTGCCACCAGTCTGGCTTTTGCTCCACTTGGTGACACGATGCGGGTTGGCTACGGCCGAATTAATAATCGCTTTGCTAGCAATGACGTCGACGGTGTTGCCCATCAGACAATTGAGCGCGGTGTGCGTACTTTTAGCGGCACCGATCGCATCGATTTTTTCGACTGGCTCAAGTTCCACGCATCCAACGGTCCAAGCGGTGGCACGCCGCTTCGAAAAGCTATGGATGATGTCGGCCAGTATTTTGAGCGTTCGGACGACGACGGCCCATGGTCGCATGACCCCGGTACCGGGGACAGTACCGCCCACCTGGCTTGCCGCAAGTCGTATCACATTCTTATGACTGACGGCGGCTGGAACAGTGACCCGGCATCCGGCGCTGCAGACAGTAACGTCGACAACACAGCGGGACCAACAATTTCGGGCCCAGGCGGCCAAACCTTTACCTATACGCCGATTGCTCCGTTCGCCGACAATTACGGATCGATGCTGGCCGACGTGGCCATGTATTACTGGAACCGCGATCTGCGTCCAGACCTGGATAATGACATTGCGCCGGATGCTGATAATCCAGCCTTCTGGCAACACGTTGTTCAGTTCACTATCGGCCTGGGTGTTTTTGGCAATCTGAACCCCGAACTGGATTTGCCGGACCTTGTCAACGGTACCAAGACCTGGACTAACAACGTCCTGGATGACTTATGGCATGCTGCGGTGAATTCGCGTGGCAAGTACCTCAGCGCCACCAGCCCAACCGAAATTGCTGAAGGCCTGGGTGAAACCCTGGCAACCATTGCTGCTCGGGAATCGTCCGAGGCTGGTTCGTCCGTATCGTCAATATCGCTTGAAGCCGGTAACCGAAAATTTGTTCCATCGTATCGCACTGGCAAATGGTCGGGTGACGTCCAGGCACTTGAACTGGATGACAAAGGTGTACCACTGACGACGCTGTGGAAGGCTGCGGCACAAATCAATCCAGACTTCAAACAGCGCCCCATCTACGTGGGCACTGGCGTGAATACCGGTGCTGTCGATTTTGACTGGAATACAATGCCCGCCGGGCTGCAGGCACAGATGGGCCCATTGGCAGACGAAGCCATGGTTAACTTTTTGCGTGGTGACCGCACGTTCGAAGGCTCTGCCTTCAGAACCCGTGACCCGGATTCTCTGATTGGTGACATCGTCAATTCAACGCCGGCACTGATTGGTGGCTTGCTGAATGAGCAATACCAGTTCCTGCCAGACGCGGCCACAGAACGAAATTTGTACCGTGCGTTCCTGGCCAACAAAAAAGCGCGCCCCCAGGTTTTATTCGTCGGTTCGAACGATGGCATGGTCCACGGTTTTTCCGGGGATACTGGCGATGAGGTGTTTTCTTTTATACCCAATGCGGTATTGCCTAATATGTATAAGTTAGCTCAACCTGGTTATGTTCACCAGATGATGGTTGACGGCCCGTTGAGCGAAGGTGATGCTTTTGTCAACGGCAATTGGCGCAATTACCTGTTGGGCACCCTGGGTGCTGGCGGTAAATCGGTGTTTGCGATTGATGTGACCGACACGACCAACTTGAATGCCAATTCGATTCAGTGGGAATACACCGATACCGATCTGGGTTACGTGTTGCAACCACTAAGTGTTGGCAAACTGAAGGATACCGCCGGTACCTGGGCCGCTGTTTTCGGCAATGGTGTCGATAGTGGTGCCGGAGCTAAGTTGTATATTGTTGATATCGAAACCGGTGGTACCAACCTCGAAATTATCATTCCCGTTCCCGGTGCAGCCACTAATGGCTTAGGTGGGGTACGCCTGGTTAAAGATGTCAACAACCAGGTAGTTGCGGCATACGCCGGTGATCTGGAAGGCAACCTGTGGCGCTTCGATTTGCAGGATGCCAACCCGTCCGCCTGGAAAGTTGGTTTTGGCGGCGCGCCGTTCTACACAACCGGCCCAACCCAGGCAATCACGACAGCCCCAGAATACGTGCTGCATCCGGATGGTGGCCAGTTGGTTATCTTCGGCACAGGGCGCCTGTATGAAGAAACCGACCTTGCGACTGTGGATGAGCAAAGTCTGTACGGCTTGTGGGATAAGGTGGATGGCGCTGACGTCAGTGCAGCCGGTTTTGAAATCACCAATCCAGGAACAATTGTTGCACAGGCTTTTGGCGCCACTGCGCTGACGGGCTCGAGTTCACGATTCTGGACAAGCTCGGCCACGCCGATTGATTATTCGGTGAACCGGGGCTGGAAGCTGCCGCTGACTTTGGCGCCAGGGCAGCGGGTGGTCTTTCCGGCGCAGCTGATCCGTGGTTTTGCTTTTTTCAACACGATTGCAACCGGTGGTGAGGCATCAGCATGTAAGCCAACCGGTTCGAACGGCTACAACATCTTGATCAATGCCTTGTTCGGAGCGAGTTCGTCGCGACAGATTCTTGATACCAACGGTGACGGAAAAATCGATGAAGGGGATCAGTTGGTTTCGGCTTACGAAACGCGGGCTGATGGTGTCAATCGAATTCTGACCGGTCGCGAAGGCTTGGTCAGTATTCAAACTGGTACCACTCAGCAAAATGCATCGTTGCGTGGCCGGGATCTGACCCGATACTGGCGGCAGATTCTTAATCCTCCATTCTGATCTATTGCCCCGATGTATCGGGAGTAGTGAAAAAGCGGGGTTTAAGACCCCGTTTTCTCTATTTGGTTGTAATCGGTCGCACGGGTACCTGGAGCTGCACCGTGGTGCGCGAGCCATCGCCAGCTTCGATCGTCAGCGACATAGGGACAAACTGGCCGTCTGCGACTTGTGCCTTGAGCCCCATCAACATGACGTGGGTGCCCCCGGGGGCCAGCTCTACAGTCTGATTGGCAGGCAATTCAACGGCTGGAGTTGCCCGCATGCGCATGATGCCATCGCTTGACTTCGTCACGTGTAATTCAGTCACCTGGGCAACGGGGGTGCTGGCTGCCACAAGGCGGGCAGTTTCGGACGACTCGATTGTCAGGAACGCACCTGTGCTTTTTTGAGCTGGCACGGTAGCTCGTATCCAGGCATTCGTGACAACAACCTCTGGGGCTGCATGTAGCCCTGTGCTGAACAATACAGTGAGCACGGCCGCACCCAGGTTCAGAATGTAGCCGGGTACGCGAATGGGAACGGAAATAGAAACGGGAATGCGAAACATCAGGAAACCTCACTTCAATACTGACTTACCAATGACTAGAAGGGGGTTTCGGCGAACTTGAGTACGCCCGTCTGACGGCGCCTGTCGTTGGTCTGCCGAACCCTCGAAACACCGACATTCTATGGCTTTATTCGCCTTATGTTTGATATGGAAACGGTTTTCTTCTTCGGTGCGATGATCTGTGGCGTTTGTTCACTGATTTTGTATTCGTCGCGGCGATTGCACAGCGGGTCCGCCGATGGCATTCAATCGGCCACTATTGCTGAGGCCTGCATGGGCGGGGCAATGCTGCTTATTGCACTACACGGTGTGCTGCCAGCGGCGCTGACCGGAGTGCTATCCAATTGCCTCGGCGTCACTGCGAGTGTCTTTATCTATGACAGCACTCGACGCATGATCGGCGTTGGAGACCTCGGCAGTCGACTGTTGTGGTGGTTGGGTGCGGCCATCGCAGCCCAGTGCAT
>JBAUID010000059.1:0-8372 GCA_049680625.1 Burkholderiaceae bacterium | reverse complement strand
TGATGGGGTCAGATTCTTCAAAATGCTTTGGAGAGTACATCTGCGCCTCGGTCGTCAGATAAGGCACCAGTATTACGCATTACCTAAGCAAGTGCCACATTCAAGAAGGTCGGCTTATGGCCGATTGTCCGCATTCGCGAGGAACGTAAATTCACTTCTGAAATGACCGGTTAACGGATTGCTGACAGACATGGTGCGCTGCGGCGAATGGGTAAGAACGACCCGAACCGGTCTGTTGCGAACGTTAGCACGCGGTGTTCGTGACGAGACATAAGTTGGTAAACTGGCCCAACGCCTTATGTGTTTCGGCCCACGTCAGATCGTGTCTCAAATTGGCCAGACCAGCTCGGACTGTGAAAGAAAACGTTAGACCAATTGTCGATTCCGGCTCACGACAAATCTAATGAACTGAACAATCCCCGCACATAGTTGCGCGACAACTAGCGAATACGGAATCCAAAAGAGTTTCAGGGCTAAAAGATTCACAAATTGCGCGACTAACCAGATAAATAGCAAACCCTCGACGATCCGAAATAACTTCAGACCCCAACCGGCTGAAAGTAATTCGGCTTTCGGTAGTGCTGAGATTGACCAAACGTAGGAAATATTCCACCAGCCGAGAACTATCAATGCGACCGTGCTGAAAACGGCGGTAAAATTTTCGGGGGATAAGTTCACCGAAAGAGAAACCATAAGAATCAGCGAAATTACCAACAGTAAAGCCGAACACGCCAGCAGGGCCTTTAGCCGAATTCGAGCAACTCGAGACCACTCTATAACTGGATGAGAATCGAAACCGACCACTATTCCCGTGAAACCCATTACTGCAGTCACAATTTGGGCGAGTGTCGATTACGCGGTGGCTGGATCCATGATTTCCTTTGTCTGCCTTGATTTGGTCTGGACAAGCGAATAAGAAACACCGGCGCTTGTTGAGGCTTATTGCGTTGTTGCGCGACAATGTAAAGAATACACATTGAGACACTCGTGACCGGGTTCCGCCACCCTCGCGCCATCCACCACGGCACACATTAGGTGGAAATTCCGACATTAGGTCTGCCCAATGCAGGGAAATCGCCGTCCGTGTACTTGAACTTTCATTGATGTTACCGGGTCAAACTTAATTTCGCCCCTGGCCGATTTAAGCCTCAACGCCAGTCGCTCAATCCGATTGAGAATGACCGGTTACTAAAAAATTGACTTCGAAAATTGAAATAGTTACTGCAGGGTTTTCAGTCGGGAAGATGCAGAATCACCACCGCGCCGACAATAGACAAGCACTTAAATAGTCAAGCACTCAAATAGTCAAATAATCAACCAAGTCGGCCCGCCAAGTCTTAATATCTGTGCTCAGGCATGTTGTCGGTCATTGCAGTAATGGGCTCGAATAAATCCATAACCCAGGCTCTATCGGGTGCTGCGCATCCGGCAGAATTCTCAACGCCACCTGACCCGGCGGCCCGGGCACAATTTCGCTGAACAAGGTTATTTCACTGCCCCGCTCGTACACGGGTTGATAGATAGTCGCGAATGTGTCGGGGTCAACAACGGACAAAGTGCGGGGAAGCCTGGGGGGATTGGTTGTACCGTCGTTGTGATCCAGGCAAAGCCAGCGGTGAGTCTGACTTAACTGGCGACACATACCGGCGTTTACATTCGCACGACCAATAAATGACAAATCAAACGTGCTGAACAACCGGTCGTATTGAATGATGCCACGCGAAGAAATCGCCAGATCCGAGCGACCACCCTCCGTAAAGCCCACAGACCGTGACTCAACCAGCCCATCAGGCGTAACACTGATTTCGTGCAGGCTGTTGTCCGAGATGCTGTACAAGTGGGTACCACTGGGGTCAAACTCGATCAAATTACTGCGGTTCGTCTGCGTCATTTGTTGCTGTAAAACCCCAGCTTTAACCAGGGCAACGCCGCCATGCCATGCCGACGTGTTTGGCTCGAGCATCGAAACGACGACAGCGTCTGAATCGGTGGGTGAGGCTGCAAGCCGCGCGGCAAACATTTGGACAAAGCGGCCACCGGTTTCAATGCGGGGCAATCGAACGCGCCATAACTCTTGCCAGTCGGGTAGTTGATACTTGACGATATCACCTGATCCATTCACCGCCACGAACAATGCGCTGGAATCGTGTGCGATGGCAATCGGCCCCGGGTCTCCGGGTAGAGTTCTCACTGGCGTGCTCAGCGCACCGGTTTGGGCGTCAATGGATACGATCAGACTCGGATAGTTGTCGCTATTGGCTGGGATCGATGCGTAGTATTGGCTGCGCACCGGATCAAACACCAGGTCGACGTGTTCGAGCGCAACTTTCAGCACCGTTCCGTCAATTGCTCGCGGATAAACCGAATCTCCAGAGACGGTAGCGCTGGAAATTTTGAGAATTTCAGTTTCTTCAAACGAACCTACCGTCAGTTGACGGCCCGCTTGCACAAGCCCAATGCCGGGGGCCCACCAGGTCAGCTCCCGGAACGTCGCTTCCAATTCAGGAAGATGGCCGTCGGATGGTAATAGCCGAAGCCTGGTAGTTATCGCAAAGTGAGCGACATCGGTCAACACATCGTTGGGTCTCACCAAGGTGTGGAAACCGACCAGTCTGCGTTCAATTTCAATCTGGAAACTGTCTGGTCGATTATCACCGTCCAGGTCTTCGGGCCATTCCCCCTGCCGATAGGACTGCGAGACGCTTCCCTCTGGAAAGAACGGCTCCGGGTACTCAAGCAGATCGCCAACCAGCTCGCTGACAGGGTCGGGAAAGATACCGGCGAGAGGCGTAAGGGCTGTAATGCCAGCCGGACCTCGGGTGTAACGGACAGTCTCGCTCTTGCGCTCTGTACTTTCCGTTATGCTGAAGTCGTTGTCTTGCGCCTGAGTGACTGCGCGGGTCGCCGTTGTACTGAGGTCGGTTTCCGAGTCCAGTATGGAATTGCCATGAACTTCTCTGGTGTAAGTCCAGGTATCCCCGAGTGACGCGGGGAAGTAGTTCTGAGCTCGCAAATCGATGCGCTCGCCGGACGGCTCGATTTCCTCGGAGTACGCCGGCAACAGACTTCGCGGTTCGGTTGACAAACCTGAGCCCCCGCCACACCCGGCAAGCAAAGCAGAGAACAGCAGTACAAGAAAGAAACAGTGTCGCATTATTTAGTATGTGCCACCTGGGTTGACTAGACGATTGCTATTCTCGGACAGTAAATATTACTGGGCCAATGCGACACTGCATGTGACTAACTTTTCACAATGTGTAAAAAACGAACTCTGAGAACCCCCTTAGTACTAATAAATGGCTATTCATCCAGGCTACATCTTCACGATTCAAAAGTATCCAGTGGCCAGATCGGGCGCCGCACGTGTTGATACTGAAGCTTGTCGAGTCGGTGTGAACAAATGCCGCCGCCTTCATCCACCACGGCAATGCCACTGGCAATCGGGCCGTAGTCGGCACGAAAATGCTGGGCTGACTTTACGCAAAGCACTTGCTGTGCAACCGGGTCGATACCAAAAGCACTGAAGAATTGCCGATCGTAGTTTTGCGCACGGTTACTAACCAGTACAATCTGAACACCGCCCGCTTTGATGACCGCCGAATCGCCAAGGCTCACGGTTAGTCCGGTGGACATGGGCCCCTGCAAAACAAGCTGTCCGTCATGCAGGCTCTGGACAACGGCTTGCACAACGACAGGCGCACCGAGCGCTGGCGCGCACTTGCCACCGATAGCCAATTCGAGCTGGGCGCCGACGCCGGCTGTTTGGCATGTCGCTACGCTGGCGGGATCGAACAAAGAAGAGTACGCAACGTCTTGCAGGTCAGCATTAATCAGCGCACGTAACAAGCCGGTTGAGTCACCGTAACCGCCACCGCCGGGGTTGTCTGCAAAATCTGCAATGACAAACGGTTTGCCCGGGTTCGCCAGTTGCCGGGCCTGGGCAATGGCCTCGGCGGCATCAACATGTTGCACGGTGATCTGCCCACGCGTGCTCCAGATGAAATCCGCTATTTCGTTTATTGCCGCATCAACGTGCGGGTTATTTTTTTCAGCGGTGATCAGCACTGAAGGACCGCTGTCGTAGACATCGGCCCAGGGAAATCCAGCGTTGATCGAACAATCGTAAAACCCGTGCTGTTTGCACAGCGCATCTCCTTTGGCAATCGCGTCGAGCATTGCACCAGGGCTGGTGGTCCGGCCATGATCGACCCCGTCGAGCTGTGGACGACGCGCCACTGACGTCGCGGGTTTAATTTCCCCGGCCATCATGCGGGCCAGCAATGCCGCGCATCGTTCGCCGGTCTCACCCTGGTCGGTATGGGGGTAAGACCGATAACTCACCATAATGTCGCAAAGCGACGCCAGTTTGTCACTCACGTTCGCATGCAAGTCCAGGCTCACGGCGATTGGTACATCGGAGCCTACCCTGAAGCGTATTTGCTCAAGCAAATCAGCCTGCCCATCCGCCCTGCCCTCGACGACCATCGCCCCATGTAATTGCAGCAGCACGGCATTGACGGGCTGACTCTTCTCGAGTGTGGTCAGCAAGTGCTGGCTGATCGCGTCATAAGCTTCGACGCTGACCTTGCCCGATGGCGTGGCATCGGCGACCACGCTGGGTACCGGTGTCCAGCCATTGCGCTTGCAAGCGGCCAGAAAGCCGCCAATTTCGGTATTAGTGCCGCTATACGTGGGCACAATCTCGGCATCAAAATGTAATGCTCTTGCCCGATAGGCAGCCAGGTCCGTTGGCAAGGTTGAGAACGTATTGGTCTCGTGCTTGAAACCAGCAATAAAAATGCGACTCGCCATTGAATTCTCCGGGTGGTGCTGATGTTGAATGCTGAGCCTAACTTGATAAGCCGATTACGGCAACGGTACAAAGACGGAACAACGACTACTGGCCCAATTGTCATGGTATCGGCGATCGTCTGATTCGATCGACACGGATGCAGTAATTCAGCGCCGGGCGCTACGCATCAACACCGTCGACACTCCAATCATGTTGGCGGTGCTGGCGATCAGTGCGGCTGTCGTGATTGACCATTAGGTTTCTGAGGGAACGGTTCGCTTCAATCTATCCCGTATGCGATCCAACAGCCTGCCATCGGTAACGGCTAACCCGATGGCAATTAGACCAAATCCAAGCCAGGCTTCATAGCCAATCTTTTCGCCAAGAACTACAACGGCCAATGCAATTGCTATTGGCGGAATCAACAGCGTCACCAACATAAGGTTCGCGGATCCCGCTCGCACGAGAATTTCAAAGTAAAGAAGATAGGCCACAGCCGTCGACAATGTAGCCACTGCCAGGAGGGAGGCCCAAACGTGTCCTGATAAAGACAGGACTGGCAGGCCCTCGGTGAAAACGGCGACCGGAATCATTAGAACGGTGGCTCCAAGCAACATCCCAAGCGCGTTCATTATCGGTGGGTAATCCGATAGCTTTGTCTTGCCCCACACACCTGCAAATGAGTAAGACAAAGCGGCACCCAAAATCGCAAGTTGTGCCAGATTGCGCGGATCAAAATTTCTCAGTGCGTCGAGGCCCATAATCACTGCCACGCCAAAGAGACCAAATAAAGCACCCATTATCTTGCGAGCTGTCAGCGGTTCGTCGACAAGCAAGATACCCGCGACAACGGCCCCAAAAACCGCCGTCGTGCCAGTAAGAATTGAAGCCAAACCGCTGCCCATATTAGTTTGGCCCCAGAAAATAAGTGAAAAGGGTATTGCATTGTTCAGTGCCCCCATCACCAAATAACATAGCCAAACCCGAATCGATCTTGGAACGGGTATGCCTCGCCACCAGACGATTAATAAAAGCGGTGGTATTGCCCAGAAAACTCGATGAAGCGCGATCGTTAGTGGTGGGACCTCCGTCAAGGCAATCTCAGCAAAGAAGAACGACCCGCCCCAAACTGTCGCCAGTCCCAGGAGCAATATGCCGGACGTCAGGTCAATACTCGGGTTTTGTGTTTGAGACATTGGGACACGCTTTAATTAGTATTGTTAGCGACCACCTATGGAAAAGCAACGAAGCAGCTATGGCGGCTGGATCATCAGAATCACTGGCACCCGATGTTATGCACATCCGGTAATTCAATACTTCGGTAGCGAGCAAAGCATTTGATCGTCGATCTGCCCTGAACTTTAATCGGACAACTGAGGTTGAATATGAACCCGTACAAGGTCTCACGAATTGGCCGTCTAATGGGAGACCCGACTTTTGTCGCAAGCGAACTTGTGTGCGGCAAAAGCCATCGCTGACTTGCCGGCCCGCGACGACGCACCACGACCACCGGTGAACTGTTACGGCTTCGATTCAATCGCTTCGGCCAGCAAAGCCAGGGCGCGGCGGGTAAAGACCCACATATTCTCTTCCCGATCCTGACTTCCCGTCTCAACCATGATCGAGGTTTTCACCGGCCCGTCAACGGCAACAACGCTGATACCCGGCGGGTGGCCGTAACGGGTGCCGGTCGGGCCGGCAGCGCCCAGCTCAGCTAAGCCCCAGGTTGTGCCCATTTGCAGGCGCGCAATTTCGGCAAATTTTGCCGCCATTTCCCGGGTCAGTGGTTCGAGACCTTCAACATCATTTCGGCGTACGCCGAGTAGGGCCTTACGCGACTGCATGGTGTAAACCACCGAACCGCCAAGGAAATATTCAGACGCCCCCGGAATGGACAACAATGACGCGCTGATTAATCCGCCAGTAGAAGATTCAGCAACCGCGACGGTTTGTTTGTTCTGTCTTAATAACTGCGCAACGGCTTCGCCAGCTTCGGTCAATTGAGTCGGATGGGTCATCACTATTCTCTGTTCACAATGGGAATGCATCCAAGTGTACGTCCTTAGGAAAGCTTCATCGGAATGATTGACGGTACTCATCCAATGTTGCAAGCTGGGGTCAACAGTCGAGAATGCCAACCGATATTGCTAACCATAACAGCCAGATTTTGGGTAGAGAATTATGACCGAGGCCGCGCCTAAACTATTCAGCCCAATTCAACTTCGTAACGTGCAGGTGAAGAACCGCATCATGGTGTCTCCGATGTGCCAGTACCGCTCGGATGATCAGGGCGGGCCGGGTGACTGGCATCTGGTTCATCTCGGCCAATTTGCGATTGGTGGCGCCGGCCTTATCTTTCACGAAGAAACAGCAGTCAGTGCTGAGGGCCGAAAAACCTGGCACTGCGCCGGCCTGTATCACGACGAACACACCGCGGCATACCGACGCATCAACCAGTTCTTGCATAGTCATGGCGCCACGGCCGCAATCCAACTCGGCCATAGTGGCCGTAAGGGGTCGAACGCCGGTGCAATGCTTGACTGGCGCCCGCTACTTGAAACCGATGCGGTCAACGGCACGCCACCGTGGCAGTGCTATTCGGCCAGCAACATCCCGCACGAGTCTGGCTGGCCGGCGCCGGCGCCGATGACAACTGCACAAATCACAAGTTGTATCGACGACTGGGTCATCGCAACCCGTCGGGCCGAAGATGCCGACTTCGATATCCTGGAAATTCACGCGGCACACGGCTACCTGATCCATCAGTTCCTGTCTCCGTTATCAAACCAGCGCACTGATCAATACGGCGGCAGCCGTTCGAACCGGATGCGGTTCGCCCTTGAACTGTGTGAGGCGGTGCGCGCAGCCTGGCCCGCACACAAACCCTTATTTGTCCGTGTTTCCTGCGTTGACGGTCAAGGCGGGGTCTGGAATATGGACGATACCGTCGCATTGGCTATTGAGCTTAAGGCTGTCGGGGTTGATGTTATCGACTGCTCATCCGGCGGCATCATCGGGTCGACCGATATGCCTCGTGTCATCCGCACCCCGGGGTTTCATTTGCCGTTTGCCAGCCGGGTGCGGGCCGAGGCAGACATTCCGGTGGTTGCCGTTGGCATGATTACCGAAGCACGGCAGGCAGAAGGCATCCTGCAACAAGAGCAGGCTGACATCATTGCCATGGCCCACGAACTGATGGCCGACCCTGGCTGGCCTTTACGCGCCGCGCGCCACCTCGGGCTATCTGACCCCTGGGCGGTTCAACCCCCTGACTATGCGTTTCGTCTAAGGCGACGCGCTGAGCAAGCGCAAAAACTGCTTGAACAACAGTCGGGCCCGGTTGACCCGGGTTTGACCAGGCTCGTTAACCCGCAAGGCTAAAGCCAAAGCGACCGCTAACCACGGCGACCGTCTCGGTTAATTTTGTTGATCTATATGCCAAACTTGCGACTGGCTAACTATCCCGCGTGCGCAAAAATTGCCCGACTCGTTCAGCAGCGTTGCGAACTCCAGCCTCGAGACGTTTATCGCCGGCCAACGGCCCCCATAACCCGTGATCCGCGCAGAACTCAGCAACCGG
>JBAUID010000058.1:0-150727 GCA_049680625.1 Burkholderiaceae bacterium | reverse complement strand
ATTGAACAGCCCGTCTTGCGACGAACCACGGCCGTCAAAATGATCAATGCCGGCAAGAGCCGGCATTGATTGGCAAATCTACAAAAAAAACTATTTTGCTTCGGGCGGGATAATGCCATCCGGAACTTTCCAGCCGGCTTCCTTGTAGTACTTGTAAGCGCCGGCATGAAGCGGAATATTCATTTCCAGCAGAGCATTTTCCGGGGTCACCGTAGTGGGCATCCAGGCAGCAGTCGCGTGGACGTCTTTCAGGTTTTCCCAAAACGACTTAGTCATCTTGTAAACCGCCTCTTCTTTAACAGAGTTGTTAGTCGCCAGACCCATCCAACCCTGCATACTATGAAGCGGCTCAGTATTAACTACATTGGGCGCATACACACTCGGGTCAAGCATCGTCAGGGTACGACCTGGGACTTTCAAAACGGCTTTCACCTTCGGATGCTCTAACGATTCTTTGGTTAGGCCAAGCAGTCGAATTTTTTCACTGGCTCCATACTCCTGGACTATCGCAGATGGCACAGCGGTCGGGAAACTAGTGAGATCCATCTGGCGATCTGAAAAAGCGGTGCGACCAGCGGTCCAGTCAAAGCGCATCAATGTGTAGTCTTCTGACGCCTTTAAACCCGAAACGGCTTCGATAAACGCACTGGAAATATTTGGCGCTGCCCCGCCGGGCGGCCCGAGGAATACTTTTTTTCCTTTCAAGTCGTTAAACGACTTGATCCCAGAACTTTCCCACACGATGTAATGGTATGGGCCCAGCGGGAAATTCATTATGCCGCGCAGGCTTTTTGACAGTTCTTTAGCCTCCTTAACCTTAGAGAACATCACGATCTGATTCTTCATGAAGTGAGCAATACCCGGCGTATAAAGAAACAAATCGGCTTTACCCTGGGCTCCCAGTAAAACAGCTTTGGTCACCGGTTTGCCGGTCGACATCTGGATTTTGACACCAGAGTCTTTTTGGCCAGCCTGCACCCAGGCCACGCTGAAAGTACCGGCCGTACTGCCGGCCTGAATACCTTCAAAGCGCATAATATCCGCGGCACTTGCCGGCGCTACTGCGCCCACGGTTATTGCAAGCGATGCTCCTACAGCGGCCGCCAAAGCCGATTTTCGGTGCCACGGTGAAGTTGATGCCCGATTAGTAAGTTGGGGAAATTTCATTTTGTCTCCTTCATAGTGAACTTCGGCACGTGGCCAGTTTTTGAGTAATTTACCTGTTTAAACGGCTCTGACCACTGATCGTTGACGGAAATCCGTTTCCTTATCTTGTTCAGGCCAGCTCAGATGCTGGCCGGATACGTGCGGTCAGGGTCAGCAAAACAGCCAGGATCAGCCCCCCAACCTGTACGGCCGGAAATACCGTGATCAACGCAAGCGCAACAGCTAATCGCGCAATCCGCGACCACCAGGGCAGTACCACAGCTTGAAATCCAGCCACTGCGGTCGCGACCATCCAGATCGCAACGCTGAGTCGTATCAATACAGATATCAATTCAGTCCAGCTAAAGTCCAGGACCAGCAACAAGCTCTGGTTGTAAACGAATACGAAAGGCACCATGAACCCGGTGAGCGCCAAACCAACGGCAAGCACCGCTGTGTACATTGGATTGGCCCCAGCGATCGGGGCAGCCGCAAATGCGGCGATCGCAACTGGAGGGGTAATCGCCGACAAGACGCCAAAGTAGAAAACGAATAAGTGAACAGCCAGAAAGGGCACCCCGAGTTGTGTAATTGCGGGACCAAGAACCAACGCAATAATGAGGTACGCTGGTAATGTGGGCATGCCCATACCCAATAGCAAACAACCTGCCGCCGCAACCAACAAGGCCAGGAACAAGTTGCTGTCACCAATGACGTTGATGGCGCCGGCAAAACGCAGACTGACCCCGGTTAAATCCAGCGTCGCAAGCAAAACGCCGATCGCGCCAACCGCCATCATGATCTTGGCGCCAGCGATACCGCCGTTGATCAAACCCTGCACCAGGCGACCCGGATTCTTTCGTACCGCCGGGTTAATAAACCCCAGAATGACAGCGCATAGGGTTGCCCAGAAACCAGCCATCGCCGGAGAACGGCCCATAATCAAGGTCGCGATAATCGCGAAGACAGGAATCACGAACATCAGCGAATTGATCAGGTCGGCTTTTGTTAACTTTTCGCGCTCCGATTCCGGAATCGGCTCAATGCCGAGACGACTGGCCTGTAAGGCAACAATCATAAACAAGCTGCCATAATAAAAAAGCGCGGGAAGCAAAGCAGCGACACAAATCTGCAGATACGGAATACCAACCAGTTCCGCCATAAGAAAAGCAGCAGCCCCCATTACCGGTGGCATGATTTGCCCACCGGTGGAAGCAGCCGCTTCGACTGCTCCGGCAAACGCGGGTGGAAAACCACGCTTCTTAATTAATGGAATCGTAAACGCACCGGTGCCAACAACGTTCGCCGCCACACTGCCAGACATCGTGCCAAAGATCGCACTTGCAGTAATCGCGGCGTGCGCCGGCCCGCCTCGTGACTTACCGGCCAGGGCAAAAGCAATTTTTATCAGGCTGTCACCGGCACCGGTGGCCTGCAACATCGACCCAAAAATGATAAAGATAAATATCAGTGACAGCACGATGGCAGTCGGCAGGCCAAATACGCCGCTGAAGCCATACCAAACAACTTCGACCATCTCTTGTAGTTCGAATCCGGTGTGAGTCAGTATGCCCGGCAGATACTCTCCGAATAATGCGTAGACAATTGCTAGTGCAGCAACCAGGGCTAGCGGCAAACCAAAGACCCGCCGGGTCAGTTCAGTTAGAACCAGCATTGCGCCCAAAGCAATCCATTGGTCGAACACGGAAAACTCTGCAACCAGGTTTTCCATATCGTCGACACCGCTGATAAAGCGATAGACCGCCAGGGTCACGACGACAAGCATGGCCATGTCAAAAAGCCAGAAGATTGGCTTGGCGCTGCCTTTGGAGAATTTGTAGTGCTCCGCCCCCGGAAACACCAGAATGATGATGGCAACGCAGAACAACAACGCAAGCGACCGATGGAACGTCGGTTCGAAGGTGCCGAAGTAAGAGACATAAATTGCCTGGCAAGCCATGCAAAAGGCAAAAAACAGGCCAAGCTGACGGGCCGCGGCAGTTAAACCAGATACTTTTGGAGGTTCCACTTCCGGGCCATCACCAAGGCCTTCAACATTCAGTGGTGCCTGACCAGCGTGATCGCCAGTGTTACTCGACATAAGTTGAACCCTCGCGGGGCGTTATCTGCGCCACCGTCGCTGTCTCTGATATTTTAGGTCTGCTATTTTAAGTCTGGTATTTTTACTTCTGCCCGGCTGACGACGAACACGATCGCTGATAGATTGCCCGACCAATGCCATTCGGTCAAATCTGCGACGGCCTTAGCGCGACAAGCTCGGTCACGACTGGTATCAAGTCAGGATTCTGGTGGATTAAGCGATGGAAAAATGAGCATTCCGGCTTTTTTGTGCGTGGTTCAGGCCGGCTTAAATTCGGGCCAGTCCCACTGCCCTGACAGGATTTTTTCCATCCAATGTGTCGCAATCTGAGTCTTTACATCGGTCAGCCGCCCGGCACGCAGTTCATCCACCAACCAGCCAATGGTGACGGTATCCAGCTCGACAAACTCACCTTCATCCAATTGTTGCTCGACCGGGCTTAATTCTCTGCAGAGATAGATATAGATGATTTCGTCAGCCATACCAATCGCCGGATGGATATTAGTAAGACTGGCCCACTGCCCGGCGCGGTAACCCGTTTCTTCGACCAGCTCACGCTGAGCGGTTTGCAGCGGCGATTCACCCGGATCAATCTTGCCCGCCGGGATTTCCACAAACACTTGCTTTAACGGATAGCGAAACTGGCGTTCGATCAGGATTCGGCCGTCGTCAAACAGCGGCACCATCGCCGAAGCCCCCGGGTGCATGACAAACTCGCGCCCCGCAACCCGGCCATCAGGCAGGCGTGCCTGATCACGTCGGACGTTGAAAAACAAACCCTCGTGGACTATTTCACCCGATACCGGGGTTTCGATCAGCTTTTTGCTCATACCCCGGTTATAACCGCAGATGGCTCAGCCGGCCAGAGCCCGGCTGACCGCCTGCACGCAGGCACTCATCAGCGGTTGTGGCATCAACCCAAGTAACAGCGCCAGCCCACCATTAATACCGAGCAGTACGCGTGCATCAAGGCCACCACCGGGATTGGTTGCGTTTACCTCCGGCACCGGATCAAAGTACATCGTCTTAACGACTCTTAGGTAGTAAAACGCAGCAACCAGGGAGGTAAGCACAGCAAGCACAGCCAGCCAGACATGGCCCGCCGCAACCGTTGCCTTGAGAACCGACAACTTGGCAACAAAGCCAACGGTCGGTGGCACCCCGGCAAGTGAGAACATCAGGATAAGCATAACCAGGGCAATCCAGGGGCTGCGTTTGCTCAGCCCGGCCAGATCGGTAATTTGTTCCCCTTCGAATCCGTCCCGGGACAGCAGTAAGATGACCCCCAGCGTGCCAAGGGTAGTCATCACATAGGTCACCATGTAGAACATCGAGGCGCCCCAGGCACTACTGGTTCCCTGTGCCCCGCCGTCAGCGGTCACCCCGGACAACATGCCCAGAAATACAAAACCAATTTGCGCAATGGTCGAGTAAGCCAACATGCGTTTGAAGTTGGTTTGGGAAATAGCAACCAGGTTACCAATAACCAGCGATCCAACAGCCAGCAACATCAGCATTGGCTGCCATTGCTCTGCAGCCGGCAACAAGGCTTCAGCAAGCAATCGAAAGGCTATGGCAAAGGCAGCAATTTTAGGTGCGCCGGCAATTAGCAAAGTAACCGAGCTGGGTGTTCCCTGATAGACATCAGGCACCCACATGTGAAATGGCACGGCACCAAATTTAAACGCCAGACCGGCAACAATAAACACGGCACCAAGGACTAAAACTATTCTGTTTTCACCCGAATTTGAAAATGCGGACGCAATCGCAGGAATCGACAAATCGCCAGTCGCCCCGTACATCATCGACATGCCATACAGCAGGAAACCAGATGCCAGCGCTCCCAGGATGAAATACTTGATGGCAGCTTCGGTACTGGTTGCACTGTCACGGCGCAAAGCTGCCAGAGCGTAGAGCGACAGCGACATCAACTCAAGACCCATATAGACAACCAGCAGATTGCTGGCTGAAATCATGATCATCTGGCCCAGTAGCGCAAACAATGCCAACGCGTAGAACTCGCCGCGGTGCAGACCACGCGGTCCACCGTAAAAGCGTGAGTACACAATAGTCGTAGCAATGGCGATATAGCTGCACAATTTCAGCAGATGGGCCAGGCTATCGGCAACATACATACCATTAAACGCAAACTGATCCGGTTGCCCCATTTGGTACAAAGTAGCCAATGCCGGAAACAATATGCATAACAATGCCAGCTTATCAATGGGCAGGTTGCGATCTTTGCCCCAGATGGCGTCCACCATGATCAATACTGATGCTGCAATCAGCAGCAACAGTTCGGGCATGGCTACAAGCAGTTTGAGTTTTTCTACCATGTCGCTCAGTTGATCTTGGAGACAGCTACGTGCTTCAAAAGCTTCGCAACGGAAGCATCAGTCAGCGCGGTAAAGGGTTTCGGGTAAATACCCATGAACAATACAAAGATAGCCAGTACGGCGAGCATCCAGAATTCACGTCGGTTCACATCCACCAGTGCAGCCACTTTTTCATTGGCAACCGGGCCAAAAACAACCCGTTTGTACATCCACAGTGAATAAGCGGCGCCCAGTATCAGCGTCATCGCGGCGAGAAAAGCCACCCAGAAGTTGAACTTAACTGCAGCCAAAATCACCATAAACTCACCAACAAAACCGGAAGTCGCCGGCAGCCCACAATTGGCCATCGCAAAGAACAGGAACAAAGCGGCAAATTTAGGCATCGTATTAACCACCCCACCATAGTCGGCAATATCGCGCGAATGGAGTCGGTCGTAGAGCACGCCAATACAAAGAAACATCGCTCCCGAAATAAAACCATGGGAAATCATCTGGATGATGCCGCCCTGCACACCCAGGGAACTGAACATGAAAAACCCAAGGGTGACAAAACCCATATGGGCAATAGACGAGTAAGCCACCAGTTTTTTCATGTCTGACTGCACCAGCGCCACAAAGCCGATATAGACCACGGCAATCAGCGACAACACGATCATGAACGATGACAGTTCCTGACTGGCATCTGGTGCAATCGGCAGGGAGAAACGCAGAAAGCCGTAAGCGCCCAGTTTCAACATGATGGCTGCCAGAACGACAGAACCTCCAGTTGGCGCCTCGACGTGAGCGTCAGGCAACCAGGTGTGCACCGGCCACATCGGCACCTTCACGGCAAACGCGAGCAAAAAGGCCACAAATATGTAGGTCTGCTCGCGCATGGTCAACGGAACCTGGTGCCATTCGAGGATATTGAAATTGCCGGTCTTCATATACAGGTAAATCAGTGCGACCAGGGTCAGCAATGAACCGAGCAAGGTGTACAGAAAGAACTTGAAAGCCGCATAAACACGATTTGGCCCGCCCCACACGCCGATAATCAGGTACATCGGAATCAGGGTTGCTTCAAAGAACACGTAGAACAACATGCCGTCCAGTGCGCTGAAAACGCCAATCATCAAACCGGACAAAATCAGGAAGGCCGCCATGTACTGGGCAACGCGGTCCGTGATGACTTCCCATGCCGCGACAACGACAATAATGGTGATTAGTGCGGTCAGGGGAATGAACCAGACCGACAGCCCGTCAATACCCAGCGCGTAGTTGACACCCAGCGCCGGAATCCATTGCATCGTTTCAGCAAACTGGATGTCACCGCTACTACCGTCGAATCCGGCAATCAGGGCAACAGTCGGCAAAAAACCCAGAACCGCACCCACGAGTGACGCCTTGCGCACCCAGTCGGAATTGCGATCACTGCCCATCACAAGCACGACTACGCCCGCGATGATGGGGATCCAGATGGCAGCGCTTAATAACATGAGTATCGGGTTATCCGTTAATTATTGGTTAGCTTGGTCAGTGGGATAGCAGCGGCCAGACCACAAAGCCGAGCAATACGACTACCCCAAGAATCATTGTGATCGCATAGTTGTTAATTCGCCCGGTCTGCAACAAGGCAACAACACCGGAGAACCAGTTGACCAGGCGGGCGCTGCCGTTTACCGCCGCCCCATCAATAATGGTCTGGTCACCACCCTTCCATAAACCACGGCCTAGTAGTAGCGAACCACCGGCAAATATTATTTCGTTGAAGCGATCGAAGTAGTACTTGTTTTCCAACAAGGTATGGATAGGTGAAAACACTCGTTTGATTGTTGTGGGAATAACCGGCGCCAGCAGATAAAAAACCCATGCCGTGACCGCACCACCGACCATTAGATAAAATGGGACAGTCTGAAAACCGTGGATTCCCATAGCCATAAAACCGTGGAAATGCTCTTTGATAGTTTCCAGGGCCGTGTGCTTCGGATCGACGGTGATCACGCCGTCAAAGAAACTGCCAACTACCAGCGCATCAATCGCAATACAGCCGGCAACCACCGACGGAACCGCCAGCAGTATCAGCGGGATGGTTACCACCCAGGGCGACTCATGGGGTTTGTCGCCAGCCTTGAGGCCATGTTGATGTTCCGCGTGGTCGGCGTCCCCGTGCTCGTCATTGTGGTGACCGGCTCCATCACTGTGGCCCCAACGCGACTTACCGTGGAATACCAGGAAATAGAGGCGGAACGAGTAGAAGGAAGTAATAAATACGCCAATCAAAACCGACCAGTAAGCAAAAGTTGCACCCGGTATGGTGGCAAACTTGGCTGCATCAATAATTGATTCTTTGGAGTAAAAGCCTGAAAAGAACGGTGTACCAACGAGGGCCAGTGTGCCAATAAGCGACGTTATCCAGGTAATCGGCATGTATTTGCGAATGCCGCCCATATTGCGGATATCCTGATCGTGATGCATGCCGATAATCACGGAACCAGCCGCCAGGAACAGTAGCGCTTTGAAAAACGCGTGGGTCATGAGGTGAAAGATCGCCACGCTGTAGGCAGACGCACCCAGCGCAACCGTCATATAGCCAAGCTGCGAGAGCGTTGAATACGCTATCACGCGTTTGATATCGTTCTGGACGATGCCGAGCAAGCCCATGAATAGCGCGGTAATTGCGCCAATCACAATAATGAAGCTCAGCGCCATATCGGACATTTCGAACAACGGTGACATCCGCGCCACCATAAAGATACCCGCCGTCACCATGGTGGCAGCGTGAATCAGGGCCGAAATTGGTGTTGGCCCCTCCATGGAATCAGGCAGCCACACGTGTAAAGGTACTTGTGCCGATTTGCCCATTGCACCAATAAACAAGCAGATACAGATAACCGTCATCAGGCTCCATTGCGCACTGCCCACCAGGTTGATGGTTTTGTCCGCCATTGCCGGCGCAGCAGCAAACACTTCGTCGTATTGCAACGAGCCCATCCAGGCCAGCACCAGGCCAATGCCTAACAGAAAGCCAAAATCGCCAACGCGGTTCACCAGGAAGGCTTTCATGTTGGCGTAAACAGCAGTTGGCTTGGTATACCAAAAGCCAATAAGCAGATACGAAACCAGGCCAACCGCCTCCCAGCCAAAGAAGAGCTGCAGGAAATTATTGGCCATGACCAGCATCATCATGGAGAAAGTAAACAGCGATATGTAGGAAAAGAAGCGTTGATATCCCGGGTCTTCTTCCATGTAGCCAATGGTGTAGATATGAACCATCAGCGATACAAAGGTGACCACGATCATCATGGTTGCCGTTAATGAGTCGACCAGAAACCCAACCTGCATTTTTACCCCGGCAAGTTCAGCCCAGGTATACAGGTTTCCGTTATAACTATTGCCTTTCATTACCCAGAAAAAGGTAATTACCGAGGCAATAAGGGATACTGCGACCCCACCAATAGCCGCCCGATGTGAATTTACCCGACCCAGCTTGTTGCCAAAAAATCCGGCAGCGATCGCCCCGAGCAGCGGCGCAAATGCCGCGATGATGAAGATGAGTTTCATCCTTTCAGACTGTCCAGTTCTTCGGCGTTAACGGTTTCGAGATTGCGGAACAAAATGACAATAATCGCCAGGCCAATCGCTGACTCAGCAGCCGCAACAGTGAGAATAAAAAATACAAAGATCTGCCCCGCCGCATCCCCCAAAAAGTGGGAGAACGAGATGAAGTTCATGTTGACCGCCAACAGCATGAGCTCGACACACATCAGCACGACAATCACGTTACGGCGATTAAGGAAAATCCCGACAACACTGATCGCGAACAGAACTCCGCCCAAACCGAGAAAATGGGCAAGCGACAATGAGTTCATGCTTTGGTCTCCCCGGAATCGCCTTCGGAGGCTTGCGTAGCACCTGGCTTACTACGGTCACGCATGACCGGGTCCACTTTCATGACCGTCAGGCGATCTGCAGCCTGGGTGCGTACTGCTTTCGATGAATTATTTGTCCGCGTGTCTTTTCTGGTGCGAAGCGTCAGCGCAATGGCAGCAATGATTGCGACCAGCAACACGACCGCCGCGATTTCGAACGGGTACACGTATTCGGTGTAGATCAGGCTGCCCAGTGCCTTGGTATTGCTATAGTTCTCTGGCAAAGGCGGCGCACTGGTAATTTTATTATTGGCAAAAGCGTGCCAGATGACTGCCGCCAATTCGAAAACAATTGCCAGCCCGACAAACAGCCCCACCGGCAGGTTGCCCCAAAAGCCTTCGCGAATCTGATCGATATTGATATCGAGCATCATCACAACGAACAGGAACAAAACCATAACAGCGCCGACATACACAAGCACCAGGGTTATTGCCAGAAACTCTGCCCGAAGGAGCATCCAGATGCAGGCAGATGTAAAGAAGGTTAGTACCAGCCACAGCGCGGAGTGCACGGGGTTACGCGCGGTCACAACCCGCACTGCGGCAACCGTCGTTACCGCAGCAAATACCCAAAATAGAAAAGTCTGCGCATCCATTGTAAAACTGTGTCCTGGCCGTGACAAACACAACCTGTAATTAATTAGGCAGCCGGCAATTTATCGATAGCTGGCGTCTGCTTCGCGATTCTTTGCAACCTCTTGTTCGTAGCGGTCGCCCACTGCCAACAACATTTCTTTGGTGAAGTACAAGTCGCCCCGCTCTTCGCCGTGATATTCATGAATATGGGTTTCAACAATCGAGTCGACCGGGCAAGACTCTTCACAGAAGCCACAAAAAATACATTTGGTCAGATCGATGTCGTAGCGGGTAGTTCGGCGGGTTCCGTCGTCACGAACATCGGACTCGATCGTTATCGCCAGAGCCGGACAAACCGCCTCGCACAATTTGCACGCAATGCACCGCTCTTCACCATTGGGGTAGCGTCGCAACGCATGTAAGCCTCGAAACCGCGGTGACATCGGTGTTTTCTCTTCCGGGTACATCACGGTGATCTTGCGTGCAAAGAAGTACTTACCGGTGAGCTTTAGCCCCTTGAACAACTCAAGGAGCATAAAGCTGGATACAAAGTCTTTTACTGCGCTCATACACCCACCTTAGAGAGATCCCAAATAGACCACGGGGTCTGCATCCAGATCGCAACAACTACCAGCCAGACCAGGGTAACGGGAATAAAAATCTTCCAGCCCAGGCGCATAATCTGGTCGTACCGGTACCTGGGGAAAGACGCGCGGAACCACACAAACAGCGACACCACGCAGAAAGTTTTGAGCCAAAGCCAGCCCCAACCTGGAATCCAGTTAAACACGGCGTGATCAATCGGCGAATACCAACCGCCAAGGAACATAATCGCGCACACGGCCGACAACAAGATCATGTTCGCGTATTCGGCCAGGAAAAACACTGCGAAGCCCATGCCTGAGTATTCGACCATGTGTCCGGCGACAATCTCCGATTCACCCTCGACCACGTCGAAGGGATGTCGGTTCGTTTCGGCAACTGACGAAATTATGTAAACCACAAAAATTGGCAGCAGGGGCAGCCAGTTCCAGGACAGGAACGAAACACCTTGATCGGCAAAATAGCCCCGACCTTGTCCAAGCACAATTTCGGTCATGTTCAGGCTGCCCGAAACCATCAGCACAACCACTAACGAAAAACCAATCGCCAGTTCATACGAAACCATTTGCGCCGACGCACGCATCGCCCCAAGAAAGGCGTACTTGGAGTTTGATGCCCAACCGGCGATGATCACCCCATAGACTTCCATCGAGGTAATTGCCATGAGCAGCAGTAAACCTGCGTTGATATTGGCAAGCGCCATCTCCGGACCAAACGGAATGACTGCCCAGGCCGCCATCGCCGGCATGATCGTCATGATCGGCCCGAGCACATACAAGAAGGGGCTCGCCTGGGACGGTACGATGATTTCCTTGAACATCAGCTTAATGCCGTCGGCAATCGGCTGCAGCAAACCCTTTGGCCCAACCCGGTTCGGCCCAATACGCAAATGCATGAAACCAATCATCTTGCGCTCCCAGAGTGTCAGGTAGGCAACCGACAACATCAGGGGAATAATGAGGGCGATAATCTTGATAAGTGTCCAGATCACCGGCCAGACGCTGCCGAACAGACCAGAACCGAAGGCATTAACGCCGGTAATTAAGCCATCCATCAGGCCCGCTCCACGTTGACTGTTCCGAACAAACCGTCAAGTCCGGCTGTGCTGGGATGGGCTGCAGCCAGGTGCAAGGTGCCTGGGGCAACGGCGTTGTCCCGTGACAACGGCACGATGACGCGCTGACCGTTGACCGAAACGGACACACTATCGGCATCATCAAGACCAAGTTCGCCGGCAGTTTGCGAATGCATACGGGCACGTGGCGCACGGGCATCGCGGGTGAGCTGCAGACTTTTTGCCCGACGAACCAGGGGGTCACCTGAATAGATCGGAATGTCGGCAATACGCTCAATCCCGTTCACCGTCATCCGATCAGCGGAGATCTCACCACTGAGGAGGTTATCGAGAAAGCCTTCAAAAATAGAAACCCTCGCCTGCGGACCAGTGATAGCGCCAACCGAGGACGCACTGGCAGCAACGGCGCTAAGGCCTTTGTCACCACCGGTAAGCGATGCCACCCGAACGTCTTCTACGGAGTCAAAGTCGAATCCGGGTAAGTCCATTTTGTTGCCGAGCACTCTGAAGACCTTCCAAGCCGGCCTTGCCTGCCCAAGTGGGCGGACGACGCCGTTAAAAGCCTGCAACCGGCCCTCGGTGTTGACAAAACTGCCCCCTGTTTCGGTAAATGGTGACACTGGTAACAAGACGCTTGCCACTTCAAGCAGTTCGGGCGATTGAAACGCACTGAGCGCAACAACCACATCAGCCTGTTTCATCGCGGCGGATGCTGACGCACCGTTGGCAATGTCAAGACCCGGCTCAACATTCAGCAGCACAACACCGCGCATTCCGGCGCCGATTTGTGCCTGGACATTTAATCCGGCACTGCCAAGAGCAGTCGCGTTCATCGCGCCTACCGCACGCGGCGTAGCGCCGGCCAGATAACCACCGACACTATTCGCCGCCTCACCGATGACACCAAAAGACGCTTCGCACAGATCGGCGATCGCGTGACCGATTCGCATCAGGTCGCCCGCCTGCGGATGCTGAACCGCGGCATTGCCAAGAACAACAGCACGGAACTCGCCAGAACACAGACTATCAACAATTTGCCCGGCCCGATCAGATGCAACGACGCCATTAAGTGCGCCTGACCATTCGGCAGGTGTGGCCCGGCCTTTCCTGAGCAACGCTGCCGCCAGCACTTCGAGCATCTGCTGCTTCCACTGTGAAGGGCCAACAATAAGTTTGTGGGCAACCGGCATGAGCAAATCATCATCGGTCGCATGGATAACTGATAATTGCATCCCGTGCTGAGCCGACTCGCGCATCCGGGCAGACAACACCGGATGATCCTTTCGCAGGAACGAACCAACTAACAGCATCGCATCAAGCGAAGATATTGCCTGGACGGGCATACCCAGCCAGGGAGCCCCGCCGCCGTGGGCATCGATATCAAAGTTACTGTGACGCAGCCGAAAGTCGATGTTATCGCTTCCCATCGCACGCACCAGTCTTTGCATCAGGAAAAGTTCTTCAAAAGTTGACTGCGGCGCGGCCAGTCCGGCAATTTTCTCCGAGCCATGGTCGACCCGTGCCGTGGCCAGCGCCAGAGCTGCATGCCCGAGCGCTTCGTCCCACCCGGTAACCTGCCACTTGCCGTCGCGCTTAATCATTGGCTCGGTCAGTCGTTCTTCAGAAACCAGGCCTTCATACGAAAAACGATCGCGATCTGATATCCAGCATTCATTTAATTCGTTGTTTTCGAGCGGCACCACCCGCATCACTTCACTGCCTTTTATCTGAGCAACAATGTTTGATCCAAGCGAGTCATGGGCAGCAATGGTTTTGCGTCGTGACAACTCCCAGGTTCGGGCCGAATACCGGAAAGGCTTGGACGTCAGTGCGCCAACCGGGCAGATATCAATCATGTTGCCCGACAGCTCCGAATCAATCGACTGACCCACGAAGGTCATGATCTCAGCATGCTCCCCCCGATTGGCCATACCCAATTCCATGACACCGGCAACTTCCTGACCAAAGCGGACACATCGGGTGCAATGAATGCAGCGGGACATTTCTTCTGCTGAAACCAGGGGCCCCATCGGTTTATGGAACACAACCCGTTTTTCTTCAGAAAACGGCGAAGACGAACCCCCGTAACCCACGGCCAGGTCTTGCAACTGACACTCGCCCCCCTGGTCACAGATCGGGCAGTCCAGCGGGTGATTGATCAGCAAAAACTCCATGACGGATTTTTGCGCGTTAACCGCTTTTTCAGAATGAGTGAACACCTTCATTCCTGCCGAAACCGGCGTAGCACAGGCCGGCAAGGGTTTGGGCGCTTTTTCAACCTCAACCAGGCACATGCGGCAATTGGCCGCTATCGACAATTTCTTGTGATAGCAGAAGTGCGGCACGTAGACGCCAAGCTTGTTAGCCGCATGCATCACCATGCTGCCTTCAGCTACTTCGACTTTCTTGCCGTCAATTTCGATTTCAACCATTCGGTCTTGCGTCGCTTTTAGGGTTAGTAGGTTGGAGGGTTACAAGTACGGGTCGACCAGACATTTTTTGTTTTCTACATGGTGGACAAATTCGTCCCGGTAATGCTTCAAAAAAGCCCGCACCGGCATCGCCGCGGCATCACCCAGTGCGCAAATGGTGCGCCCCTGAATTGCATCGGCGATTCGATTCAACTCGTCCAGGTCTTTCATGCTGCCCTCACCACGCTCAATTCGGTCAACCATTCGGTACAACCAACCCGTTCCTTCGCGACACGGAGTGCACTGTCCACAGCTTTCTTCAAAATAGAAATAAGACAAACGGCGCAGGCACTTCACGGCGCAACGCGTCTCGTCCATAACAATGACTGCGCCCGAGCCAAGCATAGAACCAGCCTTGGAAATCGAGTCGTAGTCCATGTTGGTTTGCATCATGATTTCGGCGGGTAAAACCGGCATCGACGAACCGCCGGGAATGACCATCTTCAGTGCTCGTCCACCCCGTACGCCGCCGGCCAGTTCCAGCAACTTGGCAAAAGGCGTGCCCATCGGAATTTCATAGTTGCCCGGCATCTCCACATCACCGGAAATCGAAAAGATTTTCGTACCACCATTATTAGGAATACCCGCTTCCAGGTATTTGTTACCGCCGTTGCGAATAATCCAGGGGACGGCGGCAAAAGTTTCGGTATTGTTGATCGTGGTTGGTTTGCCATACAAACCGTAACTGGCCGGAAAGGGTGGCTTGAAGCGAGGCTGGCCTTTCTTGCCTTCCAGTGATTCAAGCAGCGCGGTTTCCTCGCCGCAGATATAGGCGCCAAAACCATGGAAGGCATGCAGTTGGAACGAGAACTCTGACCCCAGGATCTTGTCACCCAGATAACCCGCCTCCCGGGCCTGCTCAAGCGCTTGTTCAAAACGCGCGTACTCGGCCCAGACTTCACCGTGAATATAGTTATAGCCAACGGTAATACCCATCGCATATGCCGCAATAGCCATGCCTTCAATAACAATATGTGGGTTATAGCGAAGCAAATCGCGGTCTTTAAATGTTCCCGGCTCACCTTCGTCCGAATTACAGACCAGGTATTTTTGCCCCGGAAAGCCGCGCGGCATGAAACTCCATTTCAGCCCGGTAGGAAACCCCGCCCCACCCCGTCCACGCAATGCGGATTCTTTGACTTGTGCAATGACGTCGTCAGGAGTCAGGCCTTCGGTCAGAATTTTGCGAAGAGCCTGGTAGCCATCACGCTTTTCGTAGTGTTCAAGCGTCCACTCTTGCGGGCCGTTAATGCCAGCCAGTATCTGCGGCTCGATGTGACGACCGTGAAAACACGTCTGTACAGGCGGCACCTGGATATCCAGGGCAATATCGTTAGCGCCCATCTGGCCGATTCCCGATTTGTAGTATTTGATTCATCTGGTCAGACCTGCTTTTTAAGTTCATCGACCAGTGCATCCATTTTTTCAGTAGTCATAAAGCTGCACATACGCTTGTTATTGACCAGCATCACTGGGGAGTCACCACATGAACCCAGGCATTCGCTCTCAACCAGGGTAAACAATCCGTCAGTCGTGGTTTCGTTAAAGTCGACCCCAAGCTTACGCTTCATGTACTCAGCCGCTTTTGCACCATCACGCAACTCGCACGGCAAACAAGTACACACGGCAATCTTGAACTTGCCGACCGGTTGTGTGTGATACATGTTGTAGAAGGTAGCCACCTCATGTACCGCAATGGGCGCCATCCCCAGGTAATCGGCGACGGCCTCGATGACCTCACTGGTTATCTGATGGGTTTCGTCCTGGGCAATTGTCAGTACAGCCATAACAGCGGACTGTTTTTGGTCTGCCGGAAACTTGGCGACTTCACGGGCCATACGCTCGTAAGCCTGCGCAGACAGTAGTGGCTGTCCCGTCGTAACGGGGATGGCGCTCATCGGTCGATCTCTCCGAAAACGATGTCAAGGGTACCAATAATGGTGACGACGTCAGCAAGCATGTGACCGCGCGACATTTCATCAAGAGCCGCTAGATGAGGAAAGCCCGGGGCTCGGATTTTAAGACGATACGGTTTGTTAGCTCCATCGGAGGCCAGGAATATGCCAAATTCGCCTTTCGGATGCTCAACCGCCGCATAACATTCGCCGGCGGGAACGTGCATGCCCTCGGTAAAGAGCTTGAAATGATGAATCAGCTCTTCCATGTTCGACTTCATATCGACGCGATGCGGAGGCGAAACCTTGTAGTTATCGCTCATCACCGGGCCAGAATTGTTCCGCAGCCATTCGATACATTGCTTGACGATGCGGTTGGACTGACGCATTTCTTCAACCCGAACAAGGTAACGGTCGTAGCAGTCACCGTTTTTTCCAACCGGGATATCGAAGTCCATTAAATCGTAGACTTCGTAGGGTTGGTGCTTTCGCAAATCCCACGCAATACCGGAACCGCGCAACATCGGCCCGGTGAAGCCAAGCGCCTTGGCCCGCTCTGGTGTGACAATGCCGATATCCACCAATCGCTGCTTCCAGATTCGATTGTCGGTGAGCAAAGTTTCATACTCGTCAACACATGACGGAAAGCGATTGGTAAAGGCTTCGATGAAATCCAGCAGGGACCCGCCCCGCTCGCGATTCAGTTCTTTAAGCGCGCGGGCACTTCGAACCTTGCTCGCACGGTACTGCGGCATTTGCTCCGGCAAATCACGGTAGACGCCGCCGGGACGGTAATACGCAGCGTGCATACGCGCACCGGAAACCGCCTCGTAACAGTCCATCAAGTCTTCGCGTTCACGAAAGGCATACAAAAACACCGCCATCGCGCCAACATCGAGACCATGGGCGCCGATCCACATCAAGTGGTTCAGGATGCGTGTTATTTCGTCAAACATCACCCGGATATACTGGGCGCGCAGTGGTGCCTCAACGCCGATGAGTTTTTCGATCGCCATCACGTAGGCGTGCTCGTTACACATCATCGAGACGTAGTCGAGCCGGTCCATATACGGAACGTTTTGCAAAAAGGTCCGCGTTTCTGCCAGCTTCTCTGTTGCCCGATGCAGCAAGCCGATGTGCGGATCTGCCCGCTGCACCACTTCGCCGTCCATCTCCAGGACCAGCCGCAACACCCCATGCGCCGCCGGATGCTGTGGACCAAAATTGAGCGTGTAATTCTTGATCTCAGCCATCACACAACTCCAACAGTGAGGGCTGGCGCGTCGAGCCGTGCCAGCTCAATTTTGAGCGTGAGCTTTTCAAGTTTAGCCATTAGCGGTGGCTTCCGTAGCCGTCTTCGCGAATAACCCGCGGCACGATCTCACGCGGCTCAATCGTCACTGGCTGATAAACCACTCGTTTCTGCTCCGGGTCGTAGCGCATTTCCATGTAGCCCGACACGGGGAAATCTTTGCGGAACGGATGGCCAACGAATCCGTAGTCGGTAAGAATGCGGCGTAAATCGGGGTGGTTTTCGTAAATGATGCCGTACAGATCAAACGACTCGCGTTCATACCAGTTTGCGCACGGCCAGATATCGGTTACCGACGGCAACACCGGGAAGTCATCATCAGGGCAAAAAACACGAACCCGCACCCGCCAATTGTGCCCGACCGACAATAAATGCATGACCGATGCAAACCTCAACCCACCCCAGGAACCGTCGCCATGCCCCGAGTAATCCAAACCACACAAATCGATCAAGGTATCAAAATTCAATGCCGGATCGTCGCGCAAAAGTTTTAACGCGGCATGACAATCTTTCGATTTCAAGCCGACAGACACCTCCCCCAGGGCTTCCGATATAACCGGACCGTAGGCAGCCAATGACTGGGCCAGTTGTTGCTGAAGAGTTTCGGTCGGAGTCATCAATCTAACGCGCAATTGTTGAGGTTCGGCGAATCTTGCTTTGCAACTGCAGGATTCCGTAGAGCAAAGCCTCGGCTGTTGGCGGGCAACCCGGCACGTAGACATCAACCGGCACAATTCGGTCGCAGCCGCGCACGACGGAATAGGAGTAGTGGTAATAGCCACCGCCATTAGCACACGACCCCATTGATAATACCCAGCGTGGCTCGGGCATCTGGTCATAGACGCGGCGCAGAGCCGGCGCCATTTTGTTGCATAAGGTTCCGGCGACAATCATCAGGTCTGACTGGCGTGGGCTTGGTCTAAAAATAATGCCGAAGCGATCCAGGTCGTATCGAGCAGCCCCCGCGTGCATCATTTCAACCGCACAGCAGGCCAGGCCAAACGTCATCGGCCAGAGAGACCCGGTTCGGGTCCAGTTCACGACTTTGTCAATCTGTGTCGTGGCAAAGCCCTGATTCAATACACCTTCAATACTCATCTTATTCCCAGTCCAGGGCGCCTTTTGTCCATTCGTAGATGAACCCGACCACCAGAATGCCTAAGAAAACCATCATTGCGGCGAACCCGAAAAACCCAATAGAGTCCAGGGACACGGCCCATGGGAACAGGAAGGCAATTTCAAGATCGAACAAGATAAACAGAATCGCTACCAGATAGTAGCGAACGTCAAATTTCATTCGGGCGTCTTCAAAAGCTTCAAAACCACACTCGTACGGCGAGAGCTTTTCCGCATTGGGCGCACTAGGCCCAAGGATTTTGCCGATCAGCATCGGCCCGACACCCACGCCTATCCCAACGAGGATAAACAGCAGTACCGGCAAGTAATTTTCAAGATTCAAGGGTATTTCCCAGCTGACGGTTAGATGAATTCGGGCACTGCGTACCCAACTTCTCAAGCCCTGTTCTTTTTTGGTGCCGACGGCGAGACTCGAACTCGCACAGCTTACGCTACTACCCCCTCAAGATAGCGTGTCTACCAATTCCACCACGTCGGCTCACTGCGGTAGGCTTACTTCACCATTCTACTTCGGAATATCGGCTGGTTTGCCCGATGAAGGGGGTTCTGTGCCGGGTATTTGCGAATTCGACTCAGTTCCGGCGCTTCCAGTTGTTGTTGGAATGTCACTGGCCGGCGCCGTTGTGGCCGGCTGAACCCCTTCCATGACACTGCCACCAGCATCCGGTCGAAGATTAGACACGTAGGCCAGGCCCAGTGTGCTGACAAAAAAGAGCACCGCCAGGCCTGCCGTCAGTCGACTAAGAAAGTTCGCCGAGCCAGTTGCGCCGAACAAACTACCTGACGAACCACCGCCAAAAGCGGCGCCCATATCGGCACCTTTTCCATGCTGCAGCAAGACCAACAGGATCACCCCAAGGGCGGCCAGCACTTGAACCAGTTGCATTAGATTTGATAGCCAGGCCATCGTGTTTAACTCCTGTTAGGCACCTGCCGCGCGGCAAATTGCCAGGAAGTCGTCAGCGACCAGTGATGCGCCGCCGATCAGACCTCCGTCAATGTCGGGCTTGGAGAACAAACCGGCAGCATTATCCGGTTTGACGCTTCCACCATAAAGCAGACGAATATCACCTGCTGCGGCCAACTGATTGCGGATCAGCTGACTGCGAATAAATGCATGGGCGTCCTGTGCCATTTCTGGAGACGCCGTCTTACCGGTACCAATCGCCCAGACTGGTTCATAAGCAATTACCGTGCGGGCCGGATGCGGGGCCAGCGCCAGAATGGAACAAATCGGCTCTAGCTGCTCAGCCAGCACTGCCTCGGTTTTGCCTTGCTCACGCTGCTCGAGCGTTTCGCCAACACAAATAATGACAGCCAGCCCGGACTCGAGAGCGCGCCGCGTCTTAGTCGCAACAATCTCACTGGTCTCGCCGTACAGGCTTCGCCGCTCGGAGTGCCCGGTAATTACCCAGTCACATCCGACCTCCCGCAACATCGGGCCAGCAACCTCGCCGGTAAATGCGCCAGACACTTCAGTTGAAAGATTTTGCGCGCCAAGTTTCACCCCAAGTTGGTACAACCCTTTGGCATTCATCACGGCATGAATCAGCCCAAGGTAGGGGTAAGGCGGGCATATCAAAATGTCGGTACTTAGCTGCGGCTGACCATCCAGTCCATCGCGAATGCCGGTCAGCAACTGGTCATTGGTGCCAATGTGACCGTTCATTTTCCAGTTGCCGGCAACCATAGGACGGCGCTGAGACATTAGCAAGCCCTCCGGCAATAGCAAGCCATCCGGCAATAGCAAGTAGCAGCGCCTTCAGCAGCAGCAGCAACAGAACTAACAGGAAACTGCCCCGGCTGTCGAATATCGATAAACATGGAATCCAAAAAAAGATCAGGTGTAATTCGGCCACATGGGCCAAGCCACTTGGGTCAAGCCACTCGGGTCAAGCCACATGGGCCTGGATAAACCCGGCATTTTAAGTCGTGCAACTACCCGCGGTCAAACGTTGACTGACCAAGTTGATCAGTCCGGCTGCTTTGGCTTACGCAGAAATGCAGGGCCGCCGTCAGCGCGTTTACGCAATAACCACACGATATAGCCCGAAATACCGTAGGCCAGGAATATTGCAAACAGAACCGTGGGTGGGTCTGACGACACCAGGACCATCGCAAGAACCACCAAAACCGCGAAAACAAAAGGTACGCTGGTTCTGGGGCTGAGATCCTTGAAGCTATAGAACGGCACATTGGCCACCATTGTCAGTCCTGCGTATAAGGTCACTACAAATGAAAGCCAGGCCAGATCAACCCCGGCCGCATCTATCCAGCGGGTTTCCCTGAGGTCGGTTGCGAGCCAGACAAGGCCAGCAACAAGGCCGGCGGCAGCCGGACTAGGCAGACCTTGAAAAAAACGTTTATCGACGACAGCAATGTTGGTATTAAACCGGGCCAGCCTCAGAGCCGCCGATGCCACATAAACAAAGGCTGCCAGCCAGCCCCAGCGCCCAAGGCCGTGTAGCGACCACTCGTAAATGACCAGGGCCGGGGCCGCGCCAAAGGACACCATGTCGGACAAGCTGTCGTATTGCTCACCAAAGGCACTAGTGGTGTTGGTGAGTCGGGCCACTCGCCCATCCAGGGCATCGAGAATCATGGCCACAAATATTGCGATCGCCGCAAGAGTGAACTTGCCATGCATCGCTTGTACAATCGCAAAGAAACCGGCGAACAATGCTGCGGTCGTGATGGCATTCGGTAATAAGTAGACCCCGCGACGTGGCCGGGCTGCCGGGGTGCCGGTCTCGAGCGCCCCCGCCTGCACGGGCAGACCTTTGCGCCGCCGGCGCGCTCTGAACCGCAACCTGGACGGGCGACCACCAGGGTCAATCATGACTTGCCCACCACGGTCAGGCTCGCAATTACTGACCGGGAGGCACTGACTTTTTCGCCAACGGTGACCAGCGGTTGAGCATCGGTCGGCAGGTAAATGTCAACCCGTGAACCGAATCGTATGAATCCAAACCGGCTACCGCGCGCAACGTGATCGTTGGCTTTGACATAACACAGAATCCGTCGGGCAATCAGCCCGGCAACCTGGACGCAGGTTATTCGGCGGCCATCAACACGCTCCAGAATCACCGCATTACGCTCATTAGCCTCGCTGGCTTTGTCAAGATCTGCGTTTACAAACTGCCCGGGAAAATACTGCACTTCACGCACGGAAGCATCCACCGGAGAGCGGTTTGAATGCACATTGAATACGTTCATAAAGATTGAAATCTTCAAGGCGTCACATTGTGCGTATTCGTCGCGCGCGGCCTCAACTTTGATTACACGGCCATCTGCTGGCGCCAGTACCGAGTCAGCGTCCTGCGGTATTTCGCGCGGCGGGTCACGAAAAAACTGCAGAACAAATAAGGCAATCAGCCAGAAAGGCAAAGCAGTCAGCCAGCCAAAAAACAAGTAAACGGCCAGCGCTACCAGTATGGCGCCGGCGAGAAACGGCCACCCCTCCCGGGCGATTAACGGATGAGGGTATTTTGACTGGCTCAACGCGACTGCCTCATCATGAATATTCCGGCTTTAATAAAATCAGGCTGCTGGGCGCACATACGGCCGTTGACGCAACCACTTGGTAACAATCCATTTCTCACCTTCAGCCACGGGCACCCCTGCGTGCAGGCAACGTGAATCCAGGTGGTTGTGCTGGTTCGTATATTCGAAATAAACGCCACATCCCTGACGCGCCTTGACCGACAGCGCCAACTTGGGAAATTCGGTTTCGCCGCCACCGGGAACGGTATTCAGGTACATCACCAGCGTAGCGACCCGCTGGCCACCGGCTTCCATATGCACGGCGCTACCGGGATCAGTTGGTTCGAAGAAATCCTGATGCGGCAAATACTCACCGCCCACCTGGTAGTACAAAACCTGCAAAGGCTCACCGTGGTCAACCGGAATCCCGGTAAGGCGGGCAATTCTCTCTTCGACCGCCGTGACCAGTTCGTTTTCTCCGCGCGCAAAGTGTGTCCCCGCGCTGGTACGAACCGAATTCACCTCAAACGCGCCTGTTTCCCGATTGACAACTTCGGACCGCTTCAATTTGCCGCGAGACGCCTCGATCAAGGCTTCACACTCGTCCGGCGCGATCAGGTTTTCAATGAGAGCGACATTGGGATCCGTCATAACAAAGCCGATGTCAATGAGACGGTCGCCAACATCGACCTGCCCGGTCGCAGGGATTCGGATCGGGTCCAGCAAATAACCGGACCCACCCGGAACACTGATCTCGCCACTTTTGACCCGCTCACTCATGTCTCGCATGACTGAAATCGCCGACAACGCGAAATCGCGCGCAAAACCGTTGTCAGCCATGATCGAAACCATGTCCGTTTCGCGGCAGCCCCGGGCCAGATTCTCTGCGATCCAGTCTTGCCATTGAGGCGGCAGGGTGTTTGGAGCCATTGTCATCAGCCGATTATATGTTCACCGCGGAATTATCTCGCCGGATTAGCGGCAAGCCACCACTGGCAATACCCGCACTGTGGATACAAGCCCACAAAACAGGCACTGGACTCAACTGAACAATCGCCGAATACAACAGCGGCCCCCCGGGACCGCTGTCGACTTGCGGTAATTACCAACTGACAAAAAATCAGTTTTTCGACTGATCTACCAGGCGGTTCTCACGAATCCACGGCATCATGGCCCGCAATTGATTTCCAACAACCTCTATCTGGTGCTCGGCTGTCAACCGTCGACGCGACAACAAGGTCGGCGCGCCTGCCTTGCTCTCCAGGATGAACTGCTTGGCGTATTCACCATTTTGAATATTCGCAAGCGTTTTCTTCATCGCTTTGCGCGTGTCATCAGTAATGATATTCGGGCCGGTGACGTACTCACCAAACTCAGCATTGTTTGAGATGGAATAGTTCATGTTGGCAATGCCGCCCTCGTAGATCAGGTCGACAATCAGCTTAACTTCATGAAGGCATTCGAA
The DNA here is from genome assembly GCA_049680625.1 of Burkholderiaceae bacterium. GTDB lineage: Bacteria > Pseudomonadota > Gammaproteobacteria > Burkholderiales > Burkholderiaceae_E > JAUIAI01. The sequence continues at coordinate 127,219 of JBAUID010000058.1, read as the reverse complement.
GTAGGCCATCTCCGGCGCATATCCAGCATCAACCAGAGTTTCAAAACCTGCCTTGATTAACTCGACGGTACCGCCACACAAGACAGCTTGCTCTCCGAAGAGGTCTGTCTCGGTTTCTTCACGGAAATCTGTTTCAATGATGCCGGCCCGGCCGCCACCAATCGCACACGCATAGGACAAAGCATTATCACGCGCAATTTTTGACTCATCCTGGTGAACAGCCACCAACATTGGCACCCCACCGCCAGCCGAGTACGTACCCCGAACCGTATGGCCAGGCGCTTTCGGCGCGACCATGACAACATCAACATCAGCACGCGGCTGCACAAATCCGTAGTGAATATTGAATCCGTGCGCAAAAGCCAGGGTTGCCCCCTGTTTAAGGTGCGAAACAACGCTTTCATTGTAAACGTCAGGAATATTCTCATCCGGCAACAACATCATCACAAAATCAGCTTGCTTAACCGCGTCAGCCACTTCTGCCACTTTCAGTCCGGCTTGTTCAATCTTGCCCCAAGACGGCCCACCTTTACGGGCGCCCACGACAACATTTACTCCTGAATCGTTCAGGTTCTGGGCATGCGCGTGACCTTGTGAGCCGTAGCCAATAATTGCGACGGTTTTACCCTTAATAAGCTTCAGATCACAATCTTTGTCGTAGTAGACCTTCATTCCCTCTTCCTTTTATATGAATGGCTGTCTGAGTCTGGACCGACAACCTGGTTTTTGCCTGCGGTCAACAGGCCGGTTAAATACTCTAGACCTTTAAAACCCGTTCACCACGCGCGATGCCAGATGTTCCTGTGCGAACGGTTTCAAGAATCACCGAATTGTCCAATGCCTCAATAAACGAATTGAGTTTGCGCGTATTGCCCGTGAGCTCAACGGTGTAAGTCTTTTCGGTGACGTCGATGACTCGTCCACGAAATATGTCACTGAGTCGAAGTAACTCCTCACGATCTTTACCAACAGCGCGCAGTTTGATCAGCATCAATTCACGTTCGACGCTTGGATTTTCAGCAAGATCGACCACCTTCACCACTTCGATCAACCGGTTCAGGTGTTTGGTAATTTGTTCGATGACTTCATCAGAGCCCCGGGTCACGACTGTCATCCGGGACAATGAACGGTCTTCGGTTGGAGCCACGGTCAGCGACTCGATGTTGTAGCCGCGGGCAGAAAACAAGCCGACTACCCGGGATAAGGCGCCAGGTTCGTTCTCAAGCAGGACAGAAATAACGTGTTTCATTGGCCCGCTCCTTACAAGTCTTCGGCGCCGAGAATCATCTCGGTCAACCCTTTGCCACCCTGCACCATCGGCCAGACGTTTTCGGTCTGGTCGGTAATGATGTCAAGGAATACCAGGCGGTCTTTGTACTTACCGAATGCGTCACGCAAAGCCGGCTCAACATCGGACGGTTTTTCAACACGAATACCAATGTGTCCGTAAGCTTCGGCCAACGCGACAAAATTTGGCAGTGCGTCCATGTAAGACTGCGAGTATCGCTTACCGTATTCTATTTCCTGCCACTGGCGAACCATACCGAGATAACGGTTGTTCAGGCTGATAATTTTGATGGGCAATTCATACTGTTTGCAGGTCGACAACTCTTGAATACACATCTGCACTGAACCTTCACCGGTCACGCAGGCCACTTGTTTACCTGGGTTTGCCAAAATGGCACCCATCGCATAGGGAATACCTACACCCATTGTTCCAAGGCCGCCAGAGTTAATCCAGTGGCGTGGCTCATTAAACTTGTAATACTGGGCCGCCCACATCTGGTGCTGCCCGACATCGGAGGTAATGATAGCGTCACCACCAGTCAGTTCGCACAAGGTCTGGATAACAAACTGCGGCTTAATCACTTCATCAGAATTGGCGAAGGCCATGCAGTCGCGCGCCCGCCATTCACCAATTTGTTGCCACCATGCGGACAAGGCATCCGCATTAGACGGAATATGGTTTTCGACATCACCGGCTTGATCACTGAGCAAATCCATGATGCTGCGCAAGGCCTCACCCACGTCACCGACAATTGGTACATCAACCTTCACGCGTTTCGAGATTGACGAGGGGTCGATGTCAATATGGATAATTTTTCGGGCATTTTGTGCGAAGTGCTTCGGATTGCCGATGACCCGGTCGTCAAAGCGCGCACCTATCGCAATTAAGACGTCGCAGTGCTGCATCGCCAGATTGGCTTCGTAGGTACCGTGCATGCCAGGCATACCAACGAAGCGGGGGTCGCTGCCCTTGACCGCGCCCAGCCCCATCAGCGTATTAGTGACCGGATATCCGGTCATCTCGACAAAGCGACGTAATTCATTTGATGCATTGCTCAGAATCACCCCGCCGCCGCTGTAAATCATTGGTCGCTCAGCTGAACGAATCAGCTGGGCGGCGCGCTTGATCTGGCCATGGTGCCCCTTGGTCACCGGGCTGTACGACCGCATCGAAACGGTTTCCGGATACTCAAACTTGCAGCGTTCCCGGGTGACATCTTTCGGAATGTCAACCAGCACCGGGCCGGGCCGTCCGGTCCGCGCAATGTGGAACGCTTTTTTCATAATTCCGGCAAGATCTTTGACGTTGCGAACCAGGAAGTTGTGCTTTACACACGGGCGGGTAATACCAATAGCATCACACTCTTGAAACGCGTCTTCGCCAATCGCATGGGTCGGCACCTGCCCGGAAATAATCACGAGGGGGATGGAATCCATGTAGGCGGTAGCAATGCCGGTAACCGCATTAGTCACCCCCGGCCCGCTCGTCACCAGGCAAACACCAACCTCCTGGGTGCTGCGCGAATAAGCGTCAGCTGCATGCACGGCCGCTTGCTCATGGCGGACGAGAATATGCTGAAAACCGTCTTGTTTGAAAATTTCGTCGTAAATGAAAAGGACTGCCCCGCCGGGATACCCGAACAAATACTTAACGCCTTCTGCCTCAAGGCTGCGCACAACGATTTCGGCGCCTGATAGCTCCATGGAACTCTATCCTGTGTCAATAATCAGAAAACCCCATTCGCCGGCACCAGCGGACCCGGCAATAGCACAGCAGCTACCGGAAAACGCCGACACAGACCTTGAAACAGGATCTGACATGTTGATCGGAAACCCCGGGTTTCGCCCGGTAAGGCGAACTCGGGAAAATGATAGGCTTACCGACAGGCGCAACTGAGGCAAAGTTGCCGCTATCCGGAAACCAGCCTGCTGTCTGACGCACCGCAAAAAGCCAGCCGATAAGAATAAGCTGGCGACGCGGGCCGGTCAAGCATGGGCCGCCCGATCGTGGCCACTGGCCACCAAAGCATCATCGACCCCTGCCGGATTTGGGCCACTGGACAAAGAGCGATCCCAAGGTGCCATATCCAAGCGCTATGTGCACGGCAACTGAACCGGGGCGCAGTGGTAGCATTGCGCGTGATTCGAACGGCTCCACGGCGGTCCGATCGATCGGACCCAGCCCAATGCGACCCGGCGGGTTATCAAATACGGTGGTTATCTGGTTTTCGGCGGGCCAGCCCTACCGGTTAATTGCGCTGAGTTACCGAGAATCAAGAACAATGGCAACCCGTCCCGAAATGGACCAATTCCTGGCCTCAGTAGAGCGTCGGGCTTTCAAGCAGGCGATGTTTGCGGTACGCGATGAGCATACCGCCCTGGATATCGTGCAGGACGCCATGCTGAAACTGGTCAAAAGCTACGGCGGCAAGCCCGTTGAAGAGCTTGGGCCGTTGTTCCAGCGCATCCTGAAAAACGTGGTCACCGACCATTTCCGACGCCAGAAAGTCCGCAATACCTGGACAACGCTGTTGTCAGCCCTGAGCCCTGGCGGCGCGGACGATATCAGCGAGCGGGATATTCTCGAATCACTCGAACCAGCCGATGTGCGCTGGCAGGACGAAAGTGCCGCCGATCAGGTTGACAGATCACAGACCTTGACGATTATTGAAAACGAAATTAAGAAACTACCTAAGCGTCAACGTGAGGCGTTCATGATGCGTTACTGGGAAGAATTGAATGTGGCCGAAACCGCCATGGCCATGGGCTGCTCTGAAGGCAGCGTAAAAACACATTGTTCCCGCGCTACCCGAACTCTCGCCAAGGCGCTAAGCGCACGGGGCATATCACTATGAACGAAAAGCAAATAGCCTACGCCATTCGGCGTGAACTAGACCAGGGGGCAACCGCCCTGCCCGAGCACGTCACCAGGAAGCTGCACGAAGCGCGAACCGCGTCACTGACCCACCTGACGAGCAACGCGCTGGCTGACCCTGACACCCCTGCGCTATGGTTCCGCCTGGCCATAACCGCAGTGCCGGCCATGTTTGCCGTCATCGGCTTGTTTGGTATTGCTCAGTGGACTGATGGCAATCAATCGGAACAATTCGCCCAGGAACTGGCCGCGGTAGACGAGGCTGTATTGCTCGATGAATTGCCGATTGCCGCGTTTACCGACAAAGGCTTTGCCGTGTTCATCGAGAATACCCGCCAATGAACATTGTGGGAAAACGCATTGACGCTATACGAATACTCACGGCTGTGCTTTGTTGCGTATTATTGACGACGGGAACCGTTGCGTCTGCGCAATCAACGACCTGGCCATGGGAGCAGCTAACCGATCTGCAAAAACAAGTACTCGCCCCGTTTAAAAGTCAGTGGAACCAGTGGTCGACAAGTGACAAACGCGCCTGGGTCTTGCTGGCTAACCGATTCCCCTCGCTGAGTCCTGATGAACGCGACCGTGCAAAAAAAAGAGTGGTCCAATGGGCAGGATTAACCCCCGCCCAACGGGCAGACGCGCGGGCTAACATCCGTGTGGCAAAAGAACTCGACCAGGGCGAGCGGCTTGCTGAATGGGAGCGATATAAACAAATGACTAATGAGCAAAAAGCGGTTCTGCGCAAGAACGGACGCTTAAGCTCAACCGTTAACGGCGCTGCCGTGCGCAGTGGTCTGGCCAATGACGCAGCCCAGCCTCTCGGCCGGTCGAAATAGCTCCAATGGAAGGGCCATTGCGGCTGACTGATGCCCACCCCTGGCGACGGTTCATGGGAATCATCTACGAGTGCGTCATACTGTTTGGGGTGCTATGGCTGGTCAACTACTTATTTTCTACTCTCACCACGTACAAGGGTGAAGGCGGCCTGCTGGGCGGCGTCTCGCAGCTATTGCTGGTAATCGTAATGGCCGCCTATTTTGGTGGTCAGTGGTCTGCGGGTCGTCGAACCCTGCCGATGAAAACCCTGGACTTGCAAGTCGTCGATAGTGCGGGAAGGTACGTGACTATTGGCCGGGCGCTAATTCGCTATTTTGTTGCGCTAATGATGCTGATCGCGGCGCTGGCGGTTACCAAGTGGCACCCCGCCGGCCTGTTGTTACTCATGCTGCCAGCTAGCTGGACAATTATTGATCCACAGCGACGGGCGCTTTACGACCTCGTGGCGGGTACCCGCCTGGTGATGCAATCGGCCAAAGCCGTTCCTCCGAACCACCCCTAGCAGGCTGCTGCGCGCGGCGACCCTTCATCGCTCGGCAGCGACCGTTTGTCCCCCACAATTCATTGAGTCTCCGGCCTGTGACCAAGCGCACAACCGCCGCCCGGTGGTGATGGCATTGTCTGTCACATGCTATTTACCAACTTCCTTTTGAACCGAATGGATCGCCTTGAGAAAGCGACCCGTGGCTATGGCAACAGCATTTCGGAGCGCGCCTTATATGCATCGCTGACCGAACAAGGTATGCCGGTAGACGAGTTCCTAGTCCTGCTCGAGTGGGGGCTGCTCACCGACGTTCTGGCGGAGTCCGAAGGCCCTTCAGGCCGGGGATTTACTGTCAATCGAAAAGCAATCGCCGCCCTGCGCGCCAAAGCCAACGGAGAATCCACCCAAGCTGGCCCGGTCAAAACATCGGCCGCAAGCAGCAGACCTGGTAATTTCGGTGACTTAGGCAAACCCAGTATCCCCGACAGGCCGGCTGACCAAAACGGCTGTTGAACCGGCAAACGGGCACTCCTCGATCGTCAATGGTATTTCTACGGCTCGCGGGATTTTTCGACGCAGTCCACGTAATAGTTCTTGACCCCGTTTTCTTCTTCAACTACCAGGCCGTGGACGTCAGTCACGAACCCTGGAAACCCCTGGTTAAATGCGCGCGCGAATTGCAGATATTCGACAATTGCGCGATTGAAGCGCTCGCCCGGAATCAACAATGGAATCCCCGGTGGGTACGGGGTAACAAGCATTGTTGTTATGCGCCCTTCCAGCTCGTCAATCGGAACCCGCTCCACTTTGCGGTGAGCCAGACATTCGAACGCATCACTGGGTCGCATCGCAGGTTGCATTTGCGACAAGTACATTTCCGTGGTGACTTTAGCCACGTTGTGTTCCCGGTAAGCCTGGTGAATTCGCTGGGCAAGGTCTTTCAAACCCACACGTTCGTATTGTGGATGGGCCACCACAAACTCGGGCATCACCCGCCACAGGGGCTGGTTCTGATCGTAATCACTTTTGAATTGCTGCAATTCGGTGAGCAAGGTATTCCAGCGCCCCTTGGTGATCCCGATGGTGAACATCACAAAAAACGAATACAAACCGGTTTTCTCGACCACAACCCCGTGTTCGCTGAGATACTTGGTTACGATAGATGCCGGAATGCCTTCTTTGTCGAATCGGCCATTGATATCCATACCCGGCGTAACCAGCGTGGCCTTGATCGGATCCAGCATGTTGAAGTTTGCGGCCAGCTTTCCGAAACCATGCCACTTGTCGTTAGACCGTAAAAACCAGTCTTCACGTTCGCCGATGCCGTTATCCGACTGGTTCTTTGGCCCCCATACCGTAAACCACCATGAATCAGCGTACTCCCGGGATACTTTGCGCATCGCGCGCCGGAACTCCAACGCTTCAAAAATAGACTCTTCAACCAGGGCTTTGCCACCCGGCGGCTCCATCATTGCGGCAGCCACGTCGCAGGAAGCGATAATCGCGTACTGCGGACTGGTTGACGTATGCATCAGATAGGCTTCGTTAAACCGATGTTTATCGAGCTTACGATTGGTCGGCTCCTGCACAAGAATCTGTGACGCCTGGGATAAACCCGCGAGCAGTTTATGGGTCGACTGGGTTGAAAAAACCATCGCATTTTCACTGCGGGGGCGATTCTCCGCAATTGCGTGAAACTCATGGTAGAACGGATGGAACGCCGCATGCGGCAGCCAGGCCTCATCAAAGTGCAGGTTCTCAACGTAGTTGCCCATCACTTTTTTGATGGTCTCAACGTTGTATAAAACGCCATCATAGGTCGACTGGGTGATTGTCATTACCTGAGGCTTAACCGACTTGTTTTTAATCAGCGGGTGAGCGTCAATTTTTTTCTGTATATTTTCTGGCTCAAACTCACTGCGCGATATCGGGCCGATAATACCGAGGTGATTTCGGGTGGGCTGCAGAAAGATCGGTATGGTGCCAGTCATTACAATCGCATGAAGCACCGATTTGTGACAATTTCGGTCAACGAGTACAACATCGTCGGTTCCCACGCTCGCGTGCCAGACAATCTTGTTTGACGTCGAGGTTCCGTTGGTCACAAAAAACAAGTGATCGGCCTGAAATATCCGCGCCGCATTGTTCTCGGACGCGGCCACCGGCCCGGTGTGATCTAAAAGCTGACCAAGCTCGTCCACTGCGTTGCAAACGTCGGCGCGCAACATGTTTTCGCCAAAGAACTGGTGAAACATCTGACCCACCGGGGCTTTTAGAAAAGCCACCCCGCCTGAGTGCCCCGGGCAATGCCAGGAGTAAGAACCGTCATTAGCATAGTGGACAAGGGCCTTGAAAAAGGGAGGTGCCACTGAATTCAGGTAAGCATTGGCTTCACGAATGATGTAACGCGCCACAAACTCCGGCGTGTCTTCAAACATGTGAATAAAACCATGCAACTCGCGCAGGATATCGCTGGGAATATGGCGTGACGTCTTGGTCTCACCAAACAAGAAAATCGGCACATGTTCGTTTCGACGCCGGGTCTCGCCGATAAACGCGCGCAGATCGTCAATAGCCTTGTTGTCTTCTCCTTCCTCAAATATCTCTTCGTCGTCGATAGAAACGATAAAAGCTGACGCCCGTGCCGCCTGGTTGGCCACCATCGAAACATCGTAGTAGGTAAATCCGCCAATGACCTCCATATCCTGGTCTTCCAACGCTTTACCAAGCGCACGAATCCCCAGGCCACTGGCCGAATCCGAGCGCCAGTCTTCGTCAATAATTACTATGGGGAACCGAAACTTCATGGGGACGCTCTTTGCGTAGAGCCCGGAAGTCCGGGCGACAGTTTAAACTTGGTGTGACCCGAACCGGATCAGACGCCCAGGCAGGGAATCTTTAGCATGGTGAACCAGATTGCCGTCTTCGCCAACGATTCGTACTCCAGAAACCCACACTCCGTGAATTCCAACCGGGTCAGTCATTAACCGCGTGCCACTACCTGGCAAATCATGAGTCCGGTATTTGGGGCCACGCCCGATTGTTGCCGGGTCAAACAACATCAGGTCAGCGTGATAACCGACCTGAATACTGCCACGATCCGTAAAACCAAATATCGCGGCCGGTTTGCTGGTCAGCGCAGCAATTGCCTCACCAAGTTCCAGAACTTTTAACTCCCGAACCCAATGACCAAGCAAATGCAGTCCGAAGCCGGCATCGTTGAAAAAGGTCAGGTGTGCGCCGGCGTCGGACAACGACACCAGGGAAGCGGGATGGTTCAACATTTGACCCACGGCCGATTCATCGGAATTAAGAAGAACAGCGGAAAACACTGTGGCAAGATCTTCTTCTATGGCCAGGTCGAGCAAAACGTCAAGCGGGTCGGCATTACGCTCAGCGGCAATATCAGCGATAAATCGCTGCTCAAGGCTCGCGTTATGGGCAAGACTGGTCTCAACTACGTTGACCTTGTCCCACTCGGCGTTGAACAGCCGAAAGCTCGCGGGTTGCGAAATTTCTTCACGCACAGCCCGTCGGAAATCGGGGTCCGACAATACTGCTTTTAATGCTTCGCCACTCTTGCCCAGCGCCGGTTTCCAGGCAACCAGGCCTTCGACCGGATACGGGGATTTAAGCGTGAAATCGTTAGTCAGCGGGCACGGCGAGATTGCACCGTACATTTCTCGGCCGCGCTGACGCCCCGCTTCAATTGCGTCAAGGTCATCAAAGACCACCCGTGGGTTAGTGCTATTGTGAAGAATCGCCGCAATGACCACCGGGCGACCGGTTCGGGACGCCAATTCTTCAAGCCACGGAATTGGCGTATGCCCACCTTTGGTCAGCATAAATACGCCGTGGCCAACCTCCCCAACGGTTTGAACAAGAGTTTCCATCTCAACGGTATCAGCCAGGCGCGAGGGCATCGGCAATCCACCATGACCGTTGTGAGCCGGCGAAGTTGAGGTTGCAAAGCCAATGGCCCCGGCTTTTAACCCGTCAATGACCAAGGTGTGCATTTGATGAATCTCATCCGGGGTAGCTTCCCGGCGCGCGGCATCATCACCCATAACGTAGGTGCGTACCGACGAATGACCGACAAAGGCCGCCAGATTAATCAGGCAACCCTGCTGCTCAAGAAAATCGAGGTATTCGGGCACAGACTCGAACTGCCAGTCGATACCGGCTCGCAGGACGTCCATTGACATCCCTTCCACCTGAGTGAGGTTGCGCATAATCAGGTCGCGGTCCCCGGGCCGACAGGGCGCAATAGTAAACCCACAATTTCCGATAACCGCAGTGGTAACCCCCAGGCGCGGTGACGGGGAGACGAGACGGTCCCAGGTAACCTGGGCGTCATAGTGGGTGTGGTTATCGATAATACCCGGCATTAAGGCCAACCCGGCCGCGTCAATAATGTCGCGGGCAGCCTGCGTCTCAGAGCCAACAGACACTATGCGACCGTTATCGACCCCAACATGTTGAATCAAGCCCTGACCACCTGCACCGTCAAAAACAGTGGCGTTACGAATTTGCAAATCAATCATGTAGTACCCCAACCTTCCGGGTACGGGCCCGGAATATCAAAAAAATCCACCCGACCGCTTTCGATCGAGTACTCAGCGCCGACAATAAGTAATTCGTCCCGTTGAATTTGTTCTTCGATTACGCGCGAACCATGGCGTAGGTGATCGGTCGCAAGCCGAATATTGGCGCGAATCGCATGGTAGGACAAAGCCTCGGCGTTTTTGCCAATATCGGTATCCATCAGGACTTCAACTGCCGGTCGAATCCGATCTACGATGGCATGCATTGTGGCGGAACGATCCGCCGGCGGCAGCAATAGTTCTTCGATCGTGGCGGCAACCGCCCCACATCGGGTGTGCCCCATGACAACAACCAGCGGTGTGCCAAATCGGGCGACAGCAAACTCAACGCTGGCAATTTGGGACGGCGACACCACGTTGCCGGCTACCCGGATAACAAACAAGTCCCCCAGACCTTGATCAAAAACAACTTCAGCCGGAGCCCGGGAATCTGAACAGCCCAGAACAACTGCAAACGGCGCTTGCTCAGCCACGAGTCGATTTCGGGTTTCAGAGTTGGTCAACAGGACGCGGGCGAGTTCACCGCGTTCGAAGCGGGTATTGCCCTGCCGAAGTCGGTCAAGTGCTTCTGCGGACGAAATCATTGACGCCCACACTTGGGCATGCCCACGCAAAAACGAGGATAAAAAGCAGGGAAGACCGGAAAAAGGCCGGGACAAAAAGTCGCCATCGAGCGCTCACTTGGATCAATCGAAGCTGGATTTTGTCAGAACTTGGCCGGTTGCGCTGAATCAGTGCAACCGACCAACATTCAGGCCACCAGAGCGGTCGGCCTTAACTTACCGTAGAGCAGAACCTGATCAGCGCCCGTAGATCCAGTTAAGCTTGCCAATCATCGCCGAGTACATGGATTCACGCTGCCGCGCCATCGTGTCTTTGCTGGCGTTGTAGACCTGGTTCATGAGGCCCCAGGTATTACACGGGTTTGCGTAGTCCCAGCCCAGGCCACCGGCAGAGTCAGCGTAATAGTTAGGTCGCTGCCCCGGGAAGGGTCGATGAAACTGCCCCGCCCAACTGCCCTGACTCGGATTTTCCAGGTTGTTGTTCGGGTCGATCAGATAGAGCACTGTCGGTGTGTCGCCGGCGCGGAAGTACTGAGCCCAGGAAACGCCACTGACGGCCTGCTTCTGGTACCAGCCAAGACTGCCGTAACCAGAGATTTGCTCCAGGATCTGGCGCGGGCGATCACCATCGAACATACCGTTGTAGGTCCAGTTGCTTTCGACCCACCACAGATTATTAAAGCGACCGTCCTTGAAAATGTCGTTGCGCCCGCCGCCGTTCCAGTTGACCCGGCTGCAGTTACCCGAATCAGCCATTCGGTCGCTGGCGATCGACAACAGGCGCAGCTTGGAAACAAGGTCCGGGCGCTTGTAAAGAACATCCCGAACAGGGGTCATCTCACCCCACAGCAAGACATAAAGAGGCTCACTTGATGCGTCCGCTTCGCGAATGATCAGATCGATACCGGCCGACTGGGTATACGGCACCCGGTTTTTGATTTCTTGCGGGGTTGGAAACCCTTTGCCGGACAAACCGTAAGCGTAGTAATCCTGCTCGTACGCGTTCAGGCTTTCCATGGCGACTGTATGCCCCTGCCCGTTCCATAACTGCGGAACAATGCCTCGAATATCGAGCTCATTGGCATACCACATCATGTGCGCCAGCGACTGCTTATCGTCCGGGTCACCACCGCTGTAGTTGGCGTCGGTTACAACAACAACTCGCGGTCGTGAAGACCCATTGTTGCCACCGCCGGCGGTATTGCCACCGGTGTTGGCAGAATCCGTACTTCCAGAGTCTGTGTTGCCTGAGTCTGTGTTGCCTGAGTCTGTGTTGCCTGAATCGGTGTTGCCTGAATCGGTATCGGAACCATCATTATTCGTATTGCCATTACCAGTCCCAGCGACAACGGGTTGAAGACTCGGTCGAATCGTGGTTGTCGCAGATGCGCGATACCTACTTTGAACCTGAATCGCAAAACCAGAAACACCAGCGGGAGGATAAAACCTCAGCTTTTCCGATCCGGCTGCTGTCAACCAGTTTCGGTAAGTGCCAGATGAATCCGTAAAGCCAAATGTCTGCCCGGCAGCGTTGTACAAAAAGAGGATAACTGACGCTTGTGCATCCGATACGGAAGATGCTGTTAACTCATACTCGGTTCCGGCATCTAGTGGCGCATAAAAACGCTGCACCCCGATACGATTCGACTCCCAGGAATGAGGCGCGGGAATCACGAGGTGACCTGCGCCGCTATCGTGATACACCCCGGTGTCTTCGTTTGACCAGTTATCCCAGGCGCCATTCAGCCCCACCAATTCAGTACCGATGGCAGTTCCTGAGACATCAACGTCAAACGACGGGCCATCGGACAACTGTGCGTTAAGCAAAGTATCACTATTGGCACGCCACGCGTTCTGAACCTGCAGAAAAAACCCGGCAATATTTCCGGGCGCTACGAAAGTGGCTGGTGCATTTTTCGATGCCACCAAGTCAGTGCCATTGATTCGAACAACCGACCCATTCGAGTCGAACAGAAACATCAGCGCGCGCGCGCCATTGTCGTCGGAATCGACCTGAAGCGTATAAGTAGTACCTGCGGAAAGCGGCCGATCATACCGCTGAACGGCAAGAGCAAGATCCTGACCATTAGTCGGGATTCGCAGCGCACCGGCATCCCAATCGTAATAGATCTGTGTCGGATTTCCAGACCAGGTTGACCATTGCTGCGATCCGTCAGTCAGATTGGTTGAGGCTTTTTCAACCCCACCACTAGCGGTGACTGATACGCTCACCCGGGCGGCTGGGGTGTCAGTTGCACCGCTGTTGACGCCCTCACCACTGCCGCTGCCGCCACATGCCGACACCACCAATAGCGTGGTGAACATTGCCACGCAGGAAAGCGCTCGGTTTGTCAGTTTGCTGGCGCAATCCGCCAGCTTCGGCAAGCCAACAGGCGTGTCGAAATAGGAGCCTGAATTAGGCATTTTGATATTCTCCGTAAACGCTGTCGTTGAAATTCGTAATCTAACGACGGCACGCGAGCACTATCTTCCGTAGATCCAGTTCAGCTTGTTCAACAGCGCCGAGTACATATTCTCGCGACGCGATTCAAGCGTATTTTTACTATAGTTATAAACCTGATCCTTCTGGCCCCAGGTGTTACATGGGTTCGCATAATCCCAGTTAACACCACCGGAGGAATCGGCGTAGAAATTAGGCCTATTACCTAATGGACGGGTGAATTGCCCTGCCCAACTGCCCTGGGTGGGGTCGTCGAGATTGTTTGAGGGGTCAATCAGGTACAAGACAGTTGGTGTATCACCTGCGCGAAAATACTGCGCCCACCCGAATGCCCGAACCACGTCTTTCATTTTCCAGCCCATGGTGCCGTAGCCGGTCATGATATTGAGCATTTCGACAGGCCGTGGTCCATCAAACATGCCGTTATATGTCCAGTTACTTTCTACCCACCACAGGTTGTCAAAGCGGGAGTCAAAAAAGATGTCGTTGCGGCCGTCTCCGTTCCAGTTCGGCGAACTGCAGTTGCCGGTGTAGTGCTGGGCAGACGCAATTGTCATCACCCGCAACTTGGACGAAAGGTCGGGACGCTGATAAAGCGCGTCACGCAAGATAGTCATGCCGCCCCAAATCAATACATACAAGGGCTCAGATGAAGCATCAGCCTCACTGATCAGCCGGCTGATCGCATTGGGCTCGTTAGTGGCAACGCGACCGCGCAACTGTGCCGGTGTCGGATACCCCTTAGCACTCATACCATAGGTGTTGTAGTCCGCCTCGTAGGCAGAAATCGCATCAATTGTCGCCTGATAGCCACCACCACTCCATTTGTCGGGAATGATGGTTCGGATATCCAGCTGGTCTGCATACCAGAGGATGTGGATCATGGACTGGGAGTCGTCCGGATCGCCGCCGGAGTAATTGATGTCGGTTAAAATGGCCACACGCGGGCGATTGCCTGAGTTTCCACCGCCGTTGTCTGTGCCGCCGCCGTTGTCTGTGCCGCCGCCGTTGTCTGTGCCGCCGCCGTTGTCTGTGCCGCCGCCGTTATCTGTGCCGCCGCCGTTGTCGACGCTTGCGGCCCCGGTATCGGACAAGCTTAAGCCAACTGTTGTTGAATCAATCGCCTGCCACGGCCCTTGCACCTGTACATCAATTGAGGTTACACCGGCTGGGGGGACAAAGCGCAACGGCGCAGAATTGCGAACTTCGTGCCAATTACGACTCAGGCCGGTATCAGCATGAACATAGTTCACACCACCGACACTGTCGTTCAGGAAAAACCGTGCGGTCGCACCAGAATTGGACGCATCGATGATCGCGGTGTATTCCCGGCCAGAATCAAGTGCGACTGTATACCGTCTGACGCCAACCCGCTGACCTCCGGGCACCGGTGCTAACACCAATTGACCCGTGCTCGCGTCGTATTGAATGCCACTTTCTGCGCCCGCCCAGGTCAGCCACTGGCCGCTCAGATCGAGCAAACTGTTCGCGCCACCTGGGGACTCACCGGATGTATCACCACCCCCGGCTGTGCCGCCGTCACCACCAATGGCCGAATCTTGTTCTGTAACCTGGACCATCAATCGGGTCGGTTGGCTTGCGCGCCAGCCCGCCTGAACCTGAACGATGACCGAATTGACATCCGCCGGCGCGGTAAACAGCAGCGTACCAGCACCCGAAACGGAACCGTAGTCTTTGGTTGATCCGCTGAACTCGGTTAGCGGGACGTTGAATCCGTTGACGTCACGCAAAAAGATAAGCACCTTTGCCTGAGCATCGGTGGTTGACAGCTCCAACTTGTATTGAGTCCCGGCAGTTAGTTCGCTGGGAAACTCCTGAACGCCATATATGTAGTCCTGACCGGCCGACACCGCAGGCGGCAAAACCAGAAATCCGTCTGCATCGACTGAGATCCCGGTGTCCTGACCCGACCAGGTCAGCCATCCGCCATCCATTGCGATCAGATTGGTGGCAACAACTTGTTCACCAGCTTGTTCACCAGCTTGTTCACCGCCCTCGCCGCCGCCGGTTCCGCTAACAGCGGAACTACCGCCACAGCCAACGAGGATCAATACCAGCAAGGCAATAAAGCAAATTAGCAGATGGCGACTGAGTTGGCTGGGCCAACCGAGGGCGGATAGGTGGGTTTCAGGATGCAATGTTGTTCTGACCGGAGTGAGGCGTAGTACAGGGCCATGCGATGCCGGCCACTGCCTATACCAATAATTTGTCAGGAGTCTAACAACGGCCGGACTGATCCGGTTCCTTTTGCTGCAATTGAGCGATGAAAGAATGTATCGAGCCGTAACTCCTCTGGCGATGATCCACCCACCCTGAATAGCAGCGAATTCGCTCTTGAAAACGACTCGACGGTGACCAACACCCACGCATCCAGCCTCAGCATACGGCCTTTACCGTAAATTTTGACGGTAAGTGGCCGTTGGGGTCGCACGGGCGATTTTTCGATTTCAGGCGCCCCCGGCGCTTGTTACGATCAGCAGCATCATGGCAACAATTTACAAAAATCTCAGAACCGGACCGGCGACCTGATGGCCCACCGCTCCGGTTTGACCAATTTTTATCAGTCGTTCATTCGGCGATTGCTGCCGTATGACCCACTACAAATTGATGCCCATCCCAGTCAACCTGAACCGTGTCAGACGGGCCGACATTACCTTCTAACACCTCGCGAGCGATTGGATTCTCGATGTGATGCTGTATTGCCCGCTTTAACGGCCTGGCACCAAACAACGGGTCGAATCCAACGGTCGCAATCTCGGCAACTGCCGCATCGGTGACTGTCAGACCCATGTCGCGTTCAGCCAAGCGCTGCTCCAGACCCTGAAGCTGAATCCGGGCAATTCGAGCGATTTGGTCTCTGCCCAATGCATGGAAAACTACCATTTCGTCCAGACGATTAATAAACTCGGGGCGGAAGTGTTGCTTGACCTCAACCATCACGGCTGCGCGAATGATATCCGGATCGTTGGTAGTTTCGTCCGCAGACAGTCGCTGTATTTCGTGGGCACCAAGGTTGGATGTCATCACGATGACGGTATTGCGAAAATCAACCGTCCGACCCTGTCCATCTGTCAGGCGACCGTCATCAAGAACCTGAAGCAATACGTTAAAGACGTCCGGGTGCGCTTTTTCTACTTCGTCCATAAGTATGACGCTATACGGTTTGCGACGAACGGCTTCGGTCAGATAGCCACCCTCTTCGTAGCCGACGTATCCCGGTGGCGCACCGATCAACCGTGCCACGGAGTGTTTTTCCATAAATTCACTCATATCGATGCGCACCAGGTGATCTTCTGAATCGAACAGAAACTCTGCCAACGCTTTACACAATTCCGTTTTTCCAACACCAGTCGGACCCAGGAAAAGAAATGAACCGTAAGGCCTTTTAGGATCAGACAAGCCCGCACGGGAACGACGTATTGCGTCAGCAACCAGAGTGGTTGCTTCGTCCTGCCCGACTACCCGGTTATGTAAGTAGCTTTCCATTTGCAATAGCTTCTGCCGCTCCCCCTGCATCATTTTACTGACCGGGATGCCGGTTGCCCTGGACACGACCTCAGCAATTTCTTCAGCACCAACCTCCGTACGCAAGAGTTTCGTACTGGCGTTGACCGACTCACCACCAGCCGATTCACCAGCCGCCTCGCTGGCAACCAGGCGACCCTCGAGCTCTGGCAATTTTCCGTACTGAATTTCGGCGAGATGTTCGTAGTCACCCTTGCGCTGCATATCAACCATTTGCGCACGCAACTGCTCGATTTCAGCTCGAATAGCAGCGCTGCCCTGAACCACGGCTTTCTCGGCACGCAGGATTTCGTCGAAGTCAGCGTATTCTTTTTCCAGTTTGCCAATTTCTTCTTCGATCAGGCCGAAGCGTTTTTTGGACGCATCGTCGGACTCTTTACGTACGGCTTCACGTTCAATTTTCAGTTGAATGATGCGCCGGTCGAGTTTATCCATCACCTCCGGCTTGGAATCAATTTCCATCTTGATGCGGGCAGCCGCTTCATCGATGAGGTCGATCGCTTTGTCTGGCAGAAAACGGTCGGTAATGTAGCGATTAGACAGTTCTGCAGCGGCGATGATTGCCGGGTCGGTGATATCAACCCCGTGGTGCAGTTCGTAACGCTCTTGCAAACCGCGCAAGATTGCGATCGTGTCTTCGACAGTTGGCTCGCCAACCAGTACTTTTTGAAAGCGACGCTCAAGCGCGGCGTCTTTTTCAATGTACTTTCGATATTCATCCAGGGTAGTGGCACCAACACAATGCAGCTCGCCGCGGGCCAGGGCTGGTTTGAGCATATTGCCCGCGTCCATAGCACCTTCAGCCTTACCGGCACCAACCATTGTGTGCAATTCATCAATGAACACTATTGTCTGGCCGCTGGTAGCAGAAATTTCTTTCAGTACGGCTTTGAGTCGCTCTTCGAATTCGCCTCGAAACTTGGCACCGGCCAGCAACGCGGCCATATCGAGAGACAAGACTTGCTTGTTTTTTAAGGTTTCGGGCACCTCGCCGTTGACAATTCGTTGGGCCAGGCCTTCAACTATTGCAGTCTTACCAACGCCCGGCTCACCAATCAGTACCGGGTTGTTTTTGGTTCGACGCTGCAAGATCTGAATCGCACGACGGATTTCGTCGTCGCGACCAATAACCGGGTCCAGCTTGCCTTGCGCTGCCAGTTCGGTCAGATCAACAGTGTATTTTTTAAGGGCTTCTCGCTGTCCTTCCGCCTCCGCGGAATCCACCGACTGGCCACCTCGGGCACTGTCAATCGCGGCCGACAGCGCTGCCTCGGTAACCCCGGCCTCTCGTAGCAAAGCCCCGGCCCTGCCGGCATGTTTGCCGCCATCCTGGGCCATGGCCAGCAGGAACATTTCGGTCGCAACAAATTGGTCACCGCGTTTCAAGGCGGCTTTTTCAGTCAGATTAAGCAAGGACGCCAGCTCGCGGCTGACCTGGATATCCCCGCCATTACCCGTGACTTGTGGCAAGGTTTTGATGGCAGCGTCGACCGCACGCTTCAGTTCAGCGGTTTTTGCCGAGGCTCTTTCAAGCAACGCCCTACCCGTCCCATCGGCCTCGCCGATAATCGCAGCCAGAACGTGTAGCGGATCGATATGTTGATTGTCATTCGCCAGGGCGAGGCTGTTTGCCTCGGACAGCGCTTGTTGAAACTGTGTTGTAAGCTTGTCAGCTCTCATCACATCACCCTCATAAGTATTTATTCACTGCCCATTACATGGGCTTAAAACACTAAATATCAAGCCTATGACCGCACTATTTGACCCTATTCACCTGCGCAGCCTGACCCTGCGTAACCGTATTGTCGTTGCCCCAATGTGCCAGTATTCAGCCATTGAAGGCTCGGCCCAGCCCTGGCATCACGTCCACCTGGGTCAGCTTGCCCTGTCCGGGGCCTCTCTGCTGATCCTCGAAGCCACCGCGGTCGAAGCCATCGGTCGGATCACTCCGGGGTGCCTGGGCCTGTATAACGACGAAAATGAAGCAGCCCTGGCTGAGTTACTGAGTGTTTTGCGTGGGCTGAATCCATCAGCACACGTACCAGTTTGTATTCAACTAGGCCATGCCGGACGTAAAGCCTCCAGCTTCGAACCCTGGAATGGCGGGCAGCAGATCCCCCTCGAAAAGGGTGGCTGGCAGGCGATGGGGCCTGGCGACAGGCCACATATCGACGGAGAATTACCCCCGATTGCCATGTCTGCCAGCCAGCTGGACGCGCTCTTGAGCCGCTTTGTACAAGCGGTCCAGCGGGCTGAACGCCTCGGCATTGACGCCATCGAAGTCCACGCCGCCCACGGCTACCTGTTGCACCAGTTCCTGTCGCCGGTTGCAAATAACCGGACCGATGAATACGGCGGAGCGCTCGAAAACAGAATGCGTTACCCGCTGCAGGTATTCAAGGCGATGCGTGCAGCCTGGCCCGAGAATAAACCCATGGGCATCCGAATTTCCACAAGTGACTGGGATAGCAACAGCTCCTGGGATACCGAAGAAGCCATTATTTTTTGCCAGGCAATCGAAAAGGCTGGCGCTGACTGGATCGACGCATCCAGCGGCGGCGTATCCAGAAACCAAAAAATTGTGCCGGGGCCCGGCTACCAGGTGCATTTTGCGCAAGCGATCAAAAAGGCGGTCACTACGCCGGTGATGGCTGTTGGACTAATTACCGAAGCCGGTCAGGCACAAGAAA
Organism: Burkholderiaceae bacterium; assembly: GCA_049680625.1. GTDB lineage: Bacteria > Pseudomonadota > Gammaproteobacteria > Burkholderiales > Burkholderiaceae_E > JAUIAI01. Next base: position 107,866 of record JBAUID010000058.1, on the reverse strand, counting down.
TAATTGAGTCAGGTCAGGCAGATATGGTCGCGCTGGCCAGAGCATTTCTCTATAACCCGCGCTGGGCCTGGCATGCTGCTGCTCAGCTGGGCGCAACTGTTGATGCACCCCCGCAATACTGGCGCTGCGAACCCCACGGAACAAAAGGCTTGTTCGGTGAAACAAAAACGGGGCAACGATAATGCGCGGGTCTGAACTAATTCATCACACCATCGTCGGACATCACGGCGAGTGGCTGGTTTTCATTCACGGATTAACCTGCGACCAGTCAGACTGGCAACCACAGGTTGATGCCTTAAGTAACAATTATCGCTGCCTGCTTATTGATTCGCGAGGTCACGGCAAATCGTCTCAAATGCCCCCACCTTATAACATCCAGACTGACGCTCAGGATCTTGCCCGTCTGCTGGACCACCTCGGTATCGTAAACGCTGTACTGATTGGCCACAGCCGCGGCGTTCGGGTTGGCTCCGCAACGGCAACGCTTGCACCGCACACAACAGGTGGCCTGGTCTTTGTTGACGGGAGCCAACAAGGTCGGGGAAATCCGGATGCTGAGCGCAAACGGGTTTTCGACATGATTGAAGCGGCCGAATCGGTTGATGTATTTCTGAACGAAATGTTCACTGCGATGTTCCCGATTGGCACGCCGGCGGTTCGTCAACAAGCCATCACGGACCGGGCGGCGAGTATGCCAAATGCCCGCTATCTGGAACTCATGGGTGACATGGTGCGTTGGGACGCGAGTTCAATGGAAGATACCTTCGCTGGTCTGAATGTGCCGGTTGGTGTGATCCAGGGAACTACGATCAATGAAAAGCGTGAGCGGCGCGCCCTGCAGGCAGGTGAGATGACACCGTTTATGGAGATGATCCGGGAGAATATCGCCGATGCGATCTTCGAGAGCGTGCCAGATGTTGGCCATTTTACGAACCTGGATGCACCAGAGCCGGTTATTCGCATGATTCAAACCATCGCTGGCAAGCTGCCATCATAGGGCCAACAACTCTGCCCAGGCTACCAACTGAATTACGCGTTCAAGAGGACGACAACACCCACAATAATCAATACGATTCCGAGTAATTCAGCCCGGCTCGCATTTTGCGAAAAAATGCGCCGGGAAATCACCTGGGCAAATAACACTTCTACCAGAGCCAGGGTTCGAACCATCGCAACCGACTGAACAGAAAACGCGAGAAACCACATCTGGGAACCCAGGGCGCCCATAAAACCTGCCAGCATCGACGGCCGCCAGGCAGCAAATATTTCGGTAAGGCGCCCCGGTTCGCGCCAACGCAACCATAGCGAAAGAACAACAGACTGTAACAACAGACCACAGGCCAGAGTAATGGTTGCCCGCGCGTAAAACGGCGCCTCCCCCAGTGCCAGGATTGCCCCTCGATAACCGACTGATGACAAGGCGAACGCACCGCCCGCAGCGAGTCCAACCCAAACGGCACGGGCGCCAATGCGATGCGAGGTATCACTGCCCGACTTGGGCCAGGACATTACCAGGACACCCGTTGTGGCTATCAGGATTGCGACAATCGCAATCCAGCCCAGAATCTCGCCGAGGAAAACCGCGGCAAACAATGCAACCTGAATCGGCTCGGTCTTGATGATTGCTGTTGTCACGACAAAAGATCGGTCCCGCATCGCACTGAGCATCCAGGCCGTAGCGAAGATCTGGGTCATGCTGCCGGCAATCAGCCATAGCAAAAACCCGCCATCCATTTGCAACGGACCAAGCTGAACAACAGCCAGCATGACTGCCAGGAAGATGAGGGCAAACGGCAGGCCATACAGGAATCGCACGTGGGCCGCACCCGTAGTGCCAAGACGGGTGGTCAGTCCACGCTGCATGGCATTGCGTGCCACCTGGCTTGCTGCCGCCGCAATCGTAAAGACAATCCACAACCACGAAGAATACTCAGCCACCGGCCACCTTATAGCCCAGACCAACCGCCAGCAGGCAACCCACGACGTGTAACAAGATATGGCCTGCTGCGACGGCAAACTCTCCACGCTGCAGCAGTTGCAACGACTCTGCAGAAAAAGCAGAAAATGTTGTCAGTGCGCCAAGAAAGCCGGTCACCAGGGACAGCCGCCAGAGCGGAGATAAATCCGGGTAGCGGGAAAATACCGCCATCGCAATGCCAATCAACAATCCACCAATAAGGTTGGCAACCAGGGTGCCAACTGCAAGAGAGCGTGCAGGGTCGTTCAGCCACATCGAAAAAAACCAGCGCACCCAGGCACCCAATGCCGCGCCGCAGCCAACAGCAAGCAAAGCCAACGGACTGAGCATTGAATTCAAGGTTTCTCCCAGCGCGCAGCGGACTTATTGTCTGACTCGCGTGCCTGAACCCAACGCTCACCGTCAGGAGTAACTTCTTTTTTCCAAAAAGGCGCCCGCGTCTTAAGGAAGTCCATAATAAATTCGCACGCAGCAAAAGACTCACCCCGGTGCGCCGATGTCACTGCAACAAGGACAATCTGGTCGAGTGGTTCTAACGGCCCATAACGATGAATCACCAGCGAATCGTAGATATCAAATCGCTCACTCGCCTCGCTACAAATTTGTTTCAGCGCATTTTCAGTCATACCAGGGTAATGCTCGAGCGTCATCGTCGAAACGCCAGTGCCTTCGTTGACATCACGAACAGTACCAATAAATGAAGCGACGGCGCCGACCCGAGAGTCCCCGGAACGCAGAGCGTTGATCTCTGCGCCTACGTCGAAATCTTCGGTCTGGACTTTGACTGGCATGGTTTAACCGCCCGTTACCGGTGGAAAAAACGCTACTTCTGCGCCATCAGTCAATTTGGTTTCATTATTGGCCAGCGCCTGGTTAACGGCTATGCCAAGTGAGCGATTGTCGGCAAGAGCCAGTTGCCAATGTTCTCCACGTTGGCCCAGCCAGTCTTTTAACTGCCCAATTGTCGTGACCGTCGACGGCAAATCAACTTGCTCTCGATCGGCGCCCAGCTCTTCACGCAGGCTGGCAAAAAAAAGAATGTTCAACTTCATGGTCGGGCTCAGAAAAGGAGTTGGTCGAACGGCAAAAACCGGACAAAAGCGCCAGCCTTGATTTCGCCTCCGGGTGGGTTATCTATCAAGCCATCACCCCAGACCGTTGAGGTCAGTACTGCTGAGCTTTGATTGCGATACAAATCGAGTGTTCCAGATTCGTTTATTGCTGCCCGCAAAAATTCGCGGCGTCGGTCCGGCCGGGCCAGATCAAAAGCTGCCGGCATCTGGATAGCTGCCGGCAACACCCGGGTCGCCCCCTGTAAACGCAGGATAAAAGGCCTGACCAACAACAAAAAGGTGACAAAACTAGACACCGGATTCCCGGGCAAGCCAATGAAGTGAGCATTTTCCGGCCCGACCCGGGCGCCAGGGCGCCGCACCTGGCCATACGCCAACGGCTTGCCAGGCTTGATATTCAGTTTCCACATTTGAAGCTCACCTTCAGCCTCAACCGCTGGCTTAACGTGGTCCTCTTCGCCGACCGACACGCCACCGGAGGTCACAATCAAGTCGTTTTCTGCCGCGGCTTCACGCAAGGCGCGGCGGGTCGCTTCAAGCGAGTCGGGAACAATGCCCAGATCAGTTACTTCGCAGCCGAGGTTTTTCAGTAATCCAACCAGAACAAATCGATTGCTGTTATAGATTGCGCCAGGCTTAAGCGGTTCACCCGGCATTGTGAGTTCATCACCGGTAAAAAAGCAGGCAACGCGAACCGGCCGGCTCACCGACAGTTCCGGTAAACCAACCGAGGCTGCCAGGCCAATCGCCTGTGGACTGAGCCGGGTACCTGCCGGCAAAATAACCGAACCCGACTTAATATCTTCGCCCTGTCGACGAATCCATTGGCCCACCGATGGCACTGTTTTAAAACGTACCTGGTCACCGTCGGCCTCAGTTTCCTCTTGCATGACCACGGCGTCAGCACCACTTGGTATTGCTGCGCCTGTAAAAATTCTTGCGGCAGTCCCCGGCTCGAGATCGGCGCCGACACTGCCCGCAGGAATTCGCTGGGAAACCGGCAGGCTGACACCGACACGGACATCACCGGCGCGAACCACGTAACCGTCCATTTGCGTGTTATCCCATGGGGGCACGTCCAGCGAACTGACAATATCGGACGTCAGTACCCGGCGATTTGCCTGCATTGTCGGAATGGTCTCCGATTCGGCAACCCGGCATGCTTTTTGCAATAGTTGTTCAAGGGCCGCTTCAAGCGGCAGCAGATCCTGTGGCATTGTTCAATTCAAAAAATTGGCTGATGAACCGGGCGATACTTACCGGGTCGTTAATGTCAAGTACTGGCAAGGTTGTTTCGACTGGGCTGTCGCTCGCAACGGCAACAATATGTTTGTCTTCAGGCCAAAGCATCGGCTTTCCGGCACTGGCCCGCCAAACCTCAATTTTTGGCAATGCAGAGAATTTGAATCCCTCTACCAGCACCAGGTCACACGGCGACAATGCCGCGAGCTGTCGATGCAGGTCAGGTTCGGCCTCACCACGCAGTTCACGCATTAACACCCAGCGCTCTCTGGACGAAATGAGCACTTCGCTTGCCCCCGCCTCACGGTGCCGGAACGAGTCTTTCCCGGGACGATCAATATCGAAGGTATGATGGGCGTGTTTAATCAGCGACACCCGCAAGCCATCATCGACAAAGCGCGGAATCAGTTGTTCAATCAGGGTTGTCTTGCCGGAACCCGAGTAGCCAGCAAATCCCAGTGCATGCATCGTATAAAAACTTGTTTTACCAGTGGGCAAGTGTAACCCGGCAACCGGCCTTACAGGCGTTCAGTTATCAGGCCCGCCACCGTCAAGATGCGCAAATTTCAGCAATCTGAGCTTTCAGAGCAGTGATCGACGCCGGCATCAAGGTATAACGCTGCACAGCATAGGCCAGATTCTCCAAACCGGCTGGAGCCGGTGGCCGAATACCGGTGGCCTCGAAAATAGTATCTGCAAACTTCACCGGCAATGCGGTCTCCAGGCAAATCATCGGCACCCCGGGTTCTCGATACTTTTCGGCGACGAACAAGCCATCGGCGGTGTGGGTGTCCACCAGCACACCGGTTCGCCGGTATGTATCGCCAATCGTCGCCAGGCGATCAGCATGGGTGCTGCGACCCGAGGCAAAGCCAAACCGGTCGATACCGGCAAATTCCCCGGTTGCCGACAGATCCATAACACCGTTGGCGTCAATTTCGCGCCAAAGCGCAGCCAGCCGTGGACCGTCACGCCCCAGAAGGTCAAAAACAAAACGTTCAAAATTGGATGCCTTACTGATATCCATCGACGGGCTCGACGTCGCCTGGGTCTGAGCTGCGCTGCGAACCCGATACACCCCACTTTTGAAAAATTCGTCGAGTACGTCATTCTCGTTAGTCGCCACGACGAGACGCTCAACCGGCAAGCCCATTGAGCGCGCGATGTGACCAGCCAGCACGTTTCCAAAGTTTCCGGAAGGAACGGCAAATGAAATTTTTTGTGCGTTATTCTCCGTAACAGCAAAGTAGGCTTTGAAGTAATAGACTACCTGGGCAACTATTCTCGCCCAGTTGATTGAATTGACCGCCCCGATAGCATAGCGCTGCTTGAATGCGAGATCGCCGGAAATGGCCTTAACCATGTCCTGGCAATCGTCGAACACCCCCGCGACGGCAATATTGTGGATATTGTCATCAAGCAGGGAGAACATTTGAGCCCGTTGAAATTCACTCATCCGGCCACTGGGTGACAGCATGATCACCCGCACACCTTTGCGGCCCCGCATCGCATACTCGGCAGCGCTGCCAGTATCACCCGAAGTTGCACCCAGGATATTCAGCTGTTGTCCACGCTCATTTAGCACGTGTTCGAACAATTGCCCCAGCAACTGCATTGCAATATCTTTAAATGCCAGGGTTGGGCCGTTGGACAGGTGCAGGATATGCAGATCGTCGTCAAGCCGGCTTACCGGAGTAATGGCTTCATCGCCAAAAACCTCGGTGTTGTACGCTCGGGCAATCATGGCCCGCAAGTCGTCTGCTTTCAGATCGGTCGCATATAAAGACAAAATCTCGAACGCGAGATCCGGATACGACAGATCTCGCCAGCGACTGAGCACGGCATCATCGACTAGTGGATATTCCTGCGGCACCATCAAACCACCGTCAGGTGCCAGACCGGCCAGAAGAACATCAGAAAATGGCTGCAAAGCAGCCCCGTCAGATCGGGTCGACTGATAAAACATGATCAGGCCAGCCCCTCCATACGGATTCGGACGATATCAGAAACAACCGTTTTCAGCGCCTGGATGTTTTTCTGCGCCTGGTTAAGCTGTTTTTCGATAGTTCGATGGGTTAGCAAAATGATGTCAGCCTGGCGTACAACCGGGTCTGTCTCGCGCTGTAAAACTGCATCCAGAGAAATGCCGGCATCAGCCATCAGGCGGGTAACGTCAGCAAGAACTCCGGGTTCATCAGCAACCCGAAGGCGCAGATAATAAGCAGTCTGAACTTCATCCATCGGCAGGATCGGAAAGTCGTTGATGGACTCCGCCTGAAATGCCAGGTGTGGAACCCGGTGATCCGGATCAGCCGTCAACACACGCGCCACATCAATTAAATCGGCAACCACGGCGCTGGCAGTTGCTTCGGCGCCAGCACCCTGCCCGTAGTACATCGTCTCTCCGACCGCGTCACCTTTTACCCAAATCGCATTCATCGGGCCTTCAACATTGGCGATCAGTCGCTTTGCGGGAATCAGAGTCGGATGTACTCGTAACTCGATTCCCGGCTTCAGGTCACCAGCCGCCCCGACCTCACGACGGCGCGCCAGTGCGAATAGCTTGATCCGATAACCAAGTTGCTCTGCGTAGCGAATATCCACCACGTCTAGCCCTCGAATACCTTCGACATGACAGCGATCAAATTGAACCGGTACGCCAAATGCGATGGCCGCCATCAGGGTAAGTTTATGCGCAGCATCAACGCCATCAATATCAAAAGTCGGGTCTGCCTCGGCATAGCCGAGTCGCTGAGCCTCGGCCAGGACATCGCCAAAACTCAGGCCGTGATCGCGCATTTCAGACAAGATAAAATTTGTGGTGCCGTTAATTATGCCGGCCAGGGATTCGATGCGGTTTGCGCTCAACCCTTCGCGCATCGCCTTGATGATGGGTATGCCACCGGCAACGGCGGCTTCAAAAGCCACCATAACCCCACAACGCGAGGCAGCAGCAAAAATTTCATTACCGTGTAGCGCCAGCAGGGCCTTGTTTGCAGTAACCACGTGCTTGCCACTCTCGATGGCCGCCAGCACGAGCTCCCGGGCCTGGGTTTCACCACCGATTAATTCAACAACAATATCAATATCGTCACGCTCGATGATGTCCATGGGGTTGTCAAGAACTTCTGCGCGCCCGGCAACTCGGTCTTTGGCCCGTGCGATGTTGCGAGCACTGGCATGGGTTACATCGATCCGCCGCCCCGCCCGCCTGGTGATTTCTTTGGCATTGCGGGTCAGTACATCGAGCGTCCCTTTGCCAACCGTCCCGGTACCCAGTAAACCTACTCGTACCGCATCGAATTTTTCCACTAAGCCGCCCACTCGCTGTTTTTAGGTATGCTGATCCGGCCGTCGCGTCGAAAGAAGTCTCGTATGCCACGTACAGCCTGTCGAATTCGCTGTTCGTTTTCTATCAGGGCAAACCGAACGTGATCATCACCAAATTCGCCAAAACCAATACCTGGTGAGACGGCAACCCCGGCTTGTGCCAGCAACAATTTCGCAAACTCCAGAGACCCCATTTCCCGGTAGGGTTCGGGGATCCTGGCCCAGATATACATTGATGCACGTGGCAATTCAACCGGCCAGCCGGCATCAGACAATCCGCGGTGCAACACGTTACGGCGCGCCTCGTAGCGCTGCCGGACAGTTTCGACGGAATCCTGGGGGCCTTCAAGCGCGGCTATAGCCGCCACTTGAACCGGCGTATACATTCCATAATCGAGATAGCTTTTTATCCGCGCCAATGCCGATACGACCTGGGCATTGCCTACCATGAACCCTATTCTCCAGCCCGCCATGTTGTAGCTCTTGCTCATCGTAAAGAATTCGACGGCAACATCGCGCGCGCCCGGCACCTGCATGATGGACGGAGCCTTATACCCGTCAAAAACGATATCGGCGTAGGCCAGATCGTGCACGAGCAAAATTTTTTGTTCGCGGGCAAGCTTCACAACCCGCTCGAAAAACTCAAGTTCGACACAATGTCCGGTCGGATTTCCCGGAAATGCCATGATGATCATTCGTGGCTTGGGTGAACATTGCGCAATAGTGGCAACCAGCTCGTCGTAAAAGTCGGTATCGGGTGTCATCCGCACCGGGCGGATGTCCGCCCCGGCAATTACCGCGCCGTAGGTGTGAATGGGATAACTCGGGTTGGGCACGAGGACGGTGTCGCCCCGGTCCAGAGTCGCCAGCATCAGGTGGGCCAGGCCTTCTTTGGAGCCAATGGTAGTGATGGCCTCCGATTCAGGGTCCAGCGAGACCTGATACCGTCGCCGGTACCAGTCAGCGATGGCCTTACGCAGCCGGGGTATGCCTTTGGACACTGAATACCCGTGCGTATTGTTGCGCCCGGCTACTTCGACCAGCTTATCAACTATATGCTGTGGCGGTGGTCCGTCCGGATTGCCCATACTCATATCGATCACATCGTGCCCGGCCCGCCTGGCTGTCATCTTGAGCTCGCCGGTAATGTTGAAGACATACGGCGGCAAACGGTCAATACGGGGAAAATGATACTGATCAGACATTAGAGGCTGGCTCGGAAACCCGGAACAGGCCGGGCTGAATGGAATTAGGGGATTCACGTCGCACTGCACAAACAATGGTAATTTAACAGTTTTAGCCAGCAATTTTCTTATGAAACTGCATCAGAATCAGTCAGAAGCGCTTAACACCGTCACGGCGTATGACAGTGGATTCATAGAAGTCAATGCGGTTCGCCATGAAGGTGGGATCTACTTTATGCCCGAGGGGCCGGTTATGCAGTGGCCGGCCACGACCTTGGCCGACCTGAACGCAGACATCATTGCTCAGCTACTGTCCACTCAGGCGGAAATAGTTCTTCTCGGAACGGGCGAAAAGCAACACTTTCCCAAGCCTGACCAGATCGAGCCTCTGATCCGGGCGGGCCGTGGCTACGAAGTGATGAGTACTTCAGCTGCCTGCCGAACCTATAACATTCTGATGGCCGAAGGCCGTCTCGTCATGGCCGCCCTGCTGCCGATATGATCGAAAGTATTCCCCCGCTCAACCCCTGTCTTTACACCTGAACAAACCCGTCATTCAATCCCAACCTAACGGAGGCGTCATTGGTAGTTGCCGTCGGAAAGAAAATTCGTCAGTTTAAAGCGCCCTCGACTTCAGGTGAGTTCTCGCTGAATGAGCTGACGCAATCCGGAAACAATCTGGTGTTGTACTTTTACCCAAAAGACAACACCCCGGGATGTACAACTGAGAGCCTGGATTTCAAGGCGAAACAACGCCAATTCCAGGAAAGTAATTCCGTTATTGTTGGTGTCTCCCGTGACGGTATCAAGTCTCACGATAATTTTCGCGGGAAATTCGATTTGCCATTTGATCTAATCAGCGATCCAGACGAAATTTTGTGTGAGAAGTTTGGAGTCATGAAATTGAAAAACATGTACGGCAAACAGGTCCGGGGAATCGAGCGGTCTACTTTTGTCATTGCGTCAGACCGCACCCTGATTCGCGAATGGCGGGGTGTCAAAGTTCCCGGCCATGTCGACGAAGTCCTGCAAACTTGTAAAAATATTTAAGCAAGGGGACAGAATACTTTGGACCAAACCCCCGGAATCACATTCAGTTGACTGGAAACAACCACTAATGCCACTACCAAAGGCGCCTGAGCGCCCTGCAAGTTCCGTTGACCTCAAAACCACCGCGCTGGCTAAGCAAGTCAGCGGCGGGCGCCGAACCCAGCCCAAAGCCAACCCAGTAAGTGAACCCACGCCAGCTGCTGCCATAGCGGCCCGGGGAGAATCTGCCGGTCGCCAGCCAGGGGCCGACACACGCCAGCCTGACGAGATTGCGCCAACTGTAAGAGTCCCTTACGAAAAATCTCCGCAGACAGCCAGAAAAAATGGCAATGCGGCACTGTTAATGGAAGCCAAGGCCGGGCGCAGCAGTGGTCGGCGACGACAGAAAAGCGCCGGTGACGTGCGTCGCCTGTTTGTGCTTGATACAAACGTACTGATGCACGACCCCAGTTGTTTGTTTCGCTTTGAAGAACACGATGTTTATCTACCGATTGTGACTCTCGAAGAACTGGACAACCACAAACGCGGCGCATCCGAAGTGAACCGGAACGTTCGCCAGATCAGCCGAAGCCTTGACGCTCTGCTGACCGGATCCGCTCAAGGTATTGAAAACGGTATATCGCTGGCCCTAAACGGAGAGAAAGCCGGTCGGCTGTACGTACAGAATAAGTCGATGGACTTCAAGCTACCTGATGTTTTACCCGCCAATAAAGCGGATAACATCATCCTGGCGGTTGTCGCCGCGTTGAAGCAAGAGCGTCACGACCGGGAAGTCGTATTGGTGTCTAAAGACATCAACATGCGAATCAAAGCCAGTATGCTGGGATTGCTCGCTGAAGACTACTTCAACGATCAAGTCATCGAAGATTCAGACCTGATGGCACCGGGAGCCACTGAGCTACCGCCAGACTTCTGGGACCGGGCCGGAGAAATCGAATCCTGGCAGGATAACGGCTCGACCTTCTACCGGCTTACCGGGGACATTATCGATTCGCTTCGCCTTAACGAATTTGTATTCTTCGACGGTGAAATGCCGTTGAATGCCCGGGTTGTCGAACGAACACCACGCCACGCTTTGTTGCGAACTACCCGCGATTTCTCCAACCCCAAGAATGCGGTCTGGGGAATCACCGCCCGCAACCGGGAGCAGGAATTTGCATTGAATCTGCTAACCGACCCTCAGATCGATTTTGTTTCCCTGCTTGGCCAGGCCGGCACCGGAAAGACGCTACTTGCACTGGCAGCTGGCTTGCAGCAAGTGTTAGATGCCAATCGCTACACCGAAATAATTGTTACTCGCGCGACTGTTCCTGTGGGCGACGATATTGGCTTTTTACCCGGCACCGAAGAAGAGAAAATGCAACCGTGGATGGGTGCCCTCGAAGACAATCTGGAAGTACTCAATGGTAGTCAGGAAGGTGGTGACTGGGGCCGCGCCAGCAGTAGTGAAGTATTGCAAAGCAAGATTCGTATTAAATCGCTGTCGTTTATGCGGGGACGAACATTTACCAAAAAATACCTGATCATTGATGAAGCGCAGAATCTCACTCCGAAGCAGATGAAGACCCTGATCACCCGTGCCGGCTCCGGAACGAAGGTTGTCTGCCTTGGCAACGTCGGACAAATAGACACTCCGTATCTTACCGAAGCGTCCAGCGGCCTGACGTTTGTAGTCGAGCGAATGCGGGGCTGGGCCCATGCCGGCCATATCACGCTGGCACGTGGCGAACGTTCGAGGCTGGCTGATTACGCCGCCGACATATTGTGATTTATTCGCGTTAAAGCATCCGTCAACCCGTGGGAATTGATTCCAATTCAGGTATTAGTTCACGCAGGCTGGCATTCTGGGGGTGATGCTGCTTTGAGCTGATGCAATACTGCTTGCTATTCGATAATAACCACAGCAGTCAGGTCTTTTCATTGCAAGCCCAGCACTTAAAATTAGCGGCAAAATCGCTTGCGCCGCCTAAGCCTTTTACGCATCCGCGTGATGAGGCATCTTTCCAGTCCGAATACATTCGTACAGGTTATGGCTTTGCAGTCGCTGTCACCCTCGTTGGTACGCTGATGAGCCTCGCGTTTATCGTGACGGCCAAACTGAGCCCGTTAGACGGCACCGGGTCCTTCGAGCTGCAACTACTCCGAACCATTATTGGCCTGGCTTGTGGATTGAGCTTTTTCAGTCTGCTGTTTGACCCTGAACGCTCACTTCGCAACTATCGGGTGACTATTTTCCTGCCCGCGTTTATTTCGCTGATTGGCCTGGGTTTATTGCTGTTCGTACCCCGACCAGAAGCCGCATCTGCAATTGCCTACGGCCGATCTACTTTGTCACTGGTCATTGCCGTCTGGCTGGTATCTGCTTTTTGCCGACTTCCACTGAAGCAGATAATGGCGATGACAATGACTGCGAGTATTCTGAACCTGGTGGGCTTATACGTACACGGGGTTGAACACCTCCCATTCTTTGTTATTGATCTGCTGTTGGCTAACCTGATTGTCTGGACCCTGACCGTTCAGATAGAAAAACGGGAACGACTGATCTGGCACCAGGCGATGCGCAGCCGAAACGCGACCCGAAAAGCGCAAAACTCGGCCAAACAGGCAACCGTAATCAGCAACGCCCAGGCACGATTGATTCGCAGCGTTGGGCATGACATTCGTCAGCCGCTCTCCAGTAGCGGGATTTATCTGGGTGTGGTCACCCGCGCTGCCCAACAGTCAGCGAACGAAGTCATGGAACAAAACCTGGCCAGGGTACGGACTTGCCTGCGATCAGTTGAAGGGACCCTGGAGAGACTTATGGAGGTTCCCGGTGATGACAACGATCTGACACTAAAAACCAGTCGAACCGACTTATCGAGAATATTTCAGGACTTGCGTGATGTGTTTGAGCCGCAAGCGGATCAGCTGGGGGTTGAACTGCGGTTCACCCAGTCTTGCAGCGGGCCGGTTTTGGTTCGCACGAACGAGCGCGCCATTCGCGAAGTACTGAGCAACATCGTCGCCAATTCAATTAAGTACTCAGCGATTGTCAGCCAGCGGTCACCGAGTGTCGTAGTCGGGTCAGTGCGGATTGGCGACACTGTGCGGGTTGATGTTGTCGACAACGGTGTCGGGATACCTGAAGAATTACATACCCGGATTTTTGATGAGTACTACCGAGCGCCAACCATCGTCGAGCGAGTGCGGGGTAGCGGACTCGGCCTGGCAATTGTTGAATCAACCATTCAGCGCCTGCCGGATCACAGACTGCGACTCCAGTCGCGCGAAGCCCAGGGTACCCGGGTCAAAATCTATATCCCAGGCGCCTGACCGCAACAAGCCAGTTATACTGCGCACATGGGCAAACGAACCCGCGACTCAACAGGCGCCAACCCGACTCAACAGGCGCCAACCGACACCAATCTGGCAATCCCCGACACCTTCAGGCGGCAATGCGAATCCATTGTTCAAGAGCTTGGCCTTGGAGATGTGACAGATATTCAGGCAATCAAAGCATTGACTGGCGGTGTGTCGTCTGACATTGCCGTTGTCGAATTGAAGCATCGGTCAATATGCATCAAGTGCTCACTTGACCAGTTACGTGTCGATGCCGCCTGGTTTGCCCCGGTCCGGCGAAATCTTGCTGAATATCGCTGGATCGAATTTGCCGCCGGCGTTGTGCCCACTGCTGTCCCTGAATTGCTCGGACGCAGTTCTCAGTCCAATGGCTTCGCGATGGCTTTTGTCGACCCGTCACAAGCCTGGAACTACAAAAACGGATTGCTGTCTGGTCAGGCAGATCAGGGTGAGGCGGCAGCGATTGGAGACATCATTGGGCAAATTCATGCCGCTTCTGCAACTCCGGATTTTGACTCGGGTCGTTTTAATAACGCGGCGGATTTCTATGCGCTTCGACTCGAGCCCTACCTGACGTATACCGCTGACCAACATCCGCAGGTCGCACCCCAGCTAAAGCTGCTGGCCAGGCACTACGACCAGGCCAGGCTGGCGTTAGTGCACGGTGACTTGTCGCCAAAAAACGTATTAATTGGCGCTAACGGCCCAATTGTGCTGGACGCCGAATGCGCCAGTTTCGGCGACCCGGCATTTGATATAGCGTTTTTTAGCAATCATCTGGCACTAAAATCCTTCCATATCAAGGGGGCGCACGGTAAATTATTGCAAGCGATGCAACAATTTTTTCAGGCCTACCAGCCCCATGTGAATTGGGAGCCCATTGCAAAAATGGAGGAGAAAACCTGTGCCCTGCTGCCCGCGCTGATGCTCGCCCGGGTCGACGGAAAGTCCCCCGTCGAATATCTGGACACAAATACTCGCAGAAAAGTCCGCACAGTCGCGGTTGAGATGCTATCTAAGCCGGTAAGATCAATAGTTCAGCTCGTCGATCGCCTCCAATCCGCCTTGTAAGCCATGAACCCACACCAAATCCAGCACATCAAAGCACGGCGTGTCTGGGACTCACGGGGATTCCCGACCGTCGAAGCCGAGGTTCGATTTGCGGGCGGCGGCTTTGGGCGCGCAATTGCGCCCGCCGGAGCGTCCCGTGGGTCGCGCGAGGCGACTGACTTACGCGACGCCTCTCCCCGTCTTGGTGGTCGCGATGTTCGTGCTGCGGTGGCTGCGGTCAATGACGTTATCGCACCGGCGCTAACCGGTCAGGACGGGAGCAATCAACAAGCTATTGATCAGTGCCTTATCGACCTGGATGGCACGCCGTTGAAAACTCACCTCGGAGGCAACGCCATTGTGGCCACCTCACTGGCCATCCTGCATGCGGCAGCAGACGCTACTGGCTCAACCCTTTGGCAATACCTGGCAAGCCAGTACAGAGTAAAACCGCAACTACCTTTGCCAGAAATTCAGATCTTTGGCGGTGGCGCTCACGCCGGACGCCGGGTGGACATACAAGACTTCATGGTCATGGTTCCGGGGGCAGAGAGTTTTGAAGACGCGATAGAAATTACCGCGGAGATTTACTACGCTGCCGGGCGCCTGATGGCAGATGCAGGAAAACTTGCCGGCGTTGCTGACGAAGGTGGCTGGTGGCCGATGTTCGACACCAACGAACAAGCCCTGGAACTCCTGATTCGCGCTATCGAAATGGCTGGCCAGACACCTGGCGAAAAAGTGGTCATCTCACTGGATATCGCCGCATCAGAATTTGGCAGCGCCAACCGTTACAAACTCGGCCTGGACAAACGCGAACTCGACAGCGACGCGCTGTGTGAAATGCTTGGACAATGGATTGATCGCTACCCGATTGTTTCGATCGAAGATCCGTTGGCTGAAGATGATGACGCTGGTATGCGTGCGTTCACGGCAGCCTACGGCAAACGGATTCAGATCATTGGCGACGACTACCTGGTAACGAACAAAGCCCTGGTAGATCGCGCCGTACAAAACAAGACTTGCAACGCAGTTTTAATCAAGGTCAACCAGGTTGGAACGGTGACCGAGTCACTCGATACCCTCACGGCAGCAAAGAATGCGGGATGGGGGACTATTGTCTCAGCCCGTTCCGGGGAAACCGAAGATCTGAGCATTTGCCATCTCGCCACCGGTCTGAGCAGTGGCCAGCTGAAGGTCGGGTCTTTCAGTCGGTCCGAGCGAATGGCCAAGTGGAATGAGTGTATTCGGATTCAGGACGCCATTGGCCCGGCACAATTTGCCGGTAGTCAGCCACTGGCCGATACTGAATGGGGCCGGAGACATAATTCGTAAAATGTCTGCAGAAACCCAAATCACGCGAAATGGCCAGGAAATCACCGGCAATACGAGCGTTGCGGTGATCGTCTTCAGCTACAACTATGAGATCTACCTTCGCCAGGCGATCGACAGCTTACTCAACCAAAGCAAACCATTCGATCAGATCCTGGTGGTTGATGATGGATCAACCGACGGTTCGCGAGAAATAATTAATTCATACGGCGACAAAATTCAAGCCGTGTTCAAAGAAAACAGCGGTCAGCTTGGAGCCGCGGTCTATGCCCTGCCCCTGGTACGCACGCGATTTGTTTACTTTCTTGATGCTGACGATTTCGCCGATCCGGATGCCGCAACCATCATTAGGGAACACCTGGCAGGCAACCCGGTAAAAGTCCAGTTTCAACTGCGCTGCGTTGATAACGATCGACCACTGGATTCTGTGATTCCGGCCTACCCACGGGGCTACACAACCCAGGACATGATTATTGATAACGAGGTGATGGGTTTTTACACAAGCCCACCCACCTCTGGCAACGTGTTTTCCGTAAAAACCCTGCGCTCGCTTCCGCTTGATCAGTTAATGGCCAATGAAGCGTTTGATGGATCACCGATGCTGTCAATGCCATACCTTGGTGAGGTTCGCTCGGTTACGCAGATCATCGCAAATTACAGAATCCATGGCGCCAACTTCAGCCTGCAACATGCGCCCAGCGTTGCCTTATACGAACGCTCTTTGCGACGACATAAACTGCGTTGGGAAGAATTGCGCTTACTGGCACCACACGCGGTTCATCCGCAACCCGGGACTACGGTAATCGAATTGGAAGCGCAGTGCCTGAAACAAGGTTTGTCCGGCAAACGCGTGCCGTTCAGCCTGAGCCGTCGATACGTTTCGCGATTGGCCGACAGTGCCCTGCCGCTGCGTATGAAAATTCTGCTCAGCTTGTTCATTGCGTCGCTATCAGTTCTACCAGCCAGTATTGGTAAAAAGATCATTCTCGCACGACGCCTTCCAAGTGAACGCAACCCAGTGTTCCAGAAAGCGCTACGGGTGGTTCTTGGCGTTAGCGACACACAGCGAATTTAGTCTTAGCCTGCGTTAGCTGTTAGCTGAACTTAGTACGGGAGCCCAACGTAGTTCTCAGCCAGCGACATTGATGCTGAACGTGAATTCACCAGATAATCGAGTTCCGCTTCCTGGATCTTTTGACCAAACGCCCCACTGTCAGGAAATAAGTGCATCTGAGTCGTGAACCACCAGGAAAACCTGACCGCTTTCCACACCCGACGCAAAGCGATAGCCGAATAGTCATCAATTCCCTGTCGACTCCCCTGTCGATAAAACTCCAGCAATCCGCGGTATAAATAGTGGACGTCGCTGGCGGCCAGGTTCAGGCCCTTAGCACCGGTAGGCGGGACGATGTGAGCGGCATCACCACACAAAAAAAGCTGACCGTATCGCATTGGCTCAGCGACAAAAGAACGCAGAGGCGCTATCGACTTCTCAAACGACGGCCCGGTAACCATGGTGTCTGCTGCCTCAGCAGGCAGACGGCGCTTTAATTCATCCCAGAAACGGTCGTCAGGCCAATCGTCGATGTTGGTATCAAGCGGACACTGCAGATAGTAACGGCTACGGGTAGTCGAGCGCATTGAGCACAATGAAAATCCGCGTTCATGGTTCCCGTAAATTAACTCATCATTAACCGGGGGCACATCGGCAAGAATGCCAAGCCAGCCAAATGGATAAAGTTTTTCAAATGTGTTCAGCGAAGCTGCCGGAATGCTTTTACGACTAACGCCGTGATAGCCATCACAACCCACCACAAAATCGCAATCGATCCTGTGCTCACTTCCGTCATGTTGATAGGTTACGTAGGGAGAATCAGTGAGTAAGTCGTGTGGCTGGACGTTGGCCGCCTCGTATACGGTAGTGGCACCAGCGCTAGCCCGGGCATCCATCAAATCGGACGTCACCTCGGTTTGTCCGTAAACAGTGACCCGACTACCACCTGTCAGTTCACTCAAATTGATGCGGTGCAGTTGGTCAGCAAATGAAAGAAGAATACCGCCATGGGGCAAACCTTGCTTGTGCAATCGCTCGCTGACCCCAGCCTCTTCCAGCAGTTCGACTGTACCTTGTTCCAGGACTCCGGCACGCACCCGCCCAAGAACATACTCGCCGCTGACTCGTTCGAGAATAACGTTTTCGATTCCAGCGTTGTGCAACAGCTGACCAATCAATAAGCCGGAGGGGCCGGCACCAATGATAACTACTTGTGAACGCACTGAAATCTACCTGTCTCGCGAGATAACTTCACCTAACTTGTCAACCTACTGACCAAACAACGAACCAACTTGGCTGGCCTACTCGCCGTAGCTCATGTGGTCAGTGGACGCAAAATTTTCGAACCGGGTGTATTGCCCCATAAACGTCAAACGCACCGTGCCGATCGGGCCGTTACGCTGCTTTCCAATGATAATTTCTGCGCTGCCTTTGTCGGGAGTATCCGGGTTGTAAACCTCATCCCGATAAATAAACAGAATAACGTCGGCATCTTGTTCGATGGCACCGGATTCGCGCAAGTCAGACATCACCGGGCGTTTGTTTGGCCGTTGCTCCAGCGCTCGATTGAGCTGCGACAAGGCAATGACCGGACACTTCAGTTCTTTCGCCAGACCTTTTAGGGAGCGGGAAATCTCTGAAATTTCGGTTGCCCGGTTTTCACCAGCCGACGCTGATCCCATCAGCTGGATATAGTCTATAACGATCAAGCCTAGTTGCTGATGCTCACGTGACAAGCGTCGGGCACGAGACCGCAGTTCCATGGAATTGAGCGCCGGGGTCTCATCGATGTACAACTGTGCGTCGTTCATCTTGGTAATTGCAGTGGTCAGGCGGCTCCAGTCGTCATCTGTCAGCCGTCCCGTACGCAGGCGCTGCTGATCAAGACGGCCGATAGAACACAACGAACGCTGGGCCAGTTGCTCAGCACCCATTTCCATACTGAAAATAGCAACTGGTAACTGCTGTTCAAATGCCACGTGCTCGGCGATATTGACCGAGAAAGCAGTTTTACCCATCGACGGGCGCCCGGCAACAATAATCAGATCACCTGGCTGCAGGCCCGAGGTCATGCGATCAAGGTCCGAAAACCCCGTTGCCGTCCCCGTGATGTCACTCGGATTGTCTTGACTGTACAATTCATCAATACGGTCGACGACCGCAGACAAAACAGAATTGAACGGGCGAAAACCATCCTGTCGGCGATTGCGTTGCTCGGAGATCGACATGATCTTCGCTTCGGCTTCGTCGAGTAACTGTGCCGTGTCCCGGCCCCGCGGCTCAAATGCGGTGGACGCAATGTCCTCAGTGGTCGAAATCAGGCGGCGCAAAATAGCCCGGTCTCGGACTATTTCAGCATACCGTCGGGCATTGGCCGCAGACGGGGTTTCAAGGGCCAACGAATTTAAGTACGCCATCCCCCCGGATAACTGATCAGCCTGCCCGTCAGACTGCAACGCTTCAAATACGGTGACCACATCCGCCGGCTGATTGCGGTCAATGAGCCGGGTAATTTGGGTCCAGATCAGCTGGTGGTCGCGACGATAAAAATCAGTTGGGCTCAGAACATCGGAAACCCGCTCGAAGGCTGCGTTGTCAAGCAGTAAGCCACCCAGAACCGCTTGCTCAGCCTCAACTGATTGCGGCGGCACACGCAGGTTTGCCACTTCACGGTCAACCGGAGCGTAGGGGGTTTGCTCTGCGGGTGGCTCGTCGAATGGTGGTTCTGGCCCAGGGTCATCCGGCCCGGCCGGAAGATTGTCGGCATCATCAAATACTGCGCTCATGGGTCAAGTGTATCCCGACTAAGGTATTCAAGAAACGCAAAACGGAGCGCCGGGGCGCTCCGTTTTTGCGGCTGGACGACAGATTCCGCTATGCGGACTCTCCGAGGACAACCACTTTTACCTGCGATAAAACTTCGCTGTGGAATGCAACCTGTACCTCGTATTCACCAATTGTCTTTATTGGCCCGTCAGGCATGCGCACCATGGAGCGATCAACCTCGTGCCCCTGGGCTTTTAAGGCATCAGCAACAGAAAAGTTAGTCACCGAGCCAAACAAGCGGCCATCAACACCGGCTTTTTCCTTGAGTTCGATAGTTGACCCGTTGAGTTTTTCACCGGCTGACCGGGCAGCGGCAAGGCGATCGGCCTGGGCTTTTTCAAGATCGGCGCGACGGGTTTCGAATTCAGCAATTGCGGCCGGAGTTGCACGACGCGCCTTACCCTGCGGAACCAGGAAATTGCGTGCGTAACCGTCTTTGACCTTAACGACATCACCAAGTTCGCCGAGATTGACCACTTTTTCAAGAAGAATAATTTGCATGATTTAACCCCCGCTTAGTGGTTGTCGGTGAACGGCAGCAATGCCAGGAAACGGGCTCGCTTGATCGCGACCCCTAACTGGCGCTGGTATTTTGCCGACGTACCGGTAAGCCGCGCCGGGATTACCTTGCCTGTATCACTGATGAATTCTTTAAGTAAATCAACGTCTTTGTAGTCGATCCACTCAATGTTTTCTGCGGTGAAGCGGCAGAATTTTTTGCGCTTAAACAACGCGCTCTGAGCCGGACGGCGACGTCCACGATCTTTTCCTTTTGCGTTTCTTCTAGTTGCCATTTGTATTCCTGTATTCGGTAATTGCTAAGTAGCGGTTTTATTTATCTGATAGGCCACAACATGAAAGACCAGGGAGGCACTACTTGTGCCATCTCGAAAGACACGTTTTGGGGCAAGAAAACCTTTAACCTGTAACGCACAACCAAGCGACTCTTTGGAAATCTGCTCAGCCAGCGGACCGGCAAAACGTGCAGCAATCGACAGTTTGACCTGACGGTCATGGCCTGCATCGAGTTGTGTCGATTCGTGTTCCAGCTTGCCCTGACAAATGGCCACGCCGGCCGGGGTAAATCGCAAGGGCTCACACTCCACCAGACACGCACTAAGGCGCAGCTGATTCACGCAATCAGACACTCCACATGCCAGCTGTTATTCCCGGGTTTCCGTTGCGCCAGCCTTGGCTTCACTAACGACTTCGGCTTTTTCAGTGTCGTCAGTGTCGTCAGTGTCGTCAGTGTCGTCGGCAGCCCTAGGCGTGGCTACAGGCTCAGCGGCTTTGCGTGACTCTTCTTTCTGAATCTGCTTCCACATCGGCGAAGCACCAGTCGTCGCTTTCTTCATTGAGACCGTCATATGGCGTAATACTGCATCATTGAATTTAAAGCCGTGCTCGAGTTCAGCAATAGTGGCTGGCTCGCACTCGACGTTCATCAACACGTAGTGGGCTTTGGCAACTTTCTGGATCAGGTAGGCCAGCTGACGACGGCCCCAGTCTTCGACCCGATGAACCGCACCTTTTTGGCCGGTAACCAGAGTCTTGTAACGCTCGATCATGGCAGGAACCTGCTCAGACTGATCGGGGTGGACAATAAACACTATCTCGTAGTGACGCATAAAATCTCCTGTGTGAGGAGATCACATCGACACGACACCATCCGTGCGGGCCAACCGAACCAAATCTTTACGTCTCAATGCAAACTATCAGCGTAAAAGTAAACTATCAGCGTAAAAGGCGGTCAGCCCAACTTAGTGCGGCACTTTTTTGCAATCAATGTTTTAGCCATGAATGTGCAAAAAAATACAAAAAAACGGTGGTGACGGCTGGTGTAATCTTCCTTGTGGACGTTGGCTGCCTGGGTGCGCGTCTGACCCCGGGCAGCAAGGAACGCAAGAGTATATACACTCGAGAGCCGGGCCGCCAGCATCCATTTAGGCCCACCGACTTTGGATTGAGGAGGGTCAGCACACCCGCTGGTTCATTAGCTTCGCAAGCTGTTAAGAAGAATGAAAAAAAAGGATGCTCATTTGGCCGCTCGACTGTATCGCATGATCTTACTGGCAGCCCTGCTGGCCGCTGGCCTGCTGGCTACCGGTTTTCACCTGCTTGGCGCTGTTTCCGGGCCAGCGGCCGTTATCCTCGGGCTGGTGACTGTTTTTGGCGGCCACGCCCTGGTACTTGGGGTGGAGTTTGCCCTGGTGAGCCGCCTGAATGCTGCCCGGCCGGTTTTGGCTGCTTATCCCGTCCTCGGAACCGCGCTGCCCTTACTTGTCACCTGGCTGGTCGAGGTACCCAGCGCCTGGCGAACGTTTTTTTTCGCCATCCCCTTTTTTGGCCACCGTCCCCTGGCGAGCGGCCGGGATTTTTCGAAAACGCCAGTGGTCTTGCTACACGGCTATACGTGTAACCGCGCTGTCTGGCGCCCATTTGCAAGCTGGCTAGCGGGTCAGGGTTATGCGATCACCGCGCCGAACCTAGAACCGCTGACAGAATCCATCGATTTACTAACGGGACAGATTGATGCGGCGGTAAACGACCTGAAGAACCAGACGGGGGCCTCCCAGGTAGCGCTGATCGGGCACAGCATGGGTGGGGTGGCCATCCGCGCCTATCTGCGCGACTATGGAAGCGCGTCAATAAGCCGGGTGATCACGGTGGGCAGCCCTCATCAGGGCACATGGCTTGCCCGGATAGCATTTACACCTTTGGCCCGGGAACTCAACCTGAACAGCGAGTGGTTGCGCAAGCTGGCGGCAACAGAGTCGGACCAGACCGGGCAATTGTTCTCAACTATTGTCAGCACCGACGACAACATCATAGCGCCGGCATCAATTCAGACACTGCCCGGATCCAAAGTGGTGTTTTTCCGCGGCCTGGGTCATGTAGACCTTATTTACCGGCTCAGCGTCTGGGTCGCGATTCGATCGGCGCTAACGGCGAAGAATCAGCTGGAGAACGAATCACCGAAGAAATGACATGAGACTGACCGGCGTGACCACGACCTTCAGCCAGGACGACATCGGCATCACGACTTGCCAGAACTGACCATTGCGGAAAACTCTCGGCAACAAGTTGCGCGTGATACAGGTTTTCTGCGACGCCGGGGCCCCCGGTCTGATAGCGCAACTGACGCATGCCGTAGCCTTCGATGACGAACAAACCTCCGGGTTTCAGCGCGCGAGCCACGTTCTTAAACAGCTGCGCCCGACTGGCCGGGTCGGCAAACTGGATAAAGATCGCCACCACGGCATCGTATTGGTGCTCGGGCCATTCCCAGTCGTCAATTGAGTTCACCCTTGCGTCGATGTCCAGGCCGCGCCGTTGCGCTTGTTCTTTCAAAGACGTAATGGCGACATCAGAGAGATCGAAGGCGACGACATAATGGCCAAGAGATGCGAGATGCAAACCATTGCGCCCCTGGCCATCAGCAATACACAAGACTTCAGAATTGGCCGATAACATTGGTGCATGAGCGGCCAGCCAGGCATTGGGCGCCTCACCGAACAGTGGCGAATCCGCTTGCTGATAGCGCTCGTTCCAGCGGTTGGCGGCGTCTTGGAACTTCATAGACCGGTTTCCTGTGCGGGTATTCTGAATACGAAGAGGATATTACGAGGAAGTTACGACGAGAAGCTTATGCCGGCCGCCACTGTACTCGATGTCCGCGTCAGCCTGGCTGCTAGCGCATCAGTGCAATTGTTGGCTGCTCAAACCGGCGCAGATTTGGCAGCACCCGGAAGATATTTTCTCCAAGTTCCGGCGCAAACCACTGGCCCAGCGTGGCCAGATATTGATCAACTGAAGTTCCCGGGATCCAGCGCCCCTGGTGCTCCCACGGCTTTTCGCCCGAATCGTCCGGGCCACCAAGCTCCAGTGACGGGTAGTTACCGTAAGTCTGTCCACCAGCCACAGCCCCACCGAGAACCAGATGCTGATTACCCCAGCCATGATCAGTGCCGCCACTATTATTGGGTTTAAATGTACGACCAAAATCAGATTCGGTGAATAAGGTGACGTCGCCCCCCAAGTTAAGCGCCTGCATGGCCGCCTGGAACGAGGCCAGCGACTGGCCAACAGTCGCCAGCAACGCCTGTTGCTTGCCCAACTGACCACCGTGATGATCGAACCCATCCAGGCTGACAAAGAACAAGTGGCGGTTACCGCCAATGGCATTTCGATTGTGAATCATTTTGGCCACCTGGTATAACTGGCGACTTAATGGGTTATCACTATCACCGGCAAAATGTCGAAAAGCTTCTGACAATTGCGGGTTACTTGGGTCAGCCACCCCACCGGCAGGCGTTTGTTCAAGAATGTCACCGAGCAGCGCGCTGGTTTCGAAAGCTGAGAACTGCGAGTGGGAAAACCCGGTTTGCAGCAGGTTGGTATTGCCCTGACCAACAAGCTCGGCAAGCGCGTTAAAGCGTGCATCGGCCCAGCGGTTATCGTTGTTATAGCCTTGCAATCCAAGTTGGCTGCCCGCAGGCGGCAATGACAATGGCTGCGAGAACTGCCCCTCGCCAAAGCGTGAGCTTTTTCCAAAGCCGTACACGGGGGCCGAAGCCCCCAGGGCTTCCATTAGCCGGCCACCCCAACCAGTGCGTGTCAATGAACTGACTGATCCGGTTTCCCACAATACCTGCTGGTCAGAATGCGAAAACAAATTGTCCGGCACGTAGTCGTTATCCGTCCGGCTCCGCCAGGCGAAAAAATCCGCCTGCGAGGTTGGCCGACTCAGCACGCCAACGTTATTGATAATCGCCATTGACCCGCTATCCCAATACGGGACCAGATCTTGCATCGCATGATGTAAACCGATACTGCCATTGAGATCGATGATATTACCGGCCGACAAAGCGAGGGACCCACGAACGCCCTGGTATCGCCGATACGCATCAGCCTCAACCGGCGGCGTCATGTTGATACCATCGTTGCCGCCGTACATAAACAAGCACACAAGGGCTCGATAACCTCCGCTTTGAGCCGCTGCGTTGAACGGCAACAAACCGGCGCCACCGCCAAGCGCCACCGCGCCTGCAGTTGACCGCAGGAACCGCCGTCTGGATTGATTTAAGTGTCGTGTTTTCATCGTTGTACCTGGTACTGCGCAGAACTGATGATCAGATAAACAGCGGTGCGGATACGCTCACGCCGCCAGTGAGACATCTGGCCGGCATTTTTCAGCCAGCTATCTTCATTCGGCGTCCATTCGTTCATTGCCCCCATAATGATTTGCAACTCGGCAGGGTTAAGGCGGCCATCAACAAGTAAGTCATTCAATGCGCTTAAGCCCGAAAGAGAATCATCGGGGGACGTAATCAGTTGCTCGAACTGATCGTATTGAACCCGGGTTCCGGTTGCGCCAGGGACTGATTGATCCGGCGCACTGCCGTGATTTTCCCGATACCACCAATAAACCAAGGCATTGGCAAAGTTGATTCGAGCCAGGCTGGTATTGGCATTAGCGATACCAAAACGCGGCGCGACCAGATCCGTGCCACTGAGCGGTTGCATCGGGGAGTAGAAATTAAACACACTCGGCGAATAAAACGGGGACTGGCCCATTTGACGTGCCCAGCCATACTCACCAAGTCCAACCCCGTCAGTACGCCCATTGAGTGCACGCAATACCCCGGTGATAATCATGACCGGTTCACGCAGTCGGCCGTAGTTCTGGCCAGACGCAGCAACCGGATCGCGGGCTTCCTGATCCAGCAAAATAGCCGCGATAGTTGCTTTCATGTCTCCTTTAATTCCGCTACCAACCTGCCCGTCAGCATGTTGGAACGATCCCTGATTAAACGCTGCGCTGACCCTGGCGATATAAGCCGGAGAGGGATTACTGGTTACCAGAAACTGAATCAACTGCCGTCCGACGAAAGGTGCCACGTTGGGATGGGCCATGATCGAGTCGAGTACCGCCTGCAATCCCTGCTGCCCAGTGCGTCCCGAAGCAGCAACAACCCCGGACAACAAAGGCCTCTCTTGCGTGTCATGCTGGCCGGCAACGGCAAGCATTTCGCCCTGATACCAGACCGGGTTGGCCCAACCTTTACACCCGGACTGACACCAGGGGTTGAAACCGCCAACCGGATACGTCCAACCGGTCAGCGCGTACGCATAGTTTCGAACCATCTCGTTGTCATACGTTGCCTCACACTGACCACCACTCAGGCTTGCGTCTGGCTCGAGCAGACAAGTACCAATCGAAAACAACTGAAGGAGTTCGCGGGCATAGTTTTCATTTGGGTCACTCCCCTCGTTGTTGACCATATTCAGGTATTCACCCATCACCGGAGACAGGGTCACTTTCTCCAGAATGGTTCGAAAATTACTGAATGCGTGGTCGCGTAATAACTGCTGGTATCTTGCAATACCGTAGCTACCGTGTACTTCTCGCGCCGAAACAACAAAGATCTGGCTAAGCGCAAAGGCAAGGCGTTGCCGAAGCTGGTCTGGATTGCTAACCGCCTGACGAAAGAAGTCCCGCTGAACAGGCAAATGCGAAAACCAGTCGCGCCAGCAAAACTGATGTTGTAAGCCACTGAACTGACTACAGAAGTCGGTTCTGCTGGTGCTGTGGATCTGATTTCGATACGTATTTGCGGCCAGGGTATAAGTGAACCGAGAAACCGGCTGCTCAAACTGTTCGTCGAGATACTTAAAAACGCCGGTCGAAACAAGTCGGTCGACCTCGGTTACGGCTGGCCCAAACGTCGCCTGTTGCAACAATCGTGTTGCGTCGGCTCGGGTTGTTCCGACATCAGGCAACGACGACTTGATCTGGGTCGTAGGGTTACCCTGCGCATCCAGTCCGGTTTCTCCGGACGTAGGCGTACCGCTTTGACCACAGGCCACAAGCACGACACTAACAGCTGCAGTCGTGACCACTGTCCGGCCCTTATGCAGGATCAACAGGATCGAACGCGGGATCGAAACTAAAAAGCGGGCGATACTATTGCGCCCGTCTGAGGTGCTAACCATGAATCCTCTGGGTTAGTCACCCTGGCCAGACCATGATTTGTTTTTGTAGCGCTCAGCTTAAAAGAAAGTCAGTAAACCCCATCACAAATTGACGCACTGAGCGAATAGCCGGTAGTTTTACCCTGCTGAACGGCGTCGGTACCAGGTGCAGGCATGCCGACGCCGGTCCATCGTTATTCGTCGGTTATTGGGTAAATCCCAGTGTGCGACGGAACTTCACGTCGGGCTTAACCTCGTGCTCACGCTCCAGTTGCTCAATAAACGATTCTGGGTTTGGCTCTTCGGCCAGCAACACATACTGACGCTTGACTGCCGCAAAATCGCCAGGTGCCAGCAGGTCAAGCTTTAATAGCCGTGCCCTCAGGGAGTCTGACAACCTGGACTCATCGCCAGCAAGCACCTCAGCAACAAACATTTTCAAGCGCTGGGCTTCATCGAGCGGATTGAATTTTATTTTGAACGAGAACCGACGTAAGGCCGCTTCATCAATACGGTCGAACAAGTTAGTTGTACAAATGAAAATACCATCGAAGCGCTCCATTCCCTGGAGCATCTCGTTGACTTCACTGACTTCGTAGTTACGCACCGCCATCTGCCGGTTTTGCAGGAAGCTGTCGGCTTCGTCAAGAAGCAGAACAGCGCCTTCGCGGGTAGCACTGTCGAACATCTCTGCCATTTGCTGTTCTGTTTCACCCACGTACTTACTCATCAGGTCGGAGGCCCGCTTAATCATTAGCGGCCGCTCGATAGTCTTTGCAATGTGTTCTGCCAGGGCCGTTTTACCAGTACCGGGTAAACCAAAGAAGCACAACGTCGCCCGCGGTCGTTCTTGCAAGGCAGTGATAATTTTTGGAATCGGGTGCCGGGTTTCAACGTTGAGTAAATCCAGGTCGTATTCGGTGACATTCACCCGAAACTCGTTATTGTCAGCCTTATTACCCAGTGCTTTATCCGCATGCTCTAGCTGGCGTTCGATTAAAGCCTCGATTGGGTCGTCAATAGAACGCTGGGTCAACCGGGCAAACCGGCTAGCCGATTGAATCTGAGCCGGGGTAATACTCTTTCGTGCTGCGATCTTGGTAACAAACTCTTCGGAAACACCCAGCTCCGCCAAATGCTTGCGGGCGATATTCTCACGAACCCGCTGCGGTGGATTGGCTAGCTCCAGGTGAAACTGAAACCGTCGGCGATAGGCCGGATCAATCTGATGGATTGCGTTCGATATCCACACAACCGGTACAGGATTTTGCTCCAGCGTCTGGTTCACCCAGGCTTTACCATTGACTGAATGTGACCGCGGTTCATCCGAAGCGAACAAGCCGGCAGGATCACCAGACACGGGAGGGAATACATCCTCCACTTCATCAAACAGAATAGCTGCCCGCTTGCGGCCCTTCAGAAAAGCCTGGGATACCTGCAACGACCGGTAACGTTCTTTGCCGGACAAGCTGTTACCGTCTTTATCGAGACAGTCCACCTCGTATAACTCAAGGCCGGCTTGTTGCGATACTAATTTTGCAAATTCGGTTTTCCCGGTGCCAGGGGGGCCGTAAATCAAGACGTTAACCCCACGCTCCTGCTGGTGCCCCGCAGTATCGAGTAAGGCGGATAAATAGCGGGCATCGTCATCAACGTGCGGAAAATCTTGCATGGTCAGATCAGAATGGCCAGCCGGTCGGGTAAATGCCGCCATCATTGATGACTCGGACCTGTATTCGGCGGTCAGGACTGTCAGCAACTTTTCGGATACCCGCATTAAGTCGCCCAGATCGGTAATCGAATGTTCTGCAATTGGTGTTTCGATCAAGCCCAGGGACTCGAGACGACCGCCCGCCTTAAGCGCTCCACCAACATCGCCCACTGTCAGGCTAAGCACCTGGGCAAACATGCCATAGGCTTCCTGAGCGCTGGACGCCTTACAGTCGACCAGCACGGGGCGCAAATCACGCTGATACTTACACAACGATGCATGCATCAGAATGGATCGCTCTGCATGGTTCAGGCCAAGCACGGTGGCCAGCATATCAATATTTTGTACCAGTTGAATCCGAGTCTTGGCCAGTTGCCCGTCAAGGCAGGCAATAGTGGTCTGAAAAACCCCAAGCAGGTCTTTGGCGTGTAACTTCACCCACTCGTCAATGTAGTAATAGAAGGTTCCGTCGTCGTACAAACCGTTCCAGACGCCGTGACGAGCCATTAACTCGTCCAGGGAGAGTTTGTTCACGTCGGTCCAGGTGGGCGCCTCGGCACAACGACGCACCAGGTAGTCTTTCAGCTTGGCAAATACCGGCTCGGGCCAGACCAGAAATCGGCCGGCCAGCGTCACGATATTATTAATGTCCCGGCGCAGGTTGAATTTAGGGCCAAGCTCAAGCACGGTACTAAGCGCGAAACGTACACACAATAAATCCAGGGGGGCGGCGTACTCATACTCTGACGAAACGATATAGCGCTCGCCGGTTGGCCCTCTGGTCGGAATCCGGTTCGGAACGAGGGCCACCGGCCCGCCAGTCTGGTCCACCAGTTCCGGGTGACTTGCCGGACCAATGAATTCCTGCCCCGCCACATTTGTATTCATATTCTCGCCGCCATCCGACATGGATTCACCCAAGTGTTTTATTTGTCCTGGCATCAGTATCGCAGAGAGCAGCAGCGCTCTGGACACGACAACACACGAGATGTCACTAAAACCAACAAAAACTCGTGTAACACTGTAAGCCGAGCTGACGTATACTGTATACAGTATTCAAACCCTCCCACACTTGTACTGGGTACTTAACCGGCTTCTTCCATGCCAATTTGTAACTACCCTGCCGGCCGCTGCGTCAGCTTCCGACCAGACACTCTCTCAACAACCGAGGTGCACTGATGCGCTCTGTCGTCAGCAAACCAGATCTTGTCGAACAAGTACACGGGGCATTGATTGAAGCCATTGTCTCTGGCGAACTGGGTGCCGGCGAGCGCCTCACGCAGGAAGAACTTGCCGAGCGATTTGGGGTCAGCCGTCAGCCGGTGCTGCAGGCGATTCTGTTGTTGCGCCAACAAGGCTTAATTGACGAAGCCCCCAATAAGCGGGGCCTCTTTATCGCCCCTCTCGATGCGGAATTTTTGACCAATTTATACGAAGTCCGGTCAGCCCTGGACGGCGCCGCTGCCGCTGCCGCAGCCCGACGCGCCGGGCCGTCACGCCGCACCCGGGGGCTTGAGCTGATTCGGCGTGGCCGTGAGGCTGTCGCCAGTGGCGACTTGCGCCAATTGGTGCGCGCTGACCGGGACTTTCATATGTTCATTTACCAGGCTGCTGACAACCCGTTGCTGCTGGCCACTGCCACCTTACACTGGCACCACACGCAACGGGCAATGAGTACTTATTTAAGCCGGGTCGGCTCACTGCGTAGTGTCTGGACAGAGCATCAGCAGATTCTTGAAGCGGTACTGAAACACGATGCCAGGGCAGCCGATCGTTTATCGCGAAAGCATGCTGATAACAGCCTGGACCAACTTCTTGAACATCTGAACAATCAGGAATGATTTACCCACCGGTTGAGAGCTCATCAAATAGAATCAGTTACAAAAGTGGTGTTTAAACTCACCTGACAAAAAGTGTAAGCGGCAAGAAAGCAACGTAAGTACAACCGACGACAAGCCAGCGCAGGAAACAAAAAATGAAACTTACCCAGGAACAACTTGATCGATTTGAATCTGAAGGCTATTTGTTTTTTCCTTCTCTCTTTACGCCGGAAGAAATTGGGCGTATCCGCGACGAAGTGCCCTCCCTGTACAGCGAGGACAGGCCGGAAGTTTTCCGCGAGAAAGACGGTAAAACCCCGCGGACTGGATTTGCAAGCCACACGTATAACGAGATGTTTGCCCGCCTGGGCCGTCATCCAAGAATGGTTAACCCGGTCGAACAATTGCTTGGGGAGTCGGTTTACATGCACCAGTACAAAGTCAACGGCAAGCAAGCCTTTGACGGTGACGTATGGCAATGGCATCAGGATTTTGGTACCTGGCACCGGGATGACGGCATGCCCGAACCCAGGGCAATGAATGTTGCTGTTTTCCTTGATGAGGTAAACGAATTTAACGGCCCCTTGTACTTCATTCCGGGATCACATCGTGAAGGCGTCGTAGAAGCAGGGCATGACGTGTCAACCACCAGTTATCCGTTATGGACGCTGGATAATAAAAAAGTCACTGAACTGGTCGACCAGGGTGGCATTGTTGCGCCCAAGGGCCCGGCCGGATCTATGCTCATTTTCCATGGCTGCCTGGTTCATGGCTCTCCGCCCAATATGACGCCGTGGAACCGGGTAATTATTTACCTGAGTTTGTGTGCTGTCAGCAATCATATTACCAAATTCAATCGCCCCGACTTCATAGCTCACCGCGACTTCACGCCGGTGCGGAAACTACAAGACGATTGTTTGCTGCGCGATGACGTCAACGCCCTGCCCTGGCCGGTTGGAGGCACGGTATGAATCTGCATCGTATGCTTAAGGAGCGCGAGGCTGACGGTAAACCGCTGCGCGTTGGCCTGATTGGTGCCGGCAAATTCGGCGCAATGTTTCTTTCTCAGGTTGCCCGTACACCGGGCATGCATCTGGTTGGTATCGCTGATCTGAAACCGGCCGCTGCCCGTCTGTCGCTCAAGCGGGTTGGCTGGCCAGCCAGTCAGTATGGCGCACGAACCCTGGCCGAAGCTCACCGCAAGGGAACTACGGCAATTATCGACGACAGTAGCAAACTGATTGCAGCGCCGGAAATCGACATTGTTATTGATGCCACGGGTAGCCCGGCAGCGGGAATCCGGCACGTCTTAGCCTGCTGTGAGCATGGCAAAGACGTTATTATGGTCAACGTCGAGGCAGACGCCCTGGCCGGGCCGTTGCTGGCCAAAAAAGCGCGTGAGGCCGGTATTGTTTACTCGATGGCCTACGGCGACCAGCCGGCGATGATTTGCGAGATCGTGGATTGGGCAAGAGCCGTCGGCTTTGAAGTCATTGCCGCAGGCAAAGGCACCAAATATCTGCCGGCTTATCACCAGTCAACCCCGGATGATGTCTGGGGCTACTACGGACTGAGCGCAGCGGATGCAAAAAAAGGCGGGATGAATCCGCAAATGTTCAACTCGTTTCTGGATGGCACGAAGTCCGCTATCGAAATGGCCGCCGTCGCCAATGCAACCGGATTAGCTGCCCCGGCGAATGGTCTGGCCTTCCCCGCTTGCGGGGTTGATGATTTACCAAACCTGTTAAGGCCAAAAAAAGACGGCGGCATTTTGTCCGCTCGCGGCCAGGTTGAAGTGGTCTCCAGCCTGGAGAGAGACCAACGCCCTGTCTTCCGGGATTTACGCTGGGGCGTCTACATTACTTTTGCCGGGGATTCCGACTACGTTCGACGGTGTTTTCATGAGTACGGCTTAAAAACTGATGACAGCGGCAACTACGCGGCTATGTACAAACCCTACCACTTGATTGGACTGGAGCTGGGTATCTCGGTTGCTTCAGTCGGCTTACGCCGCGAACCGGTGGGCCAGGCGACACAATGGCAGGCCGATGTGGTTGCGACGGCCAAGCGTGATCTGAAAACGGGTGAAATGCTGGATGGTGAAGGTGGATACCGGGTTTACGGCAAATTAATGCCCGCAAAGCAGTCTCTGAAAGCCAACGGGCTGCCTCTAGGGCTGGCACACGGGGTGAAGCTAAAGCGGGCGGTGAAAGCCGGGATGCCGGTCAGCTGGAATGATGTCAGCATCGATCAGAAAAGTGACACGGTAAAATTTCGCCGCGAAATGGAAGAGACATTCAAACGCAGCGCGGGCAGTTAAACCTGACATCCGATATAAACCTGACACCTGATATCTGGCCCCTAATAAAAAACGGAGACAACATGAGCCTGCCTGCCATGCGCGATTATGATCACGCCCGTGCAAATTTCTCTCTTGATATTCCATCACACTATAACTTTGGTTTTGATCAGATCGACCATCTGGCCAAAGACCCGGAGAAAATTGCTTTTTATGCCGTTGATGGCAGCGGGCAGACTATTACAAAACACACGTTCGCTAATCTGAGCGAGGCATCGAATCGCTTCGCGAACGCGCTACTGGCCAACGGCTGTCAACCCGGTGATAAAGCATTTGTGATGATTCCGCGCCTGGCCGCCTGGTACGAAGTCATGATCGGCTGTTGCAAAAGCGCTGTTGTTGCGATGCCGGGGACAAATCTGCTCACCAGTAAAGACATCGAGTATCGGGTTAACAAGGCCAAGGCACGAATAGCAATCGTGACTGCAGACGGCGCCGCGAAGATCGACGAAATACTGGCCAACTGCCCTTCTCTGGAAAAACTCATCATTGTTGGCGGTGAGCGAAAGGGGTGGTCCAGTTTTGACAAACTGTGTGCTGATGCATCGCCACAGCTTGACCGTTCCGGCGCCCCGGCAACCAGAAGCGACGACTTGATGCTGATCTACTTCACTTCTGGGACGACTGCCATGCCCAAGATGGTGCCACGTGATCATGGTTATGCGCTCGCGCACCGGATTACCGGCCACTACTGGATGGACTTGAAACCCGACGATATTCACTGGACGTTATCTGACACTGGCTGGGCAAAAGCGGCCTGGGGCCTGCTGTACGGCCCGTGGCAAACCGGCGCCGCCCAGGTTTTATTCGACGGGACAGGGTTTGATGCCGAGATGCACCTGCGACTGATACGGGAACTGAAAGTCACTACCTTTTGCGCGCCGCCAACCATCTACCGCATGCTGACCCAACTGGACCTGAAACAATACGACCTAAGCTCGTTGCGCCATTCCGTTGCCGCTGGTGAGCCGTTGAACCCGGAAGTCATCAAGATCTGGAAGGACGCGACGGGCGGCCGTGTCTACGATGGATACGGACAAACCGAGACAATCAATGTTGTGGCCAACTATCCGTGTATGGACGTACGCGCAGGCTCGATGGGCAAACCGGTGCCCGGCTTTGACGTAAACGTCATAGACGATGACGGCAATATTGTTGCCGTCGACGAAATTGGGCATATCGCGGTTCGGACAACCGACCCGTGGCCACCCGGTTTGTTCCGGGGCTACTGGGAGGATGACGCAGCAAACAAAAAGTGTTTCCGCCACGGCTGGTATTACACCGGCGATACGGCAACCCGTGACGCAGACGGTTACCTGTGGTTTGTTGGTCGCTCTGATGACATTATCAGTTCGTCCGGCTATCGGATCAGCCCGTTCGAAGTGGAAAGCTCATTGCTTGAGCATCCGGCAATTGCCGAATCTGCAGTTGTTGGCATACCGGACGACGTGCGCGGTCAGCTGGTCAAAGCATTTGTGGTACTGGCCCACGGTTACCAAGCCAGCGACGAACTGTCCCGCGACATTCAGAATTTTGTGAAGCAGCATACGGCCCCGTATAAATACCCACGGGTTATTGAGTTTCGGGACGACTTACCGAAGACAATTTCAGGGAAGATCCGCCGGGTGGAACTACGCAGCGACGGTTGAGTCGACCTGACGGGTAATGGTTACTACCAACCCGGTCGATCGTGCGGCGCGAGTTACTGCAACATCGCCGGCAACATCGCTAGCAAGGTCGCCGGCATCAACAGAGGACGTGATCTCGGACAGATTTTCAAACCGAATATCCATCTGATGCATTCGGGCAATACGCAATACGATTGATAAGCCAATTCCACTACCCGACTGCGATTGCCCCGACGGCCGGTGAAAGCGGGCACCAAGCTGGCTTAACATCTCGGGCACCACACCGGGGCCGTTGTCAACAATTCGGATCGCGTCGGGCCGCAGAGAGATGCGCACCAGGCCATCACGACCAGCATAGCGCAAGCTGTTATCAAGCAGGTTTCTCAACATCATGGTCAGCAGTGCATCGTCGCCGCGAACAGGAAAAGCGTCTGCCGGGTTTTCCGGCCAGTCAACGACAACGTCACCACCCCATTGCTCCATCAGGCCAAGCACATCACTGACCGACTTTTCAATAACCAGGGTCCAGTCTATTCGCTGATTAGGCTGCCCAATTGCGCCACTTTCGATTGCTGACAAATTCAGTATCTGCCCCACCAACCGGGACAAGCGAT
This sequence comes from Burkholderiaceae bacterium, assembly GCA_049680625.1. Lineage (GTDB taxonomy): Bacteria > Pseudomonadota > Gammaproteobacteria > Burkholderiales > Burkholderiaceae_E > JAUIAI01. The sequence continues at coordinate 73,298 of JBAUID010000058.1, read as the reverse complement.
CGACCGCCGTGCCCAATTGTTTAAGCGCCCGGCTGCGTCCAACTTTATCGCCGGCCATTTCCAGAGCGTCGAATTGTGCCCGCAACGCAGCAATTGGAGTGCGCAGTTCATGCGATGCATCAGCGGTCAACCGCCGCTCGTTGTCAATGGCCACTTGCATTTTGTCGAACAAACCATTCATTGACGCGACCAGTGGCTGAACGTCCGCTGGTACGGTGGCCAGGGGCACGTGCTCAAGAGAGTCAGCTGAACGGTTCTGGATTTCAGTGGACAGGCGACGCAAGGGTTCGAAAGCCTGACGCACAACAAACATCACCGCAAAAATAAGTAGTGGCAATGCAAACAACCACGGTACAGTGTTGGATAGCAGAAAGCCATTGAGAATCTCGTGGCGTTCGTCTTGCCGGGAACCAATCGCAACCACGCGATTGCCTGCCTCTGGAATCAAATAGTAAACAGACCATCGCAAGCCAGCGGATTCCAATGTGTGAAAACCATTGCTACCTACAGGAAATGGAATATCGAATACGGCGTTTGCCCTCGTGATAAGCCGGCCCGATTTATCCCAGACAACAATCGCCATATCTTCAAGGTCTGCCTCGCCAATTCTGGAAGCCGAGGAAACCGTTGGCGCCTGCTTCGCATCAAGTGGTTTAGTCGTTTCAGGCGGCGAGGTCGGGTGGTCCGTCCTGCGGTCACTGGCGCTGTCACCTAAGCTAGTCAGAACCTGCCGCGCCAGACGAACTTGCTGAGTATCAAACAACTCGTCCACTTCGTGACGAGTCTTGACATAGCTCACCGCCGTTGCCAGCATCCAAACCAGCGGCACCAGGATAAGCAGGGCTACGATGAGCCGGCGCTGTACGGTCATTATCGGCCCGGTTATTGTTCGATGTCTTGTGCCGGGCCCAATGCATAGCCGATGCCGCGTACAGTACGAATCAATTGGGGTGACAGTTTGCGGCGCAGGTGATGAACAAAGACTTCGAGTGAATTGCTTTCTATGTGTTCACCCCAGTCGTACATACGTTCACATATTTGGGTTTTTGACATAACTCGTGACGGGTTGTTCATCAGTACTTCAAGCAGGGCTAATTCGCGACTGGTCAGGTTGACCGGGGTATCGCCCCAACGGACAACTTTGGCCGCCGCATCGTATTCAAGCAATCCATGACGCCATACCGAGGTTGCGCGACCGCTCGCACGCCGGGTCACCGCGCGGATTCGTGCACTGAGTTCACGGATTGAGATTGGTTTTACCAGGTAGTCGTCAGCACCGTTGTCCAGGCCGCTCACCCGGCTGTCAACCGCGTCACGGGCCGTGAGCACCACAACCGGTACCTTATAACCTTCGTTGCGCCACTGAGTTAGCCAGCTGATCCCGTCTCGGCCGGGTAATCCGACGTCCAGTACGACGCAATCGTATTCGACCGTGCTGATGGCCGAATCGGCTTGTCGCCCATCGACAAACCAGTCAACGGCAAAGCCATCGGAGCGTAGTCCGCTGGCAATGCCCTCGCCGATCAATTCGTCATCTTCAACAAACAAGACTCGCATGGTATTCGCTGTCACTAGTGTGGCGTGAACATACAGGGCTTAGATTAAGCCAATATTAACGATGACTCTACGCCATCAGCGGAAAATCCGACTCTTAATGTTTCGTTAATCCTGGTTCGCTAGTCTCTGATTTCACCGTTAAATCAGATTCAAATAATATGCCCAAACCCCAAAGACCGTCCCGTCGTTTAATACTTCGGAGTCTGTCCACCCCGCCGGCCCTGGCCATTTTAAGTGGCCTGCCAAGGCTGGCCATCGCCGCGCAATCCGAAAATCAGCTCGATATCTCCAGATACGCCGGTGAAATTGTGTACGTGGACTTCTTTGCTTCCTGGTGTGGTCCTTGCCAGATGTCCTTCCCATGGATGGCAGCCATGCATGATAAATACAAGAGCCAGGGATTGCGGATCATCACCGTGAACCTGGACAAAACACGAAGCGCAGCCGATCGCTTTCTGGCCAAATTCAGCCCCCCTTTTGATGTCGTGTTCGACCCGACGGGTGTGGTGGCAGAAAAATTCAAAGTCGATGGCATGCCGCATTCATTCTTATTCGACCGCCAGGGGAATAAACTCAGCGAGCATATCGGCTTTTTGCCGGCAGACCGGGATGTCCTGGAACAACAATTTGCCAAAGCGCTGCAATGAAAATCAAAGGGCTCAAGAAACACCGCCTCGGCCGTTAGGTAGTTATCGTCCGGATTTTCCTGACAATAACCAGGTAGCCGATTGTGCCGATCAATTCTGACTCAGGATCGAAATGACTTTATTCCGACTTATCGCTTTCTCGGGGATTACCGCATTTTTAGTAGGGTGCTCGTCAGCGGGCGTAAAACCGTGGGATCGCGGCGAACTCGCCCGGCCCGACATGGCCGTCAGCGAACAACCTCTGACTGACGGACTCGAAGACCATACGTATTTCAGCAAAGAAGGTGCCAGTGGCGGCCGCTCGTTTGGTGGCGGCGGCTGCGGGTGCAACTGATGAAAAAATATACCCGTATTAGTGCCGCCCTCGCCTGTGCAACCAGCACCTTGCTTTCGCCAGCAGCAAGCCAGGCGGCCGAGCCCACCGAAAAAAATAACCAACAACCCGAATTATCGCCGCGTAAGGGTTGGCTTGACGGTTGGGCAATCGATTCAGCCTTCCTGCTCTACACAGAACCAGGACGTGTATCCGCGGTCGAACCCGTTATAACAGCGCGAAGAACCACTGATTTCGGAAACATTCTGACACTCAAAGGGGCGATAGATGTTTTGACCGGGGCGTCTGGTACCGGCGCAGTTGCCACCGACAGCCCACAAACCTTTACCCGTCCGTCCGGTATCGGCAGCTACGTTGTTGATGCCGGTGACACGCCGCTGGACGACACGTTTAAAGACACCCGGATTGCCATTAGCGTCGACTGGGACGCGGAGATTTCACGGACTCTGCGGTACGGCCTGGGCGCCAGTTTTTCCGGTGAATACGACTACCGCTCGCTTGGCATTAATGGTCGCCTGATCAAAGAGTTTAATCAGAAAAACACGGCTGTCAGCCTGAGCATGTCAGTTGCGAACGACACGCTGAACCCGGTTGGTGGTGTCCCGGAAGCCCTGCAACAGATATCTGCCGCCAACTACGGCAGCCGGACAAAGGATGAAAAGAAGACCGTCACTGATGTTTTGCTCGGTGTAACCCAAATTATCGATTCACGCAGTCTGTTTCAACTGAATTACGGGCTTACCGCATCCAGTGGCTATCATAACGATCCGTATAAACTGGTCAGCCTGGTTGACGCAAACGGTCGTCCGTTTGATACCAGTGCAACAATACCCAGTGTGATTTACGAAAACCGCCCGGACAGCCGGACCCGTCATTCGTTCTTTGGTCGTTACAAACGACGACTCGGCTCGGGCAATATTCTCGACGCGTCGTACCGGCTTACTACAGACGATTGGGGTATTAACAGTCACACCCTGGACACCAAGTACCGCTGGGTACTGTCCGACCGACAATACCTGCAGGCCCGCCTGCGCTACTACACGCAAAGTGCTGCTGACTTTTACCAGCCTTTTCTACTGCAGGGCCAGGCGATTCCTGCTTTTGCATCAGCTGATTACCGGGTTGGAAAGATGAATGCAATAACCGTGGGTCTGGAGTATGGCTGGGGTCAGCTTGCAACCCCGTGGCGAGTCGCAATCGAGTATTACATGCAACGCCCGTCTGAGCCCGCCGGGAAATTTGGAGAACTGCTTAACCAGGAACTGGCCCCGCCAGTTAACGCCCTCATGCTCAGGCTCAACAAAACCTTCTGATCATGTCGTTGCCTGCACAAGCTTCGCCTGCCGTGACTATGCAGCGGCGCGGCTCACTGGTGCAAGGCGTTTTTACGGCAATGGCGTCCCCTTGCGAATTGCTTATTGACACCAGGGATGAGCAACTCGCACGCCACCTGACAAACCTGGCCGCGCGGGAAGCGGCTCGCATAGAGCAGAAATTCAGTCGCTACCGTAACGATAACCTGATCCATGCCATTAACACGGCGTCAGGCCAGCCAGTACGCGTTGACGACGAAACATCACGCCTGCTCGACTTTGCCAATCACTGTTATCGGCTGAGTGACGGCTTATTCGATGTGACTGCTGGTGTTCTGCGGCAGGCATGGCACTTTGACGGCAGCCAAAATCTGCCCACAAGAACACAAGTCAAAAATCTGCTGGTATTGGTGGGCTGGGAAAAAGTGCGATGGTATGCACCCGAAATTTCGATGCCGGCCGGGATGGAAATTGATCTTGGCGGCATTGGCAAAGAATACGCAGTTGATACGTCCCTGGCCATTATCGAGAACGAAACTGATGTACCAGTGCTGGTTAACTTTGGCGGTGACCTGAGGGCTGCGCGGCCACCGTCCGGCCAGCCTGCATGGCGAGTTGGGGTGGAGTCTGTCCGTAGCAGTAGCGGGGTTGCCAGTAGCGGGGTTGCCGTAACCCCGGTTGCCAAAACCATCGCGCTGACCCGAGGCGCCCTGACGACCAGCGGTGATGCCCGAAAATTCCTGCACAAGGGGGGCAAACGATACGGTCATGTGCTGAACCCAAAAACTGGTTGGCCGGTCGCCAACGCACCAGGCTCCGTCACGGTTCAGGGGGAAACGTGCACTGAAACGGGTTTGCTTGCCACCCTGGGCTTGCTGCATGGCGCCCAGGCAGAGGACTTTCTAACGGCTCAACAAGTCCCATTTTGGGTGCAGCGATAAACCGTAGCGGTGACGGCGGGGTTACGATTTTTTGCCTGACTCTGAACTCAGGGTACAGATTCTTCCGGTCAGCCCACCATCTGCCCGATCACCGGTCGCGCTGGCGGCACGCAGATCCGCAGCACTGGCATGAATGGTCAAACGTGACCGCGCACGCGTGATGGCAGTGTACAAAGACGACCTGGTCGCCAGCGGATGTGCCGCCGGTGCCGGCAATAAAATGACTTCCTCGAAGTCTGAACCCTGAGACTGATGAACGCTTAGTACAAAGGCGTCAGCATGAGGCGGCATCTGCAATGGCAGAAGGCTTAGAACAGAACCGCCGGTATTGAAGATGACAGTAAGCTGTCGCCAGTCGTCGCTATCGGTATCAGCCTGGTTCTTCGTGTCCACCTCTGCATCGATTTTACTCTTTCCATCATCTGAATTAGCCGAGTCTGATCCAGCGCGAATCGCCAAACCGATGTCACCGTTAAAAAGGCCAAGTGACGACATGTTTCGCGTCACAATAACCAGCCGGCCTGCAAACCATTCGTCAGAATTTCCCGAGGATGGGTTTGTGGAAAGAGAAAGTGCCCGCAGCCGGCGCGCGATTCGCTCGTTCAGACTATCAACCCCAAACGGACCAGACCGCAGCACAGCAAGCACCCGAAGCGACTGAAACGCATCCAGCAGTTTTGCCGCTTCAGCCTGGGCAACGCCGTCTGCCTGGCGAACCAGCGGCGCATAACCGGCAACAGCTTGCTCAACAACCGCATCCACAACGGTGTTGGCTGAGGTATTTTCTGAGGACTTAACCGAGCTAGTTGCGACAGCATCCCGCTCGAACAGGAATACCTGCTGTCCGGTTGCTGGCAGCGCTGCTGGTAAGGTGTCGTTTTTCACGGCATCCGCCCAGGCAACAATTTGCTGTGCCTCACTCTGACGGTAGTTGGTCTGGAGAACGACAATGCAGTCGCTCACTGGCGGGAAATCAACCGCGCAAACCGCACCAAAAAAAGCCCCGGGTTCTACCGAAGACAGTTGGTTATGGTCTCCGGCCAGCACGAGCCGGGCAGTTGGCGCCAGCGCACTGATAAGCCGGGCGCCCATGGTTGCGTCAACCATCGAGCATTCGTCAACAATGACTAAGTCGTATGGCAACGGATTATTCCGGCCATAAGTAAAACCCCCGTCCGCGCGCATGCCCAGCAGACGGTGTAAGGTTCCTGATACAACAATGCCGGTTGATTCAAGAGCTGTAATTGACTCCGCAAGGCGTGCAGCCGCTTTACCCGTTGGCGCCGCCAGCGCAATCCGGCAATTGGGCGCTTGTTCCCAGGTCGCCCGAACCAGCCGGCCAAGGGTTGTGGTTTTTCCGGTTCCCGGCCCCCCGCTTAACACCAGTAGTGAACGCTCCAGCCCAATCTGCACAGCGCGAGACTGCAGCGGATCTTGCGCAACATCACCCGCCGCGCCGATTTTTGCGGTCTCAATGCGTGTTTCAGTCAGGGGCAACCGACTAGCCTGGGCCAACAAACCGACCGCGATTGTCTGCTCAGCGCGCCAATGTTTCAGGGTGTAGACAAGGCCGGCTTGTACGACAATCGGTAAATGGCTGGCGGCCGCATCATCGCGGTTCAGGCTTTGAACAACCGGGCTGGCGGACAGGGCTGCCGGCAGGCCTGGATCGTCGGCTGCAAGTTCAGCAAGCGGCAAACAGACCGCACCGTTTTGACCTGCTGTCCATAAACGCAAAGCAACATGACCGATGGCCTGGGCATTGTCGGCGACGCCGCCGCTTCGGCGATGCAAATCACTGATTGTTCGACCAACAAGTGCAGCCATCTGCGCAGCCGCACGATTGCGACTGTCTGTGTCCAGATTGCGATCAGCCATGGGCTGCGCCTCCGAGCAAATCATCAATATGGCTCACTAAAGACTCGGGCAGACGCGCGCTGAATACGCCGTTTCCGGAACGGTCGCCGGTCATACCACGCAAAAACAAGTATCGGATACCGCCAAAGTGGGATTCGTACCGGTAGTCGGGAATACGGGCCCGCAACATCCGATGCACGGCAACTGTATAGAGACTCATCTGCAAGGTGTACGCGTGTTCGACCATTGCGGCCATCAGTTTGTCGGACTGATAATCTGCTATCTCGGGTCCCAGCCAGTTGCTTTTCCAGTCAACTATCCAGTAGCGACCGTCAATGCGAACCAGTAAGTCGATAAACCCGTTCAAAAAACCATGCCATTGATTGTCTTGCAGCAGCGGTACCGCAACGTATTCGCCAATCGTTCGGCTTAGTGCAGCGGGCGACAAGGCATCGACCGACAGGGTAAACGACAATTCGCGAATGGTATCAGCAAGCGGAACGCGGTTGAGTCGAAAACCAGCCCCCCCCGCTTCCCGGTGGGCGTCAACGCCCTGCCCCGGTAGCTCACTCGCCAGGACTAGGTTCATCCAGTCGGCAACCGCAGTCGGGTCGGCAACGATCGACCATTGACGCAGACGCCGCGTCACTTTTGCCGGGTCAACCGGCTGAGTGAAATCGGTGTTTTCAAGAATATCGTGCAAACAAGAACCGGGATTGGCACCCCGAGGGAAGCTCAAGGCGACGGTCTGTTCTGACGGGTCTGACTGGTCAGGTGGCCAACCCGCTTGCAAAGCGTCGGTTCGCTGACTGTCATCGGTCAAACCGGCGAATTGTTCCTGATCATGGTCAGGCCGGACCGTCTGGCTTTCGTTGCCGGACGGGGCCTCACTTACGAGGCTGGTAAAACTACGGCTGATCCAACTCGGCGCAAAATGCGCGGCAAAACTTCGAACCGTCATCTCACTCGGATTGGCGTCGATTAAATTGCTCGCTCCTGTGCTCTGGGCTACCTCGCCTGACTCGCATGAACTGGCAGGTTCATCGTGCCCAACTGGCAACGACTGCGCATGCTCAGACAATTTCGATCCGGTGACCAGACAGACCCCAGCCACTTGTTGATCCAGCGCCTCAAATTCGGCATCAATGTCGGCATAGTTGAGCTTCAATTTCTTTAAAGGCTCGGTAGGATCCTGCGGACGGCTCAAACCCCGGCTTAGCAGATAGGCCAGCGGTGATGGCCCAGAACCCGCAATCCCTTGCCTGGCCCAAAATACATAACACCGCCTCTCGGCCCGGGTCAGAGCGACATAGTTAAGCCGAAGCGATTCTTGAAATCTCGCGAACCGGGCGAGATGGGTTTTCGAATCAGTGACCGGATCAACATCAGAAAACCATGGTGACGACGATCCGTCTGCAATGATTCTCCGGGCTGTCAGCGGATCATGAACATGATGAACCCGTACCGCGTTCGCACGCCCGCCATCAGTCAGATCACGCCAGGCGAAAGGCAGGAAAACGAAGGGAAACTGTAGCCCTTTGCTGACGTGAACGGTTTGAATTGAAACCAGGTTGTCATCACTTTCCAGACGAACCTGGGCTTGTTCGTTATTACCTTCGTCACGCGCGTAACGAATTTTCCGTCCGAGCCAGGCCTGGCCCTGGGCGGCACTACGGCCAACGGATGGCTCGTCGGCCAGAAGTGACATCAAGTGCAGCAAATTGGTCAGCCGTCGCTCACCGCGGATCGCACCGGCCAGTGCCGACGCTCGGTTAAGATCACCAAACAACAAGTCGCGTAAACTGGCTTGCGGCCCGGCCTGGGCCCAGCGCTGCCGCGCGCCGGCCAGGGCATTGAGCAAGTGCTGCCACCGCGCCACATCCCCCGCCAGTCGATTCAATCCAGCTAAATCGTAGCCAATTACCTGGGTAGTCAGTGCGCCACGTACCAGGTCAGACCGGGACGGTGCCGCGATGGCCGCAATTATGCGAAACAAATCGCTCGCCTCATCACTGGTGTAAACCGTATCACGCCCAATCTCAACAGCATTCACTCCGACTTTGCCAAGCGCGCGATAGATTTTTTTGCCGAGCGGCCCGGTTGGCACCAGCACAGCGATGTCAGCCGGTCGAGCCGTTTTGTTGCGCAGCAAACGAGAAACTTCCCGGGCGCAAACCATCGCGGACAGATTAGCCAAAGCATCGGCATTTGGCGGTTTACCATTGATTTCATCAAGCAGTTGAACGATGGTCAGAGCACCAAGCCCATCTGGCGGTGGCTGATTAGCTGGCGTTCCGGCCTTACTTCCATACCGTGCCGAAGAAAACCCAATCTGCGAAGTTGCAAACGGATCTGAGCGATCGTGGAGCGCGTTAACCGCGTCGATCAACAGGTGATTGGAGCGATGATTCTGACCCAGGCGGTGATGGGTTGCGCCAACCTCAGCGGCGCCAAGGTAGGTATTAATGTCAGCGTTACGAAACGAGTAAATCGCCTGCTTTGGGTCGCCAACCAAAATTAAGCCAGTGCCGGCGACAGTGCCCTGCTCCAGTTCTCTGTCGATGGGTCGATAAATGTGGCTGAAAATATCCCATTGCGCCGGATCGGTATCCTGAAACTCGTCAACAAAGGTGAGCTGATACCGGGCACGCAACCGGCTTGCCAATACCGGACCAATCGCCGGGTCGCGTAATGCATCGCGGGTTTGGAGCAGTAAATCGTCAAATGCAATCACGCCGGCGCGTTGCTGAATTTCCTGCACCCGGTGACGAATCGCGTCGCGAATCGTACTGGCAACCACTGACGACAGGTGAGAGCGCTCACGTAAACAATCGAGTAGCGCCCCGGCCGCGCTGAAACTTTGGAATGTGGCGAGAATCTTCTCAGCGTTTTCGTTTTTCTTTTTTCGCAGCGCAACCCTTGCCGGGTCCAGGTATAACAACATCGGGCGACAATTATTCAAGCCGACCGGATAGTTCTTTAGATCGTCTCCGAAGGTCTGTGCCAACGCACTTAATTTGTCTGGCGCGTAAGTATTTTTGTTCAGCGGAAAATTTGAACCATACAACCACTCGATAAACGACTCTTTTTCTGCTTCCCAGGTTGCCGATAAATGATCAACCGCTTGTTGCAACCGGGCTGGCAGACTGGCCAGGTTACCTGTGCTGTTGATGATCTGTGCGTCGGGGTCTGCCAGTGCCCGCTTCAGAATGGCCTGAAGCCGGCTGAGTGACAACCCGTCGGGCCCACATAAATTCGCCAGGTCTGCTGAACCCGCGACAATATTCTCGCGCCACCAGGCGGACACTGCCTCATGCAGTATGTTGTCATCAGTCGGACCGGGGCTGGGTTTGTCCCAACGTCCCAGGCTTAAGGCATTGTCAGCCAGAATTCGCTGGCAGTAACTGTGAATGGTGCCAATCGGCGCATCGTCCAGTTGCAGCCTGGCCAGGCGCAACCGGGCGCTGACAACGTCAGCCGTGACCGGATGCCGCCACTCAAGACGGAACGGATCATCTGCATCTGTCAGGTTATTCGCGTCATGCAGCCACTGGTCCAGAAGCTGGCCAATGCGAGCGCGTAATTCCGCAGCTGCGGCATTGGTAAAGGTTAATACCGCAATATTGTTAATTCTGATATTGCGCTCAACAATGGCCCGCAACACCAGGCGCGTTATGGTCCAGGTCTTGCCCGTACCGGCATCAGCTTCAAGTAAATGCAGACCCGACAAAATATTAGGGGCCAGTACCGGATGGTCAGTCAGTGGTTCAATCATGAATGACTCACAAGCCGCTGATCAACCGACTGACCAGTGGATCATCTGGATCGTCACCCAGCGGATCGATTCCTGCAGTTGGGCTAGGGTTATCAGTCATCGGGTTGTCAGCTACCGGGTTGCCAGTCACCGCACGCCACACCGGCCCGTACACTGCAAGACTGTCTCTCAGTACATCTTGAAACAGTGGTGGCGAATCGCGCCACATTGCTACCGGCCAGGGCTTTTTGGATTCCGGCAGATAAGGACCATCCTCATTGAGATAAGCAGTCCGGGCAGCTTTGTTCGCCACAAAATTATCCGGATCCGGCACAATCGAATCGCTGCGTTGCAACCATGCTTGCGCTGTCCGGGGAAACAACAAATAGGGTCGACGGCAAATATCCTGATAAGTCAGCACCGCTGCCGCCAAACCTGACAACGGGCTGTCCACACCAGGCGGGGTCGCCGCTAAGCCAAGGTAGGTATCACGCATACCAGCCGGTTTGGATGAAAGCGAACGAATTGTCCTGGCTGCGGCGGCACCTGGCAAGTCGCTTGCCAGCAGTAACAAATGCTGATGCCAGAGCGACAACACATCGTGGATGCGAGCCTTGTCTACCGGTGGCAATACCTGCAACAAGTTACCATCAGCCAGCTGGTAAATGGGATCGAGGCGGCCGGTCAGCAAAACCACGGATTGATTAGGTAGTGTCACTGGCACCCGAACCGACGGCTGTATCGGTACAACGGGGCGCGGCGAACCAAATTGACGGAGCAATTCTTCTTCACGAGCGAGCATCTGCTGCATTTCGGCCAGTAAATTCTCAGCCAGGTGCCGCGCGACGGGACCTCCTGGTAGTAGTGGATGCGCCTGCAACCAAGACAGAATTTTCTCACCGCTGCGCCCGGACCGATGCAACAAAACAATTGTTGACAATAAATCGGGGCGATCAAACTGACCAAGGTCAGATTGCTCCATCGGTTCAATGTCATCCGGCTCGTTCTCCTGGCGACTCACCGACATCGCGCCGAGATTCTGCATCAGGTAACGCGAAGAATTGAGCATTGCATCCGTTATGGTCTCGATGTTGACTATGCTGGACGATGCTGGCGAGGACGCTGAACCGATTGCTGATTCGTCGTTGTCTGTTGCACCAGCGGCACCAGCGGCGTCCATGGTTTGAACCGCTCCGATCGCAACCCGCGTCAGCGCAGGGTCAGCCAGGCGAACCGCTGTGTCAAACCAGGGCTGGGCATAGGACGGATGCGCACTGGGCGCAAACCGCCTGACGGAGAAAGGTTGCAGCGGATGATGACGCACCACCTCATTGCCCCGGGCATCAGCCTCGGCGCCGGAGCGGCCCGCATCGCGGCAGCGAGCCGCGATATAGTCGGCTAATTCGATGACTACTCGTGCCGGATTACTGATTTGATTGCTGCGATCGTCCCGGCCAGTAAAGCTCAGAATCAGGCGGTCGCTGGTATCAAGGACAACATCCAGAAAAGTGCCACGCGCCGCGTTGGTTGCTGACGGATCACCGAAGCGCGGTTCGGCGCGCATTAAGTCGTATTCAGCCGTTCCGACACTTGCCGGCCACTTTCCCTGATCAAGGCCAAGTACGGCACACACCCGATACGGTGTCTGGCGTAACGCCCCGAACGGGGCCACAGTAATGGCACCGGAAGGCCTGGCAGCTGAATTGGACCCGTTGAGCTGATCATGCAAGGCCTGGGCCACGACCGAAAAAGGCACTGCCCTTTCGCGCACCGATTCAACCAGTCCGCCCGTTGTTTCGGTTAGCTGAACCAAGGCATCGCGAACCACAAACAAACCATCGCGATTTGGGCCACAGGCTGACAACCAACGGTCTGTCCACGCAATCAGCAGGCGCGACCATTCATCTACCCGGCGAAAATTGCCGGCCGCACCTGCTGAATCTGTCGGCGCCACCGCTGCGGGACGACGCAACGCGCGGATATCATTGAGTAATTCAACCAAGTAACCCAGGGCCGACGCCAGGGCAGAATCAACCCGCCCGGCAGGAAGTATTCCTGCAATTGGCTCACCTGGCGCATCGGATGCATCAATCGATCCGCTTGCGACCGCTTCATCCTCACCGGTGAAGGCGGCGAGCACAAGGCGTTGCAGACCTCGGTGCCAGCCGTGTTTGTTTGTCGAATCAGGATCATTCAAATCATCGCGCTGCGCCCCGGCTTGTTCAAGCGCCGACTGAACCCGGCCCAGTAACGCATCATCGAGCTGACAAACCTGGCGAGCCGCATCACAGTTCAGCCATTCCAGAACATTACTGACGTGAGCCGGCCCCTGAACAAGATCTAAAAACAATTGAAATGCTCGGACCTGTGCCGACACGTCACTGCCCCGCCCACTTATACGCACGGGCAAACGGGCCTGACTGCCAGCACCAAACACGGCCTGCACCAAAGGGGCCGCCGTCTCAAGATCGGTACAAAAAATCGCAACCTGTGCCGGGGTCAAACCCGGCAGTTCATCAAAAGCGGCGAGCAGACTGTCATGGATAACTTCAATCTGGCGCACCAGCGAGTGGCAACTGTGAATTTGCAGGCTCGGGTCGTCACGCAAACCAGTTGCCAGTGGCCTGATGTAATCGATCAGCGGCAAATCAGATAATGCAAATACGGCTGCCTGCACACTGCTCAGCAAGTGGTGGGGCGTCGGCACATCCCGGGTACGAAGAGCATCTTCAATTACCTGGACTTCGCCCTGGGCCTCAAGCTGTCGCACCGCTGCCAGGAAATCGCGCTGCTGACGCCCCCATTCGCCCAGAATGGCGGGTTGATCGAGATACAGCCAGGTATCGTCAGGCGACTCCAGCGCGATTTGAGCAGCTCGGCGTTGATTGACGAGATCTTCCCAGAAACCCTGGGCCGGATCAGAGGTAAACCAGATCACGTCGGTCAGCTTGCCCAGCTGAGCAAACAATTGCATTTGCTCGGGCGGCATGCTCAGTAAACCAAGCATTACAATTCGGCCGAGTTTGTCACCAACGCCGTCAGGTGCCAACCCGTCGTCAAACAGACCGCGTTGGGCTGACGCCTCGGTCGACCTGCCGCCACTTGTTTGCGCTTCGGCTGCCGCGCTGGCATCTGTCCGTGCAACATGGTTGGCAAAATCATCAAAAGGATGACTTTGGGACAAGCCATCCAGGCGGGCCAGCACCTGCTGCCACAGCCAGCGCTGCCAGGGCTCATGTGCACCAAAATTATCGGCCAGCAAATCAGTTGCGGTGGCGTTGTGATCGCGCCTTGTTACTGGCTTATCGCCGCCCCAGCGATTCAGCCATTCACGACGATAGGCTAGATAGCGTTCGAACAAGCTGCCAAGGTCAGTCGCGAGCGCAATACGGGCACCACCACCAGCCTGCTGCCACCGCTGGCCAATGACATCGAACGGCGCACCGCTCGGCAAATTGTCGAGCGCGTCATAGATCGCCCACCGAACCACCAGGGGATCAAACGGCGGACGCTGGGCAGTGCCACTAACCAGTTGTTGCACTACTCGCCATAAGAACCGGCCGGGCAGCTCAATGCGCAGATTAGCGCTGACCCCGGATTCGCGGGCAAGCATTTGTTCTATCCAGCTGCCCACCCCCATCTGGCTGACAATGAGTGTGTCGGGGACAAATGGATCAGCTGACGCTGCCGACAACCATTTAACCGCGGCCCGAGCCAGGGCCGCGTTATCGTTGTCGAGAACTATCCGGAGCAAAGCCGCCGCTTCAGCGCAACATACTGACCGCAGCGATCGCCAGGAAGCCCAGAACCATGTTGGTTATCACCAGCGGTCGAATACGCCCCAGGACTCGGGCTACCGACGGCAGATCTGCACGCGCAACCCCGGATACAGCGCGCGGATACATGGCAAATCGAATGATCAGAAACACTACGGTCATAATTGTACCCAGGGTAATCATCAGGTGCCACCCGGGTGGCGCGCCCTTGAAACCAACCGGCATCAGCATGGCCAGCCCACTGACCCAGATCAGCACCAGGGCTACCAACACCATATTAAAAAAGCGCCCCAGCGCACCTACCATCAGTGGCACCCGTTGCTGTGGCTGCAGATCGGCAGCCGCCGGGTGCAGGCAATGCAAGGCAAAAAACATACCGCCCACCCAGATGACAACACCAGACAAATGAAGAAAGACCCATAAACCGTGCATTGCCACTCCGAGAATTGAAATTCAACGTCAATTATAAGGTGGCTTTCAGTTATCTGGTCCGGCTTACCTCGCCTCGTTCTACCGTCAACTTTAACCGACGAATTACTTTATGTCCGGGGCAGCGAAGACGAAAACAAGGCTGGTGTAGCCCAAAACTATTCAGCCCGGGTCAACTCCTTAGCGAGTTACATAGGCAACAAAACCTCGAACCAAGCGTTTGCGGAAACACCCGGGTAGATGTTCGAATGAGGCAGCCCAAAATAAAAATTTCAGAAATAGCCTAAAAGCCTGAACCGGGTTGCTTCAAAAACTCTTCTTCCTCCGGTGTGCTGTTCCGACCAAGCCAGGCATTGCGATGCGGAAAGCGGCCAAAGCGGGCAACAACATCAAAATGCTGTCGCGCGTAATCAATAAAATTTGCAGTGTTCGGCTCCGGCGGTAAAGAAGCAAACAGCCGCAGCGACTCATGCTGGGCAGGCATGTCTTCTGCATGTTCGTAAGGCAGGTACACAAACACCCGTTCCAGTGCCGTTAACATCTTGTCGCGCCCTGATGCCACCAGTGACTGCGCCGCTGCCAACGCGCGCGCATCACCGCTCACCATCGCCGGGGTATTGCGGTAAACGTTTCGGGTGAACTGGTCGAGCAGCAAAATATAGGCTAAACAGGTTTGTGGGGGCGCCGAGTTGTCATGCCAATTATCAAGTTGGCCCGCCAGAGCCGCTTGAATATCCGGCTCAAACTGTTCGCGGATCTGCTCGTCAAAAGCCTCCGACTTAACAAACCAGTCTTTGCGCGGCTGACCGAATGCGGGCGCAGTTTGCTCACCAAACCAGAAGTCCAGTATTTCCTGTGCTCTGTTGGACATTCGCTTTCCATTAAGTATTCATGAGCACCGTGCGGCGCAGTGCGGCGCAGTGCGAACTCAACGCAGGGATCAGTGACCTGGCCCCTACGAACCCAGGAACCAAGTTTAACTGGAAAAGCGCAGCGTCACCCGCCGACTATTTGCGCTCTTTTTTTCTATTTTGGCAACAAGAACGGGGGCGATTTCGCTGGTATTGTTCACGTGGGTGCCGCCGCAGGGCTGCAAATCGATGTCGGCATCGGTGTCGGCGATGCGCAGCAATCGAACCCGCCCAAACCCCATTGGCGGTTTAACCGACATTGTGCGAACCAAATCCGGATTAGCCAGCATTTGTTCGTCTGAAATCCATTCGGTCGACACTGTAAGGGCTTTCGCGCACAATGCATCTAACCCCTGCTGAAGCGTTGCCTTGTCGATTGGCTCATTGGTTGCAAAATCCAGCCGGGCGTAGTCCGCGGTAATTGAGCAGCCGTTTACCGGGTACGGTAGCAATGCACAAAGTAAATGGGTCGCGGTATGAAAGCGCATGAGTTGATGACGGTACGACCAGTCAATTACTGCGCTGACCCGTGTTCCAACAACTAGCTCTGGCGGTAACCCGGAGGCGATAACGTGCAGCGAATCGTCCGGAGTCGCGCCTTCGCGTTTTGACTTGCGGGTATCAGCAATTTCAACCCTGGCACCGTCGGGCAAACGCAAGGAACCCCGATCACCGGCCTGCCCGCCCCCCAGAGGATAAAAAACCGTTTGATCAAGTTCGACGCCGTGTTCGCTGATATGAGTAACGACCGCCTCACACTGGCGCTGATATGCGTCATCACGATAGATAGCTCGCGTACTCATTAGCTACGAGTCATTGGTTGCAAGACAAAAGCGAGGGCTTATGACTGACCTGTCGATTTGTCGCTCTTAATAGTGTCAGAGTTAATCGTTGATGCAGACGGCTTACTGCCAGCCAGACGAAACGCCGCCAGTGACAACATATTGGCTGACACCGGCGCGGTGACAAACACCAGTAAAGTCAGCAGTAATTCTGCGAGGCCCGGGGCTCGCCCTACTGCCAACGGGATCAGGATTGCCCCGCACAGCAAAGCGCCTACGCCAAGAGTCGCCAGTTTTGTCGGTGCATGCAGACGGGTGAAAAAATCAGGCAGGCGCACCAGACCGAGTGAACCAAGAAAAGTGAAACCCGCACCGATCAGAATGAAAACTGAAACCAGAAATTCGATGATGATGCCCATAACAGATGCCTTATTCGCGGTCTTCGTTGTTCGTTGTTCGTTGGTCTTTGTTCGATTACTTATTCGACCGCATCGCCACGGGCAATAAAACGGGCCCCGGCAACAGTACCAACAAAACCCATTAGTGCAATCAACACGCCAATTTCGTAGTGATAAGAACGCTCGCCGCTACTGGCTGTCCAGCTAATACCGGTCAGCACGAGGACCGCCAGCGCATTCATGTACAAGGTGTCCAGCGCCAGCAGGCGGTCGGTCATGTCAGGCCCAACCAGCAGACGCCATATGGTCATGGCAAAGGCAAGGGTAACGGCAATATAGCCAATATTTATTGCGATGGTGAGCATCCGAAAATCTCCATCAGGGGTTGTTCGTAGCGGGTTTTGATATCGGCGATCAAACCGGCATCATCGTCACAATCCAGGGCATGGACCACAATGCTGGCCGATTGGGATTCACCCGGCTCGTGAATTCTTGCTGACACGGTACCTGGGGTCATCGTGATAAAGCTTGCCAGCAAATTGATCACCAACGGATTGTCCGTATCCACCGGTACGGTCACAAAAACTGAGCGCATTTGTGTTGTGTCCCCGAGAACCAGCTTAGCCACCGCGATATTGCTCCGAATAATGTCGTAGAGCACAACCCAGAACAAGCGGACCACGGTACCCAGACCACGCGGGGCCGGCACATCAGGCATAAAACGTTGGGTCAGCCGTGGAACAAACCATGCCAGCAACACGGCCGCCAGCACCGAGAGCACGGAGATATTGCCGTTGAGCATAACCCAGCCAAGAAACACAAAGCCGGACACCCACGGCATTGGAAACCATCGGATCACTTGGAAACCCCCTCCGGCCTGGCTGGCGATCGACGCAGCAAATCGCCGAGTCCGCCCGAGTTTTTCATGACGGCATTGACATAAGCGCCCTGATCGACAATTTGTTGTGACATGAGGAGAGTCTGACGCTTGATCAGGCCGGCCTGGGCCACCAGGAACAAGCTGACGCACAAGACCAAAATGGTTGCAATCAACCCTCCGAGAGCCTTGCCATCGTGAGACTGAACCGGAGTCAGCAAGTATTCCTGAGGCGGGTCAATGCCTTTCATGCCAGAGGGATGCATCCCGACAAGACTTGGATCAGCATCAGTATTGTTCCATAACAGCAGGCTCAACGCGCGCGAGACGGCAATCAGGGCGCAAAAACTGGACACCAGAATAGCCACCCACATAATCGCCGCGCCGCGGGCATCGGCCAGGCTTTCGAGGACCAGGACTTTGCCAATAAAGCCGGATGTTGGTGGTAATCCAACCGAGGTAATCAATGCCCACAAGAGCGCGCCGCCGATGAGAATGGGATGAGAAATTTGCGGCCCCGGGACAAATCGATCACCAAGGCGGCCGCGGTGGGTACCCACCCACTCTGCAATGATGAACAAGGTAGCCGTGGCCACGGTCGAATGCAGCAGATAAAAAACCGCCGCTGACAGACTTGCGGTTGAGCCGACAGCGAGTGGCACAAACAAAGTGCCAATAGATACCAGGGTCAGGGTTGCCGCCAGTTGACGCAGCGTTTGTGACGCCAGCACCCCCATTGAGCCAACCAGTAAGGTCAAAACCGACAAGGTGAGTAGCCACGGACGCGCCAGGTTCGCCAGGCTGGCTGCCGCGGAATCAACATCTGCCAGACCATCGCCAAAAATAAGCGGGTATACCCGCAAAATTGCATAAGCCCCAACCTTGGCGACGACCAGCGCTACAACCGGCGCAGCAGCTGAACCGTAACTGGCGGGCACCCAGAAGTGAAAGGGAAACAACCCGGCTTTTATCATGAATACGCTGAGCAGCAAGATTGCGCAAACGCCAACCAGCCCAACATCCGTGGGGGCGATCGTGGCAATCACCTGGGCCATGTGGGCCATATTCAAAGTGCCGGTGACCGAATAAAACAAAGCCAGCGCAATCAGAAAAACAGCCGATGCAGTCAGATTAATGACGACAAAGTGAAAAGTAGCCCCAACCCGCTGGCGCCCGCCGCCGTGTAACAGCAATGCATAAGACGCGGCGAGCAGCACTTCGAAGAATACAAACAGATTGAACAAGTCGCCGGTAAGGAAAGCCCCGCACAAACCCATCATCTGATACTGCCACAACGCCTGAAACCTTCTACCCTGCCCGCTCCAGGCGGCATTCGCATACATCAGGCCGATGAATGACAAAGTGCTGGTCAACAACAACATCAACGCACTCAGTCGATCAAGGACAATGACAATACCGAAGGGCGCTGACCAGTTACCCATCTGGTAAACATGGACGGCATTGTCCTGGACCAGCCACATCAGCCAGACGCAGACCACAAGATGCAAGGCAGAGGCGACCAACCCGACAAAGCGACTCAGTCGGCGACTGAAGCCGCCAACCGCAGCCGCCAACGAACCGGCCAACAACGGCAATAAGATCGGTAATGCAATAAGATGCGGTGCAATACCAACCACCAGAGGTGCGGTCGAAACTGAACCGGCCATCAGCCACCTCCCCGGTTTGGCTTGGACACGTCGTCAGCGGCATGAATTTCAGGCCTGCTAGCGGCATCCGGGTCCAGCTCGATCGGGGCAACCCCGGGGACTCCGCGTCCGGCATCAACGTGATCAGAACCGGTTTCGGTATGGGCGCGCAACGCCAGTTCAACAACAAAACCCGTCATACCAAATCCAATCACAATTGCTGTCAGCACAAGGGCCTGCGGCAACGGGTCGGCATATAGCGTGGTGCTTTCGCTGAGAATCGGTTCCGCACCTTCGGTCAATCGGCCCATGACAAAAATAAAAAAGTTGACCGCGTAACCCAGCAGCGACAACCCAATAATGACCGGGAAGGTTCGTCCGCGCAGAATTAGAAAGACCCCGCAACCGGAGACGACGGCTAGTGCCGTAGCGACAAGCAATTCCATCAGCGTGGCTCCGGAGCGGTTGGGCTGACCGGCGCGGGAGGGCTATCCGTCTGCCCCGGCCCACCAGAGCCATTGGAACGAGCCGACGGGGTAGCATTGCTTACCCGTGCAAGCGTCATCACCGTAAGCAGTGTTGAACCGACCACCACCAGGAACACGCCAACGTCAAAGATAGCAGCAGTGGCCAGGCCAACTTCGCCGAGCACCGGCAGTACCGGGTGGCCCGTGTAACTGGTGAGGAATGGATAGCCGAGCATGAAACTGCCCAGCCCGGTGGCGGCCGCAATTATCAGGCCTACTCCTGCAACGCGGTCATAACGAATCGGCAGCAGCGATTCGCCGCGTTTCATGCCAAAGGCCATGTACTGAATCAGCAAAGCAACCGAAACAATCAGGCCGGCAATGAATCCCCCGCCGGGGGCGTTATGACCCCTCAAAAAGATGTACAGGCCAACCAGCAAGGCCAGCGGCGCAAGCCAACCGGCCACAACGCGCAGCATGAGCGGAAATGCCTCACCAACCCAGGTGCCGCCCTCGTCTGGCTGTTGCCGACGACTGACCCGAATACCATCCAGCAGGGCAAACACACCGAGAGCTGCAATCGCAAGCACGGCTATCTCTCCCAAGGTATCAAACCCCCGGAAGTCGACCAGAATAACGTTGACAACGTTTTTGCCACCTCCCTCGACATAACTGCGGTCAATAAAGAACCATGATATTGACGACGGATCACGCGTCATGCCGGCATAGGCAAGCCAGCCAATACCCAGGCCACAAAAACTGGCCGTCGCCACATGCAAGGCTTTGCGCACGGGATGACG
This sequence comes from Burkholderiaceae bacterium, assembly GCA_049680625.1. Classification (GTDB taxonomy): domain Bacteria; phylum Pseudomonadota; class Gammaproteobacteria; order Burkholderiales; family Burkholderiaceae_E; genus JAUIAI01. The sequence goes on along the minus strand of JBAUID010000058.1, from coordinate 52,809 downwards.
GTTTAGCAATTGACTGCTGCGTGGCAATAAGGCCAGCCCCATAAACAACAGAATGGTGGAGACCACTTCTACCGACAACTGCGTCAGCGCAAGATCGGGCGCTGAAAAACGGAAGAACGCGAGAACCATTCCCAGGCCAACAACAGCGCCTGCAATCACCATCTTTACATGATCACGCCGCCAGATCACCGTACCCATGGCGCCGGCAATAGTCATGGCCCAGACAACCCAGGCCAGCATATCGGTGGGCAAATGCGGCAAGTTGCCAAAGCCAACACCGCCGCTATTTGATACCGGCCCGGCCATGAGTACCAGGACCGGGCCAATAAGCAGGAAACCGAAAATCAAACCCATCGTTCGTTGCAGTGATCCTTTGTCAATAGCTGCAGTGGCCCGCGCCGCACGAACGATCACCCGATTGATTGCAGTTTCGAAAGCGCGTCGGGCGGATACTTTGTCGTCGTTAATCCCGTGCAGGTTCATTCGGAACTGCAGCAGACCGTATATCAACAATCCGCCGACGACAGCAAAGGCGCTCATCAGCAGCGGCAGGTTGAACCCGTGCCATAACGACAGATGAAATTCAGGCACAACCATTGTTGGGCCGGTAATTGCCTGGGCTGCCTGATAGACCAACGGTTGAGCAATCAGGGCCGGCAACAGACCGACTGCGATACAGACAAAAACGAGCAACATGACGGGGCCGCGCATACCAAGCGGCGGGTCATGTGGTTTGCCGGGAACGTCGCGCGGCTCACCGTTAAAGAAGGCGTCGTGAATGTAGCGCACCGAGTAGGCAACGCTGAATGCGCCGCCAAGCACAACCAGCCAGGGCGCCAATGTGGCCAGCCAACTGTGACCTTCAATATGCAAGGCGCGTTCAAAGAACATTTCTTTTGAAATGAAACCGTTGAACGGAGGCAACCCGGCCATCGCTGCGGCGGCAAGCGTCGCCAGAGCAGTGGTAACCGGCATCAGTTTGGCCAGGCCACCAAGCCGCCGGATATCCCGGGTGCCCGCCTCGTGATCAACAATGCCGGCACTCATGAACAATGCTGCTTTGAAGGCGGCGTGGTTAAGAATGTGGAAGACAGCGGCAACTGACGCAAGCGGCGTACTCAGCCCAAGCAAGAACATGATGATGCCCAGATGGCTGATCGTTGAATAAGCCAACAGACCTTTCAAGTCGTGTTTGAAAACCGCAGTGCCTGCTGCCAGCACCAGCGTGATCAGGCCCGAGCCCGCGACCAGAGCAACAAACAAGTCATTGCCACCAATCACCGGATGCAGTTTGGCCACCAGCAACAAACCGGCTTTCACCATCGTCGCCGAATGCAGGTACGCAGAAACCGGGGTGGGTGCCGCCATTGCTGCAGGCAGCCAGAAATGAAACGGGTACTGGGCACTTTTGGTAAACGCACCCAGCAAGACCAGAACCAGGGCCCAGGTAAAACGCGGGTCGTTGATGATTTTGTCGTGCTGAAGCACGAGGGCGGAAATATCGTAAGAGCCGCCAATTTGCGCCAGCAGCACCGCACCGGCAATCAGGGCAAGCCCGCCACCACCGGTGACGGCCAGCGCAACCCGGGCTGAGCGCCGCGAATCAGCATTGTGACTCCAGTAACCGATCAGAAAGAAGCTCGACAGTGAGGTCAACTCCCAGAAAACCACCAGGGCAATCAGGTTGTCCGACAGTGCAATACCCAACATGGCGGTCATGAAGACCATCAGGGTTACATAGAATTTATCCAGCGGATCGTGGTCGTGCAGGTAAAAGCGGGCATAGGTAACAATCAACAAGCCAATGCCGAGAATCAGAAAGCAGAATAAAAACCCCAGGGCATCCAGGCGCAGTGACCAGTTAATCCCCGACTCGGGCATCCAGTCAAGCGACCATGTCAGGACCCCGCCGTTCATGATCGTGCCAGCCGTGGACAGTAGCAGTATCAATGCACAGCCAACCACCATGCCAACGGCAACCAGGGCTGGCCCACGTCCCAGGGCACGAGGCGTCCATGCCGCCAGCGGAATGCCGGCAACAATGGGGAGTAACAAAATAATCGGTAAGCTGATCACAAGTTAATTGTAGTTAGTTCAGGAAAAATACCGGGTAGCAAGCCGCGAAAATTCCGGTTAGAGAAGTTGCGGCCAGACAAATGAGTGTCAGGCGAAATATGCATCAAAATTCTCGCTCAGGCTGGATTCTATTCTCGGCCGGAAAGCAGACAGCATCACGCCAAGCTTGGCCTGCAATAGTATCGACCGATCTGTGACCTCAATCCGGCCTTGAATACCGGGCCGCGAAAATACTAATACATCACCCTGCCATTCGCTCTTGAGACGATATTGATCCGCCATTTCGTCAGCCAGGCGCTGCATGCGATCGCGGGCCGGCTTCAGCCCAAGCTGATGCGGGCGCTCAAAGGTCAGACTGGCCATTTACACGGTCACCAATTCACTTGGTCTCTGGTTGGTTGAGTCAGTAGCTCAGTGGGTCAGCAGCTAAGGGGCTTCAATTTTGAACACCTGTCGCAGGTAGTTCACGTAGCCCTCATCTTCGCACATGTTTTTACCGGGGCTGTCAGATAACTTAGCAACCGGCTGGTCATTACAACGCACCATTTTCATCACAATCTGGAGCGGCGTGTAACCCAGGTCATTGGTCAGATTAGTGCCGATGCCAAATGCCAGCCCGGCCCGACCGTGAAACTGCCCGTACAACTTTATGGCCAGCGGAAAACTCAGCCCATCGGAGAAAACCAGTGTTTTGGTCTTTGGGTCAACCCGGTTGTCTTTGTAGTGCTGTATTAGTCGCTCGCCCCACTCGAAAGGGTCTCCGGAGTCTTGCCTCGCCCCGTCGAAGAGTTTGCAGAAATACATGTCGAAGTCGTTCAGAAACGCAGTCATCCCGTACACATCCGACAACGCAATCCCGAGATCACCCCGATACTCATGCGCCCAGGTATCAAATGCAAAAGCCTGCGAATCACGAAGCCGCGGCCCCAGCGCCTGGCACGCCTGCAGGTATTCGTGAGCCATTGTGCCCAGCGGCAGCAAACCATGTTTCATCGCAAAAAACACGTTCGACGTGCCGGCAAACACTTTATCGAGCTTATCGCGGCAAGTCATCACAACTTCTTCGTGCCACAGGCGCGAGAAGCGCCGCCGGGTGCCATAGTCGGCGATTCTCAGCTCTTTCAGAGAGTTCTCTTTGACCAGGGCAATCTTGTTTTCGAGTAAGCGACGACCCTGGGCATAGTTCGGGGTGGCCACGGTATTGCGAAAATAAATTTCGTTCACAATCGACAAGATCGGAACTTCAAATAAAATTGTATGCAGCCACGACCCTTTGACCTTGATTTCGATTTCGCCATTGTCAAGCGGTGATGGTGTGACTTCGATACATCCCGCGTTCATCTGGAACAAACCCAGAAACTCGACAAAATCACCTTTAAAGAAACGAAAGCCGCGCAGAAATTCAAGCTCTTCGGGCCGGAATCTCAAGGTGCATAAATGCTCGATTTCTTCCTGGATCTCGGCAATATACGGGCGCAAATCAATGCCCGGGGTCCGGCACTTGAATTTGTACTCGACCTGGGCACCCGGAAAGTGATGCAGAACCACTTGCATCATAGTGAATTTGTATAAATCGGTGTCCAGCAACGAAGTAATGATCATGCGGAATCAGCGGTTGTCATTATTGATGATTTAAGCCGGCAAATGCGGACACGGTCGGTAAATGTAACCCAGTTCCAGCCCTCACCCACTTCCAGCACCTGGGTCAGAATGAAAACGCCCGCAGGGCGGTCCGCAGCTTGTCCGGGGTAACCGGCACGGCGTCCAGCCGGACGCCGCAGGCATGAGTGATTGCGTTGAGAATGGCCGGGGCTGTCGCCACCAGGGCGGGCTCACCCACACCTTTGGCTCCAAACGGGCCCAACGGCTCCGGATCTTCGATCAAGTAGGTAGTGATCAGCGGCATGTCGCCGGTAGTTGGTATCAGATAGTCGTGCAAATTATCGGTACGACCGCTCACGTAATGCTCCATCAGAGCCAGACCCAGGCCTTGGGCAACTCCACCGTGGATCTGCCCCTCAACCTGGGTCGGATTGATCGCCCGGCCCACATCATGGGCCGCATGAATATGCAATACCCGGACCGTGCCGAGCTCTGTATCCACTTCAACCTGCGCCATCTGCGCTGCAAACCCATAAGTGGCATAGGGAACACCCTGGCCGTTCTTATCAAGGGGCACGGTCGGCGGATCGAACATACCAGTACCCGACGCAACGTCGCCACGATCATCTACCGGCAGAGCTGACAAATCGATTGACTTTGCAGACTCACCACCTTGATCGCTTCCGCCCCGCAAAATGTAGCCATCCAAGTGTAGGTTCGAATCGGCAGGCACTGACAGCATCGCACACAGGCGTTCGCGCAATTGCCTGCCGGCAAACATCGCCGCATTACCGGACACAAAGGTCTGACGTGATGCGGAACTTTTGCCGGCATCAGCCGTCAACGCGGTATCAGCGCCAACCTGGTCGAATAAAGCCACTGGCAGGCCAACGGCATCAGCGCACATTTGCGGCATGATGGTGTACGTTCCCTGCCCGATCTCAACCGCGCCGTTGTACAACATCAGCCGGCCGGTGGGCCGCAGGCCAACCGACATTTCAGACGGATTGGCCATTACCGTATTGCCAATGCCATACCACATGCAGGCAAGCCCAACCCCGCGCCGCTTGGTTGTCGGCACCAGAAAATGGGGGTCTGTCATCGATGTTGGCAGGCGCTGCGTTTCTGGCCAGCCCGGCAACGGTGAATCGGCGGTGCTTGATACGGCCTGATTAAATTGTTCAGCTTGCTGGCGGGCCTCAGTCCAGGCTGGCTGTAATGCCTGAAGACACTCAAGCAGCCCGACACTGGCTTCAAGCAGCTGACCACAAGGAGTTTTATCGCCAGCCCGCATTGCATTGTTCATCCGCAATTGCAGCGGATCCATGCCCAGTTGATCCGCCAGCGCGTCGATCAAAGTTTCGTTCAGCAAGGTGGATTGCGGCACGCCAAAGCCGCGGAAGGCACCACAAACCGAATCGTTCGTCAGGACCGCCCGGGTTTGGGCGCGAACGGCATCGTACCGATAGGGCCCGCTGGCGTGAATTGGTACTCGATTGGCAACCGTTGGGCCCCAGGATGCATACGGCCCAGTGTCAAAGTCGCCGTGAAAGTCATAACTGACGAAACGGCCAGTCGGGTCTGCTGTCAGCTCGGCGTGCATACGGGCCGGATGTCGCTTGGTTGACATGACCATCGACTCGGGTCGTTCGACGGTCATGCGCACCGGGTGGCCAAACTTGCGCGCAGCCGCAACCAATAGAGGCTGAACCGACATATCCAGCTTGCCGCCAAAACCGCCACCAACCGTGGACGGAATAATGCGAACCCGATTCGGTTTCAGTGCAAACATCCACGCAATTTCATCGCGATCCAGGTACGGGGTCTGGGTGGTCACAAACACGCTGACCTGATGAGGGCCCTCGGCATGCCAGATCGCATAGCCGGCTTCCGGTTCGATATAAGCGTGTTCAACATGAACAGTGTTCATCCGCGCTGCCACTTTTTGGCCCGCGGCCAGACTCAGGCCCAGATCGCCACGGCTGACGAAACCACCGCATAAGATATTGTCGGGATAGCGTTGTTGTACCGGCGCCGCTCCGCTTTCCGTGGCGGCATCAATATCACCCAGTGCCGGCAACTCAAAAAAGCGCAGCGGCAACAATTGCTGGTCCAATCCGGCCAACGCCTCTGGCTCTCCGACAAGGCCCAGCACGGCTTCGCCCCGAAACCGGGTTTCACCATCAGCCAGCGCCGGCTGGTCACGCATATCCGGAAAAATGGCAAACAAGTTGTTTGGAATATCTGCCGCGACGATATAACCGTGCAGACCCGGTGTCTGCGCAACCAACTGGTCGAGGTCACCGAGTTCAAAACGGGCACGGGCAAACGGACTGCGAATCACCTGCAGTGACAGGCAACCGGCCGGGGCCGTGTCTCCCCCGTACAATGCACTGCCGTCAATCTTGGCAGCAGCGTCCATGCGCTCGACCCGCTCACCAACCGCAGCCCCGGCCTGCGCAACAACGGCCGTGGCTGCCTCACCCGGCCGGGCCGCATCCAGCACGGCATCTATAATTTTCTGGTAGCCCGTACAACGGCACAAGACGCCGCCCAGCGCATCATTAACCTGGCCCCGTGATGGCTGTGGTATCCGTTTCAACAAGTCGGCAGCGGCCATCAACATACCCGGCGTGCAGATGCCGCACTGAGCGGCCCCCAAGGCGGCAAAGCTGCGCTGCAATTTCTGCCCCACCGGGTGCCCATTGCGAGCAACAACAGCTGACAATCCTTCAACAGAGATAATTTCGCTGTCCTGTGCCTGTGACGCCGGCACCAGGCAGGCGCAGACTTGCTGACCATTGAGCAATACTGTGCAAGCACCGCAGTCGCCAGCATGGCAGCCAATTTTTGTACCGGTTAAACCGCAGTGCTCACGCAGTACCGACGACAACCGGGTTATCCCGTCGATACGGATGCTCACCGCATCGCCATTAATTGAAAATTTGAGCGGCTCGGTTGGCAATTGCTTCTCAGGCCCGCTATCAATTGAATAACTCACGCTGCCTCCCCGGTGAATTCGCTGACCGGGCCCAATGAGCCACCCGGGTTTGAGGCCAGCCAGGCCAGAATACGGCGCACGAGGATATCAGCCATATCGAGTCGATAGTGGTCGGACCCCCGAAGATCCGAGATTGGTGATAATGCTGACAAGGTCGCCCCAGGCAACGGGCGTCCCGACAGGGCAATGACATTGGCCGGTGATTGCCCAAGCAGATCGTTCTCGAGCGCAGGCAGACGGATAGCTACCGGACTGCACGAGCCAACGGCAATTGCCGCAGCCGCCACCCGGTTGTCCCGCCAGTCGAGGCGAGCGGCAACCATGACCGCCGAAATAACAAGATAACGCCGATGGCCCAATTTTAGAAATGCAGCATGTGAACGGTCTGTCGACATCGGCACCGGCAGCCGGATCGCACGAACCAGTTCATTGGGCATAAGAGCTGTCTGGCGTGGGCCGGTGATGAACTTATGCAGTGGTAGTACCCGCTCGCCCTGAATGCTGATCAGAACAACGCTGGCATCAAGTGCCATCAACGCCGGGACTCCGTCAGCAGCCGGAGACGCGTTACACAGGTTGCCGGCAAGCGTACCCCGATTCTGGATTTGAACCCCGCCAACCTCGGCAGCAGCCATTACCAGCCCGTCGAGCCACGGCGATCGCAACAAGGGATCGCGGCGGCGCACCAGACTCGTCCAGGTCAGCGCTGCGCCGAGTTCCAGAAATACTTCCCCGTTAACAGCGATAGACCGCACCTGTGAAAGCTCGGACAGGGCCGAGATATCCAGCACTGTGCCTTTAACACTGCGGCCAACATGTGCCGGATAAATGTCCGTACCCCCGGCCATCACGGTCACTGTGTGCTGGTTCATCAACTGCAGGGCGTCACGCAGTTGCTGCGGTCTGTGGGTCAGGGCCACAAAAGCCTCCAAGATCTAGTGTCGGGCAGCGACGCAATCCGCGTGCGCTGGATTAATGGCGTCCACCTTCTTAACAGTGAAATCACCAGTCGCACAGCAACCCACCGGGCACCGCAGACTGGCATCGTGGACGAAGGGGTCAGGCGCAGACGATATACTAAGTTTCTCCAGTACAAAACCGAGTCTCGAATGACCCACGTGGTAACCGAAGCCTGCATCAAGTGTAAACACACGGACTGCGTTGATGTCTGTCCCGTTGACTGTTTTCGGGAGGGGCCAAACATGCTGGTCATAGACCCTGATGAGTGCATTGATTGTGCGGTTTGTATTCCGGAATGTCCGGTCGAAGCTATTTACGCGGAAGAAGATATTCCCGAGGGTCAGGAAAACTTTCTAATGCTCAATGCCGAATTGACCCCAGGGTGGCCAAGTATCACCCGGGCCAAAGAAGCGCCCGACGATGCCGACGAGTGGGCCGAGGTCAAAGAGAAGCTTCAATACCTGGAACGCTGAGGCATTGTCAGTGGGGCAGAAGCACCTGGGCGGCCCATTGAATTTCGTATTATGGCAATTACTGACCAACTGAATCCTATCCGAGACCTTTCACACACTTTGCAATATTGCATCGCACCATTTCGGTGTATAAAGAACTCTGGTGGGACACGATTCACTCAATCGGGAAATTTCGAATGCTCTATCAGCTGCACGAAGCACAACGCGCGGTACTGAATCCGTTATCAAGCTGGGCCGAGGCCATGAGCCAACTCTACAGCAACCCATACAGCCCGCTCACTTATGCACCATTTGCAGGACGTGCGGCGGCCGGGTTCGAGTTAATGCACCGTCTGGGTAAGAAATACGAGAAGCCCGATTTTGGCCTGACCAAAACCGTTATTGACGGCGTCACCGTTCCGGTTATCGAACGGGTAATGATCGACAAACCTTTTTGTCAGCTGCTGCAATTTAAACGCCAGCTTCCTGATGCACTCGAGTCCCATGAGAACGACCCAGTAGTCCTGGTTTTTGCGCCGCTCTCGGGCCATCACTCTACTTTGTTGCGCGATACCGTACGTGCCCTGATCCCCCAGCATAACGTCTACGTGACTGACTGGACTGACGCCCGCATGGTCCCCACCAGTAAAGGCAGGTTTCACCTTGACGACTACATCGCGTACGCAATCGAGTTTATTCGCGAGCTCGGACCAGACGTCCACCTGATGTCGGTATGCCAGCCGACGGTACCGGTACTGGCCGCCGTGTCGATCATGGCGCAATCAAACGACCGAAAACAACCGTTGACGATGACCATGATGGGTGGTCCGATTGACACCCGCAAGAGTCCGACTGAAGTTAACGACCTGGCATCGGACCGCCCGTATGAATGGTTCGAAAATACCGTTATCTATTCTGTTCCGTCGACTTATCCCGGCGCTGGCCGGCGCGTATATCCAGGCTTCCTGCAACACGCGGGTTTTGTTTCAATGAATACGGATCGTCATATCAGTTCACACTGGGATTTTTATCTCGACCTGGTGCGCGGCGATATGGACGACGCTCAGTCTCATCGCAAGTTTTATGATGAGTACAACGCCGTGCTCGATATGCCGGCCGAGTACTACCTCGACACTATTAAAACTGTGTTTCAGGATCATCGCCTGCCCACCGGAACATGGGACGTCAATTTTGAGGGCAAGATCTGGCGTGTTGACCCCGGTGCCATCAAACAAACGGCCCTGCTGACGGTTGAGGGCGAATTAGACGACATTTCCGGCCCTGGACAAACCAAAGCCGCTCACAAGCTCTGCACTGGCATTCCGGAAAAACACCGTCGCCACATGACGGCTCGCGGCGCCGGTCACTACGGGATCTTCAGTGGGCGACGTTGGCGCGAGAAAATTTGCCCCGAAGTTCACGAATTTATCGTTGCTCATCGCAAGCGTATCGGCAAGTAGGCTTTCGTCTGGTAGCAGTTTTTTCGGTTGAACTGGTCGAACCCTGCATGACGGTCGAGTAATTGATCGTGGTTCACTATAATGAACGCATGCTTGTTAATCATGACGCCGCTGCCGCCACCGGCAACCTTGCGTCTCAAATCGACGCTCTGCTACCGCAAACCCAGTGTACGCGTTGCGGCTATCCAGCTTGTGAACCGTATGCGGTTGCAATCGCCACCGGGCAGGCACCGATAAACCGCTGTCCACCAGGTGGTGCTGAGGGTATCTCCGCACTGGCCTCGCTACTGGGTCAACCCGAATTGCCGCTGGACCCGGACTTCGGCAAAGAAGGCCCCAGACTGATTGCTCGCATCGAGTCAGAGCATTGTATTGGCTGCACCAAGTGCATTGTTGCCTGCCCGGTAGATGCCATTATTGGTGGACCACGCCAGATGCACACCGTGTTGCCGGCACTATGTTCGGGATGTGAATTGTGTGTTCCACCCTGCCCGGTAGACTGCATTAAGATCAGCCCAACCAGAAAGCCATGGGCGCAGTCCGATGCCAGTGCCGCCCGGGAGCGTTTCGGCCAGCGGCGACTGCGGCTTGACCGGGAGCAGCAAAGTGATCACGACCAGCAGGCCAGTTCGGACAGGTCGGGCAGCTCAGTCAAAACCGCTGACTCATTAAACACAGGGCCATCAGACGACACCGCAAATCACAACGAACGAAAACGGCAAATGGTTGCCCAGGCGATTGCACGGGCCCAAGAACGCAAGGCCAAACGCCGATGAATCCCGTTAAACGCCAGGCGATGTTCGAGCGCTTTGCCGCGGCGAATCCATCACCGACGACAGAACTGGAATTCGACTCTCCGTTCGAATTGCTCGTGGCGGTGTTGTTATCGGCCCAGGCAACCGATGTCAGCGTCAACCTGGCCACCAGAAAATTATTCCCGGTTGCCAATACGCCGGCGGCGATTCTGGCCCTTGGCGTCGACGGAGTTGAAAAATACATCCGTACGATCGGGCTTTTCCGGTCGAAGGCCAAGCACCTGCTCCAGACCTGCCAGATTCTCCTGGACTCACACAACGGCGAAGTGCCTGATGACCGCCAGTCTCTTGAGGCACTACCCGGAGTTGGCCGCAAGACAGCGAACGTGATTCTGAATACCGCCTTTGGCCAACCGACGATGGCCGTGGACACTCATATTTACCGGGTATCTAACCGCACCGGTCTCGCCCCCGGCAAAAACGTTCTCGAAGTAGAGAAGAAACTGTTGCGCTTTGTTCCTGATCCGTTCCTGCTGAATGCACACCACTGGTTGATTCTGCATGGTCGATATACCTGCAAGGCACGCACGCCGATGTGCTGGCAATGTCCGGTAGCCGATCTGTGTGACTACAAAGCTAAAACCAAAGAGCCGCAACCACGCGGGAAAATGGCGGTCCGCCCGTAATTGCGATCGCGCCCGGCCCCACAAGAACATACTGATCGCAGGAAAATTCGACCCCAAAATGTTTGACCCAAGCCAACACGATGTACGCCGTTTTTTTTGCGGAAGCTGGCGTAAACATCTTGAACGCCAGGTAATGACCGAAATGGAAATGCTTGCCGCCCACTGGATAGAGCAACACCCCGAATATCATGACGACTTTGCTGACGAAGAACGCGCACTGAGCGCTGACTATTCAGTTGAAAACGGACAGACCAACCCATTCCTACACTTATCGATGCATATTTCTATCGCTGAACAAGTATCAATTAACCAGCCACCCGGCATTACCAGCGCGATGGCAAAGCTTGCTGCCAAACTCGACTCTGAACATCACGCTGCCCACGAACTCATGGAATGTCTTGGCCAGGTTGTTTGGGAGTCACAACGCAGTGGCTTGCCACCCGATGGCGAAGCCTATCTGAGCTGCATATTGCAACGCAGCTCATGACAGGCTCACTGGCAACTGAAGCAACTGAACGCGACGCCAGCCAACTGTGGATCGAACTGGCGCCTTACAACGGAAAAAAACCGACCCGGCTGCTGGTGTTTTTACACGGTGCCGGCTCAACACCCGAGACGTTTACGCCTTTAGCCCTGGCCTGGCAGTTTAAGTTCACCAGTGCTGCGGCAATTGTGCTGCAAGGCGTGCGGCCGGGTATTACCGGACGCGGGTTCGACTGGTTTCATCACTCTACGGATCGTGAGCAACAACGATCAGACGCGCGTCAGGCAGCAATCGAAGTCACGCGGCGCGTTCAGCTGGCGCAACAGAATTTTGGGCTGAGCACCGCCATGACAAGCCTCATCGGATTTTCACAGGGGGCAGTCCTGGCATTGGAAATGGCTCGTCTGCCCGGCCCGTGCGCACAAATTGTTGTGACCCACGCTGGCCGTTTGCTGAGCCCTCTTACCGCCGGTGAGGTTATCGAACCAACAATACACTTACTACACGGTGAGTTCGATTCACAGGTTCTGGCCCGGCATTCGTTGCGTGCGTACCGGGCGCTGCGCGGCGCAGATGCCAGGGTCAGTGTTGATATTGTTGCTGACGGCGTTCATTCCGTCGGACAAGATATGGTGAACATCGGCACCACCCGAATGATGCAAAGCTTATTTCGGGGCCGCAAGCGGATCAGCCTCGAACAATACGGGCAGCTGCTGACTCTGAGCATGGATTCCGAGCAACCGCAGTCAGCGTCAGCTGATTCGCACGAGCCGCATCACTAAGTGGTTTATCCGCGATGTACCGGCTACGAACCGACGATGTACCTCTGATGCAAACCGGTTTTCCCTGAGAACTCATTGCAAGAAGCCCTGTTTTTGTTGTGATTTGGCTTCAGTTAACGCCCGGTTTGTACTGATACACAAAACGAGGTCAGAATATCCTCTGAACCTTTCGCGGATCGGGGTAACTCCGGGCCCGGATCGGATGGCTGTATCCCCGGTGCTCACAAGCCGCGGCTTTTAACAATTTCTCGAGACTCTGACATGCTCAACAGTAACCCCCTTGCCATTAGTGCCCTGCTTGGTGCTCTGATTCTCGCTGGGTGCGGATCAACCCCGCGCCCCCTGCCAGCAAGTGTTGGCAGTGCCGGTAATGCCAACGATGTCATTAATGCCGACCTGATGCGCCGAACCAAGGCTCTCGAACAAAAAGAGGTCGAGCTCGCTGAGCAACAGTTAAAACTGCAGCAACGCAATAAACAACTCGCGGCCCGCGAGGCGCAGTTTAAAGAAGCGACCAGGCAATCCGCCGCGCCACATTCCCAGCCACAGGTGATGTCTGCCAGCCCAGCTGGTGCCAGCGGCGACTTACTGCCACCAAACGCCAGACCCGGTGAGTGCTATGCCCGTGTCTACAGCCCGCCAATGTATAAAGTTGTCCCCGAGCGCGTATTGAAGGCGGCCGAAACCAGCCGGGTTGAGATTGTTCCGGCGTCCTATACCAAGGCAAGCGAACAAGTACTTGTTCGCCCTGAAACCAAAAAAATTGAAGTGATCCCAGCCCAGTACGAAACGGTGACTGTGCGGGTAATGATCAGCCCGGCCACCAAGAAACTCGTTCCGGTGCCAGCCGTCTATGCGAAACAAAGCGAACGCGTAATGATCAAAGCAGGATATACCACGTGGAAAAAAGGCACCGGGCCCATTCAAAAAGTGGACGAATCAACTGGTGAGATCATGTGCCTGGTTGAAGTGCCACCGGAATACAAGACAGTAACCAAAACAGTCCAGGTTTCACCGCCGGGAGTCCGCGAAGTTGAGGTACCGGCGCAATACCGCACGGTTAAAAAACAAGTTCTGGCAACGCCCGCAACAACCCGGGAAACGATTATTCCCGCCGTATACAAAACTGTCGCTGTCTCGAAGCTGACTGAACCGTCTCGTGAGGTGGTAACACCAGTTGCGGCCGTATACGAAACCGTCGAGCGTCGAGAGATGATCAAAGCTGGCGCCCTGGAATGGCGCTCGATTCTCTGTGACACCAATATGACCCGCGATCGTATTAAGCAGATCCAGCAGGCGCTGGTGGACGCCGGTTATAACCCGGGGCCAATTGACGGCAGTGTCCGGGAACGCACAATGGCGGCGGTAAACGCTTACCAGCGCGCCAAGGGGCTGCCGGTTGATCGTTACCTGAATATTGAAACGGTGAAGTCGCTTGGCGTATTGCCCAACTAAGATGCCAGTGCCGGTTTCCGCTCAGCCAGTGGCCGTTGGTCAATGGGAGCATGCATTACAGCAGCGAACAAACCAAACGCAATCACCACCATCCACGCAATGTCGTAAGAACCGGTTTGATCGTACAAACGGCCGCCCATCCACGCACCAACAAAACTGCCAAGCTGGTGCCCCAGGAAAATCACACCGCCAAGCATACCGAGATACTTAACGCCCCATACCTGCCCAACCAGTGAACTGGTTAACGGCACCGTCGACAACCACAACAAACCCATAGTTGCGGAGAACAAATAAATAGAATACTCACTGACAGGGACCAGTACAAATGCCGCCATAACGGCGGATCGTGCGAGATAAATAGCGACCAGCATCCACTTTTTGGACAGTGTCTGCCCAAAATAACCGGACAACAGCGACCCGACAATATTGAATAAGCCAATCAAGGCCAGTGCCATTGCGCCAACATTGCCCGAAAAGCCATTGTCCTGAAGGTATACAGGCAGATGCAGGCCAATGAAAACAACTTGCAGACCACAGACAAAATACCCCCAGAACAACAGATGAAAACTGCGGTCCCGGATCGCGCCGCGTAGCGCCTGTGCAGGATTGAAAGTGACCGATTTGGTTGGGTCCGGCGAGTCACCTTTGACGCCAAAGGCAAAAGGAATAATGAGTGCGGCAATGGCGGATAACACCAGCAGTGCCGTATGCCAGCCCAGGCCGTCGATCAATCGGCCAATAACGGGGCTGAACAAAAATTGCCCGAACGATCCGGCAGCGACGCCAACCCCAAAAGCCATGGCACGGTTTTTCTCCGGAACGATTTTCCCCAGTGCCGAAAAAATGATGCCAAACGCCGTGCCACCAACCGCAACACCGATCAGAACACCACCTGACAAGTGCAGCATGGACCCGGACTCGGCAAATGCCATCCCTGCCAGGCCGAGCGCATAAAGCAGCCCACCGAGCATTAGTACCCGACGCGCCCCGTAGCGATCGGCCAGGGTACCCAGAAAAAAACCGGCAACACCCCAGGTGATATTTTGAATAGCAACCGCCAGTGAAAAAGTACTGCGTGACCAATCATTGGCCACCGTCATTTCCGGCAGGAACAAACCAAAGCCGGAACGAACCCCAAATGAGACAATCAGAATCAGGCAGCCAAAAAACAAGACGGAGAGCCAGGATGCAGCAGGTTTGGTCATATAGGGTTAGTCAGTATTGGAATTGGTGGCAAAATCGGGGCCATTGCCGGTATGCCGGCGACTCGAATGGTCACCGGGCTGCAGCGCGCTAATGACTGATAGTAAACCACATCCCGGCGAGCGCATTGTTGGCTTAATTCCGGCCGCGGGCCGGGCGACTCGTTTAGCTGGCCTCACCTGCAGTAAAGAAGTGCTGGCCGTCGGCCCCGGGCCTTCGCCACGCCCGGTCAGTGCCTGGCTTATCGATCAAATGGCACACGCGGGCGCAGCGCAGGTTTACTTTATTTTGCGCGAAGGCAAGTGGGATATCCCCGCAACTTTTGGTCACGGTCGTCACCTCGGGATCAATATTGCCTATGTGTTGATGGATGAACCCTGGGGTCCGCCGTTTACGATTAACCAGGCCCTGCCCTTTGTTGATGACGCCATCGTGATGATTGGGTTTCCCGATATTTTGCTGTGGCCGCGCAACGCATTTGGCCTTGCCCTGGACAAGCTGAAACGGTCGGATGCGTTGGCAGTTCTCGGTTCATTCAATGCCATAAAAAGTGATGGCTGCGATCTTATTCGAACCGATCCGGACGGGCGAGTTACCGAGGTACATCCCAAAGAAACCAACCCAAGCTGGGAGGGAAACAACAAGACCTGGTTATTTGCGGTCTGGCGGCCGGCATTTACGGCATTTTTCCAGGAACGGGTTCGCGTATTGGGTGAGCAAGCACGGCACTCGGTGGCCGATACCCCGCCCGAGTGGCCGGTTGGTACCATTGTGGCTGATGCCATCGAAGCTGGATTGGCAATAGATTCTGTACACTTTGAACGAGGCCGGTTTCTGGACATTGGCGAGCCACAACGCCTGAGTCGGGCAGACAGCTTTCCACTGTTCCGTTAGCCGTTCGATAACAATTCGACAAACGAAACAATCCGAAAACAACAATATTCAATGCCAGCAGGTATCTGCTGATGGAGTGACGATGAATCAAGCGCGCTTGTCCTCGCGCCGGTTGCGGGAAGGATCGCCGGTCAGCTACTGGCTGGTGCCGGCGTCGCCGGACCGGGAATTGCTTAAGAAAAGTATTGACCTGATGGCTACCCAGTTTAACGCGCCACTTTTTGATCCGCACATCACCTTGTTCTCGACGGTGCTCGCCAACAAGGAAGACCCAGCCGTCGTTCTGTCCAGCGTGGCCAGCAGGTTCAATCCGATGCTCCTGACCTGTGGACCCACAGGCCACAGTGGCATGTTATTCAAAACCCTCTTTGTCGAATTCAGCTTCCAGGAAGTAACCCCAATTGCCAACGCAATTCGCGACCGGTGTCAGCGCGCGTCAAGTTATCGACTCGAACCACACTTAAGCCTGTTGTACCGTAACCTGCCGCCCGACTCGCGCAAGGCCCTTGCTGAAAAAATTGACTATTCCGGCAAACAGATTCCGTTTTCATCAATTGTCGCCGTCATGCCTGGTGAGGGCCATATCGATTTCCAGCAGGTTGACAGCTGGACTGTAGTGGCCAGCGCGCCGCTGAGCGAAGTGATTAACCTCCCGGCTGGCGACAACCAGACACCGGAATCTGCAAGCGCACACAAGCCCGCTGGTCAGCCGACCTGAGGCGGCCTCGCGACCGGCAGGACAGTTGTAGCCGACAAATACCTACCCGAATACCGTACCGGACCAACAATTTGCACAGATCGGCTAGGCAATCGTTTTAAAAGCCTCAGCGGCCACGGCAATTGTCTGGTCTATATCAGCATCGCTATGGGCTGATGAAAAGAAGAACGCTTCAAACGCCGACGGCGGCAAAGACACCCCACCATCAAGTAAGGCGTGGAAAAAGCGCGCGAAGCGCTCGGTATCGCATTGCTGAACCTCAGCAAAATTGTTTGGGGCAGTCGCGCGAAAATACATGCCCGCCATCCCACCCAGCGAACGAATACTGAACGGCACGCCAGCGGCATCAGCCACTTGTCGCAGACCGTCAGCCAGGCGGGTACATTGTTTACCCAGTAGCTCGAAGTAGCCCGGCTCGCTGATGAGTTCCAAGGTTGCCAGCCCAGCTGCCATGGCCAACGGATTGCCTGATAAGGTACCAGCCTGGTAAACATCACCAAGCGGTGACATCCGCTCCATGATTTGCGCCGGCCCGGCAATTGCTCCGACTGGCATACCGCCGCCAATCACTTTCCCAAAGGCAGTGAGATCCGGGGTCACGCCAAGAACCTGCTGCGCCCCACCGAGGGCCACCCGGAAGCCGGACATCACTTCATCAAAAATCAATACCGTCTCGTGTTCAGAACAGAGTGAGCGCAACCCCTGAAGGAAATCGGCGGTAGGCATGATCAGGTTCATATTGCCCGGTATCGGCTCGATCATGACGCACGCGACCTGACCCGTATTTTGTTCGAGCAGCTCGCGCACGCTGTCCAGATCGTTGAATTGCGCAACAAGAGTGTGGCGTGCGAGATCAGCCGGCACGCCAGCCGAGCTCGGCGTACCGAAGGCCAGCGCGCCCGAACCGGCTTTAACGAGCAAGCTGTCTGCCGTGCCGTGGTAACACCCTTCAAACTTAATTATCCGATCGCGCCCCGTGTAACCTCGCGCCAGTCGTAAAGCACTCATTGCTGCTTCGGTTCCCGAACTGGTGAAGCGCACTTGCTCCACATGGGAATACAAAGGCACAATTTTCTCGGCGAGTTCGGTTTCGAGCACATTCGGAGCCCCAAACGAAAGCCCTTTGGTTGCGGCGTTCTGTACACGCTCAACAACCGAAGGATGGGCATGACCAACAATAGCCGGTCCCCACGATCCGATGTAATCAATATACCGCCTGCCTTCAACATCCCAGACGTAAGCACCTTGGGCACGGTCGATGAACCGGGGTGTTCCGCCAACCGCACGAAAGGCACGTACCGCCGAATTCACCCCTCCCACAAGTACCCGTTGAGCCCGTTCAAATTGGGCTTCGTTTGTGTTTTGGACTGTCAAATCAGTTTGCTCCAGGTTCATCATTTGCGGAAAGACCCCCATGTTATCCCAGCTGGAAAAGCAACGGGATAAGCATTCGACACGCACTAACGATGCCCAAAAGCAACAAAAAGCCGGAATAACCTGCGATACCCATCGCGCTTAAGCCTTCGACGGCACCGCTGCGTGACAATAAGGCAACGGGGATGACGTGGAGGTTCGAATGAAACCAACAGTGATACGCAACCTGTGTCTGGCAACGTTGCTGTTTACCCAGCTGGCAGCAATAACCGCCCTGGTGATTGCAATGCAGCGTGATATGACGACTCGGGTGGATGACGACGCACGCGGCGCGCTTAACCGACTAGCTGCAAACGTTACCGATCAAACCAAGTTGTACCTGGCGCAGGCAGAAAGTGCACTGATTTCGGGTGAACAACTCATTCGCGACGGTATTCTCAAGCCAAATAGCGATCGGGCGCTCGAACGGTTTTTCATTGCCCAATTACAGTCTGGCGAGTGGCTTAACGGCATGTACCTGGGCCGCAGCGATGGCAGCTTTGTCTATGTCAGCCGCCATGACGAAGGTATCCGGACGAAGCTGGTAAAGGTGACCCCCGAGTCCCGCCACATTCGCCATATTCAGTACGATCAGGACTTAAACGTTTTGCTGCGCTGGCCAAGCCCGCATGACAGCTTTGACCCGCGCAATCGCCCCTGGTATGCCAAAGCACGGGCATCAAATGGGATTGCATGGACCGACGCCTACGCATTTTATTCGTCGGGACGCCCTGGTATATCTGCGGCCCGTTCGGTCACCCTCGACGACAAAGATGCCGGCGTGATTGGCATTGATATTGATATTGGGGCGCTCAGTACATTCCTCGCCCGATTGCCAGGTAACGGGGCCGGCTCAGCGATGATTGTTGACGCAAATCATCATGTTGTCGCCTCTTCAGAACTGCTTGCCCTGAACAATGCGCTGGGCGCCGGAGTGCCAGTAAACTTTGCCCGCCTGGCAGATAAAGCGTTAATTGCAGTCGCCAACGCCCAGGCCCATGAGTTACCCGAACCCGGTCTTGATCCGGGCTTCGATACGGTGACCACCGACAGCTCCAGCCATTACGGTATTGCGCGTCCCTTCCAGTTGAACCACGGCGTGAATCAATGGCACCTCTATGCGCAGGTTCCGATTAGTGGATACTCCGGCGGCCTCACCGCCTTCCTGAAGAGTCAACTGCAGTGGTTACTCCTGCTGATTGTCGTACCGGCGCTGCTTGCCGCGTTAGCCCTGTATCGCCTCAGCGCACGGGCCGAACGCCGGCATCTGGCGGCCAGCCACGATCCACTGACCGGGGCGCTGAACCGGCCAGATTTTGAACAAGCGGTGGCCAGGCTCATGCACGAACGGCGCGGTCAGCAGCAGTCAACCCTGGTACTTGCTGCAGTCGACATTGACAATTTCAACCGAGTGAATGTGCAGTTCGGACATCACGCTGGTGATTCCGTGTTGCGTGCAGCGGTCCATCGCCTGCGCAAACAATTACGCAGGGAAGATCTGGTCTGCAGAACTGGCGGCGACCATTTTCTGATCGCAACCCGGGTCGACCATCAGCAGGATGCGTTGCCGACAATGCGTCGCCTGCACCAGTCCATGGTTCGGAAACCAGTAACCAGCATGATCAGCAGTCACGAGATTGGGGCGACAATGGGGATTGCCATGCATACCAACGAAGAATCGGTTCACGAACTTATCTTGCGCGCCGGCCAGGCCTTGATTACCGGCAAACTCAGCGGCAAGAATCGTTGTTATATGGCGGCTCATTTTCACGCACTTCTGGATAACAGCAACGACGTGCAAACGCTGGGCGGTGGCGTGAACGATGGTGCACACGATGCAAGCCAGCCTGACAGCAGCTTCCGACAACCGTCCCGATAGCCAAAAAAGACATCTGGGCAGGCTAGAATGTCGGCATGTTTTCCAACCCGTTCAACTCCGCTTCGCGCTGCCGTCATCGGCCGTTTTTATCAACAGCCGTCCTCGCTGGTGTCTTCCGCCTTTCCCAGCCAATCAGGGATCGGGGGCGAACTGCGGCGCTGTGGATTTGCGCCATGGCCCTGAGCGGCTGTGCGAGCGCAGTTGCGTCTGACGCCCCAGCCCCAATTGTTGTCACCCAGGCGACACTAGACCAATGCCTTGAAACACTCGCGACCCAAGCGATCAAAGCCGACGTATCCACAGCGGCTTTCCGGCTCCGGACTAACAATTTGAAACCCGACCCTGCGGTTATCAACAGCCTGAATTTCCAACCGGAATTTATCAGTTCGGTGGCCGATTACCTGAAGTCGGCGGTTTCAGATCAGCGGGTTACAACTGGTCGGGCAATGCTCGTCCGCCATGCTGAACTGCTCACTTCCCTGGAGGAAAAATACGGTATCCCCCGGGAGGTACTGACCGCTGTCTGGGGAATCGAATCTAATTTTGGCCAGAACTTTGGCAAACGTTCGGTCGTGCAGTCACTGGCCACCCTCGCCTGCCATGGGCGTCGCCAGGCTTTCTTTCGCCGCGAGTTATTTGCGACGGTGCAGCTTCTCGAAGCTGGCCATGTCAATCCCGATAAATTAGTGGGCTCCTGGGCTGGCGCCTTTGGTCACACCCAGTTTATGCCAACGACGTTTCTAACCCGAGCGGTTGATTACGACGGTGACGGGCGAAGCGACCTGGTTGAGAACCTGGGTGACGCGCTGGCCTCAACCGCAAACTACCTGAAGGTGTCGGGCTGGCAGCCTGGTTTACCCTGGGGTATCGAGGTTACCGCGCCACCAGCGGGCGTAAACGCCACCTCCGATTCGCGCACCACGCGCAAGCCGCTTTCCGCCTGGCGTGACCTGGGAATTCGCGGGATTGACCAACCGGCAATGCGCCGCATCGATGCACTGCCCGGTGACGCAGCGGCGGCACTGATTCGGCCAGCTGATAACGCTGGTCCAACGCTGCTGGTATTGCGAAACTTTGATGCGATTTACGCTTACAACCCGTCGGTGAAGTACAGCCTGGCGGTGGCACACTTATCAGACAGGCTTGCTGACAGGCCGGGCTTTATCGTCCCATGGCCAGATGTCGGGGCACCGCTGACGCTTGAAGAACGCCGCGAATTACAGGCGTTGCTGCTGGGCCGGGGGCACCGTATTGGCAAGATCGATGGCATCCTCGGTTCGCGCACCCGAGCAGCCATTCGAATCGAACGCGGTCGCATGAACAACCCAAATCTTCCGGGTGAACGACCGGTTCTTGAAGCTCTGCGCCAGCAACCCCGCTAATGCCAGCCCGGTATCAGGCAATCGGCAGCACCCGATACCGCTTCGACACCTTAGGCTCGATTCTTGCCAATGCGAGCCCATCGCGCTCTGGAGACCAATTGGCCGGAGTGGCTGCTCCCACTGAAAGCCAACGCATTGCAGCACGCTTTGTGCTGGCCGACCTGCCGCTGTCAACATTTCTGAATGAAGCCCTGATTCCGTATGAAAACGACGAAGTCACGCGGCTGATTCTGGACCAGCATGAAAGCGATGCGCTGGCCACGCTGGGGGATCTGACCGTCGGTGAATTTCGCGAGTGGTTACTGGACGAGAGAACAGACGCCGGCGCGCTCAACCGTGTCAGCCCGGGCATTACGCCGGAGATGGCCGCTGCAGTCAGCAAACTCATGCGTAACCAGGACCTCATCCTGGTGGCCAAGAAATGTCAAGTCAGCACTGCCTTTCGCAACACCATCGGCCTGCCGGGCCGGTTGTCCGTTCGACTTCAACCAAACCACCCCTTAGATGATCAGCGTGGAATTATTGCGTCAACCGTCGACGGCCTGATGTATGGCGCTGGTGACGCAGTCATAGGGGTGAACCCGGCATCAGATGATGTCGCCCGGCTAGGAGACCTGGTGCGACTACTCGACGAAATCCGCGACCGATTCGACATTCCAACCCAGACCTGTGTGTTGACTCATGTGACCAACACCATTGAAATGATTAACCAAGGCGCTCCGGTTGACCTGGTTTTTCAGTCGATTGCCGGAACCCAGGCGGCCAATGCAAGTTTTGGCGTCAACCTGGACATACTCAGCGAAGCCCACGATGCCGCGCTCTCACTTGCACGCGGCACGGTTGGCAATAACCTGATGTATTTCGAAACTGGTCAGGGGAGCGCGCTGTCGGCTAACGCGCATCATGGTGTTGATCAACAAACTTGCGAAGCGCGCGCCTACGCCGTGGCAAGACACTTCAGACCGCTGCTGGTTAACACCGTGGTCGGTTTTATCGGACCCGAATACCTGTATGACGGCAAACAGATTATTCGTGCCGGGCTGGAAGATCACTTCTGCGGCAAGTTGCTTGGCCTGCCGATGGGCTGCGATGTTTGTTATACCAATCATGCGAACGCCGATCAGGATGACATGGATAATCTGCTCACCCTGCTGAGCGCAGCGGGTTGTACTTTTTTCATGGGGGTGCCCGGGGCAGATGACATCATGCTGAACTACCAAAGCACCTCGTTTCACGACGTTCTTACGATGCGCCAATTACTGGCTCTCAAACCCGCGCCGGAGTTTGAAACCTGGCTGGAAAAACTCGGGTTAATGGCCAATGGTCAAATGCTTTCCCCGCGTGGGAGCCATCCGCTACTGACGGCGATCTGACGGCGATGGCAAAAGGCAATTTGTCCTCACCTGCGCCCGGCTTGCGCGCCGACGAATGGACTTCGCTACGTGAGTTAACCCACGCCCGGCTGGCCCTGGGACGTGCCGGCACCAGTTTGCCGACCGCCGCCCATCTGACTTTTCAGCGTGATCACGCACTGGCCCGGGACGCCGTCATGACCACATTCGATTCACAAGCCATTGCCAGGGCGCTGACCGTACACGGCATTGAATCGGTCACGGTCAGCAGCCAGGCGCCGGATCGATCAACCTATCTGCAGCGTCCGGACCTGGGCCGGCAACTACACCTGCCAGACAAGGAGCAACTGCCGCCCAGTAATCCGGACGTCGTCGTGGTCATCGGGGACGGCTTGTCAGCGCTTGCGGCCCACCGGCACGCCGTCCCGATGGCTGCCGGCCTGCATCAGGCGCTGACAAGCCGCCAGCTGCGTATGGCCCGGGTGGTCATTGCCCGTGGCGCAAGAGTTGCATTGAGCGATGACATTGGTGGTCTGCTGGGTGCCAGGCTGGCCATTATTCTGCTGGGTGAACGCCCGGGACTCAGTAGTCCTGATAGCCTGGGCGCTTACCTGACATGGAACCCGAAACGCGGCCGCACCGACGCACAACGCAACTGCGTTTCGAACATTCGGCCCGAGGGTGGACTACCCTACGAGGCTGCTGTGCACAAACTGGTCTACTTGAGCCTTCAAGCCTGCCACCTCGGCCTCAGTGGGGTGCAACTCAAAGACAATAGTGCCAGCATCGCCTTGCTCAAGTAAGTAACTCATTCGCAACAGACTGTCCCCTTTGACCCCAAAAGAACCGGCACCACCCAAACAAGGCCCCAAGCTACCTCGTCCGCACGGCAAGGCGCTCACTGCTTTTCTGAAAATTGACCCGTCGACCCAGGGCATGATGCTGGCCGCCGCCGCCGGCTTCACTTTTGCGATGCTCAACACGGTGATGCGGCAGATGAGCCTGGAAATGTCTGCCGCCCAGGCACTTTTTTTACGCTATGGGTTTGGCCTATTGGTGTTACTGCCTGTGGTGCTTCAGCAAGGCCTGGGCAAATACAAGACCAATGCGATGGGGCTGCAGTTAACCCGCGGCATGATTCATTCGCTTGGTCTGTTGCTGTGGATTACCGCCCTGCCCCATTTGCCGTTGCCTTATACAACCGCCCTCGGTTTCACCCAGCCAATTTTCATCATGTTAGGTGCCGCCTTGTTTCTTGGCGAAAAAATGCATGTAGTCCGCTGGATTGCAGCTGGCCTGGGCTTTTTAGGGGTCCTGATTATTGTCGGACCCCGAATGCAAACCGCCGACCTGCACTACAGCCTTGTTATGTTGTCTTCGGCGCCAGTCTTTGCTGGTTCGTTTTTGCTGGCAAAGGCGTTAACCCGACACGACGCGCCAACCGTGATTGTCGTCTGGCAGGCACTGACCGTTACCGTGTTCACCTTACCACTGGCCTTGCTCGACTGGACCAACCCGACGCCGCAGCAATGGTTATGGTTCCTGTTGACCGGCTGCCTTGGCAGCCTGGGACACTGGTTTCTGACCCGCGCCTACGCGGTAGCGGATATCTCGACCGCGCAGCCGGTAAAATTTCTTGACCTGGTGTGGGCTTCTGTCCTGAGCTATTTTGTGTTCAGCGACATTCCGTCACCAACAACGTTTGCCGGCGGCGCGGTGATTGTCGCCGCCACATTCTGGATCGCCCGCCACGAGCGCCGGGCCAGGCGGGCTTAGACCAGGCAGGCTTAGGTCAGGCCGGATCCCGGATCAGTCGAATCAGCAGGCGCCATTGTTCGCCTACAACATTGTTCGCCTACAATAAGGCCAACGTCGCCAGAGCGGCACCAACAAAATTTTAACAGGGGGAGAAAACGTGAAAGCGTTGATGTGCAATGAGCACGGGTTACCGGATTCACTGGTTTACCAAGAAGTTCCTGACCCGACGCCAGCGGCCGGCGAGGTTGTCATCGACATGCACGCTGCCGGTGTGAACTTTCCAGATGTCCTCATTATCCAGAACAAGTATCAGTTTAAGCCTGACCTGCCATTCTCCCCAGGGGCAGAACTGGCCGGTGTGATCAGTGCCGTTGGCTCAGGCGTCACGAACTGCAAAGTTGGCGACCGGGTGATGGGCTCAAGCGGTCACGGTGCGTTTGCCGAAAAAGTTCGGGTCGCTGCGCACAAAGTGATCCCGATTCCCGACGACATTAATTTCGAAACGGCGGCTGCGTTTACGCTGACCTACGGCACTTCGTACCACGCGCTGGCCGATCGGGCTGCCCTGCAACCCGGAGAGACCGTGCTGGTTCTCGGTGCCGCAGGCGGGGTTGGACTGGCAGCAATTGAAATCAGTAAAGCCATGGGTGCCACGGTCATTGCCGGTGCATCAACTGACGAGAAGCTGGCAATCTGCAAAGAACACGGAGCCGATATCTTATTTAACTACGGCGGCTTGCAAGGCAAAGATCTGCGCGCCGGCCTCAAGGCGGCGGCAGGTGATACGGCCCCTGACGTCATTTATGATCCGGTCGGTGCCGATATGGCTGAACCAATGTTCCGCAGCATTGCCTGGCGTGGCCGCTACCTGGTGGTTGGCTTTGCAGGTGGCACAATTCCGGCTGTGCCGTGGAATCTGATGCTGCTTAAAGGTGCATCAGTGGT
Source organism: Burkholderiaceae bacterium (assembly GCA_049680625.1). Lineage (GTDB taxonomy): Bacteria > Pseudomonadota > Gammaproteobacteria > Burkholderiales > Burkholderiaceae_E > JAUIAI01. The sequence continues at coordinate 27,552 of JBAUID010000058.1, read as the reverse complement.
TGGGGTTTTCTGGGGGGATTACACCGTCAGGGAGCGCGATCACTTCGCGAGCGACCTGAAACAAATGTTTACGATGATCGGTAAGGGGCAACTTAAGCCCCATATATCGGGTACTTACAAGCTGGCCAACGGTGCCCAGGCGCTTAATGACATGATGAATCGGAAAGTCACTGGTAAAGTCATCATTACGCCCTGAACAGGGCCAACCAGGCAGGTGCCCGGGGTGGACGTCACGCCGTGTTTTAAGTTGCAGAAAACGCCATGTCTGATGGCAGGAATAAGCAAATATGCCAGTACTAGAATTTGAATTTCGCCAACAGTCACGCATTCAGACCCGCCAGGTCGAGATCAAGCGGGTGGTCATTGCCGGCTGGACTGGGCGCAACCGCCAGGCAGTGCAACGACATATTGATGAACTGAAGGCGGTGGGCATTCCCGAGCCCTCCGCGGCCCCGACGTTTTACAATGTCTCGTCAGACCTGGTTACCCAGCAAGCCGTCATCCAGACTTTAGGGCCGGCCAGCTCCGGTGAGGTCGAGCCCGTCTTGTTCGCTGCAGAAGATGGCATCTGGCTCACGGTTGGTTCCGACCATACCGATCGGGATATTGAACGGGCTGGTATTGCACTGGCCAAACAACTTTGCTCCAAGCCGGTTGCCCGTACCGCATGGCGCTGGGACGAAGTGCGGCCAAATGCTGACACCATGTTGATCAAGTCATGGATTCATGACGACGGCGACCGATCGGCCTATCAGCAAGGAACGCTCGAAGAAATTTTGCCTCTGGACGCATTGCTCGAACAAATGCATTCGCAGACCGGGCGCGGAATGGAACCAGGCACCTTGCTGTTTTGCGGCACGGTGCCGGCAATTGGTGGGATTCGTCCGTCGCCACAATTTTCGGGCCTGATCCTCGACCCGGCGGCCGGGCGCACAATTACACTGGACTATGCGGTTGACTTCCTGCGCATTGTTTCCTGATCGTTCGCCCGCGGCTTGATCCAGGCAGCCAGGCAATCACAATCAGGGCCGGCGATGGTAACCATTAACGAGATCCGCGAAGCACAGCAGCGGATCGCCTCACATATTGTTGTTACGCCTTTTCAACACTCGCGCACTTTAAGCGATATCACCGGCGCCCAGGTCTGGCTAAAATTTGAGAACCTGCAATTCACCGGGTCATTTAAGGAGCGTGGCGCCGCCAACCGCCTGATGACCCTGGATGCGCAAGCCGCCCGCCAGGGAATCATCGCCGTTTCTGCCGGCAATCACGCCCAAGGTGTCGCCTACCACTGCCAGCGACTGGGCATCCCCGCGACCATCGTGATGCCGCGCTTTACCCCTTTTATCAAGATTGAAAACACCGAACGATTTGGTGCCCGGGTTGTGCTGCAGGGTGACAACTTTGCCAGCGCCCGTATTGCGATGGCTGCAATTGCCGAACAAGACAATCTCACAATTGTTCCGCCGTTTGATGACGAGATGATTATTGCCGGCCAGGGCACGATCGGACTCGAAATGCTGACCGCCCAGCCCGACATCGATAGCCTGATTATTGCCATCGGCGGTGGTGGCTTAATCAGCGGGGTTGCGACTGCCGCGCGTGCGTTGAAACCGTCAATCGACATTGTCGGTGTCCAGACAGAGCAGTACCCCGGTGCCTACCAGCTATGGACACAACAACATGCCAGCAAGCACCCGACAACTCCCGCCGTGGTCACGCCGGCAACTGTACCAAGGCCGGTAAATCAGACAAACCCGATAAACCAATCCCCCAGCTCTTTTGTCGGCGGACAAACCCTGGCTGAAGGTATTGCCGTGCAGTCTCCCGGCGAAATTACCGGCCCCCTGATAACCACCCTGGTTGATCACATGACCCTGGTGGATGAAGCCAGTATCGAGTCAGCAGTTTTACTTCTGCTTGAAATCGAAAAAACGGTTGTCGAAGGCGCCGGTGCGGTTGGACTTGCGGCGCTGCTGAAAGAACCCGACCGTTTTCGGGGAAAAAAAGTGGGCCTGATTTTGTGTGGTGGCAACATTGATATGCTCACCTTGTCGAACGTGGCGAGGCATCAGCTAGCCCGCGCCGACCGACTGGTGCGCATGTCGGTTGATGCACCGGACTCACCTGGTACCCTGGCCAACGTTGCCCGAATCATTGGCGAACAAGGTGCCAATATCGAAGACGTATCACATCAACGGGCGTTTGCCTCGTTGCCAGTCCGCTATGTACGAATTGACCTGACTCTCAGCACCCGCGGTACTGCCCACTTGCAGCGGGTGCTTGCGGCCCTCACCGAAGCGGGTTACCACGCGGCAGCGATCGGCAATGCGCCGTCTGACTCGGCGTAGTAGACGCTTCATTTTTCAAACAACTCTAACTGTACCGAATAACCGTATGCAGATTCATGACTTATCAATGCCGGTAGACACCGGGCATTTTCGCTGGCCAATTGAACGCGGTAAACGCGGCGACTTTGAACAAGGTTCAGCATTCGAATCCACCTGGATGCAGACTTCCTGCCACGGTTTTACCCATATGGATGCTGCCTGTCACATGGTGCCAGGCGGCAAAACCACCAGCGAGCTAGAGTTGTCGCGGGTGGTTGGCCGGGCAGCCGTGATTGATCTGAGCGATATTGAACCGATGCAGCAAATCAGCGCAACGTTGCTGGCAGAGCGCGCGGCCCACTTAAAGGCCGGCGAAATTGCCTTGTTCCGTTCTTGCTGGGACGAGCAACGAGACTGGCAAACCGAAGCCTTCTGGCGTGACGCACCCTTCATGAGCCAGGAGGCTTGCGAGTGGCTACTGGCAGCACAACCGACCGCGGCGGCCTTCGACTTTCCACAGGATTACACCATTCGCCTGTTGCTTGACGGTGAGATGCGACCAATTGAAGAGCACGTCACCCACCATATCCTGCTGCGCAACGGCATTACGCTAATCGAATACCTGGTCAATACCCGGCCGGTAAGCGGCAGCCATACTTTTCTGTGTGCACTGCCGATTAAACTAATGGCGTCAGACGGAGCGCCATCTCGGGTAATTGCGGTTGATCAGATCGGTTGATGCGGATGTGCAGGCGGTGATTGCGGGCTCAGCGAGCCCCTTTGCACCGGGCAGGATCATCGCATCAAGCGTATCAAGTGCCGCGACGATATCATCGGCATGAAAACTGAAATTCTTCTTATTCACCACTAACGCGGCGAGGCCTTTCCGGAGCCGCGCCCTTCAAGACCAGCCGGGGCGTGTTCATTGCCCGGAATGCGCATCTCAAAAATATTATCGACAACCGTGTAATCGTAATAGCCCATGCGCGCAATGGGTCGAATTTTCAGAATGTCTATCTTGCCTTCGGCAGTGACGGCATCGTCCGCCACATGAATGCGCACAACCTCTCCAAAAACCACATCGACACTGCCGACGTGGGTATGGCCGGCAAACCGCTGGGTTGACAGGTAGCGGCATTCAAAATGACAAGGAGACTCGGCAACCCGCGGCCCGGGAGCATCAATACAAGTCGCTTTAGTCACCCCGGCCGCATCAAACTCATCGACATCAGGTGGGAAGTCCTGAGCAGAATTGTTGACCGCTTCGCGCAAATCCCAGGTAGCCATGTTCCACACAAACCAGCCGGTGCGCTCAGCATTGATCACCGTGTCTTTTCTGCGCCCGTCAGGATATCCATTGGCGGCAAACATCACCAGGGGCGGATCAAAGGTCAGATTCTGCCACTGGCTGAAAGGGGCAAGATTGGCAATACCATCAGTGGAAATTGTAGACAGCCAACCGATAGGTCGCGGCACTGTACAACTCTTAAACGGGTCAAACGGGAGCGGCCGATCATCATGGCGTGGGTCATAGTGCACAGAAAGTTACCTCGCTACTAGAAGAGACGGTCAAAGTGTACATCGCGAGCCAAACCCGTTAAGTTTGGACATCCCGGCACGCCAATTGACTGCCAGCCCAACCGAGCGGCTTTGCTGCATCAGACAATGAAAAGCACCGATATAAGCCCGAACCACAGCGAACCAGCCGCTGTTGAAACCGTTGCCGACCCGGCACGCTGCCCGATATGTCGGCAACCCAATGCCTGCCAAATGGCAGACAACCCCAAAAAATCAGATCCTTGCTGGTGTGTCGAGATCAATTTTCCGAAACAACTCCTCGACTCCGTACCCACCTCGGCAAGGCGGAGAATCTGTATATGCGAACAATGCGTGCAACAAGGGGGGCCAAAAATACGAAAATGACAGCATGTACCGCGCTCGTCGGCGAAATTACCGCCTTTTATATCGAGCCGCGATGGCAAGGCCGCGGTATTGGCCGACAGTTGATGCAAAAACTTATCGGATCAGCGCGTTCACGCGGAGTAACTAATTTACAGGTAGAAGCAGACCCAGGGGCAACAGGCTTTTATCAGGCTATGAATTTCAAGACAATTGGTCAGGTACCGTCAGGTTCCATCGAGGGCCGCTGCCTGCCACTGAAGGCAGCAAAAATTGTCTATTGAAAATAGGATTTGTTTTTATCGTGTCAGTGAACATGTTCCCATTTCTTCTGATCAGAATTGTCAGCCCCACCACGGGTCCGCACTGATTCCGGGCGTAAATGCAACCCAATTTCGGGCAAAGACTGCGAAGGGCCAAATAGAAAGTCAGCAAGCGCTCCAATCTGACGCGTAACAACGCGACGAACAGGAGCAAACAACAACAGTAAAACTGATAAAAAGCTGAGCATTGTGGCCCCGCCAACGATTAACCACATCAATGTTCGGGCACTACGCAAACGTTTTGCATGCTCATCTCCAATTATCTGAGCGACAATTGCCTGGACATCAGCTGGCAGCGGTTCGACCCGATAAGCACGGACGGCTGAACGGCGTTTACGATTTTCGCGGGCATCCCACCAGGCAATTTGAACCGGTGAAATATCAGTCTTGGTATCATTTAATACGCGTATTTCGAAATCCTGTGACAGGAAACCAATCGCGGTCCCGCTGGTAATTTCGGTTCGGCGCGACACCCTGCCAGGCAACACTTGCAGGCCCAGGCTGACCGGCATTTTCAAATCACCAATGTGTTGGCCGGTCACACCCTCGGCGCGTACTTCAATGGTTCGAATCGCTATTTCGCCGGCCCGCAGTAAGTCTGGCAACACACTCCATCGCTCTGTGATCGTCACTTGATCAGCGACCAGCCACGGTTCGCCCGTCATATCCAGAGTCGGAGTACCCACCTCCAGTTGTACCGGCTCACTACGCACATCGAAGGCTTGTCGAACGCCGCTTGGTAACAAGGTTTCACCGGTAATATGAACAGCGGGCACGGTCAACTGACCACTGCGCGCGGGGAAAAACGCCCGGCTCGCTTCATATACCCACCCGGCATTCGCCCAGGTCTTGAATTCGCGAGTACCAGCCGCCTGCAATTCAACAATTTCAGCGTCCGCCGGTTCTCCGAAATCAACACGCATCGACTGAAACGGAAAATTCGACTCCAGGCGAATCGACTGCACAAGCTGTTGCTGCACCCTGACGACTTGTGGACTCAGCGTGACCGTCAGCAATGGGATGCGAAACCTCATCTCCTGAGCTTGCACTACACAGGGCAAAAGCAAGAAGGTCATAAGAGCGCGAGCCAATGTGATCATTTGACCGCCTCCACTCGTCCCTGGCGAATCGATGCGGCCGCCTTTAGGCGCGCGCGCAATACGACCTCCGGGCGATCGACAACCCCTCGATAACGAACTTGATCGGCTATTGCCAATTCGCTTTGCGCTGCCGGCTGGTCTTGCGCGCCCCGGCCAGCCTCATCTGGTTTTTCGGTGGTATCGTCCGAATTGTTTGCCTGCCCAGGCTCCTGCTCTTGTAATTTCTTGAGCAACTCCGAAAGACGTTCTTGGGAACCACTGCCACCGAGCTTGGTACCCGTCGCCTGCTCGGGATTAATTTCCGACGGATCACGCTTCGAGTCCCCCGAGGACGCTTGCGCTTGCTCTTGCTTCAAATTAGGCGCCGCCATACTCTCGCTGTCCAGGTTCTCAGAACCCGAATCGCCGGCCTGTTTGCGCTCTTCTCCCTGATCGGCCGACTGTCCGGACTGGTCTTGTTCGTTTGACTCGTTTTCTAATTCACGCAGCAGGTTAAGGTTGTGGCGCGCATCCTCGTGATCGGGTTCGCGCGCCAGTACCGCGCGAAACGTCGACTCGGCGTCTTTATAACGCTTCAGGTACGCGTAACTGACACCCAAGTTGTATTGGGCAAGCACGGAATCCTGAAGCGAAAATTCCGCAGCAGCCCGCTGAAATCGTTCCGCACGAAATAGCGCAACACCTTTCCAGGCGGGATCGTCAAAAACCAGGGCCGCGTCATAAGCGCGATTTTCACGCAACAGCTGATGGCCAATCTGATCAGCACTAATCGATGCCCTGGAGTATGCAACCAAATCCGAGATCCAGGATGTTGTAATCATCCCGGACACCACCAGCGCGACAACAGCCGCGATACGGGCCAACGTCTGTCGGTTCATTGGCGTCGCGCCCGAAAAAAAACCAGCAACCACCCGGGAAGGCAGGCCAACGCAAGCCAGGGCGAAATACTGCGCCGTTCTTGAACCGGCGTTGAATCCCGGATCGCTCTCTCCTGTTCTCGCTTGATTTCATTATCGAGCCGGGTCAGTTTGTCTTTATCGACATTCAGCAAATTCGCTCCGAGCCGTTCGGCATAGTCTTTCCAATCACCGGAAGCGGCCACGCCGGTAACTAGCCATATCGTCGCAGCAGGCGACAAAGACGTCTGCAAACGCTGCGGCGGCGCCGAACCGGCTGCTAATACAACGATCTGGCCTACCGTTATACCCGATCGCTTAAACGCAGCCTCGGCCCGTCTTACACCCAACTCCAGGCGGCGCCCCGGCTTGGGCATTATCTCCGGCGCCAGGACTTTAAGATATCGATCCAGCTGCGAAGAATCCGTTGTCAAGGGGACCACGTCGTAGGCGTCGGCGGCAACAGCGATGACCCCAGTCGGTATCTCAGCGGCACTCGCCGCCAACTGCCGCCCGACAAAAATCGGCTGTTGAAAGTTGTCCGCCGAGCTTACGTCAATTACCAGATAGCGAGCATGCAGATTTCGCAGTGGAGCGACGTTGGTTTGTCCAATTCGAATATCGGCCAGTGCCCCGCCAAGTAACAGGCAGAGCAACCAGCGCGCGAGTCTGGACTTGGGCGTGCCACCACCGATCAGCCATTGACCCGCAATACCATGCAGGCGACGGCTAACGATATCGGGCCATGCGCCCGGCAAACCCTCATTAACCTTCAGAAAAAACAAACCCAGGCCAAGCACAGGCACTAGCAACCACCACGGCGCTGCGAAATAAAGCCCGGTCATAGTTCACCGCTCCGCCAATCGATCAACGTCCCCAGGAACCACATCAGCAACGCAATCAACACTAACTCATTAGTCCAGGCGCGCTCGACTGGCCTGGCAAGCTGTTGACCAACTGTTGGCTCAATCTTATCGAGTTCGTCGTAAACCGCTTGTAACCCATTGCTCGAATCTGCCTCGAAAAACCGACCTCCAGTCTGACTCGCTATTCGCGCGAGGTCGGAAGCCTCGGCTAAAGCGGTATTACCTCCGGTTCCTGCACCGAAGCCAATGGTGTGAATTCGGATACCGTTACGACGCGCGAGATCGGCCGCTTGTGGTGCGGCCCAGACACCCGCGTTGCTGTCACCGTCGCTAAGTAGAATAATTACCCGGCTCGACGCGGGCTGTTGGGTCAGCTGCTGCACGGACAAGCTGATCGCATCGCCAATGGCCGTCTTGCGGCCTGGTAATCCAACGCCGACTTCGTCCAAGAACGACTCGGCAGCTTCGACATCGTAGGTTAACGGTGCGATCAGGTATGGATCATCGGCAAACACCACCAATCCGATTCGATCCCCCTCCCGCCCACGCATGAATGCGCCGGCGATGGCTTTCACGGCGTCAATTCTTGGCAGCTTCTCGCCATTCATTTCAACGTCTTTCTCGAGCATACTCGCCGACAAATCAAGCACAATCAGTAAATCGCGACCGCTTGCACCTTGTAACGGCGGCCCGATAGTCAACGGCCCGGCAACCGCTCCAACCAGGCACAACCAACCGGTTAGCGCGAACACTATGCGAATTTTGGACAGCACATCTTGCCAATCGAAGGGCGAGCGCAATCGCTGAAACAGTTGTTCAACCCGCTCCGGGACAAGTATTGCACTTTGACTCATGCGGGCCGGCAACACATACCACGCCAACAACGGCAACGGCAACAACAGCAACGCCCACGGGCGAACAAATTCGATCATGCTCATGGCAATTGACTTGCCGCTTTATCAAGACCAGTTTCGTTTCTGGAATCGGAATCAGCGTCTACCACACGGAGCCCCGGCAAAGCGGCCATGACTGATTCAACCACGCGGACCAGTTCAGGCTGATGATCATCACGCGCTTGATATGGCGAGGCGATAATTGCTCGCCCGGGGCCACTGACAAAGCACTCAATTCCTAATGTCTGGTCCAGCAAGGCCAGCCAGTGCTCACCCACCACGTTCGCCGTTTCGGGGCCCGGGCGGACATGCAAAACCACACTCCGCAGCAAGACGCTCAGACGTTGCCACGCCAATCGGGACTGCCCCTTACTTGCCACCCTTGCAATGGATCTGAGTTCGCGACGAGCCTGGCGCCGCCAACTATGGGCTCGCCACCACGACGCAAATCCGATTGCCGCTATCGCGAGCACAGCACCTACCAGCGACCACCTGTCCAATCCGACTTGCGGCACAACGGTCTCAACACCCGGTTCATGCAAACCGCGCATCTTTTCAAGCAACTCAGTTGGAGTCATCGATTTGCCGCCTGACTAATGTCGGCGCAATGGCAGAAACCGATTCCTTCGTAACCTGCCTGGTACAAATCATTTTCAAGGTCCCGACGCCAGTCTTCAACACTGGCCCGAAAACTGCTCGGCTTTTTACGACCAACACTGAGATTTTGATCTGGCGGTTGATCATGCCGACTCAATGGAAAGCGACCACTGAATACGCGGGTTGTCAGAGAATCTTCAATACATAAAGCGTACAAGCTGAGGTTCTGCAAGCTTGCACCAATAAAACGAAACTCATTTCCCCTTTCGGAAAAGTCGCTGATCAGAATCAGATCAGCGCGATGACCTAACGATGGGGCCCATCGCTCCATCGCAAGATCAAGCGGCATAGAAATGCCTGAACCATTGACAAAGCGTTGCGCACCGACATGGTAGGCATTGTGCAATTCAGTAATACTTCGCATGTAATGTCGTCTTCCGGCTCGACACAAGATCGGATAAGCCCCCCCTCCATTAATCCAAAACAAAGCCAGCGGCCGACTTGTAGCCGCTACATCCCAACTCAGGGCAGCCGCAGCAAGTGCTGCTGTCTTGGACAGCAATTGATCACGAGTCCCAAAATACATTGATGATCTCAAGTCGACAGCAAACACAACCGGTCGGTGGGATTCATGAAAATATCGGCGCACTTGGGCCTGTCCGGTCCTGGCCGTCGCATGCCAGTCAATGTGACGCGGATCATCACCATCCTGGTAAGGTCCGATTGTGTCGAATTCACTGCCGACACCCCGCCGTCGGCTACGGCGGCTGCCTTGCTCAAGCCCCCACCCGAATAAACTGGTCCGCTTACTCAGCCAACGCAAACGTGCGTTGACGAGTTCGGACAGACTCAGCGCCAACGGATCTCGCTCGAGCGCTGACAACGCGCTGGTACGCGGGGCATGTCGCGTCATGACACTGGTACGCTACTGACAACGGAATCAATAACGTCGTCGGGCTTTACGCCCTGAATGATTGCCCGATGTGATAAAACCAGGCGATGCGAAAGTACGTCGTGACATACCGATTGGACGTCTTCCGGGTTCACAAAATCACGGCCATCGAACCATGCCCTCGCACAAGACAAATGAGCCAGAGCAAGCGTGCCGCGAGGACTGACTGGATGGGCTACAACGTTATCGGAGATAGGAACTTCATTACCGGTGAGAACCGCTGGCATCACGCTGAGCGGCTTGCGGGTTGCACCAACCAGGCGGACTATGTAGCTTTTGATCGTCTCACTCATGTGGACCCCAAGCACCTCCTGGCGCGCCGCTTGCAAATCGGCACGGGCCACTTTTGTTAAACCAGCCAGGGCCGCCGGCTTATTGCCACTCTCAGCACGTTCTCGAAAGACGAGGTCCAGCATTTCGGATTCAGCGTCGGCATCGGGGTAGTCGATGCACAGACGCACCGCGAAGCGGTCTAGCTGAGCGACTGGAAGCTCGTAAGTTCCCTCTTCTTCGATTGGATTCTGGGTAGCAATCACAAAAAAAGAGTCGCCCAATGAATGGGTCTCACCGCCAGCCGTGATTTGCCTCTCAGCCATCGCTTCTAGCAATGCCGCCTGTACTTTGGCCGGCGCCCTGTTTATTTCGTCGGCCAGGACAAAATCGTGAAACAACGGCCCGCGTCGGAAATCAAAGCGCATTTTCGCCTGATCATAAATGCTGGTGCCGGTCAGATCTGAAGGCAGCAAGTCGGGGGTAAATTGGATGCGGCCAAAACTACCGTTGTAGGCATGCGACAACAACAATGCAGCACGGGTTTTGGCCACCCCCGGAGGCCCTTGCAACAACACGTGACCATCAGCCAACAGCGCCAAAAGTAATCGGTCAACGATCCCTTGTTGTCCAAGCACCCGGCGGCCAATCTCCGTTCCGACTTGCGAAAACTGGGCCTGCAATTGCTTTGTCATAATTGTTCGTCTCTCTTCTTTGACTCTTGCAGTTTCGCCTGCGACAGTAGCAATCCTCTGAGAGCGAAGCAAGCGAGACAAATTTGTGTCAGCGCGTATGCGATAAACGCAATTTAATATGTTGGTACTTCGGTGCTTGTTCTTTGCCGATAAATCGCAAATCGATACGTAAATCGAAACGCGTTGAGCCATGAATTCTCTATGACGGATTACCCCCTTGACTGACGGTTCAACTGTGGAGTAAAACACGGTCTGCGACTAGGCAATTTGTTTTTGAAAACGTTATATTTAATTTAGTTTATGCCTACCGATACGCAAAACCCAGGCGCAAAACCCAGGCGCAAAACCTAGACAAAAACAGAGACGCATAAGCAATATTAAGCATTTACTCAAACAGAGTAATTTTTCTGACAAGACTGTTATGAAATTCTCGGTTTAGTTCAACGAATAGAACATTGTCTTTATTTGTTGGTCTGATTTAGAAGCCATCCGGCCAGTTCATTTGTTGTAACTGCGCCGCGCAATTCGGAGAGACACGTTGCCGAAACAGCAACAACACATAGCTGAATACAACACTGCCGACACGTCGGCGATACAGCCCGAAGATCAAGACCCGGCATCAACGCTACCGGAGCCCCTGAGTCAATCAATGGAACAACCGCTAAAGTTTTACCCCCCACGCCGGCGAATCCTTGGCGCGGGCGTGGGCGCGACGGTCGGCGTCGGCTTGGGAATACCTAGTTTGGGGTCCAGCGCCACAACTTCCCCAGGACGAATGAGACCACAACCCGGGGATCCCATTGTGCATCGGTTTGGCGATCAGATTGGGCAACCAGTCAAACCACAAGACGTGCCTGAAGGTGATTTACTACTGCAAGTGGTGAGTCAGGATCCGCAATCCGGAAAGATGCGTGACGGATCACGGCTTAACGGCGTCAACCTGGTTCGTATCGACGAAAAGCTGCTGAACAAAGAAACCAGCCAGTACGCAGTTGCCGGCGTCATTGCCTATTCATCCGTCTGTACCCATCAGGGTTGTGATCTGACGCAATGGGTGCCTAAAACAACGACGTTCAAATGCTACTGCCATTACTCGGAATTTGACGTCACCCATATGGGTCAACCAAGACATGGACCGGCGAAACGCCGGTTAGCCGTTCTACCACTTGAATTAAATGATGCGGGCGAACTCATCGTCAAAGGCCCGTTCGTAGGCAAAGTAGGTTTTAAGAAGTAGAAATCTGTCGTAAGCAATCGCTATTAGAAATCTAGAAAAGTACCAACGATTTTGCATCGATCAACTTTATGTCGTTCTAACGACGATATGAATTGCCGGCAGAGTCTCTGCCATGACCAGGAGGAAACACATGCGTTATAACTTGCTCAAACTCGCTGTTGCAGCCGCCGTTGCTGCAATAGGCACTCAGGCTGGAGCGCTCGAATACAGCAGCATTACCCAAGAGCGTCTGAACAAGCCGGAGCCTGAAAACTGGCTAATGTATCGCGGCAACTACGAGGGCTGGGGATACAGTCCGCTTGAGCAGATTAACACCAGTAACGTCAAGAACCTTCGCCCGGTCTGGACATTGTCAACCGGCGTCGTCGAAGGGCATCAGGCTCCCCCGATCGTCAATAACGGCGTAATGTTTGTCGCCACGCCAATGAACCAGGTCATGGCAATCGATGCGAAGTCCGGCGATTTGCTTTGGCGATATCAGAAAGAAATTCCTGAAGAGCTGTTCCAGCTGCATCCGACCAGCCGAGGTGTTGGTCTTTGGGGTGACTCGGTTTACCTGGCCGCCACGGACGCTACCCTGATCGCGCTCGACGCCAAGACGGGGAAAGTAAAATGGGAAACCAAGGTTGAAGACTGGCAAACTGGTTACTACATGACACTGGCGCCACTGACAGCGAAGGGCAAAGTCGTGGTGGGCGTCTCCGGTGGTGAGTACGGTATTCGCGGATTCATTGCAGCCTACGATGCTGACACTGGCAAAGAAGCCTGGAAAACCTACACAATTCCCGGCCCGGGCGAAAAAGGCAACGATACCTGGCCCGGTGAAACCTGGAAAACCGGTGGCGCTTCGACCTGGATTACAGGTACCTACGACCCGGAAACCAATATCACATACTGGGGTACCGGGAATGCCGCACCCTGGATGCCTGATGACCGGGCGGGTGACAACTTGTACGCAAATTCAGTACTGGCGCTCGACATGGATACCGGCAAGTTAAAGGGTTATCACCAGTACCACCACAACGAAGCCTGGGACTGGGACGAAGTCTCGGCACCAATCCTGATGCCCGTTACCCGCGATGGAAAAACATCAAAAGCACTGATCCATCCAGCACGCAATGGCTATATGTGGACGCTGGACCCAACGCCGGAAGGCCCGATAAAGTTCGTCGATGCCAAGCCCTTTGTTTATCAGAACGTATTTTCGAAAGTTGATCCGGAAACCGGCCGGCCCGAATACCATGCTGATCGCATTCCGCATATCGGCAAGAAGGTTGATTTCTGCCCGTCGTTATGGGGCGGCAAAGACTGGCCACCCGCTGCTTACAGCCCAAAAACCGACATGTTGTACGTTCCGGCACACGAAAACCTGTGCGGCCACCTGACCGGTAAAAAAGAAGAGTACAAACCGGGCCAGTTGTACCTTACCGCGGCAATTTCCGATATCGGCCTGACATTGAAAGAAAAAGGTGTCGACCACATCGGTGAGGTTCAGGCTTGGAAAGTGGGTTCCCACGAAAAAGTCTGGCAACACGACTTCAAGTATCACAACTGGGGCCCAATACTCGCAACTGGGGGTGACTTGTTATTTGCCGGCGGCACGAACGATCGCTACTTCCGGGCCTTCGATGCAAAAACCGGCAAAGTCCTGTGGAAGATGCGCACCAACTCAGGCGTAACCGCCGTCCCAAGCACGTTCTCTGTCGACGGTAAACAGTATGTGGCAGTGCAGTCAGGCTGGGGGGTTGACGCACAACGCATGCAAGATGGTCTGGACAAGATATTTGATACCAAGACCTATGTTCCACAAGGCGGCATGATTTGGGTATTTGCCTTAGACGAGTAGCAATGACCAACAATTAGCTGGTTCTGTAACCCTCGGGGCTGCATTAAGCGCTCCGAGGGTTAGTCAAATAAGCAATGGAGATGAAAATGGCGATTTCACTGAAAGTAAACGGTCAGGAGCATAAATACGACGGCGACCCGTCGATGCCGGTTCTTTGGTTTGTCCGTGACATTCTTGGTATGCACGGCACCAAATTTGGCTGCGGTACCGGTTTGTGCGGCGCATGCACGGTACATGTCGACGGCAAAGCAACCCGCGGTTGCTTGTTAACCGTAGAAGCAGCAGCAGGCAAAGCAATTACTACTATCGAAGGACTGAGCGAAGACGGAAACCACGAAGTACAAAAAGCCTGGCGTACCCAAAATGTCCCACAGTGTGGCTATTGCCAGGCGGGCCAGATCATGAACGCTGCCGCGCTGCTGGCGGAAAACTCAAAGCCAACAGGCGAGGAAATTGATGAAGCCATGGCCGGCAATATCTGCCGCTGCGGTTGTTATCAGCGCATCCACGAAGCGGTGGCCATGGCTGCTACTGAAATTTCACGTAAGGGGGGCTAAATCATGTTGAAATATATTGAACTTGAAGCGCAACAAGACGGTGTCGCGCTTGCTCTGCCCGACGCGCCAACGGCCATAATCGAGAAAGTCTCACGCCGAAAGTTTCTAAAAGCGGCGGGCGGTGCGGGCGGACTGGTACTGGGCCTGCAGTTGGTACCCGGAGCAGCCATGGCGTTCACACCTTATAAAACGGGTGCAGAGGGAATGCCACACAAAACGGTCGTAGATCCGAAAGTTTTCGTAACGATCGCTGCCGATGGCATGGTGACGCTGATAGCGCACCGCTCAGAAATGGGCACAGGCGCACGGACTTACGTACCCATGGTCCTCGCCGAGGAACTGGATGCCGACTGGTCACGGGTCAAGCTACAGCAGGCCGAAGGCGATGAGCCCAAGTACGGTAACCAGGATACTGACGGCTCCCGAAGCCTGCGCCACTACTTACAGCCGATGCGACAGATGGGTGCATCGGTTCGCCATATGCTCGAAGCCGCGGCGGCAAAAAAATGGGGGGTTGACGCCAAGAAAGTGAAGGCGATGAACCATGAAATCCATATGCTTGGCGATGACGGCAAACCCAATGGCAAGAAAGTCGGCTACGGTGATGTCGCCGCTGATGCAATGGCGATGGATGTACCCAAGTTCGAAGAGCTCAGCTTCAAGAAAGATGAAGAGTTTCGCTACATGGGTAAGGGAGAAATCCCGCTTTACGATTTGCACGACATAACAACGGGCAAAGCCAAGTACGGAGCCGATTTCAGCGTTGACGGCATGAAATTCGCGGTAGTCGCACGACCTCCGGTGGTCGGCGCGAAAGTAAAATCAGTTGACTCGTCTGCAGCCATGAAAGTTCCTGGTGTCGAAAAAGTCGTTCAATTGCCCGGTTCAATGCCGCCAGCAAAATTTGCGCCACTGGGCGGCGTAGCAGTGGTTGCGTCAAATACCTGGGCCGCGATTAAAGGACGCGATGCACTCAAAATCGAGTGGACCGACAGCCCGCACGATAAGTACGACTCCAAAACCTTTATGGCCGAGATGCACGCAACCGCCAAGCAACCCGGCAAAGTGATGCGCAAGGTTGGTGACCCGGAAGCGGCATTCAAAGGCGCTAAAAAAGTTTTTTCCCAGGAATACTCGCAGGCTCATATGCAACACGCTCAAATGGAGCCACTTGTTGCGGTCGCCGATTTCAAAGACGGAAAAGTCAATATTTGGGCGCCAGTTCAAAGTCCATACGGTGCACGCACTGACACGGCAGCCGCCCTCGGTCTGAAACCGGAAGACGTGACGGTTAACGTCAGCCTGCTTGGTGGAGGCTTTGGTCGCAAATCAAAATGTGACTGGGTAATTGAGGCAGCCATGGTGTCCAAAGAAGTGGGTGCGCCAATCAAACTCCAATGGACACGCGAAGACGACATCAAGCACAGTTTTTATCACACGACCTCTGTAGAGCGGCTGGAAGCGGCCCTGGATGCGGACAACAAAGTTGTCGGCTGGCGCCATCGTTCTGTATCGCCAACGATATTCTCCACCTTCGTAGACGACCCAGGTTACACCAGTGATCTGGAAGCCGGGATGGGCCTTGTTGACACGCCAATTGGTGTGGCCAACATGTCGGTCGAGGCCGGAAAAGCGATGGCTCACACACGCATTGGCTGGTTCCGCTCGGTATCAAACATTCCACGTGCGTGGGCGGTTCAATCCTTCATCACCGAGTTGGCAATAGAGTTAGGTCGCGACCCGAAAGATATGCTGATTGAGCTGATTGGCCCGGACCGCAAAATCGATCCCACGGCCGCCGACATGAAGAACCTCTGGAACTACGGTGAGCCGTACGAAGAGTTCCCGAATGACACGGCCCGTTTGCGCGGTGTGATTGAACTTGCTGCTCAAAAATCCGGATGGGGTGGCAAGCTGGCCAAAGGTGAAGGGATTGGCATTGCAGCACACCGCAGTTTCGTCACCTATGTCGCATCGGTCGTCAAGGTCAAGGTGGCCGATGACGGCAGCATCAGCATTCCAGAGGTACATACAGCCGTTGATTGCGGCTATTGTGTCCAACCGGAGCGCGTTGCGTCCCAGATGGAAGGTGCTGCGGTTATGGGCATGACACTTGCACAATACTCAGGCATCAATTTTGAGAAAGGTGCAGTGACTAACTCGAACTTCCATGACTATCCGGTAGTGCGTATAAGCTCTTATCCGAAGAAGGTGCACACACACATCGTGCCGCACCCGTTCTCGGTGCACGCCACTGGCATCGGCGAGCCCGGTGTTCCGCCGTTTGCGCCAGCACTGGCGAATGCCATATTTGTAGCCACTGGTAAGCGGCTACGTGATCTGCCGTTTGGCGACAAAATCGCCTGAGTCATCTGCTCGGTACGAAAAACCCTCCGGAGTCTATCCCGGGGGGTTTTTATGCCCTCGCCTACCGGCTTCTTCGGAATCAATGCTGATATCCAATAGGTGCTCTCATTTAGATCGCGCCAAAACCATCTGCAGACGGATTGCATAAGAGTAAGATCCGCGTGCAGTTATTCTGTCATCGACAGGTTTCGATTTAACGGGCCCATTAGTACCTTTCCCGGCAGTTCTGACATAGTATCTTCCAACAACTATTACACAATGCCGGAGACATCCGATGAAACGCACGCCAGAACTAGTAGGCATTTGCCTCGCAACCGGTATTATTTCTGTAGCTACCGCTGCGGGGGCTCAGTCTCTAGCGGCACCAAATGAATATTTCTGGCCGGCATTTAAAAAATCAATCAGCTACAAAGCAAAATCGCATGCGATTCGCGGAGGAATCACTCTCATCGCGGCCGACGACGTCACTATTGACAGCAAAGTTTATAAGCGAATTACGGTTCAGCCCAAACCCGAAGGGATGCCGGGAATTCACCGCGAGGTTTTCCTCAGGGCAGAAAAACAAGGTTTATACGCCCGGTATTCGGCAGCCCAAGGCGCCAAAGAAGTCCTGACACTCGCCCTCCCGGCGGAAAAAGGTAAAACCTGGGCAACCTACGACCAGGATGGCCAACCGAGTAAGCGCACTATTGACGACGTCGGTGACTGTGACATTAAAGGCATGACCTTCAAACACTGTGTTCGCGTGGTATTCGAATCGAGTGGCGGCGCGGCAGTTGCTTATTACGCACCCGAGTACGGAGAAATTGTAAACAGCCGCAAGAACGGATTTGTCTATCGGACGATTCAATCCAAATAACAAAGAAGCCAGGCAGTCACCGTAGCCACAGTGATTTTGTTAAATACCATTCGATTGCCCAAGCAATAGCCGGCAGCCTGGGCCGTCGGGTATCGGTGACAGCCGCCTGCTAACCCGTCCAATCCAGCCCCACCCATTTTGGTGTTGCACGTAAGCTTCAGTCCTCTTGTCCGCAGCTCAATGTTGCGCGACATTGATTGCGCTCATCGACTTCAAGAGACTATTCATGATTCGCGCATTATTTTTGGTGGTTGCCGCCACGGCCCTGACCTCATGTGCCGTTGTCCCCACCGGCCCGATAGAACTAAAAGATGAGTCACTGGCTGGACCGGCAAATCGTATTGCGGTTTACATGACCGAAATCCCGTCAACCAATACCAAATTTCCGGGAGCTGGCTGCCTGCTTTGCATCGGCGTCGCAAATGCAGCACATACCTCGATGACAAGGCATGTTCAGTCTCTTCAGCCCGAGGGCCTCGACACAATCCCAGAGAAAATGATTGAAACGCTTAATGCCAAAGGCGCTACGGCGTTTCGGCATCAGTCGAAAATAGACGTCGACGATCTGGAAGACTTTACCGGGGAGGGTTCCGGGAAAACCGCGCCAACCAAAGACTTTCGGCCACTGGCAAAGACGCTTAATGCGGACAAGCTTTTACTGCTCAATATTTCGAGCCAGGGCGTACTACGCGGTTACGCTGCCTACGTGCCAACCGATGTACCCAAAGCGTATGTTGAGGGAGCCGGATACATGGTTGATCTGAAGACCAATCAATATCTCTGGTATTGGCCGGTCGCCTTTTACCAGGCGGCGGAAGGCGCTTGGGATGAACCTCCGGCATTCCCGGGTCTGACCAATGCGTATTACCAGGTATTAATAAAAGCCACCGAAGTGATCGCGGCAACGTTAACGGCAAAAACGCCTCCGCCACAAAAGTAGCCGTTAAATGCAACCGTGGCCGCTTAACTTTGGGCACAACAGCCGATTGGTAATCGCATCGGCATTTTGTGCAATGTTGCTAGCCTGCGCCTCCCCACTCCCCACATCACCACTTGTCAACCTGGCAGCTCCTGATTCCGGCGAAAAACTCGGCGAGAACTGGGCTGCGATTGTCGGCCCGGATCGCCCAGTCAACTTTACAGGGGAATACCGTGGTTCGGGAACGTCCACTCGCGGTCCGACTCCCTTGTATCCAGGCCATGACCTGGCGACATTCCTGGCCAGTATCCTGACCCACGCTCTAATACAAAATTCGGTCACTAATGCAGAACAGCAAGCGCGTCTGAACCAAGCCAACAGCATTCTGGAACCATTTGCCGACATACTTAAAACCCTAACGGTACAAGAACTCTTTCGGACCGCAGTAAACAAGGCGGCGCCATCCGCAATAGTGCAAGCAACCAATACCCAACATGTACGTCCAGTCGATCTCGTCGCCCAGTTCACGATGGCAGCCGACAAAAAGGCAATCTATCTGGACCTAATCGGGCGTTTCAAAGCGATTCGTGCCGCGCCGACGGAGAAAGACTATCTTCATTTTGTCCGTGTGATCTCCAAGCCGCTCGATTCGTCAGAGAGTCAACCCGACAAATTCTGGAATAACAACAACGGAATCGCTTTGCAAACGACAGCTCAGGAACTATTAAACATTGGCATGACCCTGTTTGTCGCCGACGCAAATGGCCAGTACCAGCATGAAACCGATAAGCAGATTACTGCGGGTTATTTTCTCGGAACGAGTCGGCGATTCGAACGCGCCACCTTGTTAGCGAAACAATGCGATCGTCAGACGCTGCGGACTTTACGCGGCTGGATTCTTTCTGTTCCTGTGGTTGCAACCGCTACGACTGTAGGCGCCTGCCCCCAGCCCGAGGCCGTACAAGCCGGGCCAATACTTTCGGACAGCCCAGGTTATTAGTTAAGATAAATTAGTGCAGACTAAACCCCTGACGAAGTGACGTCTTTGCATATCCGGGTATCACCGGCGCAAACCAGCCGGAGACGGTAGCGACCCACGGAGCAGCGCGCGTGAAGACACCTCAATCAGCTTGAAGACGACTATTGAAACCAGCACCGACACCGCAATAAGCACCAGGCTTTTAAAAAGTGAGCTTGCCCCAAGGAATCCATTGTTCAGCAAACTCTGCCCTGTCCAGTGCGTAATATAGGGCGCATAACTGGCCTCACCCAGCAAAATCATCCAGCGTGCCTTCAGCCAGGGACTCACAAAAGTCCGCCCCACAGCCAGGACAAAAACAATGCCGGCAAAAGGAAAGGTGAAATATGCAAACCGGGTCGCGTTGTCCGCAAGCCAAAGCCAACGAGACGGGCCGTCATACGCCGCAGTGAACAACTTGATCAGAATAACCAGTACAAAAAATACCACCAGGGCGTTGCGTGCAGACTGGCTTTGCAGCAAGGTCCACAAAAAGCCAGAGCGACTTTCTCGCATACGCAAAAAAGCATACCCCGCAATACAGCCAGCCAGAAATTCTGGTAAGCAGAAACACCGGATACCAACGTGCAAAACGCAAGCGCTGTAATTGCAGGAAGCGGCCCGCGGTGACTTGCTCACGAAACCACGGCTCGTAGTGTTACGCGAGAATGAAAGCGCTGAGCAAAAAAAAGAAGGTCGCCCCGTACTGGCCACCAACCACCAGGCTTTTTACAAGAGGCGGCAGTTGACCCAGGTGATCGCGGTAGTGCAAAACGACAACCGCAAACGCGGCGATGAAGCGCAGGCTGGTCAGTTCGTCCAGGGTGCGACGCTCGGTCATTATCTCAACACCCCGGGGCCGAGTATTGGCAATGCGTAAGACCCAGCCTAGCCAGTGGATTACTGGAAGAAGTCTTTTACCTTGTCCATCCAACCCTTGGATTGCGGGCTGTGTTTAAGGTCCGACAAAGACTCATCCAGTTCTTTGAGCAACTCTTTCTGGCGGTCATTGAGCCTGACCGGGGTTTCGACCAGAACATGGGCATACAAGTCACCGGGATAAGACCCCCGCAGGCCTTTGATCCCTTTGCCTTTGAGCCGGAAGGTTTTACCGGTTTGTGTGCCTTCGGGCAACTCAATCTCAGCATTGCCATCCAGAGTCGGCACATTAACCGTTCCGCCCAGTGCGGCCCGCGCCATTGAAATTGGAATCTCGCAATGCAGATCGTCCGCATCACGCTGAAAAACTGCATGGTCTTTCAGCCGAATCTCAACATACAAGTCACCGGCAGGCCCGCCATTCATCCCAGGCTCACCATTACCAGCGGAACGAATGCGCATACCGTCTTCGATGCCAGCTGGAATTTTCACTTCCAGTGTTTTTTGTTTTTTTATCCGCCCGGCACCTTCACAGGCGGTACACGGATCGGCAATACTCTTCCCGGACCCGTCGCAGTTCGGACACGTCTGCTGAATGGAAAAGAACCCCTGCTGCATACGAACGTTGCCTTGTCCGTTACAGGTTTTGCAGGTAACCGGCTTGGTGCCAGGCTTGGCTCCACTGCCTTTACAAGTGGTGCAAGAGTCCCAGCTTGGCACCCGGATCTCGGTTGTATGACCACGGGCCGCTTGTTCGAGTGTTACTTCCATTGCGTAACGAAGATCACTGCCGCGGTATACGTTGCTACGCCCGCCACCCTGACCGCCACGCTGCTGCTGGCCACCAAAAATGTCGCCGAAGATATCGCCAAAGACATCAGAGAAGTTGCCACCCTGACCGCCGCCGGCAGTTTGATCAACCCCTGCGTGGCCGAATCGGTCGTAAGCATTTCGCTTCTCGGCATCGGTGAGAATTTCGTAAGCTTCTTTGGCTTCTTTGAATTTCGCTTCAGCCGATTTGTCGTCCGGGTTACGGTCCGGATGAAACTTCATCGCCAGGCGACGGTACGCCCGCTTGAGGTCTTCGTCAGAGGCGTTCTTTGATACGCCCAACACTTCGTAATAGTCTTTCTTTGCCATGATCGTCCTAATCGCTCGGCGCAATCGTCATGAGTGAAAATGCCGGCAGTGCCTTTTCAGGCTGCTGCCGGCGTTCGTTTAGGCCCAGGAGTAATCAGCTTTCGCGTTTGACCTCTTTGAACTCAGCATCAACAACGTCGTCAACTTCAGCCGTTTCTCTTGGTGGCACCTCACCCGCTTCCTGAGCACCATCAGCACCAGCTTCCGCTGCGGCCTCGGCGTATATTTTCTCACCAAGCTTTTGGGAGGCAGCCATCAATGCCTCGGTTTTGGACTCAATTGCGTCTTTGTCTTCACCCGCGAGCGCGGTTTCAACTTCAGTAATTGCAGCTTCAATTTGCTCTTTTTCTTCCGCATCCAGCTTGTCCCCGTGCTCGGTGACTGACTTCTTCACCGAGTGAACCAGTGAATCGGCCTGATTGCGAGCGGTTGCCATGGCCACGCGCTTTTTGTCGTCTTCCGCATTGACTTCGGCATCTTTAACCATTTTATCGACTTCCTCGTCAGACAAGCCCGAGTTCGCCTTAATGGTAATTTTATTTTCCTTGTTGGTTGCCTTGTCTTTAGCAGACACATTCAGGATACCGTTGGCATCAATGTCAAAGCTCACTTCGATCTGAGGAACGCCACGCGGTGATGGTGGAATACCCTCGAGATTGAATTCGCCGAGCATCTTGTTGCCACTGGCTATTTCACGCTCCCCCTGAAACACTTTAATCGTCACCGCCGGCTGATTGTCGTCCGCCGTTGAAAAGACTTGGGAGTGCTGGGTCGGGATGGTTGTGTTGCGGCCAATCATCGATGTCATGACGCCCCCCAGGGTTTCAATACCCAGGGTCAACGGGGTTACGTCAAGCAGCAATACGTCGTTACGGTCACCTGACAACACCGCACCCTGAACAGCCGCACCTACGGCAACGGCTTCATCCGGGTTAACGTCTTTGCGCGGTTCTTTGCCAAAGAAGGCCTTAACCTGTTCCTGCACCTTTGGCATGCGGGTCATACCGCCAACCATGATGATGTCGTTAATGTCGCTTGCTTTCAGACCGGCATCTTTCAGAGCCTGCTTGCATGGCTCGATCGTGCGATCAATTAAGTCATCAACCAGGGCTTCAAACTTGGCACGGGTGATCTTCAGATTTAAATGTTTCGGGCCGGAAGCATCAGCGGTAATGTACGGCAGGTTGAATTCAGTCTGAGCACTGGATGACAATTCGATCTTGGCTTTTTCAGCCGCTTCTTTCAGACGCTGCAATGCCAGCACATCTTTGGCCAGATCAACACCCTGGTCTTTTTTAAACTCTTCGATAACGTAGTCGATGATGCGTTGATCGAAGTCTTCACCGCCCAGAAAGGTATCGCCGTTAGTGGACAACACTTCAAACTGCTTCTCACCGTCAACATCAGCAATTTCAATAATCGATACATCGAATGTGCCACCGCCCAGATCGTATACGGCGATCTTGCTGTCTTTCTTTGAGCCTTTGTCCAGGCCAAATGCCAGCGCAGCCGCGGTTGGCTCGTTAATAATCCGCTTGACTTCAAGACCGGCAATTCGCCCGGCATCTTTGGTGGCCTGACGCTGGCTGTCGTTGAAGTAGGCCGGCACAGTAATCACCGCTTCGGTCACTTCGGCGCCGAGGTAGTCCTCAGCTGTCTTTTTCATTTTGCGCAGCACTTCCGCAGAAATTTGCGGCGGCGCGAGTTTTTCGCCACGCACTTTAACCCAGGCGTCACCGTTGTCGGCTTTGACGATCTCGTAAGGCATCAACTTGATGTCTTTCTGGACGGCATCTTCGTCGAACTTGCGACCAATAAGGCGCTTGACCGCATACAAAGTATTTCTTGGATTGGTCACCGCCTGGCGCTTGGCTGGCGCCCCGACCAGGATTTCGCCTTCGTCCATATAAGCAACGATGGATGGCGTGGTCCGCCCACCCTCAGCGTTTTCGATTACCTTAGGTTTGTCACCTTCGAGCACGGCCACACAGGAGTTGGTTGTGCCCAGGTCAATTCCAATAATTCTGCCCATTGTTCTGCTTCCTTGAAGATAGTTTGGCCGGTGAAGGCCGTGATTCGATTGTTATGCAGATGCGTCCAAGCGCTGAAAAATCAAGCCTCAGCGACCACAACAAGCGCCGGACGAATAACACGGTCATTAATCAGGTAGCCTTTTTGCAATACGGTGGCTACATGGTTGGGTTCTACGGGCGGATTAGTAGCCGACGCCGGCATCATCGAAATCGCCTGATGCTGGTTCGGATTAAACTTTTCGCCCAGCGGGTCAATATTCACCAGCCGATTGCGCTCAAAGGCGCCGGATAGCTGCCTAAGGGTTGCTTCAACCCCTTCTTTGAGACTTTCAACGGTTGGGGTTTCCACCTTGAGTGCCATTTCCAGGCTGTCCGCCACCGGGATCAATGCCTCGGCAAACGATTCGATTGAAAACTTGTGAGCCTTGGTAACTTCGTCTGCCGCCCGGCGACGGACATTCTCCATTTCGGCCATGGCACGGATGTAACGCTCTTTTTCCTCTGCCAGTTGGGCCTGAAGCTCTAGGATCTGGGTTCGCGGATCGCTATCGCCGGCCCCATCAGAGGCGTCATCAGAGGCGTCATCCTCAGCCTGGATCGCTTCGGCCAGACCATCGGGATCACCGAGAAACGGCTCCCCGGCTGGCGATGATGAGGAGTGGGCCTCATCGGCTTCATTGGCGCTCGCACGCGCATTGTTGACTGGAGGGTCGTTCGGATTATTCGGGTCGGACATCTCTTTGAACTCAGGATCTGACAAATTGTTAGGAATCAATAACTTAGCACCAGCCCACTTTATTTATGGCCAACCACCCCAATTTCAAGTGCATGGCGTGTTATTTTTGCCATCGAATTGCTTAAGTTACTTACTCAAAGAGAGGAACATCATCATGGGACTATTTTCTTTTATCCAGGACGCCGGCGAGAAATTGTTTGGTTCGGGCGAGGCCAAGGCCGCCCAGGCCGCCGCTGCGACAGACCCATCAATGGATAAAGTGGCCAGTGCCAATGCGGCGGCCAGCAAGGCAATTGCCGACTATATCGCTTCACAAAACCTCTCAGCGGACGGACTGGCGGTTGCTTTTGACGGCGCCGCCTCAAGCGTGACGGTCTCAGGTCAGGCGCAAACCCAGGAAGAACGCGAGAAAATCCTGCTGTGCTGCGGCAATGTGGCCGGGGTCGCCAAGGTCAACGACGAAATGACGGTTGCCCAGGCTGCTGATGAGTCCACGTATCACACCGTGGTTAAAGGCGACACACTGTCAAAAATCGCAAAGGTTGTTTACGGGGATGCAATGAAGTATCCGGTGATCTTCGAAGCCAACAAGCCGATGCTGTCCGACCCGGATAAGATTTACCCGGGTCAACTATTGCGGATTCCGCCGATCAGCAAGGCCTGAGTGCCTGGAGTGCCGACGAATCAGATGCGACAGCAAATGTATCAGCGGTAGCCATTGCGACCGCCCAGTTGCGCTCAACAAGAAAGCGGCCTGCTTGCGGGCCGCTTTTGTTGTGCACCCCATTTAGGGATTTCGGGTTTCGCGGATCCGTTATTCATTCGCCCCAAGGCTGACCGCCCTGGCCTGGCGTTCTTGACGGCACACTGCTTCGGGATCATCGGCCCGTGGCTCAGCCGGGTTTTGCGCGCGCCGGGCTGGCCAGCCGCCCGCGTTGACCGCAACCAGCTTAGCCATTGCTTCGATGAAACTACTGGAATCATTCAGGCAGGGGATGTATCGAAACTCCCCGCCGCCAGCCTTGAGAAAAGTATCCCGGCCTTCAATGGCGATTTCTTCGAGGGTTTCCAGGCAATCGGAGACAAATCCGGGACACACGACATCAACCCGGCTGGTTTTTTCTTTGCCAAGCTTCGCCAGTATTGCGTCAGTCGCCGGACCCACCCATTTGGCCTTACCAAAACGTGATTGAAAACTCAGAACCCATTGGCTTTCATTTAAACCCAGGCGATCGGCAAGCAGTCGCCCGGTAACATGGCACTCGCAGTGGTACGGATCACCGTCGAGTAAGGTTTGCTCCGGAACACCGTGAAAACTCATGACCAATTTGTCAGGGCGACCGCCGTGTTGCCAACTGGCCTTGATACTGGCGGCGAGCGCATCTAGATAGGCGTCTTGTTTATGGAATCCGCGGATAAAACGTAACTCGGGCAGATTGCGCCAGGTCATCAGTTCGCGTGCGACTGCATCAAAGGCAGTGGCCGTCGTCGCGCCCGCAAACTGTGGATACAGTGGTAATACCAATAACCGGGTGACGTTTTTGTCACGCATCGCACGCAGTGCCTCGCCAACTGCTGGCTGACCGTATCGCATTGCCCAGTCAACTTCGATATCCAGGCCACGGTCGCCGCAGTAACCGCGCAACAGAGTTGCCTGCGCTCGCGTATTAACCATAAGCGGAGAGCCAGCCTTGCTCCAGACTTTGGCATATTTGGCCGCTGACTGTTTGGGCCGGGTCGTCAAGACAAACCCGTTAAGAATCGGCAACCAGATTGCACGTGGGATCTCGACAACCCGATGATCAGACAAAAACTCGCGCAGATAGCGACGTACCGGCCCAGGATCGGGTGCGTCCGGGGTGCCAAGCTGAATCAGCAAAACCCCCGTTTTTTCAGGCATATCATGGCGAAAGTTCTTTATTGCGCTGAATCGACTCATGGACGCCTTTTACGTTCCGACGACCAGAACGTGTCGTCACTGATAGCCACACTATCAGAATTGCGGTGGCTCAGCGCACTTGACAGCAGCTTGGCCGTTATATCGACAATTGGAATTACCCGATCGTATGCCATGCGGGTCGGGCCAATCACGCCCAGGGTACCCACTATCTTGCCGTCTACTTCATAAGGCGCTGTCACTATACTGAGCTGCTCCATCGGAACCAGATCGGACTCGCCGCCAATGAAAATCTGTACACCCTCGCCATTGCCGGTGGCATCGAGCAAGTGCACGAGACTTGATTTCTTCTCGAACAAGTCAAACAGATTTCGCAATTTATCAATATTGGTTGAGAAATCAGAAACTTCCAACAGATTACGTTCGCCAGATATCAGCAAAGGATCAGTGTCTTCTTCCAGCGCCTGTGATCCCAGTTCAACCGCAGTACGCATTAACTCGGTAATCTCTTGCTGGAGCTTGGAAACCTCGCGCGCGAGACGGGTATGGATTTCGTCGAGGGTCAGGCCTGCGTAATTGCGGTTGATGTAATTGGAAGCTTCAACCAGTTCGGATGGCGAATAGTCGCTTTTGGTTTCCAGGATTCGGTTTTGTACATCGCCGTTTGGAGTCACAATAATCAATAACAGGCGACGATCTGACAGCCGCAAAAACTCGAGTTGTTTGAACGAGGTTGCGCGCTGCGGCGTTTTCACAATACCGGCAAAGTGAGACAAAGTGGATAACAAACCGGCTGCACTGGATAACAATTTCTGAGGCTCACCGGTATTGAGCTTGCCTTTGTACTGATCGGCATCTTCGAGGCGCACCGGTTGCACTGTCAATAGCGTATCAACGAAGACCCGAAAACCCTGCGGAGTCGGCACCCGCCCGGCGGACGTATGCGGGCTGACAATCAGCCCCATGTCTTCAAGGTCGGCCATCACATTGCGAATTGTCGCCGGCGACAGATCCAGGCCGGCCTGGCGCGATAAAGTACGCGAACCGACCGGGTTCCCGTCGAGGATATAGCGCTCGATCAGCGCCTTCAGCAATGTTTGTGATCGCTCGTCCATTGGGTAATTGTATCCAGCTAAGGGCGTGAAAGGTGATTAACCGGCATTCTCATCTTTGCCATCTTTGACGAATACTGTCTGGTTTGCGTCCTTTTCACGGTCGTTGCGGCGTTTGTCGCGCTTGCCGT
>JBAUID010000057.1:0-14776 GCA_049680625.1 Burkholderiaceae bacterium | reverse complement strand
ATTTTTGGTGACGAGGCTGGCGATTACGCCGCGGGAGAAACATGGGTTACAAAAAGATGCTGGCCGTGACGGCCGTTGGAATGCTGCCCCTGGTGGCGTCGGCGCAGAATTCTTCGCTTGGGCAGCCAATTCAGGTTGAAGATGTGCTGACGTTTTCTGCCGGGCTCAACCTGGATATTCACAGCAATATATTTCTGCTGGACAGTAATACGCCGTTGACCGCAGTACTGGGCGCAACCAGCACAGAAACGTCGCGCGGTGACTCTGTCCTGTCCGGCGAATTTGGTGTGAAGTTTGACCGTGATTTCAGCCTTCAGCGAATCACGGCGTTCGGCACAATTTCGCCGCGCAAATACATAAACTATAGCCAGTACGACAATCTTGGCTACGACGCGGGGGTGAACTGGGACTGGGCCGTCGGGCGCCCCTGGTTCGGTAAGCTTGGGATACGTTTGGGTCAGCAACCCTCTTCATTCAATGATGTCCGCCAGTCTGACAAGAATCTTCAACGGACGACCAGGCTGTACCTGAGCGCGGGCATGCGCCTGACCCCAAGCTGGTCATTGCTCGCCGGCCTGGACAGCGATCGTCTGGACAACAGCACAACCGCCCAGAATAACGCTGATCGACGGTTTACGGGTACCGAGTTCGGGGTTCGCTATGCGCCTGGCACCGGCAATGAGTTTGACCTTGTTTACCGACGCACAGATGGTAAGTACCCGAATCGTCAGGTAGTTGATGCCCTCGGCCAGCCTTTGCTTGGCGGCGCTGGTATTGACAACGGCTTTAACGAAAATGCCTTCCTGGTGCGTGTGCAGTACAAGCCTAATGAAGACACGACAATCTCTGGTCAGGCTGGTCTGACCCGTCGCAGTTACGACACCTTTACGCAACGCGATTTTTCGGGTCCAACGGCTCGCCTGACGCTGGACTGGCGCCCGGGTGGCGCGTTTTTTATGGGGGTTGACCTGGTTCGCGATATCGCCGAAGACCAGATTCTGTCAGCAAACTATGTTGACCTGACCGAGCTACGCCTGCGGCCAACCATTCGGTTGACGGGCAAAACAAGCCTTGCCGGACTGTTGTCATTCCAGAATCGTGATTACGGTGGCGACCCTGGTTTTGCAACCGGCGCAGCCGTTGTGCGTAAAGACAAGATAAACCGGTTGGGTTTTTCCGCAGACTGGCAGTATTCGCGCAATATTCTGGTGACGCTCGGCTATGAGCGAGTAGCACGTTCGTCGAATTATCCGGATCTTGACTACAACAACAACATCTTATCAATTGGTGCGAAAATCAAGTTGTAGCCACTGTTGTTTGCCTTGTCATGACAGAGGTCAAGCGACGATCTGGCAACTGCTGGTAATGTGGGTTTGATTGTGTACCAGTTGGCCCTTTGGAGCGCTGACTGGGGCCTGACCGGGCGACGATCGGTTGGTATAGCCGGTCACTGCCGGTCACCACCTGTAACAATCCCTCCATCTGTGACCTTTGTACTATGCCGGAGGAAGGCGCTACAGTAAGCTATTCCCCTCTTTACCCCCCATTCGATTGCGAATCCTAAGATTTTTGAGAGTCGCTACAAACTTATTATCGGACTGACTAAGCTATGTGGACTGGAAAATTATTTAAGCTGATTTATAGCCTGCTGGTCGCCACCAGTCTCTTGCTGACCAGTGGTATTGCCAGTGCGCAGCGAGACGACTATCGCATTGGCCCCGGCGACGTTGTACGTGTACAGGTTTTTCAAAATCAGGACTTAACGGTAGAAGCCCGGGTTTCAGAAAGTGGTGTGATTTCTTATCCGCTGCTGGGTGTCATTAAGCTTGGTGGTTTGTCGCCAACTGATGCTGAGCGCCTGATTTCGCGCAAGCTTAAGCAGGGTAACTTCCTGCAGAACCCGCAGGTCACCCTGAACGTGTTGCAGTTCCGCAGCCAGCAGGTGTCGGTGCTCGGTAACGTCGCAAATCCGGGGCGCTTCGCACTGGAAACAACTGGTATGCGTTTATCTGAAGTTCTGGCTATGGCCGGTGGTGTGACTACAGCCGGTGCCGATTACGTGACCCTGGTCACGACGCGCAACGGCAAGCCGCAAAAAATTGATATCGATCTGGTAGAGATGTTTGGTTCGGGTGATATGCAGCGTGACCTGCCCCTGCAGGCGGGTGATGTTGTCTACGTTAACCGTGCACCAATTTTCTACGTGTACGGCCAGGTACAACGCCCGGGAATGTATACGCTTGAGCGCGGCATGACGCTGGCCCAGGCAATTGCCAAAGGCGGTGGTCTGACCTTGCGCGGCACCGACCGTGGTGTCCGTGTGCATCGTCGTTACCAGCAGCGCACTGTTCAAGTGCTCGAGCCAAGACTGGATGACGGCATTTCACCTGACGATTTGATTTTTGTGCGCGAAAGTATTTTCTGATTTTCGCTTCATTCAAAAAAAGGGCGCCGATGGCGCCCTTTTTGGTTCGTGGTGAATCAACCAGCCACCCCTATTGGCTGATAGCCAGCGGCACCCCGGTGTAGTTGATCCAACCCATCCACCAGGAAAACATCAGTCCAAGAAATAACAAAATCGAAAATCCGACCCGAAATGCCAGTGCCCGAGCCATGCTTCGGGTGTTGCCTTTGTCGCGGACCAGGAAGAACAAGGCTGACCCCAGGCTGCTGATAATCAGTACAAAGGCCAGCAGTACAATCCATTTCAATTTTTTCTCCTTTCCCGGTGCGGGTAGTTAAGCGGCCGGCAACTGCACCCTAATGCACTGCGGTGCATGGTATTGCAAGTGATTGCAAGCCATTGCAGGGTTTTGTCGACTGTTGTGACTGCCGGCGCTTAGAATGTAGGCCATTCGTGGGCAACTAGTCGTCATTGGGCCGCCATGGAGTTGCGATTCAGTCGCCTTTGATTCGTCATTTAACTTTAACCGTTAGCCCGGGCGCAACCCACCACCCCAATCCTAGCGCAGTCTGTATTGAAGCATGAACTCACCCCTTAGCAACGAATCCCCACCGGATGGCGCGGCCACCGCACCTGCCCGGGCAACCGCAGCTGCTCCTGCTGGCGTAAACAGCGAGGCAAATCGGCGCAAAACCCGGCGCACCTTGCTGGCAGTGCTGGCGGTTTGTATTGCACCGGTGATTGCGTCCTATGCTGCCTATTACTGGCTTCCACCCAGTGGGCGGACAAACTACGGTGATCTGGTTCAGCCACCGCGTGATGTTGCCGCAGTGCCCATCCTCCCCGTTGTGGTACCCGCGGCAATTCCCGGTGAGCGGGTTTTGCCTGTCACAACGCAGGGGCCGGCTGGCCTGGGTGGGTTTGGCGGCAGATGGGTCATGGTGGTTGTTGCCCCGGCTGCTTGTGATGCAAGCTGCGCAGATCAACTCTACAAAATTCGCCAGGTTCGACTGACCACGGGAAAGAATCGAAATCGGGTGGAACGCTTATGGTTGATTCCGGCCAGTGGCCAGGCTGCATCTGCCACGCCAAATCCGCAAATACTCAGTGAG
The DNA here is from genome assembly GCA_049680625.1 of Burkholderiaceae bacterium. Taxonomy (GTDB): domain Bacteria; phylum Pseudomonadota; class Gammaproteobacteria; order Burkholderiales; family Burkholderiaceae_E; genus JAUIAI01. The sequence goes on along the minus strand of JBAUID010000057.1, from coordinate 11,260 downwards.
CATGAGGGAACCTGGGTTGCTGAAGTCGGAAATGACGAGCTGGTATCAAATTTTCCTGCCGGCGCACACGGACCAACCGCCCATATTTTCTTGATTGATCCGCTCAGCAAGTTGATGATGCGTTTTCCGGTTGATGCTGATCCGAACCGTATGAAAAAGGATCTGAACAAATTGTTGAAGGCATCCCGCATTGGCTAAGACTGCAACTGACAACTTGGCTCGCCGGCGCATTTACCAGAGTCTGGTCAAATGGACCGTGGTTCTCACCCTTTGCCTGATCATGGTCGGTGCCTGGGTGCGGCTGACCGATGCAGGCCTGGGGTGCCCGGACTGGCCGGGATGTTACGGACACTTCACCCCGGCTCATGCGGCTGAGCACATTGGTGCCGCAGTTGATGCACAAGGCGGGGAGCACGGGCCGGTGTCGATGGGTAAAGCCTGGCGTGAAATGGGTCATCGTTATATTGCAATGCTCCTTGGTTTGTTGATTATCGGCCTGGCCTGGCTGGGCTGGCGACATAAGGCTTCCCTGCCAGGCGGCCCCTGGCTGGCCACTGTGATGGTTGGTGTTGTGATTTTGCAGGGTTTGTTTGGTAAGTGGACCGTTACGTTATTACTCAAACCGGCGATCGTTACCGGCCACTTGATTGGTGGGATGCTGACCCTCGCCTTGTTGACCTGGTTATGGCAGCGACAAGTCTGCAGCAACAGTGAAACGTTTAGCCAGTTACCTGGTCATTCGGCCACTGGGCAGTTGCGTCCGTCGCTGGGTTGGCTCACCTGGATTGCGCTGATTGCGCTGTCGGGACAAATTATTCTTGGTGGCTGGACCAGTACGAATTATGCGGCGCTGGCTTGCACTGACCTGCCAACCTGCCACGGCGTCTGGTGGCCGCAGGCTGATTTTTCCAATGCTTTTCACTTATTGCGCGAACTGGGTCGGGATGCCAGTGGCGAGTTATTGAGCCACGACGCCCTGACAGCTATTCACTTATCGCATCGAATGGGTGCCATTGTGGCGACAATCTGCGTGGGCTGGCTGGGTTTCAAAGCCCTGGGCCAGCCGCAGCTGAGGCAGCCCGGGTTTCTATTAATCCTGGCGCTGATTGCCCAGGTTCTTCTTGGGCTGAGCAATGTTGTTTTCAGTCTGCCGTTGGCGATTGCCGTGGCCCATAACGGTATGGCCGCGATCCTGCTAATGCTGGTCGTAGTGATAAAATATCGGGTTAGCCGCTAATTTTGTTGCGGCGACAATTTGTATAGGTTCCCCCAATGTTCAGCCATCAAGTGTTCAGCCATCATTTCTGATGCAGATCGCTCAAATCGAGGTTGCCTCGTTTAAGGCCACCATCCGCCAGTATCTGGAGCTCACCAAGCCGCGGGTTGTGCTACTAGCCGTATTTTGCGCGCTGATTGGCATGTTACTGGCGGCTGACGGGCAGGTAAGCTGGCGAGTCCTGGTCTTTGGCAACCTGGGGATCGGATTACTGGCCTCGGCCGGTTTTACCATTAACTGCCTGGTGGAGCGCGGCATTGATGCCCGCATGGCACGTACCCGGGCCAGGCCAATGGCTCGTGGTGAAGTCAGTATCAGCGGTGCCTTGTTGTTTGCAGCCGTTATTGGTTCCGCCGGTGCGACCATGCTTTACCAGCAGGTCAACCCCCTGACCATGTGGCTGACGGTGGCGACGTTTGTTGCTTATGCCATTGTCTACACTCTGGTGCTCAAACCCGCGACCCCACAGAATATTGTTATTGGTGGCGCATCAGGTGCCATGCCGCCGGTACTTGGTTGGGCGGCGGTAGCCAATGCCGTGCCCATCGAAGCCTGGGTTTTGTTCCTGATTATTTTCGTGTGGACGCCACCCCATTTCTGGGCCCTGGCTTTGTACCGTGTTGAGGACTACAGACGCAGCGGCTTGCCCATGCTGCCCGTCACCCATGGCTCGCGCTACACCCGGCTGAACATCTTGTTGTACACGGTGTTGTTGCTGGCAACCACGATGCTGCCGTTCTTATTGCGGATGAGCGGGGCGTTTTACGTCGTGTGTGCGTTGGTACTCGGATTTATATTTATCGGGTATGCGATTGCATTGTGGCGCCAGTATTCTGATCAGCTGGCACGCAAGACCTTCGGGTTTTCTATCTTTTATCTCGGCGCACTGTTTGGCGCTCTGCTCCTTGACCGGTACGTGTAATGAAGCGACGCTCTTTTAACCGAGCGGCATCGGTATCCGTAATCGCAGTTGCGCTTGCGGGCCTGTTGACTGTTGGATGCAAACCCGCGCCGCTGCAATTTAATAGCACTGACATTACCGGCGCCAGTTTTGCCAGCGGTTTTTCATTAACCGACCACACGGGTAAGGCGGTGCAACTCACCGACTACGCCGGCAAAGCGGTAATTGTGTTTTTCGGATTTACCCATTGCCCTGATGTCTGCCCTGGCACGCTTATTGAAATGAAAGCGGTGATGGAAAAGCTTGGCGATCAGGCCGGCGATGTACAAGTGGTGTTCATTACGGTCGACCCCGAACGCGATACCCAGGAGGTTTTGTCCCAGTACGTGCCGGCATTCGACAAGCGCTTTGTTGGCTTGCGGGGTGATCTTCAGGCTACCAAGGCGGTTACCCGCGAGTTTAAGGTTTACTTTGGCAAGGTGCCCGGAACAACCGAAGGCAGTTATACGATTGACCACACGGCGGCCAGTTATGTGTTCGATCGTGAGGGTAAGGTGCGGCTGATGATCAAACCGGACGCTGGTGTTGAAGCAATTGTTGCCGACCTGAAAACCCTACTAACTAACTGAATTGCTAAACACTAAATCACCTGATTCGGTCACAGCTTGGCTGGTGCCGGTTCCGGCCTGGCTGACAGGGCGGCAGCAAGGGAAGCGCTGATGATCAGTAGCCCCCCGATGATTGTTAGTGCATCCAGTGCTTCGCCGGCAATCCAATACGATGACAGGGCTGCAAACAAAACCTCGCTGATCAGAATGGTCGACACAACATTGGCGGGTAAGCGGGCGGCACCGTAAATCAGCATCAGATTACCCAAGGCAAAACCGCCTGCCAGCAAGCCGGTCACCGGTGCCCAGCTGGTAATCAGTGAAGGCCAGGGCACCGCCCCGTAAATTGATAAGCCGATCGCAAGCAGGCCTGGTATGGCCATGCCGCCGACAAACATTGCAAACGCCATTGAGAGCGGGGGTTCACTGGCTTGTCGCCGCAGCAACACGTTGTTGATTGCAAACCAGAACCCGCCGGCAAGCCCAAGCCAGTCGGCAGGGCTGCGCGGCAAAGGGAACCCGCTTTGGGGTTGATACAGAATCAGTGCGGCGCCGGTTAATCCGCAAATAATGCGAATAATAACCGCCGGGCCCAGGCTTTCGCCAAGCAACCAGCGTCCGGCCAGCGCTGCCCAGATTGGCATCAGGTAAAACAGTAACACTACGCGTACAACATCACCTATCACCAGGCCCCAGTTAAAAGTGGCATTGGTCAGGCCGGCGGCCAGGGCAAGGGCAATCAGTTCTGGTCGATGAAATAAACGGCTGATCAAACCTTTGTCAAGGATGAGCACAACCAGGGTCAGCAGTGAGTAAACAATTGCCGTGGCCCACAACGCATGCAGGCCGGCATTGTCAAGATGCCGAAACGGCCACCAGCAAGTGCCATAAATCAACGCATTGGCGAGCAACGAAAAAACCGGCCGGGCAGGCAGACTCATTTGCTGCCCAACCGGCCGGTGGTGACGTATTACGTGACAGAGGTTACTGTCGCTGTTGGTCTAGGCGTATTCGGCCAAAGCACCGCGCATAGTTTTCATGGCCTTGACTTCAATCTGACGGATGCGCTCGGCAGACACGCCATACTCGTTGGCAAGGTCCTGAAGTGTCTTGGTGCCGCCGTCGTCAGCGTCTCGCAACCATCGCGTTTCGATAATTCGCCGGCTGCGCTCATCCAGGGTGCTCAGCGCATTGGCAATTCCCTCAGTCTTGAGGACGTCTTGTTCGCGGGCAGCCAATACCTGTTCCGGCTCGGTATTAGGTGCTGTCAGGTAGGCGATTGGCGAATAGGATTCTTCGCCATCGTCGACCTGTACGTCCAGGGCGATGTCCTGACCACCCATCCGGGTTTCCATTTCAAGTACGTCAACTTCACGCACGTTCAAGTCTTCGGCAATGGTCTTGACTTCGCTTGGCGACAAACTGTTCAGACCTTTCTTGAGCGAACGCAGATTGAAAAACAATTTGCGTTGTGCTTTGGTTGTCGCAATTTTTACCAGGCGCCAGTTCTTGAGAATGAACTCGTGAATTTCGGCTTTAATCCAGTGCATGGCAAAGGAAACCAGGCGAATGCCGCGATCCGGGTCAAAACGCTTGACCGCTTTCATCAGGCCAATATTGCCTTCCTGGATCAAGTCGGCATGGGGCAGACCGTAGCCGAGGTATTTGCGTGAAATGGAAACGACCAGGCGCAGGTGGGACATCACGAGTTCTCCGGCGGCTTTCAAGTCGTCGTTATCACGTAATTTCTTAGCCAGGTCTTGCTCCTTTTCCAGGGTCAGCATCGGCAGGCGATGAACCGCTGAAATGTAGGCGTCAAGATTGCCGATTGCCGGCAGCGCGGTTGCAATGGCGCCAACGGCACCAGTATTTGGTACCAGGGCAGTGTGGGCTAATGCAGTCATGAGGCTCTCCTGTAAAAAATGCTGAGCTGGGTCTATTTTAGCACTCTACGGAACCGAGTGCTAACAAACTTGTTAAACGGTCGTTGATCTGGTGAAACACCGGTAATACGGCCATGTCCGAGGCAATCGTCGAGTGAGAGAATTAGTAAATTTATTTAAAAAACCGTTTATCAATAGCCAAATTATATAATATAACAAACCTATTTATCAATCGCTATCGATAGCCATGAACTTTCTGTCTGGATCTGGCAAGCGAGGCTACACTTCAGACCTGCCAATTGAGGATTGCCTGATGCAGCTCTATACCTACTTTCGCAGCTCGGCCGCGTACCGGGTGCGGATTGCCCTGAATATCAAACAACTGGCCTGGACCCCGGAGGTTGTCTGGCTGCCGGACAACGCGCAGGCGGGGCCGGATTACAAAGCGGTTAATCCGCATGGCCTGGTGCCGACCCTGGTTGATAACGGCCACGAACTGGGTCAGTCACTGGCCATTCTTGAATACCTGGATGAAACCCATCCAAAGCCGGCTTTGCTGCCGGCCGATCCGCTTGCCAGGGCTCAGGTTCGTGCGCTGGCATTACTGGTCGCCTGCGATATTCATCCCGTGAACAATCTGCGCATCCTGAACTATCTGAAATCGTCCATGGGGCATAACCAGGAACAGGTGAACGAGTGGTACCGCCACTGGTGCCACGAGGGGCTGGCCGGTTATGAAGCAGACCTTGCGAGGCGTCCGGCGGGTCGGTTCAGTTTTGGCGATTCGGTGACCATGGCCGACTGCTGCCTGGTGCCACAAGTATTCAATGCGCAGCGTTTCGACGTGGATATCTCGGCATATCCAAATATCGCCCGCATTAACGATACCTGCCTGAAGATGCCGGAGTTTGCGAAAGCGCAGCCGTCAGAACAACCCGAAGCGACTTAACAAACCATCATTTGTTGACAACTCAAGTGGCGTGTCAGCCAAGCAATGCGCTTGCAAATTCGCTGGCACTGAAGCCCTGTAAGTCGTCGATTCCTTCGCCAACCCCAATAAAGTAAACCGGAATTGGCTTATCGCGTCGTGCCCATGCCAGGGCAGCGAGGGCGCCACCTTTGGCTGTCCCGTCGAGCTTGGTGACGATCAGGCCAGTCAGGCCAATAGCCGCATCGAAAGACTGTGCCTGAGCAACCATGTTCTGCCCTGTGTTGCCATCAAGGACTAGTAAGACCTCATGGGGCGCACCGTCCATGGCTTTGCCAATAACACGGTGAATTTTCTCCAGCTCTTTCATTAGATGTGTCTGGGTAGGCAATCGCCCTGCGGTATCGACCATGACAATACCGGTTTTGCGTGCAATCCCCGCGCTGACGGCATCAAAAGAGATCGCGGCCGGATCGCCTCCGTCCTGGGCCAGCACTTGCACGTTGTTGCGTTTGCCCCATTCGGCCAGTTGTTCGCGCGCGGCCGCCCGAAACGTATCACCGGCAGCTAACAGAACCGATTTACCCGCGGCCTGAAGATGTTTGGCCAGTTTGCCAATACTGGTGGTCTTTCCGGCACCGTTAACGCCGGCGATCATCATGACCAAAGGCTCAGCCCGGTCGATATCCATCGGCGCTTCGAGTGGCAACAACAATTTGGTCAGTTGCTCTCGCAACGCATCGCGAACCTGTTCGCCAGTTTGCAGGCCGTCACTTTTAATTTTTTCACGTAACCGCTGGAGCAGGTGTTCAGTGACCGCGACCCCGGCATCACAGACCAGCAGGGCGGATTCAAGCTCTTCGAATAAGTCTTCGTCAATTGTTGCGCCGGTGAACAACCCACCCAGATTGCGTCGGGTTTTATCCAGACCGCCGCGCAGGCGTTGCAGCCAGCCCGATCTGGCCGGCGCAATATCCGCGTTTTCACCCGTATTTACTGAGGTTTCGACGCCAGGCGCGGTATCCTGCGGTTTGGACTGGACAGTATCGGGGCCGGACTGAGGGCTGGTACTGTTGTCCTGGTCTGCATCGCGCTTTTTGCGCCTGAGAAATCCAAACATAAACTTCTTTTGATACCCCGCATGAAAAATTGGTGCCGATGGCAATCGACCCGTCATTCTAGTCCTGCCGGCCCGGCCTTTGTCCGTGGCCGGTCGCCCTGGCCCCCATTAACGGGTTCAATTCTGTTACTGGCGCTCTACCTGGTTGCCAGCCCTGGTTTTGCGCAAAACGAAAACACGACTAACCTGACCCTGGAAAACGGCCTGGACCTCGTGGTAATCGAAGATCGCCGCGCGCCAACAGTCATCCAGATGCTTTGGTACCGCTCCGGATCGATGGATGAGAGTTCCGGAAGTACCGGGGTTGCTCATGTGCTTGAGCACTTGATGTTCAAAGGCACGCCGCGCTTTCCAGAAGGCGTGTTCTCCGAGCGGGTCGCTGCCGCCGGTGGTCGTGAAAACGCGTTTACCAGCCGCGACTACACCGGTTACTACCAGCAAGTGCCAATTTCACTGCTCGAGTCGGTAATGACAATGGAAGCTGATCGGATGCAAAACCTTCAGTTCAGTGATGAAGCGTTCGCTAAAGAACTCTCTGTGGTCATGGAGGAACGACGGTCCCGGGTTGAAGATCAACCCAGTGGGAAAATGCAAGAGCAGCTAATGGCGACAGCGTTTGTTGCGTCACCGTACCGCACGCCGGTCATCGGTTGGATGAACGACTTGGAAAACATGACAGGGTCTGACGCGCGGCACTGGTACCAAACCCGATATGCACCCAACAATGCCGTGTTGGTGATTGCCGGTGACGTCAGTGCTGACCAGGTCCGCCAACTGGCCGAAAAAACCTACGGAAAAATCCCACGCAAAGCACTGCCAGCCAGTAAACCCCAGATCGAGCCAGAGCAAGATGGTCTGCGCAGGGTTCAAGTCAAGGCACCGGCCGAAGCGCCCAGTGTCCAACTGGTTTTCAAAGTACCAGGCTTAAGAAAGCTGGACGACGGAGCGGATCAGTTCGCGTTGTCGATGTTGGCAGCTGTGCTCAGCTTCGGGGACACCGGACGACTGACTCGTGAGCTGGTCCGAAAAACGCGAATTGCCAACAATGCCTGGGCCGGGTACTCAATGCTTGCCCGTGGCCCGGTGCTTTTCTCGATCGGCGGCACGCCAGCGGCTGGTCATACCGCGGCCGAACTGGAGCAAGCCTTGATTGAGCAGATCCGGAAAATTGCTTCTGACGGGGTTGATGATGATGAGCTGACCCGCATTAAAGCCAGCTATGTTGCCGGCCAGGTTTACGAAAAAGACTCGTTGTTTTCCCAGGTTATGGAGGCCGGAACCATGCGGTTGGCCAATTTTGAAGTGACTGACGCAGCGCGCATTCTGGATGGTGTGCGTCGGGTTACGGTAGCTGACGTGCAGCGCGTAGCCGGGAGCTACTTCGATACCGGTAAGCTCACAGTGGCTACGCTTGAGCCGCAACCAATTGAATCGACTCCACGCCGCGAACAAGGTGCTCAGGCGACCCAGCCGGTTGCGCCGGCGGGCGGGAGGCGTCACTAATGACAAATATGTTGAATCGTTGCGCAGCCCATCTGATAGTCGGAACTGTTGCCTTCTTTGGTTTGCTCGCGTCGGCCCATGCTGTCTTGCCAATAGAACGCTGGACGACCAATAGCGGCGTCGACGTTTTGTTCATGCGAGCGGACGCGATTCCAATGCTCGATATCGAAGTACGTTTTGACGCCGGCGATCGACTCGACCAGTTTGCCGGGGTTGGTGTGGCTTCGATGACGGCTGCGATGCTTGACGCCGGCGCAGGGCCGCGCAGCGAAGCACAAGTGGCGGATGCCTTTGCCCGGATTGGCGCCCAACGCTCGTCGTGGTCTGGGGATGATAGTGCGTCGGTGCGCTTGCGCACGCTCCTGACGGAACCGGAGCTTTCTCAGGCCCTGGCATTGTTTACCGATATGCTGACGACGCCGCGCTTCGAAGATGCCGCGATACAGCGTGAAAAGCAACGTATCCTGCAGGCAATTCGCGATGGGGATACCCGCGCCAATATTATCGCACGCCGCGCATACTACCGGCTGGCTTACGGAACTCATCCTTATGGCTACCAACTCGACGAAGAAAAACTCGCCGCCATCAGTGCGCAACAGATTCGTCGTTTTCACCGGGATTACTACGTCAGGTCGCGGGCAACAGTGGCCTTGATCGGAGCGATTAATCGTTCGACTGCTGAGAAAATTGCCGCTACTCTGGTAGCAGGCCTGCCGGCTACTGGTGCGGATCGCCAGAAGATGCCATCGGTTCCGCGCTTAAGCTCGGGTGTTGAAGAGCGCATCGCCCACCCAGGCGCACAGAGCCATATTCTGATTGGCGGGCCGTTGATAGCCCGCGGCGACCCCGATTATTTTCCGCTTTTGCTGGCCAACAGCGTGTTGGGCGGAGGTGGTTTTGTTTCCCGCTTATATAAGGAAGTTCGCGAAAAACGTGGCCTCACCTACGGGGTATCGTCTGGATTTTCATTAAAAGTCCAACCCGGGTTGTTTACCATTGGTCTGCAGACCCAGCGCGAAAAAACTGAACAAGCCCTGGGGGTTGTTCGCCAGGTCCTTGCCGACTACGTGGTTACAGGGCCGACCAGTGAAGAGCTGGAAGCCGCCCGTACCAACCTCGCCGGCGGATTTGTTTTTCGGGTTGACTCGAACCGTAAGATTCTTGGTCTGATGTCGGCAATCGGTTTTCACGACCTTGATATTGATTACCTGGAGCGCTGGGTTGAACGTGTCAATGCGGTTACCTTAGACCAGGTGCGCGACAGTTTGAAACGACGCCTTATCCCGGACAAGCTCGTCACGGTTGTTGTCGGCGCGCTGCCGTCCGGGGTTGTCACCGCTGCCCCGGAGTCGGCAAAGTAGTGAAGTTATGAAGCCCAAGCGGCGACGCAGTGTCGCACCTGGTCCGAATTCCAAAAACCAGACGAATAACCAGACGAAAAACCAGGTTCGCATTGTTGGCGGTGTCTTACGCAGAACAGTGCTTGCTGTGGTACCGGCTGACGGGTTGCGGCCAACCCCTGACCGGGTTCGCGAGACCGTGTTCAACTGGCTTGGTTCACGGGTACAGAACGCGGCTTGTCTTGATCTGTTTGCCGGGACCGGTGCACTTGGCCTGGAGGCGGCCTCGCGAGGCGCTGCAACGGTCTTGCTTAACGATCGCGACCCCTCTGTCAGCGGGGCTTCCCGCCTGGTTGTGGACAAGCTCAGGGCCAGCACGGACGACAGCGCCCGCCGATGTGGCGAGGCCATCCAGGTGCTTAGCCAGGATGCGCTTGCCTTATTGCGCTCGGCGGCCGTGCGCCGCGAACAATTTGACCTGGTGTTCCTTGATCCGCCGTTTGGCCGGGACTGGTTAGTGCGGGTGCTGCCTGTTGTGGGTGCCGTGCTCAGGCCCGGCGGCCTGCTATACGTAGAATCAGATCAGGCGTTTGACCCTGGCCAGGCCCCAGCGACAACCTGGATGGTTTGGCGCAACGGCCAAGCCGGGCAGGTACATTATTATTTGCTTGAACAAACAAGTCAGCCAATAAATCAGCCTGCTGACTCACCAGCCGATTAACTCGTTAAATACTTCGGAGCCCGCATGACCCGCGCTATCTACCCCGGCACGTTTGATCCGCTAACTAGTGGGCATGAAGACATCATGCGCCGTGCCGGCTTGCTATTTGATGAGGTTGTACTGGCAATTGCAGACAGTAATGCGAAGAACCCGTTGTTCACTATTGATGAACGGATTGAGATGGCGACTGCCGCGCTGGCACCGATCAAAAACGTTCGGGTTATCCGCTTCTCGGGCTTGCTGGTGAATCTGGTGCGCGAGCAGCAGGGCGATGTAGTGTTGCGTGGCTTGCGGTCGGTTACTGACTTTGATTATGAGTTTCAGCTGGCTGGTATGAATCGGCAGTTAATGCCCGGGATTGAAACCATTTTTATGACCCCGTCTGACCAGTACCAGTTTGTATCCGGCACCCTGGTCCGGGAAATTTCGCGGCTTGGTGGTGACGTCGAAAAATTTGTCCCACCGATTGTTATGCAGTGGATTCGCGAACGTGTGCCGGCACAGGCGGACCGGCTATCTGCAAAAAAAGCCACAAAAAAAGCTACAAAAAACGGCGCAAAAGCTGGCAAAAAAAACGCTGGCAAGAACTAATGGCGTTGATGATTACCGATGAGTGCATCAATTGTGACGTTTGCGAGCCGGAATGTCCGAACGATGCCATCTATATGGGGCCGGAAATTTACGAAATCGACCCGCAGCGTTGTACCCAGTGTGTTGGCCATTTCGACGAACCACAATGCCAGCAGGTTTGTCCGGTTGCCTGTATTCCCGAGAACCCCGATGTCATCGAGTCGCCGGCGCAGTTGATGCTCAAGTACGAACATTTAATGGCGATCAAACGGGCTGACACTAATCCGTGCTGAATTTGGGACTGCTGATTGATTCCCGATTTATCCCGGCCGGTACTCAACCGCTTCAAACGCGGATACATCGTTCCAGATCTGCGACTCGGTTTGCAGGGTTTCGTGGGTCAGTGGATG
>JBAUID010000056.1:0-3472 GCA_049680625.1 Burkholderiaceae bacterium | reverse complement strand
TGATCTCGTGATCAACCTGCGCACGGCGCGACAGCTCGGATTAACGCTGCCTCCCGAACTCGTGGTGTTCGCCACCCGGGTCGTCGAGTGACCACCACTGGTTGTTTCTTGCTGGTCAGAGAAGCCGATAATCTACGTTTTTAATGGCCGGTGAGGAGAAAGCTGCCGTTCATTGTAGCTAAGCGTGACTGGCTCAGAAGTGCCCAAAGCCGACGGTCAGATAAATTTCGTAGGCGGAGTTGAGAAGAGCCGGTCAGCGCCCAATTGCGTTGGATAAATACTCCTTCATTGCTGGCCCCCAGAGGGAGGCATCACCGTGAATGTCGTGTCCGGAATATCCCTTAGGGGGTTTTAGCGCTAGAAAGCTACCCTTGCCTCCGGCCTCAATAAAAGCGGCGAAGTTCTTGCGACTATGGTCTAGTGAATAAAATGGGTCCATATCGCCGTAAAGCCAGATCATGGGCTTATCAAAGTTGGCCCCACGAACGAACATCGGCATATTTATTTGGTCGACATGCTTGCAGTTCTCGTCCATCCAGCCACCCACAAAGTTAACGACACCTCGAAATTGTGTCGGATGGGCGCTGGCATAAACTACCGCTAGAACTCCGCCGCGTGAGACGCCTCCTATGATCAAACGCTGGCTGTCTACATCGCTAAGTGTTGGCAGGTGGGCCATCACTGCATTCAGATCACCCACCGCGTGCTCCAACCCTGGCAATGCGATTTGCGGGTCGCAGGCGTACTCAGCGCGGTCCTTTTTGTATCCCTCGTCATACACCCCATCAGACTTGCCCCGACCGCGGCGCTGCGGGAATATTACCTGCCAACCCGCGCCAGTAAAGAATGCTGCCAGGTCCGGACTTGTCCAGGTATGTCGAACCATCTCAGGTTTGGTCGAGCCGTGATTGATGATGATGGTTGGAAACGGACCGACGCCCAATGGCTTGTAGGTCACCGCTTCGAGTGTCAGGGGCTTACCATCGAACTCCAATGAAGTTGGAACTCGAATCGAGTCGCGAACATAAGTGAAAGGATTCATGGTTAGCACACCGGCGGCCAACAGGCGACCATCTGAATTCCAAATTGAGACTTCCATCTCTTCCGAGTTTCGCAGCCGCATGATCAGCCTTGAGCCCGTGCTTAACCTGATTGAAAGCTCATCGTTTTCGAACAAACCGTTGGCGCGCTCGCTAAATTGGCCCATGCGTGCATTTGCCGCTGCATAGACGACTGTTGCACCAGTCTTTGATACAGCCTCTATTGCCACCTTGATGTCGCATTGCCAATTTGGACAAGCCCAGCCGTGCCATTGGCCACTCCATCGCGCCTTATCCGCGGGCACTTTTGCGTCAGGCGGTGAGATAGCAACATCTGCGGGCAGAGTCGCGCTTACCGAGCTCTCAGAAGGTACTGGTTTTAATCCAGATATATAGGCAGGCCATGCGGTATTGGTTTCAGTTTGTGCATACACGTTACCGGACAGACTAAGCAGCAAACCAATGTACAGTATCGAGGAAATTGAAGATTGCGGCATCAGATTCATTGAGGATTCAGTTGATTTGCTGGATCGAATTCGGCGAGACAGGTATGCAAACGTCGCAACGAAAGGTGCGTGCATCGTCACTTGTACCTCGCTCAGGAGCGTAGTATTCAAAAGATGGCCGTTCATCGACAGTTAGCCCGCTTTGGGGCAGCCAATCGGTCAGCAAAGAAGTCCAAAAATGAGTTATCTCACTGACGGTCCCCTCGAAATTTGACACCGCATACAAACCACCCGGAATAACAGCTCTTTTCGCTTCTGCGCTTGAAACATAGTCGTCCGGGACTTCGACGCAGGCATCGTACCGACAATGTGACGGGTCAACCAGAAGTGGATCATCGTGACTAATCCCGTAGACCGGACGGCCCAATAACTTGTTTGCCGCCAGCCAGGGGTACACGATGGTTCGGTAAAAACAACTGACGTCCTGTCCGTACGGACCGATATGGCGCAAATAAGCAACTGAGACGGTCTTGCGTTGCACCAGATTCACGACGTTTCTGGAGGCCAACCGCAATTCCAATGAAGTTGAATCATTGTCGGATTTGGGTATCGCTGCCTGATCAGAATTGCTCATGACCTGACTCGGCTTGCTATTTTGCAGCCTCGGTTGCAGATGGTGGTCTCGCCAACTGCTTGGGGTCCAACCAAGCTGATGCTTGAATGCGCGTGCAAATGCTTCTGCTGAACTAAATCCAACCATCAAGGCCATTTGCAGAATCGGGGTTTGTGGCATCCTGGCCAGATGAGTTGCGGCCACGGAGATCCGCCGTCGTCTGGCATAGGCTCCGATACTTTCGCCCATATGCCCTTTAAACAAACGATGGAAATGGTAGGGTGAGAGACTAGCCACACGTGCCAAACTGTGAAGATCCAGCGGATCACCAAGCCGCAGCTCGATATGTTGAAGCACCTTGCGCAATCTATCGACATGGGCAAATTGCTTAGACGATCCAGTTGTCTGTCTATCCATCATTACGCAATCGGTTATCAATCAAGTGACTTTGTAACCCCAATTTTGCCAGCAATCTAAACCCGGCCTTGCCTACTCCTGGCCGATCTTACCGAATTCTAAGTAGGTGGAGTCGGTGGTCTGAACGGCTGGTCTTGCCTAAGCCGTCGTTTGGTCTCCGATCACTACTTTCAGCATCGCACCTTAAGCCGGCACTCGCGTTCGCTGGAGAAAAAACTTTACTATTGACCTATTTGTAAAGATTGATATATCCTTTACTTATTATCCAAACGAAAAGGTATCGACTATGCCGATTGTTAGTTCGAAGCGCCAAATTACGTTGCCTGTTGAGCAATGCAAGCATCTGAATATTCACCCTGGCGATGAAGTTGAGATATTTTCGGCCGATGGCGTGATGACTATCGTTAAGAAACGAGCAGGGGCGGCGCACGGCTTGCTTAAGCACATCCGCGCCAACAAGAAGATCAGTGACGATGAGTCGTTGCGTAGCCAACTACGTTGATTGCCATTGATACCAACGTCTTGCTTCGTTACTTGTTGCGGGACAACAAGGCTCAGGCCGCTAAGGCTGAAAAGCTGATCACAGGGGGCGGCCATGTGTTGATCACGGACGTTGTGTTGACAGAGACCGTCTGGACTTTGACGGGCAAGCGGTACGGCCTTGATGGCGATGGGGTGACTCAAGTCCTGCTAGCGTTGTTTGAGGAAACGTCGATCGTTTTCGAGGACTCAGCAACAGTCTGGCGGGCACTATCTGAGTTTCGCCTGGCGCAGGCCAATCGGCCTGAAAGCATTGGCTTTCCCGATACATTGATTTTGCACGTAGGCAGGACGCATGCTGGACTATACGAAGATGGCTTCGGCGGTTTTTATACCTTCGACCAAGCCGCCCAGAAGCTGCCTGGCGCGAAAGCGCCTTGATTTTGTAGCGGCGTCGGAACGGCTGGTTGTGGCCG
>JBAUID010000055.1:0-4499 GCA_049680625.1 Burkholderiaceae bacterium | reverse complement strand
TCATTCAGTGACTAATCAGTCACTGAATGTACTATCCAGTTTCGATCTAGCAATACTTCTTCTTAACCCGATCGATACTTCTGAGGAAAATCATGAAAAAGACCTTAAGTGCCAGTGTTTTAGCCGTTGGTCTGTCTGCCCAGGCCTGGGCAGCCGACATCGTTGATACCGCTGTATCAGCGGGTTCATTCAACACACTTGTCACCGCCGTCAAGGCTGCTGGCTTGGTGGACACATTGAAAGGTGAGGGGCCGTTTACCGTTTTTGCCCCCACCGACGAAGCTTTTGCCAAAATCCCGAAAGACCAGCTAGAGGCTTTGCTCAAGGACAAAGAAAAGCTGACAGCCATCCTGACCTACCACGTAGTGAAAGGTAAAGTGATGGCGGCTGACGTGAAGACTGGTGACGTGCCAACCGTTCAGGGTAGCTCGCTGATGGTCAAAGCGGCTGACGGCAAGGTATCAATTGACGGCGCCAACGTCATCAAAACCGACATTGGTGCGTCTAACGGTGTCATTCACGTGATTGATACGGTCGTCATACCTAAGTAATTGTAGAACCGCTGGTTCTGAGTTAGTTGGCTGGCCCTGATTAGTTGCACACGCGGCTGATCGGGGCCGGTTTAGACAATGGCCGCCGGCGGGCTCGTCAGCCTGTATATCTTTCCATACCGTTGCTTGCCGTTTCCATCGGGTTGCTAAATTGGTACCGCCAACATGTTGTCGATCCCAAAGCTGTCGACAATGACAAACATTTCAGCCACCCGCCAGTGTGGGCCGCGTGCCGTCAGTACTAGCTTGTACTGGCCAACACCAAACAAGGTAGTAACCCCGTCGTTATCGGTTTGCATCAATTGGTAGTTTGCGTGCAGTTTTATCTTATTGACATGGTGCTCAACGATTCGAACATTGCTAATAAAATGGCGCAGAATCAAATGCCGGTAGGTCAGTGCTTTTTCGAGCATGGTTACCCGGTCGGTGAGCATACCGTGGGTGTCACAATACATAATTGCTGCGGGCAGGCCCAGGTCTTCATTTTCGCGCGAGCGTATTTCATAGCGGCAATTCGACTCGTCGAAATATCCGGGCCAGTCCTGATAGCGTTCAGTGTCCAGGCAGTCGGCGTAATCAATCAGGAAGCGCGATGCGATGCGTTCGGCCTCATCCAGGCTTAACTCTGTCATCTGGCCTGCCCCAATGGCCCGGAATCAGGGTTGTTGATTGCGTCAGTTGAGCCCGGCGCTGCAAAACCCATGAGCTGGTGATAGTACCGCCAGAACCCCCGAATTGAAATTTCCTGGGCCAGGTAATCCGTATCGGCAATCTCGCCAACTCCGCCCATTTCCAGTACTTCGTGATCCGAGGCGCGTTGCCTGATGCCTTGCTGCACAAGGCGCAGTGCTTCTCCGTCTTCCATCGAGATATAACCCGCCGCGCCGATCATGTTGGCGCAGCGCAGCTTATCCAGGGTTTGTTTCTCATCATCATCGTCGAAGCCAAGGTAGGTCATGTGCAACTCGACGGTATCAACACCCTTGGGTCGCAGATGTCGGATTGTGTAGGTATTGTCGACCTGCGCAAGAATCAGCGCCGGAAATACCGACAAGATGGTGGTGCGGATATCGTCGTTCAGATCAAGTGGCACCTGGACCATTGACGGGTCTGCCATCCGCATCTTTGGCTGGAACTTTCCCGTGCCTTCGTAGGCCTGCTCAAGCACACCCACGTCTTTCGCGTCCTGGGCTGTATTTATCGAGTGATTCCAGACGTTCTTGCCGTCAGCATCGAGTCTGATACCGCCTTTCATCGCCGGCGTCTGGATACCAAACGTCACCTGGAATAAGTGCAACAGCGGTGCATGGTAGGGGTCGCGCACGTTTTCGTTATACAGCTTCCAATTACCCGGGATGCGTTGACGAAAGTAGCCAAGCACCTTGGGTTTGCGCTGGCCGACCAGGCGCATGATTTGTTCGCAGACGGTTGGTCCGAGGTATTGCTGCAATGGTGCGACGTCGGTACTGTATGTGCCAAAGACCATGCCGCCAAAAACCTCGCAGCGGATCGTTTTGAGTCCGTGACAGCTTTTGTCAAACGAATCGGGCATGCCACCTTTGCCCTTGATGCCTTTTTCCAGTGGCACGCCGACCAGGCTACCGGTCAGGTCGTAAGTCCACAAATGGTAAGGGCAGGTCAGACGCATATGGTTGCCGCGAGGCTTGCTGACAAGTTGTGCGCCGCGGTGAGCGCAGCTGTTTTCCATTGCGCGTATCTGTCCGTCACGTCCGCGAATCACGATGATGCTGGTCTCGCCAACCAAAGTGGTTTGGTAGTCGCCCGGCTTGGGTAGCTCAACCTCGAGGCCCAGGTAATGCCAGGTTGGCCCGGCAAACAAGCGCTGCATTTCGAGTTGATAGATCGCCGGGTCAGAGAATACCGCATAGGGCACACGCGAAAAGTCTTCAGCCGGCCAGGTTGGTGGTGCATTGTCAGGCTGGAGAGAATTTATCGGGTTCATGCCACACCGCCATAGGCGACACCGGTCAGGCTGGCGTAATCTTTTCGCCAGGTCGTTAGGTCGTCAATACAAAATCCTGACAGTGAGCCGTGGCCGCAGGCCCTGGCCATGACTTGCATCAGCTCGGTTGATGCCTTTAAGAAGTTACTGAGCTGCTGAGCTGATTTGTCGACAATTAGCCGGTCTGTCAGGTGCGGTTTTTGTGTTGCGATGCCAACCGGGCAATTGTTGGTGTGGCAGGCGCGCATTGCGATGCAGCCAATGGCCTGCATGGCGGCGTTCGACAATGCAATGGCGTCAGCGCCCAGGGCCAGGGCTTTGATAAAGTCTCCGGGCTTTCGCAGGCCGCCAGTAATGACCAGCGTGATGTCTTTGCGACCGAGCGTGTCCAGATGGCGCCGGGCTCGGGCGAGGGCTGGAATTGTTGGTACAGAAATATTGTCCCGAAAGATAACCGGCGCGGCACCGGTGCCGCCACCACGGCCATCCAGAATGATGTAGTCAACGCCAACATCAAGGGCGGCATCGATGTCTTTTTCGATGTGTTGTGCTGACAATTTGTAGCCAATGGGAATGCCGCCGGTGCGCGCACGAACTTCGTCAGCGAAGTCACGGATCTGACCTGGGTCGCGCCAGTCAGGAAATCGTGACGGAGAAACCGCGGCTTGCCCTTCTTTCAATTCGCGTACCTGGGCAATCTTGCCCTGGACTTTTGAGCCGGGAAGATGCCCACCGGTGCCGGTTTTTGCGCCCTGGCCGCCTTTAAAGTGAAAAGCCTGAACACGAGCAAGCTTGTCCCAGCCAAAACCGAATCGGCCCGAGGCCAATTCATAGAAGTAGCGGGAATTCTCAGCCTGCTCCTCAGGCAGCATTCCGCCTTCACCTGAGCAAATGCCAGTGCCCGCCATTTCCGCGCCGCGTGCCAGGGCCACTTTGGCTGGTTCGGATAACGCTCCATAGCTCATATCGGATACGAACAAGGGTATGGCCAGCTCGAGGGGCCTGGCCGCATTCGGACCAATGACCACATTAGTACTGACCGGTTCATCATCAAGCAGTGGGGGCCGGCTTAATTGGGCGGTCAGTAACTGAATGTCATCCCAGACCGGCAGTTCGGTTCGCGGCACTCCCATCGATGCCACTGCGCCGTGGTGTCCGGTGACCGACAAAGCATCTTTGGCGTAGATTCGGATCAGCTGGTTGCTTGGTTCCTCTGTTGTACCGTGGCTGGTATCGGCATACAGGCCAAGATAGTCGTCACGATCAAAAGGTTGTGGGTTGTTTTTTGCCCAGTCGGCGATTTCATCCTCGTCTACCAGAACGGCATCATCATCAATCCAGCACCGAAATTTTTTCAATGCTTCGCTGTTGTTGTATTGAGATACGCCAGAATCGAGACGGTAGTCCCAGTCGTGGACGCCGCAGATCAGGTTGTTGCCGCGGACAAAACCATCCGACATCAACGCGCCCCGGTGCTGGCAGCGGCCATACAAGACAGAGACCTCATCATCAAACCGAACAATAACCAGATCAACCTCGCCGACCAGGGCGTAGGCTGGTTCCCGGTCGTTGAGGCTGCCCAGTTGGGCAATCTTTAGCTTATTTGTCATGATCTTCGCCTCCCGTCGGTGAATTTACTGCATCGCGACGTTTAATCTATTGAGGGCTGACATTAGAGAACGTCGGTGTAAAAGCTGCGAGTTTTCACCATACCAGCTCTTAGCGATCTCCAAGAAACAATAGTTTTTGCTCGCATCCCGTTAAGCAGGCATTGGCAGTAACTCGTGACGCGGCCAGGGGCCGCGCGAATCGCTTCAGCTAAGTTCTTGTTACCAGCGCCGAACCGGGCCTGTGTCCAGATGGACAAACCGATTATAAAAGCCAACTCCGCCGGCGCCGAGATCCAGTGCCGCGTAATGCAGCTCTTTCATTGACACGCCGGGTAAGCGAATATCGATGGCACGACCTCGCATATGCAGGCTGTG
>JBAUID010000054.1:0-9702 GCA_049680625.1 Burkholderiaceae bacterium | reverse complement strand
CAACCTGACCGCTTTGTCCGCCTATCAGCCGATCTTTATTGGCATCACGGCTGTGCTGCTTGGGTACGGCTTTTGGTTGGTGTATTTCAAACCCAAGCGCTGCGCCCCAGACGACGCCTGTGTACGGCCCTTGCCCAATCGCGTTGTAAAGATCGGGCTTTGGTCTGCGACGATACTGATTGCACTGGCGTTGATGTGGCCGCTGATCGTTCCCCTGATTCTTGGCTAACCCGCGATACGAATCGACTGGAGATTTCCATGAACAAAATTATCAAAATTGCTGCCATAACGTTCCTGCTCAGCGCGACCAGTGTCTGGGCCGCAAATGCAACCGTTAAGTTGTCTGTACCCGGCATGAATTGTGCGTCTTGTCCGTACATGGTTAAAAAAGCTATTTCCGCGGTGGACGGTGTTTTGTCTGTCAGCGCCACCCTGGACGATCGATCCGCGACAGTCGCGTTTGATGATGCCAGGACCAACGGTGATCAAATACGGGCTGCGACCGCGTCCATCGGCTATCCCTCAACCGTTGTTCCGTCAACAGGTGATTAATGTGTTTAAGGACAAGTTGTTGGCTACCGGGGTCATTGGGACAATAGTGGTTGCGTTGTGCTGTTTCACACCCGTCCTGTTCATCCTGCTTGGTGTCGTTGGACTGGGCGCGATGATTGGCTATGCGGATTATGTATTGATGCCCGGTCTAGTGGTGTTTATCGGCATCACAATCTATGCGCTCTGGCGGCGTTCCAAGCGTCCTGCTAGCGCTTAAATCTGGCCTCAAAACACTACATTCGTTTAAACCTCGGGAACGGAATATGTCGGATTGTTGCGCTAACAATATCAATGAAGACTTTGATGTCGCCGTTATCGGTGCGGGATCGGCCGGATTTTCTGCAGCGATCACTGCGGCCGACGAGGGTGCACGAGTGGCCCTGATTGGGCACGGAACTATCGGCGGGACCTGTGTGAACGTCGGGTGCGTGCCGTCCAAGGCATTGATTCGTGCCGTAGAGACGTTGCACAATGCACGAGCTAGTGCTCGATTCGACGGTATTGACGCCACAGCGACTGTTACTGACTGGTCTGCTCTCATGCGGCAAAAGCAGGCATTGGTTGACGACTTGCGCCAGGCGAAATACACCGATGTATTGACTGCTTATGATCGGGTCAATTATTTCCAAGGTGAAGCATCTTTCGGCGATGACGGTGGCTTGCGAATGGATAGTCAGCCTGTCGCGGCTAACAAGGTCATCATCGCCACCGGCACTCGACCGACAATTCCGGCAATCGATGGTATTGAGTCCGTACCGTATCTGACGAGCACGACGGCATTGGAGCTTGAAGCGCTGCCCAAATCCTTGCTGGTTATCGGTGCTGGGTATATCGGCGCTGAAATAGCCCAAGCTTACGCCCGCGCCGGCGTGTCGGTCACGATCGTTAGCCGACGCGGTTTGCTCCCAGAGGCGGAGCCGGAAATTTCACGATCACTGACCGGTCACTTTGAAAGTGAAGGCATCACGTTCGTCAAATCGATTCGGTATCAAAGCATCCAACAAACGAGCGACGGGGTCGAGCTATTGGTCTCGGGTCCGAACAGAAATCAAATCCTGCGGGCTGAAAAAGTTCTTATCGCCACCGGCCGCATGCCAAACACCGACCGCCTGAACCTGCCGAACGCCAGTATCGATACGCGAGATAACGGCGCAATTGTCATCGATGGACAGATGCGAACATCCCGAGATAATGTTTACGCTGCAGGCGATGTGACCGGCACGGACCAATTTGTTTATATGGCAGCTTACGGTGCCAAGTTGGCTGCAAAGAATGCGTTCAATGGCAATAGTTTGAGTTACGACAACACCGCAATGCCGGCTGTGGTGTTTACCGATCCACAAGTTGCCAGCGTCGGGCTTACCGAAGCGGCAGCAGAAAAGGCCGGACATGCGGTTAAGGTTTCGGTGCTGACCTTGGACAATGTGCCGCGCGCCCTGGCGGCACGCGATACCCGCGGCCTCATCAAATTGGTAGCTGATGCGGACTCTCATTGTTTACTCGGCGCACACATACTGGCACCAGAGGGCGCGGACAGTATTCAGACGGCCGCGATGGCCATCAAGGCGGGTATGACCTACGATGAACTGGGCGCAATGATTTTCCCATATCTGACCACGGTGGAAGGCATTAAGCTGGCTGCGCAAACATTCGACATGAATGTGAAGAATCTATCCTGCTGCGCCGGATAACGTAATGAAGGTTCGGGCGCTCGGCACTCAACGTATGGATTGGGCGGCGGGCGCCCGTGGCCTGATTTTAGGTTGGTACATTCCGATCGTTACTGACCAAATTTGGAAAGTCCCTTCGTATTCAGTGCCATTGGCAGAATTGAGATCGATGTCAGGTTTTAAACCTTTCTTACCGGATCACCGTACGCGGCAACCGCCGAATCAGCGGTGAGGAACTGAAACCCGTCGACGCGCGCTTGTGCTATTTGAATTCGATCGAACGGGTCGCGATGTATGTCGGGAAGCCCCGTGACGGCGAGAACGTGGTTGCCATCGATCGGTAATTCGAAATATCCGTTGTTGACGAGCCCGCGCCTTAGTAGTGCTGGGTCAACAACAAAGTCAGCC
Source organism: Burkholderiaceae bacterium (assembly GCA_049680625.1). Lineage (GTDB taxonomy): Bacteria > Pseudomonadota > Gammaproteobacteria > Burkholderiales > Burkholderiaceae_E > JAUIAI01. Next base: position 7,072 of record JBAUID010000054.1, on the reverse strand, counting down.
CGATTGAGTGAGCCCTTAATGACTACCTCCCATAGGGCGGCAACGCTGAAATACAGCGCATTGTCAGTATCTTCAATCACGCTTCGAGCGGTAGTCGATAAACGACCAGGGTCGGACGCAGCCCACAGTAGTAGGTGAGTGTCGACCAGGTACTTCAATTCTTATCGCCAAAGAGCGCATCGATATCTGACTGACCCATCGAGTCAAAGTCATCGGGAACTTCAAATTGCCCGGCAAGGAATCCAAGCCGCTTTGGGCCAACAGAATCCGATGGCCTTAATGCTTCGACTTTGACCAGCGGTTTGCCGGCTTTGGCGATGACAAATGACTCTCCATTGACCGCTGCTTCAATCAGCCTGGACAGATTGGTCTTTGCTTCGTGGATGTTGACGGTTTTGGGCATGGGTGCGACTACAGGACTAATCGACCTTAGTCTAATAAACTAACATGAATTAGTCAATAGCCTCATGCGGCATTTTCAATTTGACATAATCTTAATTATGCGCAATAGGTGATTGATTATAAAAGACTTTATTATTCCACGCAATACGAACACTATAAGTACAAGGAACGGTGAAGGTACCTAATGGCCTTGCACGAACTAGCGCGCTGCTTTATCGTAAAGATAGGCAGAACTATTTCTACCAAGGAAGAATCATGTCCCTCAACATTAAGGACCCGCAAGCGCACGAGTTAGCCCAGGCCCTTGCTCAGGAGACCGGCGAAACGATGACCCAGGCAGTCATCGAAGCATTGCGTGAACGCCTCGAGCGGTTGCGCCGTGTGCACAGTACGGCGTCCGCGGAAGAACTCCTGGCAATCGGTCAGCGGTGCGCCGCAGGCCTTTCGAGCGCACCAACCGATCATACTGAATTTTTGTATGACGAGCGCGGGTTGCCCAGGTGATCATCGATAGCTCAGCGATCATCGCGATTTTGTTCGATGAAGTGGACGCCGCCAGCTTTGCCAATGCCATTGCACAGGCACCCAGTTGCCGAATCTCGGCAGCGAACTATGTTGAGGCGGCTGTCGTCGTTGACTCCCAAAGCGTAACGGGCGGACAACAGTTTGACGCCTTAATTCGGCGCGCCGGCATCACCATTGAACCAGTTACCGAAGAGCAAGCCCGGCTGGCGCGCCAGGCCTATGCAGACTTTGGAAAAGGCCGCCACTCGGCCGCGCTGAACTTTGGCGATTGTTTTTCCTACGCACTCGCCAAGGCCACCCGAGAACCCCTTCTCTTCAAAGGAGACGATTTTTCCAAAACGGATGTTGACGCGGCACCTCGCACGCACTGAAAATGTCTTGCGAATAAGTTGCTTCTCCGAGTCGAACGATTGTCTGTCTCTCCAACCTAGCTCCGCAAACTGCATATTGCTAACGTTCATTGCAACGTAGTTTGGAGCGCTTGCCTTCCGGGCTTTTCGGAATAGTCGAGTTCGCCAGTTCTCCTACGTGCGAGCGGTGTCCTGAGTATTGTGTCTGGTGTGTACCGCATACTTGAGGTACCGACTGCTTAAAGACGCCAAATTGATCATACAGTCACCCTACGCCCCACGGATTGAGCTTTGAAGCGCGGCCCTCCCCCGATCTGGTGAGGTCGTTAACAGTGTCGACATTGAGAGCCGCAGTCAAACGTCGGGTTTCTAGTTATAGTAGGGCTGTCTTTACTTCAACCGTATGCGTTTATCGTAGCGACAAACTCATTGAATCAGCTTTCAGCCAAGCAGGCGATGGCACTCTTGCGTAAATCCGATGTACTCACCGAAGTAGATGTTCGAGATGCGCTGTTCGCAATTGTCGAAGACTATGGATCTAAAGCGGCGGTTGCTCGATTCCTCGGCGTATCGGAGAGCTACTATGGTCGTGTTAGTGCCGGTACCACAGCCCCTAGCCCAGCCGTTTACGAAAAACTTGGCCTTGAGCGCGTCCTCCTATTCCGGCGTAAAAAGTAACGCAAAATTGCCCGTGATCTGTCGTCAATTGGCTGCCAGTAGAAATGCCACGGGTATCGGTTCGGTACGATTTCGCAGGCCTGTGACGCACACGTTTGCGAACCTGTCGTGATATGGCAACCGATCCTTGACGTGTTACCCAGGGCGCGCCCCGCTTTCCAACGATAACCCAATGAATTCAATTCGCAAGACGTTTCAAGGACTTCTCCCGGCACCGTTTACGGACGCAAAAGAAGCGGCTCGTTTCCAGGAGCATTTTCTAGCGGACGGCCTGTCCCAAACATTCTTTGCGATCGCACTCATGGGTATGGGTTCGTTACTTGCGTACCTAATCTACGGGTTCTCCGGTTTTCAGGGAGACTTTGGTGGCTGGATACATGGCACGCAACGCAGCAGACTAATACGTGTTGTTGTCATTTTCATGTTTCTGCTAATTACCGCCTCATTCTGGCGCTTTTGGTTGCGTAATTGGGCTTACCTGGCAACGTTCTTTGTGATTGCTGTTTATACGCTGGGTATTGTCACCTTGAAGATGCAGATGTCGCGCTCAGGAATACCGCACACGGTTGGCGGCGGTTGGCGTTCAGTGACAACGCAGATCTTGATTATATTTTTTACCTTCCCCTTTATTCGATTGCGCATCAGTTGGTTGCTTGCGGCCTCGACGATCTCATCCGCAGCCTTGGTATACATATCCTTTCAAGATCCAATACAGGCGTTGCTCGCCGGTACGGGATTAACGATAGCGATCCTAGGTGGAGCGGCTGTCTGGTACAACAATTATCGCCGCGAGCGCAATTTGTTCGATCGCACGCTGGAACTAGAGCGCAGTGCGCGCGCAGCCGAAGAATCGGAAGCATTGGCTACGGATTTGGCCGAGCGGCACAGGAAACTTGCCCGAGCTATCACTCATGACATACGCCAACCAATGGCAGCGGTCAGCATTCAGATGGCGCTTCTGGGACAGGAAGGCAAAGCCATCGCATCAGGCAATACGCCGTTAGCGCCATTAGCCTACGCATTCGAAGCGTTGAAAAGTCAAGTGCAGGAAATCGCCCGCGACGTATTCCCTGTTGGAAGTGAACAACTATCGGGCCCATCCAGAGTCAACATTGGCGATTTGCTGACTAATACTGCCCTTTTGCATACTCCGCTCGCTAAGGTCAACAATATTGAAGTACGCGTATGGATTGGGCGCTCTGTGGCGGGGTGGGATGGTGTATCAAACCTCGGCAATCTGACGACGGTATTGCAATCTCTGCTAAGCAACTCAACCAAGTTCCGAAACGCCAATGCACTTCGATCATTTATTAGTGTTGGCGCTCGCCGTGTGGACGATCAGATTCTTGTTACCGTTATCGACAACGGCATCGGAATTGCGACTGAAGCACTTGAAAGTGTGTTTGACGAGGAGTTCTCGATTGACCGGGTTAGTAACGACAGTGCGGGACTGGGTTTGTATAACGTGAAACGAATCATCAACGCGCTGCCTGGTCACTCAGTCAAAGTTGCTTCGACAGTCGGACGTTACACGAGTTTTAGAATCAGTTTGCCGGCAGTTCGAATTTTAGGCGGTACACCTGCTGTATCAGAAGAGACGTTTTTAGCCTCAAACTCGGACGCAACAATCGTAGGCGGAAAGGTCAGAGAACTCAATGGGGCACGAATACTGATTGTTGAGGACGACAACCTCGTCAGCAGCAATATCGTTCAGTTATTGCAGTCATGGGGCGTCGTTACGGCACTGGCGACTGACGCGACGAGCGCGAAAGCGTTGATCGCTGAGAGTGAAAGTCCTTTCGATGTGGTCTTATGCGACCTGAACCTTCGCGCAGATGAAGAAAACGGACTCGACGTCATTGCATTTGCGAAGAATTATTACACCAACCTTGTTGGGGCTATATTGATTACGGCGTCGCCAGACGTGCCTGAATTACGGGATAAAAGTGTTCCGATTTTGTTCAAACCCTTCGCTCCTAACCATATGCAGCGGATGCTAGTTGCGGAAGTTCGGCGTGTACAGGCATTGGAGTAGCGGGTGGCCTAGTCACATTGACGATAGGGGCGCTGTCGGTCAAGTCAACACTGGCCGCCGAGGAGTAAGTCGTATAGGCAACCGTTCAGGGTGCATCGAGAACGAATAACCTTCACTGGGATCTGTCGACCCCGAAGAGTCAAGGCTAATATCGAAATCGCACACAACCATCGCGATGACGCTCATCATTTCGAGTATCGCAAGGTACCGGCCTGGGCAAAGACGGGGTCCCGCACCAAACGCAAGACTGTCATCCCGATAGATTGCGCCAGACGAAGCTGGCCGTGGCGGTAGCGGAATGAATCGTGGCAGCGTTTTCGGGCCGAACCGATTGTCTTTCTCACGCAATAAAAGCACAAGTTTTTGGCCAGCCTCTAGCCGTAATCCACCAAGCGACACAGGCTCCATCGTCATCAACCCAAGCATCGGCGCAACTGGACGCAAACGCAGAACGTCATTGCAAAACCGCTGGACTTCGTCAGGAATGCGCCGACCGAGTGCTGTATCCGAGTCACGTGGCATCCGTTCAACACAAGCACGCAGCGCGCCGCAGTAATCTGTGTCTTTAGCGAGGTAGTAAAGCGCCCAGCTGATGGCGCTTGCCGTCGTCTCTTGCCCTGCGAGCAGCATCGTCGCGGTATTACCGATGATGTCCTCGTCGGTGAAGTCAGTCCCTGGCTCTAATCGAGCACGGAGCAGCGCCATCAGAATGTTCGATTGAGTTGGATCGGCAGAATGACGTTCTCGCGCTCCATTAATGGCGTCATTTGCAGCGTCTCGTAACACCTTTCTGGAGTTAACGCCTCTGTTTCCAGTGAGGCGCTCAGAAATCGCGTACAGGGCGCTTGGGTATCGCACCTGCTTACTAATATCTTTGAACCAATCGTCTACGGAACGAGAAAGGGCTTGTTTCGGGTTATCAACACAATTGATATCCAAGCCCATTGACGCCCACATAACCACATCCATAGAAAAGTGCTTCAAGTCAGCCTGCGGGTCCGTAGCATCGATTCGCCATCGCTCGGCCAGTCGCTGAACGACCGTGTCGATGTGCCCCGCCACTCCATTGACAACGGTTGGCGTAAGGCCGCGCATGATCAGGCGCCGCTGGCGTTCCCAGGTTGCACCCTCAGCGGTGAATACCCCGCGAAATCCGGTCGATTCAATCACGTCCGCCAGCCGTTGATGGCGCCGAAACGTTTTCGGGCGCGCCTTGAGTATCTCTTTGCTGAGTGTCTGGTTGGATATTGCAACAACGGATGCTCCCCCTTGCTGATAGCGGTACGCGGAACCGTACTCTGCTGCCCAGCGCTCTAAGACTATGTGCGGGGGGGAAGTCAGAAATGGCAGCACATTGCCAATAATCGGCCAAGCAAACGGTCCTGGGAGTCCTTTCACGGTCTCAGCTGGCGGCCGAAAACCCTGGCCAAATTGAAGGGGCGAGTCAGTGGAAGGTTGCATAAGTTAATGGTAATGCCTGGGGGCTGAAGAGGAATTCCTGGACACCAACGCGCGAATAACGCCGCGACAAAGAAATGCACTATAAGGCAGTTATCGAGAAAAACTGCATTTCCTGTTCGAAGTAGTCATTGTCTGTGCCGTCAGATTCTCCTACCTTAAGGTTGCACAAAACCACTGCTGAATACGTGTACGGCAAACGCAGAACACCTTGTTGCTGCTGTCAAAATTTAGGTGCCCATCTTACTCAACAGAACCCTGGTTCATTATAAAGAACTAGGCCGAAAGTAGTACACGGGCACGATACTGCTCACGGTGGTTGCGGCAAGTAGATCTGTTCATTCACTGCTGAAGTCAAAGCAAGCAAAAATGGATTGACGAATCACGTTTGCCCTCCATAATGATCGGACTGCTGCGCGAATTAGTACAATGCGAAGTGTTCTGATACATACGTAATGTTTCGAAGGAATTCCCATGATAAGTGCATCGAGCCAGCCCGACCCGTCCAAGTTTCATGCATCTGATTTATCCCTGGGTAAATACCAAGCATTCAACGGTCGATACAAACTTCTCATAGTCGATGATCATCCGTTGTTTCGTGACGGATTCGTGTCATTGATGAAAATGTTCGTTCGCGATGCAAACTGTGTCACCGCGGAGAGTGTCGCGGGAATGCGCGCCAGCGTTCATCAGCATGGCAAAGGCTTTGATTGCGTGTTTTTGGACCTTGAACTACCTGATGCTTCTGGTATCGAAAGCTTGCGCGCCGCGCTTAACCTTCTACCGCGAGTACCGATTATTGTTGTATCAGGATACACATCGGAATCGGCAAAGCGGCAATGCTTATCATTAGGCGCACGCGATATATTAGATAAATCGCTATCACCGACTGATTTGATTCAAACAGCGGCAGGCATTCTTTCTGAGCTCGAACCTCGCAATTTGGAGCACCCGACCGCGCCACATGTCCCTGACGAGAACGACGATCCGATACGAATTCTTAGTCCGCGACAAATGGATGTGTTAAAACTGATGCTGGGTGGCCTTGGAAATCGTGCAATCGCAAGACAGCTCGATATAGCTGAGGGCACCGTAAAAGTTCACGTCTCGCGTATTTTGAAGACACTGAGAGCCAGTTCACGCGCGGAGGCTATCGCGCGGTTTCGCGGCAAGCCGCTAGGCTAGTTGTAAAACTCGGAAAGAAGTGGCAGGCGCAAATAAAGCAGACTGGCTAGTCGGGTGCGAGAAAGATATGTATTCACAAGTCGGCCGAATCCGCCGGGCTTTTTCTATTCAGACTGGCGCGATGCCGCCTGCATATCGAGTGACTTCCGGATCAAACCTTCGGCGGCAGCGTGAACACCGACCGGCGCATTTGGTCGCCCCGATCACGATTACCTGTTGCTCGGCATTTGCCTGGCCGGAGATGAGCCTGGCAGAGATGATGATTGATAGTTTTACTTTCATGGGCGCAGAGCATACTAGGCGCACATGGTTTGTGCATCGCCAGAAATCGATAGTTACAGCTGTTTTCCGACCTGTCGCTTACAGATTTACACCCGGCCCTTAAATACCTCCCTGAAAGCCACTGCTTATTAAGGTTTTATAAAGGATTTTCTGCTGG